>CAJUKP010000009.1 GCA_910587165.1 uncultured Duncaniella sp.
TCAAGGTGTTACGCGCTTGTTTTTATGATACTTTGCTCTCGTCCTCTCCGCCAAAGCAAGGCTAATGAATTGTATATCAATTTGTTAGCCTTGCTTGGTAAAATCAACCCGGACAAATTTCGGACAACGGATACCGTGAGTAAAAATATCATTTTTTGCATCCTTATTAAATATATACCATTAAATATATACCTATGTATATCTGAATTATGTTACTGAAATGAACATGACAGACAATTCTGATGTTTCCTATATAAGAGAGAATATCTTCCATAAAAGTTTGCTACAATGAAGAATAAGTCGTAAATTTGCGAAACATAAAAACAAAGCTTTAGTATGAAGACATCTAAGAACAAACCAGTATTGGTAGGCTCTGCATCATCAAAGATATGCGGTGCTGTATCTAAAATGTCCAATACAATTAAACTCAAAGCCGTGACGAAGGAAGACAGGAAGCGTTTACGAATCTCTTCTTATCAGTATCTACTTCCGTGAGTATGACAATCGGATTTTATACTCCATCATTTATAATGCGAAGTAAGGACAACTCTCTTCGCATTATTGATTTATGGACTTTTAGATCAACCAAAAGCAACAAACGATACATTGTGGAGGTAGAGGGTTTTGAAGATGAATTTTATGGAATAAAATTTTATTGGAAAGGTGTTGAGAAAAGCAAAGATCGCTACTCTTTACTCACAAATGATTATGAACCTCGTATCATCATACGCTCCTGTGTAGAAGTAATGTTAGAGTACTATCGCAAGAATCCTTTAGTTTCCTTTGGATTTGTTGCAGCCCGTGACTTAGAAAAGGATTTGAAGGGTAGGAATATTGATATTGAATATGGAAGCCGTAGATTTAGGTTTTACCAACGTATGATGATTAATTTGTTCGGTCCTGAAACATTTTTACAGGCTTCGGATACCACTAATACGATCTATCTGATGATAAACATGAAACAGCTCTCATCAGGAGTCATTACTATCAAGGATATAGAATCAAAGTTAAATAAAACATACAATGGCGAGTATATCATAAGCAACTAACTTATTTGGGTTCGTAGCACAGATATATCGACTGCCAGTATATATTTGGTTATCCATAAGATCGATTAAATGGCAAACGGATAAAAAAATGCGCTCCGTAAGCCGGAACGCACATAATTTGTTTTATACCACACTTCAAAACGCTGCGGCAGCATACTCACGGGCAAGAGTATGTATCCCAGCCAATATGGTTTGTTCTCGCGCCAGTGAAGGTTTCTTGAATCCGTTTATATAATTTCGTAGCAACGTGGCATCAATACCTATCATTTTGGCAAATTCTGAAATCTTTATTTCTTTATGGGTCAAGAAAAAGCGTTGTAATGGAGTCGATTCTGCATCCTCGTAGAAAAAACTTTCAAAACTGACATCCTCATCTACGTTACGCCAATGGAATCCATCAAATCCCACCTCATAGCTATTGCGCTGTTCGGTGGTGGCGTTTTTCAACCCCGGATACCACAGCAGAGACTGCTTCCATTCCCTACCCGATTCGTCCACACCGACAATATCGGTATCGGTAAAGCGTATGTTGTATATTTTCATGACTTAATCCACCTTATCTCCAAAATATCTTTTCCATTCTTCATCCTCAAAGAAAGGCATTTGCAGTTTTGCCATATTTCTTCTTATCTTTCGAAGTCACGGAATTTCTTGTTCCTGAGGGCGTTTTCGGCAGCGCGGTTATCGTGCGAGGCAGCACGTCTGAAATAATCGTATGCCTTGCGCAAGTCCATCTCGACGCCAAGCCCCTTCAGGTACATATTGCCGATCTCATACTCTGCCACACCATGTACGAAAGAATCTCTTTTCAAGCTCTTGTCGCCGGCTAACTGCTGATACAATTCCATAGCCGCCGTATAATCCCTTTTGCAACCCGCACCGCGTTTGTAGCACTCAGCCAATTTCAACTTGGCATAAGTGTCTCCGCTATCGACTGCCTTCTGGAACCACTCAAAAGCCTTGTCGAAATCTCTTTCCACACCTTCGCCGTCGAGATATGCCGCCGCCACATTGTAGTATGCCGGAGTATAGCCCATCTCCGCCGCTCTCATGTAGCATTCAAAGGCTTTTTCTTCGTTTCCTTCCCTGCTGTATGTCTGTGCTAAATCGCAATACGAAGCGCCGTCCTTCTTATCTGTGGAAATCTCCTCATAGATCCGTGTCGCCTCGTCCATCCGGTCCGGCAGATAGCTGACAATTTCCATGGGTACGCCCAGATCATGTGACAGGGTGTCGGCAAGATTCTTCTTGTCCTTGGCTGTGCCACGTTCTGCCTTTGCTCTCAATATCTCTATCAGGCGTTCATAACACATCAGCGCTGCCTCCCGTCCTTCCTTTTCCGTCATGTCGTCGGGTCGGTCATATACATAAAGATTCATCAAGGATTTTGCCGCGCTCACGCTGCCTTTGTCCGCTTTCTTCTTCAGCACCTCAATCATCCGGTAAAGCCATTTCAGGCCCAATGGCTTGCTACGCTCCGGCTCCATGTCATCGCATAGAAAGCGGTAATAGTCAGCAAGGAATTTAATGGCCTTCAGATTGCCGCCATCCGCCGCTCTCTCCATCCAGCACAGATAGCGGGCGGAATCATCACATCCGAACGTGTAGTAATACCTGCCAAGCATATATTGCGCCCTCGCATTGCCCTGCCCGGCAGCGGGGGTCACGGCCTCAACCGCCTGACGGGCAGAGTCCGGGTCATCAAAATCATCAACACTTCGCTTTATGATTTTGAGATACTCTGATAGCTCCTTGTTGTTCATTATGGTATCCGTTCTGTTGTCAGAAAGTGAAAAGCAGACCTTTCTTTTGGCTGAGGGGTGCGTCCGCTTAGTCTGCCGAATCGCTTTTTCATGGGGTGAAGTTACAAAAAACCTCCGAGCCATCCAATTTTCAATGCAGTCTTTCATGCGGCATTAAATTCCGTGTGGTGTCTGACGGCCATTCCTGATCCGCCCTTCCCAATCGCCGGAGGTTCATATCATTTTTAAACACATCATAATACTTTTATATCTTTTTATTTGCAATTTGTGGCAATTTGACATTATAATTTGCAAAATACATAGTAAATGTTTTAATTAGCTTTTATGAATTATTCGCCACGGGAATAACGTTTCAACACCTATACTCGTCTCTTATTAACGTCACACTCTGCAAACCAACCATGAAAATCACTGTATTCTCAGTAATTTTCTCACTGATCTCATTGATTTCCGTAGCCGGAGATAATGTAGCTGTAAAGACTAATCTCATCTATGATGGTTTGATTAGTCCCAACATCGGTGTGGAGATGCCCGTCTTGCCGGAGTGGAGTGTGGATCTGTCCGTCAGTTACAATCCCTTTGAGTTCTCAAACGGGAAAATGTGGAAACACTGGCTCATACAGCCCGAGGCCAGATATTGGTTGGGCAATGTGTTTTCAGGTCACTTTCTGGCCGTCCATATTTTCGGCGGCGAGTTCAACTATTCGTTCGACCGCGCCACACGGCGACAGGGTTGGGCGGCAGGCATTGGCACAGGCTATGGCTTCGCATGGCACATAGGATCACGGTGGACAATTGAGGCTGAGATCGCTCTCGGCTATGCGAGATATGGCTATGACAAATATCCATGCGCATCCTGCGGAAGAGCCATCGCTTCAAGAAACAAGAATTATTTCGGCCCGACCAAAGCCGCCGTAAGCATAGCCTACCGCTTCGGAATAAAAAGACCGTAGCAAACCACAGGCAACCTCAGATAGACTACATTCACCAAAATAAAAAACACGGACACGTATGCACACACCTTGGAAAATCGCTCTTTGCCTGCTGCCATTGGCAGTTCTGTCCGCCTGCTCGGACGAAAAAGACTCCCCGTCTCCACCTGTCGCCGAAACAGACGAGACCCGCTACCTGAGAATATCAATCGTCAGCAACAACGGAACCGACAGCCGCGCTGACTTTGAATCGGGTACCGACTCGGAAAATAAAGTCAATACCCTCGATTTCTACTTCTACGATGCTCGCAAGGAATATGTGAGTTACGTCCACGTCACATCATTCGAGGACGACAACACATCCGTCAAAGGAGAGAATGTGGAAAAAATCATCACATCTGTGGTTCCTGTCGAGCTTGTGCAGGGCGCCAGGATCCCGAACTATGTGATTGTTACGGTCAATGCCGTGTCACCGGCCACCCACATCGACAAAAACATGGCGCAGGCCCAGGCAGACATACTGACATCCATATATCAGGACAACGGCACAGGAACCGGCTTCGGCATGAGCAATTCAGCCTATTATGGCTATGACAATGTGAGTGCCACACGCAACACCCTGATCACGGCCACACCTTTCAACACCAAGGTGCTCAAGACCAAAGCGGAGATGGACCGTCTCGTCAGCGACGCCTCATCGGCTGCCGACAAAGCCTCGCCGGCCATAAAAGCTCTTGAGGATATAACAGTGAACTGTTATGTCGAGAGATACGCCGCCAAAGTGGAGCTCCGCGGCACGTCTGACAGCAAATCACTGAATGTGGAGGATTATGTCTCCGGAGGAATCACATTACGTTTCATTCCCGAAGGTTGGGCATTCAATAACTTCGAGAAGAGCTTCTATTTCATCAAGTCATTCCGTCAGTCAGAATCCTCACAGCCCGGTGATTTCAGCTCTCTGTCACAGATTAACTCGGCTCTCAAATGGGCTTGGAATGACGAGACTCAATTCCGCAGTTATTGGAGCCACACACCGGCCTACTACACAAGGGAATACCCGCTTGTTGCCGACGACATCACAGATCAGCTGGGTAAAAACGATGCTTACAACCCCTACTCCGAGATGTCCGGTTATCCCTACAAGGTATTCTATCACAGCTATAACAGCTTCAAGTCATTCCGCAATGATATAGGCAAGGTTGGATACTTCTCCGAGTCGACAGTCGGTGCTGACGTGCTTACGGGCAAGAATATGGACTCGAGACACAATCCTCTGGCTGCCATACCCTCTGTCATCGTAGTAGGCCACTATGACGTCATCGTGGACGGCTCAAAAGTATTGGCCGGAACCGACTCGCCCACATTCTATACCTACGGCACCAATGCCGACGACAAAATGGTCATATACACCGCCGAGGCTGACAAAGGCGGCGCCCCGATCGGCGATGCCCCCTCACTCCTCACCAGATTGCTCGGTGATCAGAAGGTCATTTATTATAAGGAATCCGAAACATCCGAGCCCGTCTACAACCTCAGCACCATCCCCGCTCTCAGAGATGAATTCTCTATCGGACATCCATCTGCCTCAGCGCGTGAAGGAATGAAGACAGCAAGCCGTATCGTCACACTGCAGCACACCCAGACATCCAATCCAAAGCTCTATTTCCATGACCCCGAAGATCCGTCGGCTGATAAAACTCTATCGACCCAACAGAACATCGACCGGGCAAACCGTCTCCTGTTCGAGACCCTCGGAGGAGCTTCGGCCTTCCACCACGGACGTGCATTCTTCTCCGCTCCTGTCCAGCACTACGGATGGCATAGAGCGGACAATCCCAACAAAGGCAAGGAGCAGGTTGAATGGGACTGGTCGAAAATGCAGGCCGGCGACTTCGGCGTTGTCCGCAACCACAAGTATACCCTCTCTGTCAACAAGATCTCTGGAATCGGAACCGGTATCCTTGACTATGACACCCCCATCCTGCCCCCCTCGGAGAAGGTCACCTACAATATGAACTTCTCCATAAGCATCCAGAAATGGGCACTCATGCCTGTTCAGAAAATAGACTGGTAAAACCAACCGGGAAAACTTATGAGACTGGGTCACCGCCACATAATGCGACGGGTGGTGGCATTCGCCATACTGCTTCTGTCAATCATCATGACATCTTCATGTATCACGGACAGTATCGACGAATGCCCCACCATCTGCCATGCCACGTTCCGCTTCGACATGAACATCCACGCGTCCGATGCGTTCAGCGGGCAGGTGTCCGATGTAACTCTCTTCGCATTCGACCATACCACCGGAGCACTCTCGTTCAGCGGAACCTCTACATCCAACCGCATGACCCTCGACGTCGGCCCCGGGGTATACGACATCACAGTATGGGGCGGCACCCTCGACAACCGCTCATTCTCTTCCCCCTCCCCCGCCCCATCATCAATAACCGGATCGTTTATCCGGATCCCTGTTGACACGAGCGCCACCCTGCTCACCCCCGTCTTCCACGGAGCTGCACGGTTTATTGTCACAGACAATAATCTCACAGGCTCCATGGCGCCGCAAGTGATTGATATACCGCTTGTCAAGGACACCAACCGTGTGAACATCACACTCGTCAGTCCCGACGGATCGCCGTTGGCCGAGACCGATTTCTCCATGCAGATCACCTGCAATAACGCAATCATAGCCCATGACAACTCCGTGAGCGACAGGGTCGTTTACCGGCCATGGGCGGTCAGAGTGTCCGATGAATACCTCTCGAGGACAGTCACACGTCTCCCTGTACATATCTCCGAGTTTTCCCTCGGCAGGCTCATGGCCGATGCCCACAGCCGGCTCGAGATCTTCCGCACATCTGACGGGATGCGCATCGTCGACATTCCGCTCGAGGACAATCTGCTCCTTTACCGGAATAAGTTCCACGCCGCGATGGATGCCCAGGAATATCTTGACCGTCTCGACAGCTTCGATATTTCATTCATTGTCAACAGCGACAGAGAGTGGAATCCTCTCACAAACATATTCATAAACAACTGGGCCACTCCCCCCGTGCAATACATCGACTGGTGAGAACACCGCCGACATACAAGCTGATAACGCTTGCCGCATCGTTAGCGGCGGCTCTATGCTCATGCGGCCACCACGATGGCCCGGTCGGCATGACGGAAGAGGACAACCGGAATATATGCCTGAAATTCAACATCAGCGCCGACGGTATCATCTCCGGAAGAAACTCATCCGACACGGACCCGGTCGAGAGAATCATTCTGACCGGCGACACACGGATCTACCTTTATGATGAGAATGACAGACTGATCACATCGACAGTCCCCGCCGACACCCCCTCGATCTCCGGAAATAACGACGGATACTACTCCATCACCGTCACCGTCAGTCCTGCCGACATCGGTAAACTGGCTCTCACTCCGGATGGTCACGTTCGGTTCCGGATTGCCATCGCTGCCAATCTGCATGGACTGGGTTCAACGCTGCCCGAATCTGATGCAGGCGCTCCATACAGCGATCTCGACCCGGTTTTCGAGATGTCTCCGTCCTACTGTCCCTCCTCCTCGACAGGCATCCCTATGTTCGGAAGCGCCGTTTTCAGCGTCCGTAAGAGCAGCCTTATGGTCTCCTCGCCGAAACATCCGTTGGCAGCCGGAGAGCTCACTCTCACAAGAAGCCTGTGCCGTATCGAGGTAAAAGAAGCCATGACAAACAGTTATACCGCATCCGACGGTCATAGCTATCCACATATCAACAGTGTCAGACTTTTGTCGTGGAACTCCAAGGGTTATCTCCGTTCCGATATCCCTTCATCCGACCTCACGGCCCGTGTGCTTGAGCAAACCGCCGTAGAGGCCGTCCCTCTCGTTGAGACCGCCAACGGATTATTCCGCACATACATACCCGAAGGCAACCTAAATGGCCCGGAACTCATACTTTCCGTAACGCGTTCCCCCGGCTCGGCCCCCGAGGAATTCTCATATCCCCTTTCCAGAGCCGCCACAACATTCGGAACAGAATTCCTGATACGCAACTGCATCTACACATTCGAAGTGACATCCGTGGTGGTTACTGCCGATCTTACAGCCGGAGTCAGACCTTGGATCCCGGTAGAATCCACTTTTGACTATCCTGAAAAAGTGGTCATGACCCAATATCCTGTCTGGGACATCTCCGGATCCGACTCTGATTTCAGATACGTCACAACCGGTACGGACATACCGATGCTGTATATTTCCACTTCCGGCAGATCTGTCTCGGCAGACTTTGCGGTCGAAGCGCCGGAGGGCTCCGTGTGGACAGCCCAGCTCATTCCCGGTATGGGAGGCATCGGTGCTTTTGAATTTGTGACCCATGATACCGACGGCAATGCCGTCGGGACATCCGCAGTCTCATCCGGTCATACAGGAAACCCTTCCTCGATCTCCCTCCGTGCCGTTACTGAAGAGGAAGCCCGCGCCGAGCTTATGATAACGGTGCGCACTCCCGGCATGAGCATTTTTCCGTTGGCACTGTTACCTTCCGGTGCCACACGCATTGGCATAATCCGTCAAAAGAAATGACAATATCATGGGATACAGGTCCGCGACATATCAGCTGCTCATCGCCGCAATGTTGACACTCGTGTGTTCAACATCATGCGCCGACGTTACAGACAGTCCCTCCCTGCCCGTGGATGTATCTCTCACCATCCGTATCCCTGGATCAAGGACATCCGGCGGACAGTCCAATGAATCCGGAGTCAACAGTCTCACCCTGTGGTTCTACAAAGCGTCAGGATTCGACGAACACACCTCAGCCGCAATGTGGAGCTACGTCCTCCCGCAATCCGGGATATTCAACGGTGAGACAGACATCGCTTTCTCTCTGCCTATGGATATCCGGAGCGGCCTTCTGACCGGAGAGTCCACCTGCATCGTATACGCCATGGCCAATGCCGCCATACCGGCAGACATCACAGACCCGACGGTGGCCCGGCTCAGAAAACTGAAATCCACCACAAACTTTGGAAGTGGCGAGGAACCTGATGAGTTTCTCATGGACGCACTCGACACAATCCCGCTTCATGAAAGAAAACTGACCGGCGAGATCCGGCTCACACGTCTTGCCTCCCGCATCACCCTGCGTCTCAACATCACAGGATGCGAAGGCTATGATCCTGCGGATCCCGGAAGACTCCGGGCGTGGCTTTCATTCGGCTCAGACGTAGCTTCGCTGGATCTTGATCCTGCCAACACCGGTGTTTTCAGCCATGAGATCTCCGACAATTCAGGAAACGGTTTCACCCCATCAAAAGATGGCTCCTACCTCCTCTCCCCTTCATTCTACACATATCCGGCCGCTTTACCTGACGATGCGCGTATAACCCTAAGGGCAAACTGGAAAAATCTCGAGAACGGCAGCTCTGACGATTATTTCTACAATATCCCCCTGAGCGGTCTCTCCGGACGGATCGGGCGCAATCATTCATACGACATCTCTGTCAATCTCAGAAGTCCCGGATCACCCTATCCCGACAATCCTACAGAACTTCTCGGCCAGAATCTGTCGGTTCACCCATGGAACCGGGTATCGTTCGACGCCGAGGCCGACTGTGTGCGCTATCTCATTTTCGGCAACAACAGTTCCGACCTTGATAATATGTCCCGGTTCGAGGCCACAGACCGGACCGAAATTCTGCTACCTTTCACATCTTCCCATCCTGTGGAGCTGGCGGATATCATCATGGAATGGGATGATATCACCGGATCGGTTGATATGTCAGGGCAAAGAACTCTTTCCGTCAAAGATCGCATCTCCACTTTCGAGGAATATAATGCCGATGCCGCATCGCTTCTTGGCGTGACGGTCGACAATGAGACATCCACCCTGAAGTTCGCCCGCGGCCTTTTCCACCTCACGGCATCCGCATCCGGTGAGATCACCGTCCATCCCGACATCAAAGCCATAACACCTTTCCGCTTCATTCTCCATCTCCGCCATTGCGACAACAAGACCTTCACAACAACAGTGGCCCTGACTCAATATCCGCCCATATACCTCACACGGTCCATTTCCGAGGAAGGCTCATCACACGACATTTTCGTCAACGGCTACGGCGGCAACCAAACCCTCTCTTCTGAAGAAGGCAAAGGTTTTGTATCCGTCTCCTCTCCGGACAATACCGGTGACGATCCCATCTATCTCGGGAGTATCTCAGACAACAACACGGCAGGCAACAGGAATATCTACACCGTCCATGCATCCCGATCACCCTCCGACATAATCATAATAGCGGATCCACGTTCGCTTTTCATTGACAACAATCTCTCCGGCAGCGCATCTGCCGACGGGAGCTGGACCAGACCTGATACATCGGGCAAAATGCTCACTCATTATTATCCTGTAATGACCGGCGAGGGCTACTCTCATTTCATGGCCCCGGTTTTCAGTATGGCCTCACAGTTGGCCGAAGGTGGCGAGCTTACCGAAACACAGGCCCGAAGACGTTGCGCATCGTATCAGGAGCATGGGAAACCCGCCGGCAGGTGGCGCATACCGACTTTTACAGAGTTTGAACTCCTCGCCACGATGTCGGCCCGCGGACTCATTCCTCCGATTTTCGGATCACCCTCAGGGAACGGGAACACAGCCACCTATTGGACAAACAACGGGGCGGTCACTGTCAATCTCATCACCGGAGAACTGACTCATATCCCTCCGGGGGATACCGCCGGAATGAAATGCCGTGTCAGATGTGTCTACGATGACTGGTACTGGCAGGCGTCTGACTGCGACACAGAAACATTCACATGGGGCGACACTCCGCGCGACCTCTCACGAACTTTACTGCAATGACACCGTCACGCACCACATATCTTGCAGTCAGGATGCTCCTGTTGCTTCTGCTTCTATCCGGATGCTCCGATTCCCGCTTCGCCATGAGTCCCCGGGGTGACACCTGTGTCTCTGTCACACTTGATGCCGTCATTCCGGTATTCCACTTCACCGGTGGACTCTCCAGATCGCTCACATCCGATCCTGATCCGTCTGAGATGAAGATTCACATTCTCATTTTCGACTCCGATGGCCTCATGTCGGGTTACATAAAGCCTCGGGACATTGAATTCGTGGGCTATGACCCTTCATCGGGGACCGCACGATTCAATATAAAGGACTTTCCCACCGGACACGACCGCATTATCCATGTGATAGCCACCGGAATCGACGATCTCACCGATCCCGGCAAAGTCATCGGTGCTGAAAACATTTCATCAATGGCCTGCGAAAGCGCCGTTATGCCCTCCCTCGTGATTGGAAACGACAACGGTGCCTGCTGGGCCCGCTGTAAGCTCCCTGTCATTGATTCCGACACCGGCATATCGGTGAGACTTCTTAGGAACTACTGCGGTCTGTCAGTGCACTACACCGGAAGCGACGGCAACTTTGAGCTGCTTGGCTATACCGTTGCCAACCGCCCGGCCATCGGGACTGTCACACCTTATCTGACGGACGGCGACGGCTTTTTCTCCTCCTTTTTCGATTCACCCGGCTCCCCGGTCGGTTACGGGGAGATACTTGACAGCGGCTACCATGCTGTCAGCCCGTCTGATATTCTCAGCCATCTCGACAATACCACCCCTGCCCGGATAGAGCAGAATCTCACCCTTGACCCTGTATACTTTTACGAGCGGTCCGGAGGTGGCACTGATCCGACCTATGTCATAATAAAAGGCAGATTCAAGGGCACCGAGTGCTTCTACCGGGCCGAGATCGGTTCTCTTTCCGATAAAGGATTCGTGCATCTCGATCTCCTCCGCAACTTCCATTACACCATGAACATCACCGGAATATACACACAAGGTGCCACAAGTGTGGAAGAAGCCATGCGCTCAGTCCCAATCAATACCCTCTCCAACACAACAACCATCCCACAGAACATATATTCGATAAACCGGTCGGGATTCACGGTCGAGGTCAGTCAACCACGCCTCACCATAGTCACCTCTTCACCACAGACCCTTCGGTTCAGATATCTGACGGAAGGTCAGCCGGTCGATCCTTCCGGACTCAGCATAAACAATGTCCGTGCAGACTCACGGGCCACATCTCCCGGCAATCTTGACCATCTTTCCGGAGATGTGATCAAGGAGGCGGTTCTGGAATCGCCCGATGCCGAAGGATGGTACACCCTGCATATAACCCCGAACGAGGCGCCTGCCACCGGAACCTTGACACAGGAAATCTCAATCGCCCACAGTTCAGCCCCGGGCTTTGACCGCATCGTCACACTCGTAAGACGCAACCCTTGGACAACTGAGAATATCAGCCACAGCGGCAACCCCTCCTCCACCCCTATGTCGCGGTTTGACATAATATATGGCATCCCGGCAGGACTTGACGAATCCCTCTTCCCGCTCGACATAATATTCGAATCAGACAAGCAGAATATCGTCACCACATCCGGCAGTCCTCTTTCAGTCGAGGTGCTTCCACAGAGCGGTTTCGCCGGAGGAAGCTCCGGCCCCGTAATAGCATATAGCAGACGCGTGGAGTGGTCTGAATATGCACCATACGCTGCCACAGGCCTCACGCTGACAAATCCTTTCATACTCACATCCGACAGCAACTCCGACTCGGCTTATCCTACGGGACGCATAGACCTCAACGACAATCCGGGACGTGAGGCCAACAACTCCACCGGAAATTTTGCCATCCGGATCTCAGACTCCTCCGGATACATCGCCCCTGCGATAGAAAACATCCGGCGCACTCCGGCATTCGGACCCGTAACGTTGGGATGGGACAATCTTGGCTCGGCTTCATCTGATATGCCGGCTGAGAACTTGATTCCCACCAATAAGGCCAACGCTCCTTTCACTCTTTTCTACCGTCTGCCTGCCGATCTGACCGAGAGTGAATTCACCGACGGAAAAATGGACGTGACAATAAGCTCTTCAATAGCATTGAACCCCGCCGCTGAGACCCCACACGGTCTCCGTGCCGATGGCGACAATTTCCTCCAGACCATTTCATTCCGGGAATATTCATCAAATCCCGTATTCTCGGCACCGTTCCTTCTCCCAGCTGGCGCTTCTCCCTTTGACATTTCAGTCTCCTCTCCGTCACTTGCCACTGCAACCGCAACCATCACAAGAACAAAGTATAAAATAGCCAGGGTAGTATGGGATAACAAATCTTATACCGAAAACTATACCATCCCACAGGAATTATATAGAGATCCAATCTCAACAAATTATACAATATGGTCCCTGTATTACAGGTTTGTCATTCCGGAAAGCGGTTTCGGGGATGGGATACTTTTCACTATCCGCTGCTCTGAGAATTATCTGCAATACGACAGAGATGAAAACCGTCCCTTTGATCTTACAATAAGTGACGACGGGAAAACAGCTACACAATTCGTAAAATATCAGGAATACAAAGATCACAAATATAACATCATCGCTCCGTTCAGACTCAAACCCTCCGAAGTGACTGAATTCACCATCTCTGTCTCGGCATCTATCGTTGAGGAATCATCTATTGAAGTTTACAGGGGTTTGCTCTGAACCAAACCGCCCCTCCCTCCGTTAAAAATTTATCCGAAACTATTTATTTTTATTCACCCGATAAGAAAACATATATGGATTTGAACGGGCGGCGTGAAAGCCGCAATGTTGACGACCGCCGCGGAAGGCGTATGGGCACTGGCCTGAAAGTCGGTGGAGGCATTGGAGCCGTGATCATCGCCGCCATAATCGCATGGGTATCCGGAGGCAGCCCCCTGGATGTGATCACCTCAAATGCCGGACAGCTTCTCGGAGGCGGCGACGGAGAGTATGCACAAAGCTACACCCCGACCGCCGAGGAAGAAGAACTTGCACGTTTCTCCCGACAGATCCTCGCCGGAACCGAAGATGTATGGACCAAACTGTTCGAAGAAAAAGGGATGCAATACGAACCGCCACGGCTCGTGTTGTTCAACGATGCCGTCCGCAGCGGATGCGGCAACGCCTCGGCCTCGGTCGGTCCGTTCTATTGCTCGGCTGACGAGTGTCTCTACATCGACCTCTCATTCTTCTCAAATATGCGCCGCGATCTTGGTGCGGACGGCGACTTCGCCTATGCCTATGTGATAGCGCACGAGGTGGGACACCATGTGCAGCATCTGCTCGGCACCCTTGACGATGCCCACTCCCGGATGTCAAGTCTCAGCGAAGCCGACGCCAACAGAATCAGCGTCGGTCTGGAACTGCAGGCCGACTACTATGCCGGCGTCTGGGCGCATCATGACAATGTAATGTTCGGATCGCTCGAGCCGGGCGACGTTGAGGAAGCCCTTGATGCCGCCGCCAAGATAGGCGATGACTATCTCCAGAAGAAGGCACAGGGCTATTCAGTGCCCGAGTCATTCACCCACGGCACCTCCGCGCAACGGTCCGCGGCATTGCGCTCCGGACTGTCAACCGGCAAATTCCCCCAGTAGAACCCATGCGCATATATACGACAAAAGAGGAGGACAGTGGTCGCCGTCCTCCTCTTCTTTCATATACGTCAGTTTCTGTTAGAAGCGCTGTAATTGGGAGCCTCGGATGTGATGGCCACATCATGGGGATGGCTCTCGAGCACACCGGCATTTGTGATTCTGGTGAACTTGGCCTCATGGAGAGCCTCGATGTTAGCGGCACCGCAATAACCCATTCCGGCACGCAGACCACCGATCATCTGATAGACCACCTCGAAGAGATTTCCCTTGTAGGGCACACGGGCAGCGATACCTTCCGGAACGAGCTTCTTGGCATCGGTCTGGTCTCCCTGGAAGTAGCGGTCCTTCGAGCCCTTCTCCATAGCCTCGAGCGAGCCCATGCCGCGGTAGGATTTGTATTTACGTCCGTTGTAGATGATGGTGTCGCCGGGAGATTCCTCCACACCGGCAAGCATACCGCCGAGCATCACGGAATAAGCTCCGGCAGCGAGCGCCTTGACAATATCACCCGAATAGCGTATGCCACCGTCGGCGATGAGGGGCACTCCCGTGCCCTTGAGAGCCTTGGCCACGTCATAGACCGCGCTGAGCTGGGGAACACCCACACCGGCCACAACTCGGGTGGTGCAGATCGAACCCGGACCGATACCCACCTTCACACCGTCGGCTCCGTTGTCCACGAGATAGCGGGCGGCATCACCGGTGGCGATATTTCCTACCACAACGTCAATGTGGGGATACTTGTCCTTTATGGCCTTGAGAATACCGACCACGCCACGGGAATGTCCGTGGGCGGTGTCGATCACAAGCGCGTCCACGCCTGCCTCGACAAGCGCGTCGACACGCTGCATGGAGTCGGCGGTCACGCCCACTCCGGCAGCCACACGCAGACGGCCCAGATGATCCTTGCAGGCATTGGGCTTGTCCTTGGCCTTTGTTATATCCTTATATGTCACGAGACCCACCAGACGGCCCTCCGAGTCAACCACAGGAAGTTTCTCGATCTTGTGGCGCTGGAGTATCTGGGCTGCCTCCTCGAGATTGGTCGACTGATTGGTGGTGATGAGATTCTCGACAGTCATCACTTCGTCTATCTTGCGCGTGGGATCCTGCTCGAAACGGAGGTCACGGTTGGTGACGATTCCCACGAGCTTGCGGTCCTCATCGACAACGGGGATACCACCGATATGATACTCCTTCATCATGTTGAGGGCATCGGCCACTGTGGAGCCGCGCAGGATGGTGACGGGATCGTAGATCATTCCGTTCTCCGCACGCTTCACGGCATGGACCTGACGGGCCTGCTCGGCTATAGGCATATTCTTGTGGATAACGCCGATACCTCCCTCGCGGGCGATGGCGATGGCAAGGGATGCCTCGGTGACTGTGTCCATCGCAGCCGAGACAAGTGGTACATTGAGTGTGATGTTGCGGGAAAAACGGGTTGAAAGATTGACCTCGCGCGGAAGAACTTCCGAATAGGCCGGGATAAGGAGGACATCGTCAAATGTCAGTCCGTCCATTTTTACTCGATCAGCAATAAATGACATACGGTTTACTATTTATTGCGTGCAAAGATAGTCATTTTTAATGAAACATACACAATAATTCAAGCTAAATTACCTAAATTTGCATTATGAAAAGACACATAACCTCATTCCTTACTCTGGCAGCCCTCGCTGTTTCGGCGCAGACGCCGGAAGCGCAACTGCCTGACTGTGAGTTTTCGCCGCTGGTGACGGAACTGATCGGATCCTACCGATCCACCGCCGCTCCCATCCTCCCGGAAATAGAGCCGGAAGTGTGGGCCGAGATTGATTGTGCCGTTTCAGCCGCTCCGGGCAGGATGCGGCTCCTCAAGAACATCGTGGTCGACAAGCCCCACACCCGCCTGTATGTGATCAACGCTTTCGGCGACACTCTGAGCCGTTACAGGGTATGCGCATCCGCCAAGCGCGGGCAAAAGGCGGGGAAAGATGACTGGCGCACTCCCGAAGGACGCTTCAAGATCTACGGAGTCTACAATTCCACCGACTGGACATACAAGGACACGAAAGACAAATGCTACGGCCCGTTTTTCATAGCCCTTCTCACTCCGCCATTCTACGGAATAGGAATCCACGGCACCAATGCCCCCTCATCTGTCCCGGGGCGCCGGAGCCATGGATGTATGCGTATGCACAACGAAGACATAGTCCGTGTGCGCCGTATGGTCGACAAGGATTCGCGCGTCACCGTGCTCCCCGACCCGGTGGAGACCACCGTAGCAGCCAACTGACCCTTCCGGCATCAGAGATCGTAACCGTCAAATCCGATATCCTTCCGGCGGAGCATCTTCCCGTTGTCGGGCATAGGGACGCCGGCCAGATCGGAAGAGATCACCCCTGCCATCGCCTTGGCTATGGCTATGCGGCGCGGATCCCACAGCAGTTTGTCCCATTCGACCCTCAACACGATATTGTTGACATCCGGATTGAGCCTGATCTTCCTAATGAAATTGTTGGCAGACGCCGTCGTGTGATACATCTGATGGTCGGTATCCAACCCGAACTCCTCTTTCATCGCCGCCGACAGATCTCCGTAGAATTTACGGTAGGTATCCTCATCGTGCACGAACATATCATCACCTCCCATACGGCTGTCACCCTTGGGGCCGCCGATACCGACATGGATCTGCGTGGGATACTCCGGCTCAAGCGCACCGCTTGACACCAGGACGGTCACTCCCCACCCGTCCGGACGGTTGAGCAGCGTCTCCACATCGTCGAGATACTCCCCGAGTCCCTCCACCGAGTCACGGTCGCCGGCGAAAGCATAATATGATTTATAGGGAGCACGCTCCCCCTTCTCGCGGGAGATATAGTTGAATCCGCCGATCAGGGCGAGATAGAATGCGAAATTCCCCACACAGGCGTCGACCATGCTTGACGGGGAGATGATGGTGATTTTCGACCCGCGGTCGATCATGCAGCCATACGGCTTGTTGACCGGAAAATGCTCTATGGCCACGCGGTCGGGCACATGGCGTGTCATCGGCACCGTGGAGGCGAGATTGATCAGCCTGAAACCGGGTCCGTAGTTCACCGCCTCGTTCAGATTGTCGTTCTTCATGTTGAGCACCACCTTCGCGTCAGCGTCCGACCGGAACGGCGGCACAATCTGATAGCCGCTCAGTCGGTCGAGTTTACGCTCGAACACCTTGCGCAGCTTCCCGGCATCCTCGCGCACCTCGGTGGCCTTCTTGTCATCCTCGATAGCCTCGGTGAATCCTGCCCCGATTATACCTGCCGGCACCGCCACAATGGCTATTCCGAGCAGACCCACAAGACACGCTATCACCCGGCCCGCGAATGTGATGGGGGGAGTTCCCGCAAACTCACCAGGGTCACCTATATACTGGGCGAATGCCCATATCACGGAGACAAATCCGTTGTCATACACATCCGGCTGGGCGTCATGCTCCGCAAAGAACAGAAGCAGACTCAGTATGACGGTGATTATCACCAGAAACTGCATGGATATGAGCAGCTCATGCTTTTTGGCAGCCACAGCCCCGGTGAGCAGCCTGAACGATTTCATATATCGCGAGATGCGGAACAGACGCACCACCCTCGCCGTCCTCAGTATCTTGAACGCCGCCACCGGCAACGGGAAAAGCCACTGCAGGTAGAACGGGAACGTCGAGAGCACATCTATGGCACCGTAGAACGAGAAACAATATTTCAGCCTACCCTTCCACCCTTTGTAAACCGGATTGATAAGCGGAGCCACCCAGATGCGCAGCGCCACCTCGACGGTGAAAAACACCAGAGTGCCTATATCAATCCACAACAAAATCCGGCGGAGGGCCGGATCTATGTGAAATGTGGAGAGGAAAATCTCTATCGTGCTCAGAAGTATCATGAACACAATGAGATAGTCCACCAGATTATGCCACTGCCGCGTGTGCAGGTCGTCGTCGAGCGCTCTCGCAAGATTAAGTTTGAGTGTGTCGATCCTTTCTCTCAGAGTCATTTCTCCTCCTATCTTCTTTTTTTCTTTTTCTTAGTTCCGAAGAGCGCGTTCAGCACCATTCCGCCCACCTTGCGTTCCAGCCCGTGACGGGTCGTGGGGATACCTGTCGCTCTCGCTATCTTCTGTTTCACGCCGGTGATGCCCACAGCGCGTTTCCATGAGAATGATAATCCGGGTATCTTCATGACATCTTTACAGGAATATGAAACAAAGAGCAAAAACAATTATGGTGAGAATCCACTTGAGGCAACCTTTGATGATATCCATGACTGTGTTTTTTTACGGTATAAAACAAAAGATGTGCCGGAGTTCATGCCGGTGCGACGGCAGCTTTCCGGCACATCCTTGGGTCAAATCCTTACTCCTTGCCGGCAGCGGCCAGAGTGATATCGTTGTCGCTCAGTTTGGTGTCGGCGGGATTGGCCACCTGCACACCGATGCCATACATCTCGGTGAGTTTCTTCTCGAAGTTGCCAACACGCAGGTTGGAGCCGAATGTCTGCTCGCCACCCTTGGCGCCGGAGGTCATGAGAGAGCCGAGTGTGGCCTCGTCGTCAGCCTTGGCCTTGCAGGTTGCGGTTGTATAGACGCGGAGTGATGCGCCGAAAGCCTTCTTGAAGTTTGCCTTGAGGGTCTTGACCTTCATGCGGCTGTCAATTCTGAGATCTGCCATTTTTGAAATGTTGTTAAATTGTTAAACGGATATTGATTGTTTATCAAACCTAAAAGAACCCGAATTTTTTAACTCTGTAGTTGGAGAGCCTTGAAAGAAGCTGCTGATTTCCGGCAAAGCGGTTCTCGGCCTCCTTATACATCCGTGCATGGAATGCTTTCCAGTCCTCCCAATCATCTGTGGATTTCTTGGCAAAGGCAAATTCCACCACCTCCAGGAGTTCGTCGTTGTTTGCAGGGGCAGTGACATCGTTCAACCCGATGGTTCTGCCCTTGACACCATGAGGTGTCACCTGACCACTCTGAAGTTTGCGGAGCAATGTCGGCTTGTTCTTCTTCACTGCCGACATGAGCTGGGGATCGGTGGGTGCTATGAGTTCGGCTTTATCACAAGCCTCCTCGATTTTCTTCTCCCAGATCGGAATCAGATCAATGTCTGTACCCACCAAAAGCCCTGACACGATGCCTTTCAGATTGAAATTGGCCTCTTTCGCGAGTTGAGCTTCCGTTTGCTGCGAACCTGCATAGTTGATGAACTGCGCGAGATGCTCGGGATTGTCGGGAAGAACGAACCGTCTGATAGCCTCGGCTTTGAGCTGATTGAGATTTGAGGGTGTCTCGATGAAAGCGGCGAGGAGGCCTCCGGCGGCGGCCAGCGGGCCAACTCCGGGAATCAGGGTCATAACGCCGGAGAGAGCATCGGCTGATACTACCTGCTTGCCCCCTTTGGCATATTGCTCCATCATGCTGAAGGCCTGCGAAAGCCCGACCACAGGATTCATATTCTTGAGTTCCTCTTTCTTTTTGATGGCAATCTTCATGCGCATACGGAGATTGAATTCGAATTCATCCGGATCAATCCCCTCTTTCACTGCGCGTCGGCTGAGCATTTCAATCTCGCGGTCAGAGAGTTCGCCATCCTCAATCGCCATCTGGATCATGCTTTCAAGCTCCGGACTATAGGAGGAGGTTCCGGCAGCATCCTTTTTAGAGGATTTTACCAAGCCGGAGGCTAACGAAGTGAGATCTTTTGCGACATCACCCGATGCAAGCTCAGTGGCTTTGGATATTAGATTGGAAAGTTTCATGAAGTGGGCGCTTTAAAGGATTTCAAACTCGGTGCGGCGGTTGGCCTCGAGGTTTGAAGGGTCAATAGGCTCTGAAGATCCTTTGCCGGAGGCTTCGAGGCGCGATGCATCAATACCCTCCTTGTTGACAAGGAAATCAACCGCTGCCTGAGCGCGCTGCTCCGAGAGCTTCCGGTTGAGAGTCTCATCGCCTTCTGCTGAAGTGTGTCCCTCGATGCGCAGACGCATTTCGGGATTCTGCTTCATCACCTTGGCCAGATCGTGGAGGGCGAGCTTGGCGTCGTCGTTGAGATCGGCCTTGCCCTGCTCAAACTGGGCGGCATTGAAGTTAGCCTCGATCTCCTCGACCTGCTGCACATACACGGTGTCGCGCACGATCACCTCTTTTTCAACGATCTTCTCCACTTCCACCACCTTCTCACCCTTGGGGATGCACAGCCAGGCGATGGCAGCGACGGCGATGACGCCGAGAATGATCCAGAGCCAGGGAAGACCTTTCTTCTTCTCCTCGGGCACCGGGGGAACGTAGCCGTTGAGATACTCGAGACGATAGCCCCCTTTCTCACGGCCGACGGTTTTCTCAAACTCGGCCACCTCGATATCATAGAGCTTTCCCTGCTCCACCATGCGTTCAAACGATGGCTTGGACCACACCTGTGCGAGAGCCATCTTGGTGCCGTCGGCGAGATTGAGCACCTCGTCATCCTTGGCGAAATAGAGGCTCATCTTGGTGTTGAATCCGAGAGCCTCGTCGAGCGGGAGGAAGTTCTCGGCCACGCCCTTGTCAGGGCAGACTGAGTTGGGGAACGCCTTGCGCAGATCCTCAAGGGTGGCATGGGGATACATCACCACGTAGGCATGGACTATTCCGAGTGCCGTGCGGTTCTGGGCCTTACCGTAGACTTTGATTTTTGATGCCATAGACGTCGCCGGTTATTCTTCGCTGTCATTCTCAAACGAAACCTCGAGCTCGGGTTCGCTCTTGACAAGATCACAGAGCATCAGGATGGCACTCTCGCGGTCAATGTCAAGAGCCTCGGCCATAGCCAGAAGATTATATACCTCACCGGCGGTGAGCACTCCGTCGCAGAGGAACATCTGCATCATGGCCTGATATACCTCGCCGCACTCCTCGGGATCCACCTTGGCGGCGTGTTTCACGGCATATTCCGTGGCTGCCTCGGGAGTAAGATTGTTGATCTCCACACTGGCGGCGGTCATGAACTTATGGAAATCCTTGGGGGAAATCCCGAATGCCTCGGCGATCTCCTCGGCGGTTACGCGCTCGGTTTCTCCATATTCGCCGTCAGCCCAGATGGCCGACGCGAGCAGTGATGCTAATGTATTGGGTGCTGTTTTCATCGGAATAAACGTTTGAGTCTGTTAGCAAGTGAGTTCTGTGCCTTACGGGCCTTGGCCATACGTTCGCAGATGGCCTTTCCTTCCTTGGTGCGCTTGTCCACTTTGCCGCTCTTGGTCTTTTTAAGTGTCGACTGGGTGGTCTTCTTTGCCGATTTTGCCTTGGTGGCGCGGGCTTTGGCCAGACGCTCCTTGAGCTCCTTATACTCCTTGGTGCGCTTGTCCATCTTGCCGGACGCGGTTGTTTTTACTGCCATGGGCGTTATTTTTTGGTTATTGATTATTATTGTAATAGTTGTAATATTCCTTCCCGAGCTGCCAGAGATAACGGTCGATTTCCTTATAGCTGTAAGCCTCCAGACCGTATGCCTTGCTGAAATCATCTATGGCCTCACAGAATGTCATGTAATCCTTTAGCGCATCCTTGCTTCTGAATCTGAAATTACCGGGCTCGCGTCTTCTCATCTCATGAAGCACATCCGCCACATAACGGTCATAGATCGGAAACAGTTCCGGCTTATGATGCGAGCAATATTTCGTGGCAAACGAATAATTGCGGCGGTTGTCGACAACGGCGATCTCTTCCACCAGATTCCTGTCTCCGGCCGCGAGGCGGGCATCAAATCCGGGAATCGAGACTATCTTTCTCGCCACCGACGCTATCTTGAATATATTGGTGGCGTAGAAATCGTTCAACACCGCACATTTGACTATCACGTGGCGAATATCGGTGTTGGCTGCAAACGTCTCATCACCGCGGAAAATCATGGCGAGTCCGTTCTCCTGATCCACGTAGTCAAAAAGTCCATCCCATTTTTCGAGATATCTCAGCAGTTCGGCTTCGGACGGCACATACCCCTCCGGCAGACCCTTGCGGGCCTGAGGCTGAGCCACGGTCTCCACCGGCTGTCCCGATGGCTCCGTCGGCTCCATCGGCTCCGGTATCGGCGCCGCCGCAACCGCTTCACCTCTGAGGAGACGCTCTTTCATAGCCTTCAGAGCATCTATCTCTTCAATGGTCATCCGCTTAACTGTGTTTTAATTTATATTTCCTGACTTCCTCCTCATATTGCTTCATTATCTCCTCTTTGGAGGGAAGAGGACGGGGCTTGATCGCAGCTCGGAAATTCAGGAAAGCCTCAAATGCCTCTTCCGGAGATTTACCCTCAAAAGTCGGAGGTTCAATTCCGAAGACAAATGAATCTGACTCTTTCGTGCATTCCTCAACGAGTTCTTTGAGTTTGATAGGTTTCAGGGAGTAGACATATCCGTTGGACTTTAGCATCTGACCGTTGGATATACACCAGCCATCCGCACCTCTCTCATTGACAATGGCAGCGGAGAGAATATCGGTCTTGGCCTTGTCGGGTATCGGATAACCTATCAGCGTCGCGAAAGCTTTTACCTCCCTCAAAGTATTTCCGATAGTACTGTATTCATACAGACTCCCATCAGAAAGAAGCACACAATTATCATACCAGATGGATTCTGTTTTAAGCATCCCATGATCTCCGGAATTAATCAGTTCCTTTGTTTTAGCAACTTCTTTTTCATCAAGATGCCACAAACTGAACTTCAACCTCCCGTCCTTCTCAAACTTATATGCGCGGATTGGGTTAAGTTCAATCATCTTCACCACTGTCAGATTCCCTCCCGTGGCTTTCGCTACAGGGGTGCAGATGGCTTTTTCAAGGCGGGTCACACGGGCCTCGAGAGCCTCGAGGCGTTTTATCAATTCTTTCATCTCTTCCTCGGTCAAATTCTCTTTTTCTGATATTGTATGTGGCTTGATATTTGTAGCAGGTTTGACTGTAGCCAATGTGGCTTCCGGCTTGCGGTCAGTGGCCTTAGTTGGCTCAGACTTGACAGATGAATCCCTATCAGATGCAGATGAGTCCGGTGCAGTACCGATGAATGATTTTACAAACTCAGCAAGTTTTGGATTGTTTCGGTAGACAGGACTGTTTTTCATCAAGGATTCCGTAATAGCCGCTATCTCTTGACGTATAGTGGCTATCAATTCGGAAAACTTTAGGTTCATTACTTGCCGCCGTTTATGAAATCAACCAGCTTCGAACCATTCTGGCGGGTATTGGATTTTTCATTGATTTCAAAACCGATGTTGGCGGCTATCTCTCTCAATGCTCCCAAGGTGTTTGCATAGGTGCGGTAGGTCTCGATCGAGCCGCTGTCGCGTTTCACGATGGTATATTCGCCGATCTCGGCCATATTCCCATCACCGAACTCCTTGATCAGCTTCGAGCCGAACTGACGGGTGGTCCAACCATCGTCATACGCGAAGTTCTGGGCCTCGGCACACTCGCGAAGCGAACCCTTTACGTTGTCGTAGATCTTGCAGACACGCACAGTGCCGCTATCCTCAACTGTTACGATGTACTCTCCGGAAATTGCTGATTTCTTTGCCATTGCGAAATTTAGAAGAACCGAATCAGAGGTCGGCCGGCCTCCCATTTCCGAGCTCCTGAAGATGGATGAGATTTAAGGAAAAAAAGAAAACGTGGAACTCTCATATCACCATGCTGTCCCGCATCGCTCTTCAAGGCCTTCGCATTGCCTGTCAACTGCCGCGGGGGGCATAGCAGAGTTCCACGCCGATATGACCCATCTGTTCCTTCGCGGGAGTGGCATGACAGCCGTCACCGGCCGTCATGCCCCACCACGAGGATAGGTATGCGTGTGAATTTCTACCATCCTGTTTCCCTTGTTCCCGGCAGCTGGTCCTTGAGAAGTTGCGAAGTTCTGAAGAGCCCGGAACAAGCGTAGGGGTATACGCTTTCTATTCTAAAATGTCCCGTAAAATCCAACACCTGTGGAGCCGGATCTACGGCTATCGGCGTGGTTTTACTTTGCGAATTTACTAAACATCGGCGAAATTACCAAATTCTCGCGGGAGATTTCTGCCAATTTTCACGGCATCCGTCCGCCGGTATTATGCCACAGCAAATAATGTGATAAAGCTCGCTTGTCTCGTCTATCCTTAGGGTCGTATCGGATATACGCCCGGAACTATGGGTAAAAGAATGATATGTCAATAAAAAGTATCTGTAAGGCCAAGCACGAAGGCTGTTGTGATCTCAAAGGCTTGAAAAAGCCGTGGAAATATTTAGCGGGAATAACGTCTGATTGGATAGTCTGGAAAATACGAAGCTTTATGTTGTGATTATCTATGTAGCTTTTACGAGGACGCATACAATCGGCCCTGACTGCCACCCGTCATCGCGGTTGCATCAACCCCGACGGCAAGCCAGATGGAATGACACGCGGCACGGACGAACGTGCTGCATATAGATCCGCAGTCTGAATGATTGTTATGTCTGTTTGTCAGTCTTCTCTGTTGAGTCCTTGTCTTTTTTACGTTCTACAATAAGATAATCCTCGGCTATCCTCTTCGGCGTGGCCTACGATGACCATCTGACGGAAAGTTGCCGCACTCAACCGCGGTGGATGCTTCCGTGTGTCAGTCACACGCGACGGGGACTCGTTTTTACGCTTGGGCTATTCCATTGTCAACACCGGTAATACCGGTGCCCTTCCGAGCCTGATCCGTCAGCACCATGCAGCCTTTCAACTGCGGCAATGACAATATGTACTTTGTACTACACAAAGGTAGAAATAAAATAATAAATACAAAAGTTAAATTTCCTTAATCAAGGAAAATTTACCGTTCAGGAAAAGAAGTTACCGATCAGGACAAGGGTACAGAAGAACATAAGGACAAAAGAAACAAATTTTTTGGGGATTCAGATTCATCAGACTGATTATCTGAACAAAAAAATAAAAAAATCTGTTTCTTTTGTCCTTATGTTCTTCTGTACCCTTGTCCTGATCGGTAACTTTTAGGTAACTTTTAGGTAACTTTTAGATCAGCGATGAGATGACCTCTTTGATGCTTTCGGCGAGTTTGTCGGCCTCAGCCATGGTATGGGCCTCGCTGTAGATGCGGATGATAGGCTCTGTGTTCGACTTGCGCAGATGAACCCACGAATCGGCGAAATCAATCTTCACGCCGTCGATGTCGGTGATTCTCTCACCGGCAAACTTAGCCTTCACAGCCTCAAGTATGGCATCCACATCAATCTCGGGTGTCAGCTCGATCTTGTTCTTGGCAATCTCGTATGCGGGATAGCCGGCACGGAGCTCGGTCACTTTCTTGCCGCTCTTGGCAAGGAGTGTGAGGAAGAGTGCCACCCCTACGAGGGCATCACGGCCATAGTGTGAGGCGGGATATATCACACCGCCGTTACCCTCGCCCCCTATCACGGCTCCGGTTTCCTTCATTTTGGTGGTCACATTGACCTCACCGACCGCCGCTGCCGTATAGCTGCACCCGCGGGCCTCGGTGACATCGCGCAGGGCGCGCGACGAGCTGAGATTGCTCACTGTAGATCCGGGAGTGTGCGAGAGCACATAGTCGGCTATTGATACGAGAGTATATTCCTCGACAAACATCTCGCCGTTCTCCATCACGATGGCCAGACGGTCAACGTCAGGATCCACCACGAAACCCACATCAGCTTTCCCGTCGGCCATGAGTCCGGCTATCTGGGTGAGGTTCTGGGGAATAGGTTCGGGTGTATGGGCAAACTTACCGTTGGCCTCGCAGTTGAGCTCGATCACGTTTTTCACACCGAGAGCACGGAGAAGCTGAGGTATCACGATGCCGCCGACGGAGTTGACCGCATCGACAGCCACGGTGAAGTCAGCCTTGGCAATCGCGTCGGCATCCACAAGGTCAAGGGCGAGGACGCTCTCGATATGACGGCGGTTGTATGTCTCGTTGCGGTAGACATAGCCCAGCTCGGTGACGGGGGCAAACACGATCTCGTCGGAATCGGCTATGCGGAGCACCTCCTTACCCTCGGCATCGTTGAGAAACTCTCCGCTCGAGTTGAGCAGCTTCAGAGCGTTCCACTGCACGGGGTTGTGGCTTGCCGTGAGGATGATACCTCCGGCCGCGCCCTCGCCGGTCACAGCGATCTCCGTGGTGGGGGTCGAGGCGAGGCCGATGTTCACCACATCAAAACCCATGGCTGTGAGTGTGCCGCACACGAGGCTCTCCACCATCTCGCCCGAGAGACGCGCGTCGCGCCCCACGACGATGAGCTTGCGCCCTCCGGCAGGGAGATTGCGTGAGATGAGAGTGGCGTATGCAGCCGTGAACTTCACTATGTCGAGTGGCGAGAGCCCCTCACCGGCCACACCGCCGATGGTGCCGCGTATGCCGGATATGGATTTGATAAGTGCCATAGTTTATATTACAGGTTTATAATAAGAAATCGTGTAGAGATAAGGCACCACATAGCTCATGTCGGCCGTGGGGCCTGCCTGGGATTTGACAACGAGGTTCACCTTGGCATTGTAGCCGAGCAGCCCCATGGGAAGCTGGATGCCGGTGCCATACTGTGTGGAGGTCTCCACATATTCGTTACCGTAGAGGAAGAATGTCGAACCCGAGTTCATATTGTCGGCATTACCGCCGCCGATATTGTCGCCACCCACCACATAACCGTTCAGATTATATCTGGTGTAGCGGAAATACACACGGTCGTTGTAGGCCGGACGCTCGTCAGTGCCCGGATCGAGCACCTGCATATACACGTTTCCCTCCTCGTCTATGCAGTAGTAAGGGGCATCGGTTCCGGTCTGGAACACGGTGTCGGAGGGGATATTGTCGATCAGACGGTGCTGGGACAGGAATTCGTTGACGATATGGTTCTCTTCGGTCAGAAGCTCGGCATAACTCTTGGAGTCACTGCACGAAGCCATTCCAAGCAGCAGAGCCAGAGGCAGAAGAGGCAGGAGAATACGTTTCATGAGAGGTATTTGTCGTAGTTTGGTAAAATTTCTAAAAATCTGGCGATGGCCGCGTCGAGCGGGCCCTTGAACTCCCCGCCGGCGGCATTGATATGTCCGCCACCGCCGAAACACTCCTCGCATACCACATTGACAGGGAAGTCTCCCTTGGAGCGCATCGACACTTTCACGAGATTAGGGGAATCCTCGCGCATGAACACCGACCATGTCACCTCAGAAAGCGCGAGCGGTTTGTTGACAAGCCCTTCGGTGTCACCCTTGGAATAGTCGAACTCCCTGAGCTCCTCGCCGCTGAGAGTGAGCAGCGCCACGCGATGGGGCCGGAGTATCTGCATCCTGTACTGGGCATAGCCCATGATGCGCAGACTCGACTCCGAGGATGTATCCATGACAAGCTTGTAGAGGTTGTCCTTGTCGATACCCTTGCGCATGAGATCGTGGACTATCAGATATAGGTCGGGATCGTTGGAGTTGTATGAGAAGTTGCCGGTATCGGTCATCATGCCGGTGTAGATACACGCCGCCGCCGACCGGGAAAGGTATCTCACCCAGTAGGCCTGCCACAGCAGGATGTAGAGCAGAGCCGACGTCGACGACATATCCGGATGGGAGATGAGCACGTCAGCCTCGATCGTCGGCGCGAGATGATGGTCAACTACAATGCGCCGGGCATGGGAGGCCTCGATGAACGGGACAAGGCGGTCCACACGGCTGAGATCGTTGAAATCAAGGCAGAAGATTACGTCGGCCGTGGCTATCAGCTCCTTGGCCCGCTCCTCGTTGCGGGTGAAGGTGATCACATCCCTCACTCCGGGCAGAAACTGGAGCACACGTGGAGGACAGTCGGCTGTCACCACCCACGCATCCTTGCCCAGATTGCGGAGCACCGAGCAGAGCGCGTTCGACGAGCCCAGAGCATCGCCGTCGGGCGAGACATGACAGGTGATCACTATCCGGCGCGCGGCGAGCACATACTGCTTGATACGCTCGACACATCCGGGATCTATGACGGTATTGAATCGGCTTGGACGGGAATTATTGTTCATTGGATTGGAAAAATCAGCCGCAAAGATACGAATTTTTTCTCATTTCTTCGGCAACGTGAGCAGGAATCGCGCGCCACCGCGGTATGTGGTGTCAAGTATCACATCACCTCCGAGCAGACGGGCGATGAGACGGGCGATGGTCAGGCCGAGTCCTGCCCCCTGGGTCTCGGAGTCGAGCTTGACGAAACGGTCGAATATCCGCTCCTTATTGTCAGGATTGATACCTATGCCGGTGTCGGTCACAGAGAATTCCAGCTTTGACCCGCCATCGGTGAGGCGGTAGCCCAGAGTGATGCTACCCTCCGATGTGAATTTGGCCGCATTGGTCAGCAGCGCGTTGAGAATCTGCTGCACACGTGCCGGATCGGTGAAAATGTCTATCCGCTCGGCCGGGGCATCGAGCTTGAGCTCCACTCCGGGCTTCACCCTCCGCTTCACGCTCTCGAGGGTGAACTGGGTGAGCAGCTTGACATTGACCACCTAGGCCTGCACGGGCATCGAGGCACTGTCGATCTCCGAAAGCCTGAGCACATCGTTGATTATGGTCGAGAGCAGCTCGCTGTTGAGCTCGACCAGATCGGCGAACTCCTTGAGATGACGGTGGCCCGTATCTCCCACACAATCCGCTATCAGATGTGAGTACTCGGTGATGGCCTGGAGCGGCACCTTCACCTCATAGCTCATGTTCTTGATGAAATCACTCTTCAGGTTGTTGGCCTTCTGGGCTATGTCGCGGGCTCTTATCGACTCAGCCCTCGACTGCCGGAGATTCTCGCTCTCGGTCTGGAGCGAGCGGTTGCTCGCCGCAAGATGCTTCACAAGGTGCCTGTTGCGCCTGTAGAGAATAAACACAATGACAAGGAGTATCACAAGCACCACAAGCGCGCATGAGGTGATGGTGATCACCTTACGCTGCATTGATGCAAGTTCGCGTTTCTTCTCAAGCTCCATATCGCCATACTTGTTCTTCACATTATAGACCGCGTAGGCGAGCTGCAGGTCCTGCGACATACCTTTACCGAGCTCGAGGATCTCCTCCTCTAGAAGATTGGCATACAGGGTGGCGGCCACACGCTGTGTCTCGAGATCACCCTGGTTTTCAGCAGCTCTCATCAGATAGCCGAGCATCTGGCGCTTGCGGAACCGGTTGGAAGGGCTGTCATAATGCTTTTTCAGCAGCGGAAGAGCCGCGGCATAGTCCCCCTTGCTGAGCGCGAGATAGATGTCCGCGGCGGGAAATTTCTCATAGGTGGCCCTCACGGCATCATCCTCCTCGACACACTCTTTCACCTTCTCGTAATATTTCTCTATAGTCACCGAGTCAAGTATCTCGAAATTGGAAAGCAACCGGGTGTACACTGTGTAATAGGTAGGCGAATACGACCTGAATTTCCTCCCTTTCTCATGATAGTACTCCTCGAGACGGCTGACGTCATGGAGGAGAGCCCTGTCACACGCCACTGACTTGTGGGGGCTTGTCATCATGTAGGCCACGGCGGCATGGACCCCGAAGGCATTGCGGATGGAGAAGGCCGACGCCGGAAGCTTGTTGACAATAGACGACAGCGAGTCGAGATAGACCCCGAGCATTTCCCCGTTGGGTTCCTGGGATATGAGCATACAGATGCCGTGGAGCAGCGCGATATGCTCATACTTGTCGGCGGGAGGCTCCAGTGTCATCACCTTTATATATTCGGTGAGAGTCTTGTTGCGCTCCTCGCGGTCGCTGTATCGCGCCTTGCGCATATTCTGCATCATCCTGATGAAAGTGATTGTCTCGGTACGCTCCTCCGACTCCGGAAACCTCAGGGCACGTGCGCGCAGCTCCTTGAGCATCGAGTCAGACCGCATATAGCGGTTGGCCTGATTCCTTATCAGGTCAAGGGCCTCACTCGGATGACCCGCACGGTCAGCGGTCTCTATGACGAGATGGCCAAGCTTTGTCGACTTGTCCCTCGGCAGCACATCATACAGATTGCACATCACCGGGAGCGAATCGGCGGCGGTCCTCATCAGCGACAGCTGATGATACAGCGAGTCGATCGTCACACGGTCCCCCTGGCAATAAGCTCCGAGGGGTAGCCCCAGCACCGTCACCAGAAGTATTATAGCTTGCAAAAAATGTGATTTCATGATCGGTCCATTTTGTTTTCGTCACACATCAAGCTCCAGTCCGGGACGCTTCACGATGGCGAGTATCTCTTCGGGATCATCTACGATATTGTCGGCATGGGCATCGGTCAGTTCCCGCCGCGAACGGAAACCCCATGTCACTCCGCATGAATCCACACAGGCGCGACGGGCGGTCTCGATGTCAACAGCCGAATCTCCCACATAGAGCACCTTCGATTTTCTGGCGGGCGATTTTGACAGGATCTCGAACACTATGCTCGGGTCAGGCTTGACAGGCACCCCCTCTTTCTGTCCCTCCACAGCCCGCCATTCTATGGCAGGGAAATAATGGTTTACGAGACGCTCCACCGCGCCCCGGTATTTGTTGGAAGCCACCGCCATGCCGAGCCCCATGGCCTGCAGGCGGTCAAGAAGTTCCGGTATGCCGGGATACGGCTCGGTGGAGTCGCAGAGATGCTCGTCGTAATACTCCTTGAACTTCTCACGGGCGGCTTCGACAGTCTCCTTGTTGCGCGCCTCCTCCGGAAGCGCTCTTTCGATCAGACGCGTCACTCCGTTGCCCACCATCATGGGATAGGAACTCAGGGCGTGTTGGGGATACCCCAGCGAACGGAGCGCGTGATTGGTGGCCGCGCCCAGATCGGAGATAGTATTGAGCAGCGTGCCGTCGAGATCGAATATCACAAGTTGTTTCATAGCTGGTTATATTTTATGGAGAGGTTTATCAGAATGGATAGCCCACTGAGAAATGGAACGCCGTGTCACGCTTCCAGTTGGGATGTATTATGGGCCAGCGTTCCTGACCGGACGCCGGGTTGTATGCCTTGACACCGAGGTCGAGACGGAGCAGGAAGTAATTGAAATCAAGACGCAGACCTATTCCGTAGGCCATGGCTATCTCTTTCCAGAACGTGGAGAAGCGGAACAGGCCGCCCGGCTGGTTCTCATAGTCATGTATGGTCCAGATGTTTCCGGCGTCGATAAATCCCGCTCCCTCGAGCACCCAGAAGAGCTTGGCACGGTATTCGAGACTGAGGTCGAGGCTGATGTCGCCGCACTGGTTGATGAAGTAAGCCACCGAGTTATGCGAGTTGTAGCTGCCCGGTCCGAGAGTACGCGCGCCCCACCCTCTCACACTGTTGGCGCCACCGGCATAGAAACGCTTCTCGAACGGGAGCACACGGGAGTTGCCGTAAGGGAACCCGATGCCGAATCCGACATGAAACGCCAGCGCATGACGGGGATTGATATTGCGGGTGATACCATAATCCACCTCAGCCTTCACAAACTGGGAATACTGTGTGCCGAACACCTTGTAGACATCCCCGCTCTTCTTCTGCCCGAAGAGCTTCGATCCGGCATAGAGCAGATTGCCCGCCGTCTCCACCGAGGCGCGGATGGTGTAGACCACCGGCTGGAGCACGTATCGCTTCATCGTGGCCGAGGCTATCCTCTTGTTGGTGTGATAATAGCGGTAGCCCATGCTCATTATGAAGTGATCCTCGTAGCTGTAGCGCAGCAACGGGTTGTCAGGGGCTATCGCGTCAAGGAAATCATTGGTCCGTTCAGGAAGATATACATAATTGAGGTCAAGTATGTCAAATTCGTGGCGGCGGGTGTTGGTGGTGTTGACCCACTTGTATTTCCACGCTCCACCCGCGATGATACGGGTGTATTCAGGTCGCTCCTGATAGTTGAACGACAGGGCGAACTCCGTGGAGACATTGAACCGCTGCCGCACACGCCGTGGGGCGAACGGAAACTCGAATTTCGGGAAAGTGATGCCCACCTCTCCGGCATATTCCGTGTATCGGTCGTTGATCAGCCCGTTGAGATTGCCCGAGAGACTCTCGTAGTTCATGCGCAGACGGGCCGTGAGAAGCTGTGACCCGCGGGCAAGATTGCGGTGCTGATAGGTGGCTCCGAGACCGAATCCGAGGTCACCCTCCGAATTGGTGCCCTCCACGTCGAAGGTCACCGACTGTTTCTTGTTTCTCGAAAGGAATATGTAAGCGTCAAGCTCACGCTCTCCGTCCGGGCCGGTGCTTCCGGTCGGCACCATCTCTATATTGATGGATTTGAGTATGCCCAGTCTGGCAAGAGATTCGTATGTACGCTCCACCCGTGCAGCCTTGTAGAGCGAGCCGGGGGTGATGTAACACTTCTCCTCCAAAGCCTCGGGTGTGAGATAGCGGTCAGGGCCATATAGCACCTTCACCCCGCGGTAGGCCACAGTGTCAAGATGCAGCGACCTTATCTCGGCAGGGGTGGTGCGTCCCCTGGTGTCGGTCACGAACACCACATCCCTTATCCTGTAAAGATCATGTTCGTTCAATGCCTCAGCCGGAAGGGCCACACCTGTCTGGTTCTCCTGTGGCCCACGCCGCGGAGGCCTGACCACGAGGGTAAGGTCGACCGCGTGGGAATTCTCGGCCGTATCGGCATAGAAGGTCACATATTCCTTTGTGAACGCATAGTAACCCTTGTCGCGCAGACGGCGGGCAATCCCGGTGCGCTCGGCGTCAAGCAGGTCCCTGTCGAATTTATCGCCGGGAGTTATCGACATCACCGCCGAATCCGCATGGATTATTCTTGCTACTGCCGTGTCGGCTATCTCGTAGGACACCGATGATATTATATGAGGCTCGCCGGTAGTCACCTTGTAGACCACCTCGGCCCTTTTCCGTCCCGGATTCAGGATAGTATCCACCTCAACCTCGGCCTCGAGATACCCCTTGTTGATCATCGCCAGTTCGAGCTGACGCGCCGAAGCATCGGTGAGAGGCTGTGAAAATATCACAGGAGGCTGTCCCATCCTGCGCACCCAACGGTTATACCATTTGGTCGAATCCGAACCCGAGAGATTATATGTGTCGAGCTGAAGTTTCCAGAAACCGAGCACCTTATGGTTGGGCGACTGCCGGAGATAGTTCAGCAGATCCTCTGACGACACACTCCTGTCACCCTCGACAACCACACTTGTCTTGTCGAGCAGATATTCACCCTCCGGGACAAAACGTGTGGCGTTACACCCCCATAAGGCGGCACCGGCCACCATCATGAGAACACATCTGAATAATATATGTGACAATTTCAAGTGCATCTTTACTGCCGCATCACTCCGGGGGAGAGATGCATCCGTTAACCTGCAAAATTACTCCAAATCAAGTTTTTTTCCAAACCGACAGGTCAAAAAAGGATATTTCCCGTCACATTATCCACATTTTTAACCGTAATTGCACCTTTTTCAAAAATTTCTCTATATCTTTGCGGTGACAAAGGGGTGCGGCGACTTCCCGGATATGAGTCAGACCGCTGAGATAATACCCTCCGAACCTGATGCGGTTAGTACCGCCGAAGGGATTGATCGTCCGCCTGGCCTGCGAGGGCCGCGCCTCTTGTCGCGAACCGTAAACTTAAATATTCCACCCCATCGCGATGAGACAATACTTCCCCGTTCTCACTATTGCCGGTTCCGATTCGTCGGGAGGCGCCGGAATCCAGGCCGACATCAAGACCATGTCGGCACTGGGATGTTATGCCATGAGCGCGATAACAGGCATAACGGCGCAGAACACCACCGGTGTGCGGTCCATCCAGCCGATAGATCCCTCCGTTGTGGCCGATCAGATCGACATGATTTTCTCCGACATCCCTCCTATGGCCGTGAAGACAGGGATGCTCACCGACGCCGCCGTGGCCGATGCTGTGGCCGCACGGCTTGAGCACTACCGTCCCGCCAATCTCGTGGTCGATCCGGTCATGGTCTCCACTTCCGGATCAAAACTCCTCGCCGACGAAGCGGTGGAGATAATCACCACACGCATTTTCCCGCTTGCCGCCATCATAACCCCCAACCGTATGGAAGCACGTGCCCTCACCGGATCAGACGACCATTCCGTACAGGCCGAGAGACTCTTCGCCATGGGGTGCCGCGCCATACTTCTCAAAGGGGGTGACTCGGACGACCGTGAATTCAAGACCGACATTCTCTATACAGGCAACCCCGGTGAGTGGCTCGAACTGAGGGCCGACGCGGTGGACACCCGCAATTCCCACGGGACAGGATGTACGCTCTCATCGGCCATAGCATCATATCTCGCGCTTGGCAACGATCTGGTCACAGCTGTCCGTCTCGGCAAACTCTATGTCACCCGCGCCCTCGAGGCCGGTGCGTTCATCACCACCGGACACGGCCACGGACCTGTCAACCACTTCTTCGCCCCCCGACGTCTCAAAAACTTCAATCCCAACAAAATACAATGAACATACTCATCAACGACACCCCGCTCGTCCTCCCCGACAATGCAACCCTGGCAGATGCACTCATGGCAAAGGGCATCAAGCCCGGAGGAATCGCTACAGCCGTCAACGGCACTGTGATCCCATCGGCCAAAAGGGTATCCCACCATCTGTGCGAAGGCGACAAGGTGGTGATCATAAAGGCTTTCTATGGTGGATAACTGTCACTTCAGACTGATAGCCATCACTCCCGAGACCCCGGTTGACGACGAGGGAGCCAAAATCACGGCTCTGCTCACCGCGGGCTTCTTCCGTGTGCATCTCCGCCACCCCTCGGCCTCACGGATCGAGATGCGTGACATCATCGAGTCTGTCCCGCAACGGCTCCATGACCGCATCGTGATCCATGGCCATTTCGACCTGGCCTTCGACTACAATCTCGGCGGACTCCATCTCAACCGCCGCTGTCCGGCCCCTCCGGCAGGCTACAGAGGTGCGCTGAGCCGGTCATGCCATTCGGTGGACGAGGTCATAAGTCATTCTGCAGGGATGGGCTATGTGACCCTCAGTCCGGTATTTGACAGCATCTCGAAGGCCGGCTACCGTAGCGCCATCTCCTCTGACGACATCAGCCGTCTCCCCGGAATCCCCGTTCCTGTCATAGCTCTCGGTGGAATCACACCGGCCTCACTCCCGGCTCTCGCCGCCGGCGGATTCGCCGGCGCGGCCATGCTCGGGGCAATAGGCTGGGAACGTCCTCTTCCAGAATTTTCAAACAAATTATCCGAATATATATGTTAATGTTCATAACCCACCCCTCCGACCGCTACTCGATAGCCGAAGAGGTGCAGATGGTGCTCGAAGGTGGCTGCAAATGGATCCAGCTGCGGCTCAAGGACGCGAGCGACGAGGAATTCCGTCAGACTGCTCTCGAGATCATCCCGATGTGCAGGGAAAACGAAGCCTTCCTCGTGTTCGACGACCGTGTGGAGCTCGCCATGGAAATGGGAGTCCACGGAGTGCATCTGGGCAAAAACGACATGGATCCACTTCAGGCGCGCGAGACCATGGGCGCCGAAGCCATCATCGGTGTCACGGCAAACACCGCCGCCGACATCACCCGTATGCGTGGATGGGACGTGGACTATGTAGGCCTCGGCCCCTTCCGCTTCACCACCACCAAGCAGAAACTCTCACCCGTGCTCGGCACTGAAGGCTACACCGAAATCGTCACCGCCGTGCGCGATGCCGATATCATGCTGCCCATTGTGGCGATAGGTGGAATAACCATCGCCGACATTCCCTCCCTGATGGCCACCGGCGTCAACGGAGTGGCAATGAGCGGAGCCATCATAAACGCCCCCGACCCGGTGGCATACACCCGTGAAGTTCTGGCCTCGCTTGAACAGAACAAACATTCATAAACATCTTAACCCCAGATATATGTCAGATATTCTAACTATCGGCGGAAAGGAATTCACCTCACGTCTGTTCGTGGGGACAGGCAAATATTCCTCAAACCGCATGATGCTCGAGTCGATCCTCGCCTCAGGATCCCAGATGATCACCGTGGCAATGAAACGCATTGACATGGAACACGAGGAAGAAGACGATATGCTCGCCCACATCAACCGCGACCATGTGCAGTTTCTCCCCAACACCTCAGGTGTGCGCAACGCCGAGGAGGCTGTGCTCGCTGCCAACCTGGCTCGTGACTGCTTCGGCACCGATTTCATCAAACTCGAGATACACCCCGATCCCAAATATCTCCTCCCCGACCCCATCGAGACTCTGAAAGCCACAGAGATCCTCGCCCGCCAGGGATTCATCGTTCTCCCCTACATACAGGCCGACCCCGTGCTGTGCAAACGTCTTGAAGAGGTGGGCACCGCCGCTGTCATGCCCCTCGGAGCACCCATCGGCACCAACAAAGGCCTCAAGACACGCGACCTTCTTGAGATCATCATTGCCGAAAGCCGTGTGCCTGTCGTGGTCGACGCCGGTCTCGGCGCACCCTCCCACGCCGCCGATGCCATGGAGATGGGTGCCGACGCTGTGCTCGTCAACACAGCCATAGCCGTATCCGGCGATCCTGTCGAGATGGCTGTGGCCTTCAAACTCGCTGTCGAGGCCGGACGCAAGGCCTACGTTGCCGGGCTCGGATCCGTATCATCCTCCGCCAGCGCCACAAGCCCCCTGACCTCATTCCTTGATCTCTAAAGAACATACCCACATGACAATCGAAAATATCGACGTAAACTCCTATCCCGGATCAGAGAAAGTATATATCGACGGAAAACTCCACCCCGTTAGAGTGGCGATGCGCCGCGTGAATCTCACCCCCACGGTGAAAATCGTCAACGGTGAGCGTCTCGTGCGCGAAAACGATCCTGTATATGTCTACGACACGAGCGGTGTCTACACCGACCCCGACGTGAAGATCGACATCAATGCCGGACTCCCGCGCATACGCGAGGAGTGGAATGCAAGACGCGACGACCTCGTGAAGCTCCCTGCCATAACCTCCGAATACGGACGTATGCGCGAGGCCGACAAGAGTCTCGACCAAATCCGCTTCGCCCACCGCTACGCCCCCATGCGCGCTGCCGAGGGTAAGGAAATCACCCAGATGGCTCTCGCCCGGAAAGGCATCATAACACCCGAGATGGAATATGTGGCCATCCGTGAGAACAACAATGCCGAGGCGCTTGGCATCAAGTCGCACATAACCCCCGAGTTCGTGCGTGATGAGATTGCCGCCGGGCGCGCCGTGCTCCCCGCCAATATCAACCACCCCGAAGCCGAGCCTATGATCATCGGCCGCAACTTCCTTGTCAAGCTCAACACGAATATCGGCAATTCCGCCCTCTCGTCGGGCATCGAGGAAGAGGTGAGCAAGGCCGTCTGGAGCTGCTACTGGGGTGGCGACACTCTCATGGACCTCTCTACCGGCGACAACATCCACGAGACACGCGAGTGGATCGTGCGCAACTGCCCCGTGCCGGTGGGAACAGTGCCGGTCTACCAGGCCCTCGAGAAAGTGGACGGAAAGGTCGAGGACCTCACATGGGAGATCTACCGCGACACGCTCATCGAGCAGGCCGAACAGGGTGTCGACTATTTCACCATCCATGCCGGAGCTCTCCGCGCCCATGCCGACATGGTGCAGGAGCGTCTCACAGGCATCGTTTCGCGCGGCGGATCCATCATGACCCGCTGGGCTGTGATACACAATCAGGAAAACTTCCTCTACACCCACTTTGACGAGATATGCGAGATTCTCGCCGCCTACGATGTGGCAGTCTCTCTCGGCGACGGTCTCCGCCCCGGCTCTATCCACGATGCCAACGACCGCTCACAGTTCCTCGAGCTCGATGTGCTCGGCGAACTCACCGAGATTGCCTGGAAACACAATGTACAGGTGCTCATCGAAGGTCCCGGCCACGTGCCCATGCACAAGATCCGCGAGAACATGGATCGTCAGCTCGACAAATGCCATGAGGCCCCCTTCTACACTCTCGGCCCGCTCACAACCGACATAGCCCCCGGCTACGACCACATCACCTCTGCCATCGGAGCTGCCCAGATAGCTTGGATGGGCACAGCCATGATATGCTACGTCACCCCCAAGGAGCATCTCGCGCTCCCCAACCTCGAGGATGTGCGCAACGGTGTGATCACATACAAGATCGCCGCCCACGCCGCCGACCTCGCCAAGGGGCATCCCGGCGCTCAGGTGCGCGACGACGCCATGAGCAAGGCCCGTTTCGAATTCCGCTGGAAGGATCAGTTCAATCTCTCGCTCGACCCCGCCCGTGCCCGCCAGTACTACGTGGAGAGCCACAAGGAGGACGACCACTTCTGCACCATGTGCGGTCCCAACTTCTGTGCCATGCGCATCACTTCGCAGCTTGTGGAGGACTGCGCTAAAAACTGACCATGTTCTACGAGGAACTGAAAAAATATTCATGGGACGAGACCACCCGTTTCATCAATTCACGCACATCCCGCGATGTGGAGATAGCCCTGTCGAAGGAACATCTCAACATCAATGATTTCATGGCGCTCGTCTCTCCCGCGGCAGCGGCCTATCTCGAGCCGATGGCGCAGTTGTCCCACCGCTACACCCTCGAGCGTTTCGGAAAGACAATCTCTATGTACATCCCCATGTACGTCTCCAACGCCTGCACCAACGCGTGTGTCTATTGCGGATTCAACCACAACAACCCCCTCGAGCGCGTCACCCTCTCGCTCGATCAGGTCAAAGCCGAATGTGAGGCCATCCGCCGGCTCGGGCCGTTTGAGAATCTGCTCATTGTCTCAGGTGAGTTTCCCACGCTCAACGGTGTCGACTATCTCGAGCAGGTGCTCCACGTGTGCCGCCCGTACTTCAACAACCTCACCATCGAGGTGATGCCGATGAAGACCGACAGCTATGCCAGGCTCGTCGAAAGCGGACTGAACGGTGTGGTATGTTTCCAGGAGACATACCACGAGGCCAACTACCGCAACTATCATCCGCGCGGCATGAAGTCTATTTTCGAATGGCGAGTCAATGGCTTCGACCGTATGGGCATGGCCGGTGTCCACAAGATTGGCATGGGTGTGCTCATCGGTCTCGAGGACTGGCGGACCGACCTCACGATGATGGCGCGCCACCTCACATATCTGCGCAAGAATTACTGGAAGACCCGTTACAGCGTTAACTTCCCGCGACTGTGCCCGGCCGAGGGTGGCTACAAACCCCGCGTGGTGATGACCGACCGCGAGCTCGCTCAGGTGACGTTCGCATTCCGTATCTTCGACCATGATGTGGACATATCCTACTCGACAAGAGAAGAGCCGTCATTCCGCGCCAACATGATGAAACTCGGAGTCACATCAATGAGTGCCGGAAGCAAGACCGAACCGGGAGGCTACTGCTCGACACCCGATGCCCTGGAGCAGTTCCGGGTATCAGACCCGCGTTCCCCGCTCGCCGTGACCGACGAGATCCGCCGGCTCGGCTATGAAGCCGTCTGGAAAGACTGGGACAAGATCTTCGACTGACATCGCGGCTGACATCTGATCAGAATAAGGACACATGGAAACGTTTCCCTGTGTCCTTATTTCCTTCTGTGCCTTGCGGTCACAATTTTTCTTGCTTCACACCGTTATAATATAGTACCAATCTGATATTATACGACATGACAAGGCTCCGCCTGCACTTCTGCATAATTCTTATAATCCTCTCGGTTCTGACCTCGGTGGCCCAGGTGAAAATCCACGGCAAGATCACCGATGCCGACAATCAGCCCATTGAATTCGCCACCGTGCGCATCGGTGGCACAGCCATCGGAGTCACATCCGGTCTCGAGGGGGAATACTCCCTCTCATGCGCCAAGGCTGACACTATCAACGTCTACTTCTCATGTATCGGTTTCCGCGAGGAGAAACGTCAGCTCATCGACGCCGACAAGGATGTCACTCTCAACGTGCGTCTGCAGCTCAACACCGAAGTGCTCCAGCAGGTGGAGATTACCGAACTGAAGAAACAGACCGGCTCTGTGCAGAGCATCAGCACCGACGACCTTCGCCGCAACCCCGACGCATCGGGCGGAAGCGTGGAGGCCCTGCTCTCCACTATGGCCGGCGTGACAGGATCCAACGAGATGTCGTCACAGTACTCCGTGCGCGGCGGCTCTTACGATGAGAACTCGGTGTATATCAACGGGATCGAGGTCTATCGTCCGCAGCTCATATCATCTGGCCAGCAGGAGGGTCTGAGCATCATCAACCCCGATCTCGTCGGGGCCATCGGATTCTCCACAGGTGGATTCCCGGCTGAATACGGCGACAAAATGTCATCCGTGCTCGACATCACCTACCGCGAGCCTGAGGCGTTCGAGGGTTCGGTGTCAGGCAGCCTGATGGGAGGATCCCTCTCCATCGGACAGGGCAACAAACGGTTAAGCCAGCTGCACGGACTCAGATACAAGACCAATTCGTCGCTCCTCGGATCAATGGACACCAAAGGTGAATACGATCCGTCATATTTCGACTATCAGACCTCCGTCACATACCGTTTCTCCGACCGTTTCAAGGCATCATTCCTCGGCAATATCTCCATAAACAGTTATAAATTCACCCCTAAGAACCGCACCACTACATTCGGAACCTCCACAGATGCCAAGCAGTTCACCGTCTACTTCGACGGACATGAGAAAGACCGTTTCGAGACATATTTCGGAGCCTTGTCTCTCGACTACCGCGTCAACCGCGGCACCAGTCTCCAGCTTCTCGCATCCGGGTTTCTGAGCAACGAGCTGGTGGCCTACGACATATCCGGAGAATATTGGCTTGATCAGGCCGGAACATCCGATGTCGGCGGCGAACTCGGTGTGGGACGCTATCACGAACACGCCCGCAACAGGCTGAAAGCTTCCGTAATGGCCCTGGCGCTCAAGGGTCGCACCGCACTCAACTCAAACCACACGCTGACCTACGGGGTCAACGTCCAGGCCGAGAAAATCATGGACCGCAGCCGCGAATGGGAACTCCGTGATTCCGCCGGATTCTCACTCCCCGCCCTTCCCGACCAGCTCAGGGTGGTCTACAACCTCGACTCCCACCACGATCTCAGTTCGACCCGCCTTTCGGCCTTCGCCCAGGACTCATGGAAAATATCGACCTCGGCCGGATTCCTGACCCTCAACGCCGGTGTGCGTCTGAGCCATTGGAGTTTCAACAAGGAAACCCTTATCAGTCCGCGCCTCTCGCTCGGATTCATCCCCGACAAAGCTCCCGGATGGGCCTTGCGCTTCGCCACGGGCCTCTATTACCAGTCACCCTTCTACAAGGAATACCGTATGCCTGTATCTGACGATATGGGCAACCAGACCATCGTCCTTAACAAAGATATAAAGTCGCAGCGAAGCTTCCACCTCATAGCCGGGGCTGACTACACGTTCCGTACCTTCAACCGCCCGTTCAAACTCTCGGGCGAGGTCTACTACAAAGCCCTGTCCAATCTCGTCCCTTATGAGATCGACAACCTGAAGCTTGTCTATACCGGCAGGAATGAGGCTACTGGCTATGCCACGGGCATCGACCTGAAGCTGTTCGGACAGTTTGTGCCCGGAAGCGACTCATGGGTCAGTTTCTCACTAATGAAGGCCAACGAAAAAGTGGCCGGTAAGACGGCACCCCGTCCCACCGACCGCACATACAGTTTCGGTATATTCTTCACCGATTATTTCCCTAAATTCCCGAAGCTCAAATTCTCGCTTAAAGGAATTTTCATGGGTGGACTTCCGGCCACGTCACCAAGATCCACACGATATGACGGATATTTCCGTATGCCACCGTACAAGCGTCTTGACGCCGGACTCTCCTACGCGCTTCTCTCACCGCTCAAGGAGGGCGAGAGCCGTGGCGGTCTGGCCGGAAAGCTACGCAGCGTCTGGATAGGCGTGGATTTCTTCAATCTGCTCGACATATCCAATGTGGCATCATACTATTGGGTGACCGATGTGAACGACATCCAGTATGCGGTGCCCAATTATCTCACACGCCGCCAGTTCAATGTCAGGCTCTCGATAGATTTCTGAGAATCATTTTCTCAGATGGTCCATCAGCACGTAAGCGAACGGCCTGTCGCCCACCTTCACGAACCCTATGCTCTCATATAGCCTCCGGGCACGGTGGTTGTTCTTCTCCACGAGGAGTCCGGCCGGTTTCCCGGTTGCATGGGCTTTCTCGACCATAGCGTTGAGCAGGCTTGTGGCTATACCCTTTCCGCGATGTTCGGGGAGCACGGCGAGAGTGTCGAGGTAGAACTCCTCACCGTCACACTCGTCATCCACATCTCCCATCTCAAGATCAAGGATCTCCCTGGCGGCGGCGAAGAAATGCTCACGCATCGGGTGAAGCAACGCTCCGTCATAGCCCACTATCGCCCCGAGAGGCTCTCCGGCTTCATCAACGGCCACAAGTGTATTGCGGTAGCTGTACTGGGTGTCATCCATCTCGGCCAGTGATGCGAAAACGCGTTTCACATCATAGAGTGTATGGTGTTCACCGGCAAGATTCAGGCATATTTCCTCTCCGACGGCGTCCATGACGCACGAGGCTATGAATCCTGCATCACTTTTTCTTCCGGGTATGATTTTCATATTTCTGTAGTTATCTTTCTTTTATCTGGTTTGACATAGCAGGTTATGCAGTTCCCGTCCACCATGGCCCTTGACTCGGTCACGGCATCCGACGGGACATCCGGTGCCTGCACTCTTCCTCCGATACATACAGGCGACCGCTCCACCCTTATCTTATCCCACAGCCCTTCGGCCATGAAAGAACGGAGCACACCGGCTCCACCCTCCACAAGAAGCGAGGTAACACCGTCGGCATAGAGGAGCGACATCACAGCGCTGAGCGAATCATATTCACTTATCACCGTCACATCGTCAGGTGTCACAGTCCGGCCCCGGCGGTCAAGCACGAACCGGCGCGGCGAGCGTCCGGCGAAGAGCCGTGTGTCAAGCCCGGGGGAATCGGCGAGATAAGTCCCGCTCCCCACAAGTATCGCATCATGCTCCGCCCTGAGCTTATGGACAAGCACAGCCGTAAGAGGAGTCGATATCCTGCCGTCGATAAAACGGTCGGCGCTCTCCGCCCACTTGAGGGTGATGAATGGGCGGCGTAGGGTGTGGGCTGTGAAGAACTTGCTGTTCAGCCTGCGGCATTCATCCTCAAGCACACCGGTCACGACCTCCACACCTGCCTCGCGCAATATGGCTATGCCACGTCCCGACACCTTTTCAAACGGATCAGTGGTGCCCACCACAACCCTCGGGATCTTCTTGTCCACTATCAGCCGGGCGCATGGCGGTGTCTTGCCATAGTGGGAACACGGTTCGAGGGTGACATACATGGTGCTGTCCTGCAGCAGCGCCTCATCCTTGACAGATGCTATGGCATTCACCTCGGCATGGCCCTCGCCACACCTCCTGTGCCAACCCTCACCTATGATACGGCCGTCATTGCCGACAATCACAGCCCCCACCATAGGATTGGGCGATGCGTCGAGCCTGCCGTGCGAGGCAAGCTCGAGCGCGCGCCGCATATATTTTTCCTCGGTTTTCATTTCATATCCGGCTCCACCCAGTCACCGTTCTCCTTTATCAGGTCAACGAGACGCACTATGGCCTCCTCGGCGGGGATATTCTTCACGATGCACTCCTTGCCCTTGTAGAGACTGATCTTGCCGATGCCGGCGCCCACATATCCGTAGTCAGCGTCGGCCATCTCGCCGGGTCCGTTCACTATGCACCCCATGACCCCGATTTTCAGCCCTTTGAGATGCGATGTGGCCGCCTTGATGTCCCTGAGGGTCGACTGGAGGTCGTAGAGTGTACGTCCACACCCGGGGCAGGATATGAACTCGGTCTTGGATATCCGCTGGCGTGTGGCCTGGAGTATGTTCAGACACAGATTGTTGAGCCACTCCCGGTCCTCTCCCTCGGCTTCTATCCAGATTCCGTCGGAATATCCCTTCAGCAGCAGACGGCCGAGATCGACAGATGCCGCTATAGTGATTGAGTCACGGTCAAGACCCGTATAATCAGCCTTCAGGATGACAGGGTCGAGGCTATCCTTCAACTCCAGAAGCTCAGCCTCTATCTTCTTTGACAGATCCGGGCCCGAGGCGGCTATCACACGCACCCCTTCGAGATCGTCGGCCGACAGATCCAGTCCGACAATCTGAGGCACCCTGTCGCTCCAACGGCTCTGACGGCGTTCATACACGAACTTCTCTTCCGTTGGCACTCCGTCGCCCATTCCGGCCACATGGTCAAGTATGGCACGTGCGACAGGAATCTCACATTCCGGCTCCTCGCTGAGCGACACACGGATCGTATCTCCGATGCCGTCGGCGAGCAGAGAGCCTATGCCGACAGCCGATTTGATGCGTCCATCCTCACCGTCACCGGCCTCGGTGACCCCGAGATGAAGGGGAAAGTGCATATCCTCGGCATCCATGGCGGCCACCAGACGGCGCACGGTCTCAGTCATCACCACCACATTGGAGGCTTTGATCGAGATGGCCACATCGCGGAAATCATGCTTGAGGCAGACACGCAGGAATTCCAGCGCGCTCTCCACCATGCCGGCAGGTGTGTCGCCGTAACGGCTCATGATACGGTCGGAAAGCGATCCGTGGTTCACACCTATGCGCAACGCGGTGCCATGTTCGCGACATATCTCAAGGAGCGGAAGAAGCCCCTCCTCGATCTTCGCGGTCTCGGCGGCATACTCCTCGTCCGTATAGTCGATTTTCTTGAACACTCGTCCGGGATCGACAAAATTCCCCGGATTTATACGTACCTTCTCCACCTGCGAGGCCGCTGCAAGAGCCGCCCGTGGATTGAAATGTATGTCGGCCACGAGAGGCACGTCATATCCGTCCTCACGGAGCCTGGCTCTGATCTCTCCGAGGTTTTCGGCTTCCCTCACACCCTGTGCTGTAAGCCTCACGATCTCTCCTCCGGCATCGGCTATCCTTTTGGCCTGTGCCACGGAGCCTTCCGTGTCCATGGTCGAAGTCGATGTCATCGACTGTATGGCGATGGGATGGCCGGATCCAATGGTCACTCCGCCTATCCTCACCGGCCACGCCTGGCGTCTCTTCATGATCAGTCTACTTTATAGTCATACTTCACATCCTTCAGCTCCTGATTGGCCTTTACAATCTTCTGCGAGAGGGTGCTCCGGTAGCTTTCATAGCGTGAGGCAAGCTCCTCATCGGAAAGAGCGAGGATCTGCACGGCTGTGACAGCGGCATTCATTCCGGCATTGATGCCGACAGTGGCCACGGATATGCCCGGAGGCATCTGGACGATGGAATAGAGTGCGTCCATGCCGCTGAGGGTAGAGTTGATGGGTATACCGATCACAGGCAGCGGAGTCATGGCGGCGATCACTCCGGGGAGCGCGGCGGCCATGCCGGCGGCTGCTATGATCACTTTGATGCCGCGCTCCTTGGCGCCACGGGCAAACTCCTCTACCTCGAGGGGGGTGCGGTGGGCCGAAAGGGCGTTCATCTCGAAAGGCACCTGCATCTCGTTGAGAAAATCAGCGGCCTTCTTGAGTATGGGAAGATCACTTGTGCTTCCCATGATGATGCTGACGATTGGTTTCATGTATGTTTATTGTATTTAGAGATTGTTTATATCATGCTCAGGAGCCATACACAGATGAATCCGTTGGCACATCCGGCCAATACCTGCATGAGCGTATGCCGGCCGAGATATACTCTCGCGGTCATCACAAGCCCGGTGGCTATTATGGCTGCTGACACCCATATCTCGAGATTGAAGATGGCGTAGCCCGAGGTCATCATCCTGAACATCAGGGCCACGAGTCCTCCCATTGCCGCCCCGTGGGCCGAGATTTTCCACCAGCGGTTGACTATTATGTTCACAACAGCCGCCAGGGCGCCTCCCGCGAAAAACATATCTATCCACAGCGGCAGACCCGCCCGATAGAGAAACAGTCCCGCCCCGAGATAGCACAGCACCGTCAGGATATATGGCGCCGTGCGCTCTGTCCGCTCGTTAAGAGCCGCATCCTTGATCACCCCGGTCTTGTAGAGCGCGAGTATGCCCGTCACAGGGATTATGCACGTGATCAGGAACACCACTCCTATGGCAAGCCACAGAAACCCGCGCGGAACGATGGCCATTATGGTAAGATATGACACGAGAATCATCCCGTAGGTCGGGACAAGCAACGGCGAGAATACAGCCGAGAGGATATGTGATAGCTTCTTCATGTCTTTATAACAATTCTCACGCGGGGTTTACTTTCTGACCTAAAGTTTCTTTCTCAGACGTGCCACCGGAATCCCGAGTTTCTCGCGATATTTAGCCACAGTGCGGCGGGCTATGTCATAGCCGCGGTCATGAAGCGACGCCATTATGGCATCGTCGCTCAGAGGAGAGGCTGTATTCTCTCCGGATATGATCTCCTTTATCGCCGCAAGAATCTCATGGGATGATGAATTTCCTTCATCGCTCACCTTCTCATTGAAAAAGAATTTCAGCGGATACACACCTCCGGCCGTAGCCACATACTTACCGGCCGTAGCCCGCGACACAACCGATATGTCATAGCCGGTCAGGGCGGCCACATCCTTCAGTATCATCGGATGGAGGCGCGTCTCATCCTCCGTGATGAAGAAGTCACGCTGGAGCCTGACAATAGCCTCCATCACCCTCATCAGGGTGATCTGCCTCATACGCACCAGCTCGATGAACCCGGTGGCCTCCTCCCGCTTGCGGGATATGAACGACAAGGCCTCCGACCGGCGCGAGATCTGGTCAGCTGCAGCCGGCGGTTCATCCTCCACGGCAGCGAAACTGCTCTCGATGGTCAGATCGGGTATATTGCCGGGCATTGCCACCGTAAGATTTCCGTTCTGGTCTGCCTCGACCGTGAAATCGGGTATTATATGGCGTGTGCGGTCATCTGCCTCGCTCTCCCCTATCCGGCTTGCCGGCTTGGGATCGAGATTGCGTATCACATCCTCGGCATCGCGGAGCTCCTCCCTGCTGATTCCCATGGCCGACATCAGACGGTCGAAATGCCGGTTGGAGAACAGGTCGAAATAATGGCTCACTATCTCCAGGGCATTGTCGCGGTTTTTGCCGGATGGCATACGCCTCAGCTGCAGCACAAGACAATCGCGCAGATCGTTGGCCCCGACTCCGGCAGGATCGAGAGTGCGTATCATTTCATATATCCGGCGTATCTCCCTGTCATCGGCATCAATACCTGCATTGAAAGCGAGATCGTCCTGTATATCGGTCAGGGAGCGGGTCATATAACCGTTGTCGTCGAGATTTCCGGCTATATAGCGGGCCACGTCAAGCTCCCGCTCGCTGAGATCCGTTTCCGACAGCTGCCCCATCAGACAGTCGATCAGCGATCCGTCGCCGGCCACTGCCACCGGCTCGTAATACCGGTCGTCGGCACTATGGTTGCGGGCCTCGAGACGATAGGACGGTATGTCATCCTCATCACGGTAGTCGGCAAGCTGCATCTGTTCAGCGGTCTCATGGAAATCCTCGCCGCCGGTGTCACCCTCGGCCATACGGTCGGCCACCTCGAGGGCCGGATTGTCGTCAAGTTCACGACGCACCTCCTCCTCCATCTCCGGGCCGGTCATCTCAAGCATTCTGACAAAACGCATCTGCAGCGGCGAGAGCCGTTGCTGCAGTTTCTGGGTCAGTGATTGCCTGAGTGCTTCTTTCATAACTCTATCAAGGTATCGTAGGCAAAATCGCGCGTGGCGGTCCTGCCGATCACATTGTCCCACTCCATCGGGCTGATTCCCCCTCCGGGACGCTTCACGGTGATGTTGCTCTCGTCGAATATCTCGCCTGCCGTGATGTCACGCGCGGCAACGATGCTCTTCCGCGCCACGGTGATATTGCCGCGTTCGGTCTCCCTCACCTCCTTCAGGCCGGTTCCGAGAGCCTTTTCGATATTTCTCACCGCCTTAACCATAGCCTCGAGTTCAGCCGGGTCAAGTGATGCGCGGTGGTCAGGGCCCGGCAGCGATTTGTCAAGGGTGAAATGCTTCTCGATCACCGTCGCACCGAGTGCGGCGGCTGCCACCGGGACCTCGATCCCGAGCGTGTGGTCGCTGTAGCCCACTCCTGCTGTACCAAGTGTGCGCAGCGCGTCCATGGCCCGCAGATTCACATCCTCCATCGGGGTGGGATACTGGGTGGTGCAGTGGAGCAGCCACACATCCGACCGCGGTGTGCCGTTGGCCTCGATCACCTCGAGGGCGCTCTCCACCTCGGCGAGCGTCGACATTCCGGTGGAGAGGATAATACGCTCACCACGCCGGGCTATCTTCCTCAGATACGGAAGATTGGTGATCTCACCCGAAGGTATCTTCCAGTAGTCCATCCCGAGAGGGACAAGGGTGTCTATCGACACAAGGTCAAACGGTGTGCTCATGAACCCGATCCCCTCCTCACGGCACAGGGCGGCGAGCTCGGCGTAGGCCGACAGAGGCAGATGTATGGCACGGCACATATCGAGTTGCGACTCTTCCGTCCCGGTGGTCTCCTTCTGATACTCAGCCTTCGGCGCTATGGACGAGATCACAAGCTCGGGCACGGCTGTCTGGAACTTCACATAGTCAGCTCCCGCACGGGCCGCGCACCTCACCATCTCGCGGGCACGTTCCATCGAGGCATTATGGTTCACACCTGCCTCGGCTATTATGATTATGTTGTTGTCTTTTCTACACATTGAATACTGTCTCCTCAAAATAACGGCAGATGAGTGTGCCGGGACGTATATTGTCAATCCGCGCCGGCGAAGTCCCCAGCGCTTCCTCAAGAATCAGACGCGGGATGTCGCCTCCGGCATGGACCGTGCAGACCACACCTCCACCCAGACGGGGATTGATCTCCATAAGCATGAGCCTGCCGGTGGAGCGGTCACGGAGATACTGGATGGTCACGGCTCCCCTGAGCTTCAGACGGGAGATGGCCTTCAGGGAAGCCTCACGCACATCCTCGCAGTCTACGGTGACCGTCTTCGACACCTCACCGTTCACCACCTCGAGACGCTCGCGCGGACTCACGCAGAGAGCCTCACCCGAACCACTTATGTAACAGTCCACGGTATACTCCTGCCGCTCCGGATAATAGCGCTGGAGGATATACTCATCCTTCACCTTGTCGATACGTCTGAACTCCGGGATATCATTGATCACGATCAGACCCTTTGAGGCCGAACCGTGGCGTGGCTTGGCTATGAGCGGGAAGGCGGGACGTCCACCCTTGTAAGTCTCGGGGATGTCAAGAGCCTCTTCCTCAAAGGCCGTGGCCGACGACAGCTTGTCAAACAGAACCTCAGCCATGGCGGGATTGACCACCGGCGCCCAGGCATCGTTGTAGCGACCCACATATACACCGGCCACCCCTACGGCGGCATCCACAAACGGAAGGAGCACATCTATGCGGTATTCCTCCACCACCGAATGGAGATGCTCGAGCAGCCCGGCATCACTCCATTTCAGGCCCACTATCACCTCACCGATCGCGGCTATCGGGACGAGACGCGAGAGTTCATAGCTGTAGATCTTCACTTCCACACCCATCTTCTCGCCGGCCTCTATGATCTTCCGGCCTATCGAAACACGTTTCGCTCCGCCGAGAAACAATATGTTGAGATGTTTCTTTTCCATAATAGTAATCACACGTTATAGATGCCGCTCTTGTATTTGGATAGGTTCTCTGGTCTGGTGAACCATTCGATTGTCTTCTCAAGTCCGCTTCGTATGTCAAAACGCGGACGCCAGTCTGTGAGGGATGTTATGAGACTGTTGTCGCCGCACAGACGGAACACCTCGCTGCCCGACGGACGGAGGCGAGCCGGATCCACCACATATTCGACATCACACCCCATGATCTCGGCGATCAGCGAGAGGGTGTCGCGCATACTGATCTCCGTCCCGGTGGCGATGTTGATCTCCTTACCTTCCACTCCCTCGGCCTCGCCGAGTGCAATGAAACCGGCGGCGGTGTCGAGCACGAAATTGAAGTCGCGCGTGGGGCTGAGATCACCCACCTTTATCTCACGCTGTCCGGAGGCAATCTGGGATATGATCGTGGGAATGATGGCACGTGCGCTCTGCCGCGGTCCGTAAGTGTTGAACGGTCGGGCCACAACCACAGGGAGTTCAAATGCATTGTGGAAACTCAGGGCTATCGCATCGGCACCTATCTTTGTGGCGCTGTAAGGCGACTGCGGCTGCTTGGGATGCCCCTCGTCGATGGGCACCCGGAGGGCTGTGCCGTACACCTCGCTGGTCGAAGTCACCACAATGCGGCGCACTCCGTTGTCGCGTGTCGCCTGACACATATTGAGCGTACCTTTTATATTGGTATCCACATAACTGTCGGGAGCTACATAACTGTACGGTATGGCTATCAGTGCCGCGAGGTGATAGACAGTGTCGATACCCCGTGTGATCTCCCTGCAGTAATTGGGATCACGGACATCACCTGTCACTACCTCAAGATCCGGATGATGGATCTCCTCGAGCCAGCCCCAGTTGTTGAACGAATTGTACTGGCTGAGGGCCCGGACGGCATACCCCTTGTCGAGAAGGGCTTCTGTGAGGTGAGAGCCGATAAAACCGTCGGCACCCGTGACAAGGACTCTGGTCTTATTTTGATTCATGGATTTCAGTAGGCTTTTTTTAGGTGGTAGACATATCTCACTCCGTCAGAGGCGGTCTGTTCGAGCTCCATTGCCCCGGATGTGAGCCGGTTGACATGGAGACGTGTCACTCCACCCCTCGTGAGGTGGAGATTCTCGGGAGGATCATAGTACTTCTGCCCGTCATTTCCGGTATAGCTGAAATTGAGCAGCATCTCATCCCCTTCCATGCTCCATGTGCCCTTGACGTTGTAATACGAATCATACGGCTGGATCACGGTGATGAACATGAGTGAGCTCTGGAATGACCAGGTGTAGAGCAGATTCTCCGCATCATATAGCTCCACCTCCTCGCCGTCGGCCTGCAGCGACTCCATGCGCCACCGGCCGAACAGTTCGCCGATGTCACCGTTGTTGCGCGTACACCCTGTGGAGAGGATGAGCAGTGAGATTATAGTGAGAATTATTTTCGTTTTCATTTCTTGAACGGTCTTGGATTGAAAACACCGTCATATTTCACGGTCAGCATTGCCCCGAATGTATTGCAGGGCATATTCCCGCGGTCAAGCTCGATCCGGCCGTTGACCGTGAGCCCTTTTATCTTCGCCGGACGCCAGTTTGCCTCGAGCATCACCGCCGTGAGATGCAACGGCCGGGGGAGCAGCACATATCCGCTGCCCCAGGCCTTGCGGTAGCCACCTTTGAGCCGGTAGCTGAGAGTCGGGCTGACGCTCCCCTCTATTCCGATGTGGAATCCCCTCATGGCGTTTCCCACGAATGCCGGATAGCCGTCGGTATTGTAGATGGGCGACATCATGGCCGGTGTGCCTATCGCCATTCCGTAATAGGCGTATGAATTGTGGCCGAGATTATTGTAATAATCATCCGAACCTGACACATGGTCGGGTATGGTGGTGCCGTCGAAGTCGCCGGGATTGAAATGCAGAGGCCCGCTCTGATTGGTGAAATCAAGATATTCTATCACCGCACCGCTCACTATAGCGGGCGAGGCTGCCCGGTATTCAAGCCCCCACAGACCATCCCAGCCATTGAGTTTACCGATGCCTGAACCGTCCTCCCAGGGGAAAGAGAAATAGGCGAAGAGCTGTTTCCCGTCGTCGAGCGTGTAACGTGCCCTCATGTCCCATGATCCGAGATGGTTGCCGGTATAGAATGTCTCGCCTCCGTCCTCGTAGGGGAACAGCATCTTGACGAATGTCGCGAAATCGGCGCTGAATTTCTCCGTGCGGCGCAGGACACCCTTGTTGTAATAGCTGGCTGTCCCGCCAAACTTCGCCACAGCCTGCATTCCGATTGTCACCGAGAATCTCTCTGACGGACGGGTGCGGAAATAGAGACGCTTGTAATTGTAATAGGCATCCTTTGTTATATGGTAATTATAGTAATTGTAATGGTCTTCCCACCAGCTGTCGTCAAGGAATATGCCGTAGCCGGCCTCTCCCTGAATCTGCACCCAGCCGTTTGTGAAAGGGATGTCACGGAAGTCGATGAATCCGGCCCTCACCTGGGGGACAGGACGCGCGTTGCCGCTCTCGACAAGATCACCGCTGGTGAGCGAGTTGTTGAGCAGGGCCGATCCTCTCTCCCTGGCACCGGCCGAGACAAAGAGCGAACGCCACTTCACTTCTCCGTAGAGCTGCTGGATCCTCAACGCCGACGGGCGTTCGGGATGCCGGCTCCACGATTCCGTGGATGCCGAATAACGGTCATAGTCGACCGACGACGAGTATCCGGCTATGAGATCGACACCGAACCCATAACTGAAACGCCGGTCAAGTTCCATCTCTTTCCCGACATATCCTTCGGCCTGCACATCATACCGGCTGGAGTAGCGGCCTCCGCGCAATGACGATATGTAGTATGACGCAAACTCACCGCTGCCTCCGCCCGTCGAAAATGACAGACTGTAGTCCACCGGACTCTCTGCCACGGCTGTGGCGGGAGCCAGAAGTGAGAATGTCAGGATACCGTATATGAAAGAGGGACAGATTCTCATATGAAAGAGGAACAGATTCTCATATTTTACTGTTATGCATCTGCAAATTTAGCCATTCCCGACGAGCGGAGCAAAAATCGGTGCGATTTTCTACTTGCCGGTGAGAATAGAGCGTATATCATTGAGTTTGTTCAGCGCCGCGACAGGTGTGAGATTGTTGATGTCGAGATCAAGTATCTGGTCACGCAGCTGGGTGAGCACCGGGTCGTCGAGCTGGAAGAATGACAGCTGCATCCCCTCCGGAGCGGAGTCAAGGGTGGCAAGCGAACCCTTGGGGGCCTCGGTGTCACGGTTCACCTTCTCCAGATGTTTCAGCACCTGGTCAGCCCTCTTCACAATGGCCTGGGGCATACCCGCAAGCTTGGCCACATGGATGCCGAAACTGTGCTCGCTGCCGCCCCGCGCGAGTTTTCGCATGAACACCACCTTACCGTTGATCTCCTTGACGGAGACATTGAAATTCATCACCCTCGGGAAACTCTTCTCCATCTCATTTAGCTCATGATAGTGAGTGGCGAAGAGTGTCTTGGGATGGATCCCCGAATATTCATGGATATATTCCACTATGGCCCAGGCTATGGAGATGCCGTCGTAGGTGGATGTGCCGCGTCCGAGCTCGTCAAACAGTATGAGCGAGCGCTTGCTCATGTTGTTGAGTATCGAGGCGGCCTCGTTCATCTCCACCATGAAGGTCGATTCTCCGAGCGAGATGTTGTCGCTGGCCCCCACTCTCGTGAATATCTTGTCGACGACACCGATATGCGCGCTGTCAGCCGCGACAAACGACCCTATCTGGGCAAGAAGCACATTGAGCGCGGTCTGGCGCAGAAGCGCGGACTTGCCGGACATATTCGGTCCGGTGATCATCATCACCTGTGTCCCTTCGTTGGAGAGACTGACAGAGTTGGATATGTAGGGTTCCCCCGGAGGCAGCTCCCGCTCGATCACAGGATGACGCCCCTCGACAATCGAGATCTCGAGCGAGTCGTCGACCACCGGACGGTTATAGCGGTTCTCTATGGCGAGACGGGTGAACGAGTTGAACACATCGAGCTGTGCGAGAAGCTGTGCATCGAGAAGTATGGCCGGAATGTAGTCGCACACCCTTGCCACAAGGGCAGAATATATGCGCTGTTCTATGATGGCTATCTTGTCCTGGGCGCCGAGTATCTTCTCCTCATACTCCTTCAGTTCCTGTGTGATATACCGCTCGGCATTCACGAGTGTCTGCTTGCGTATCCACTCGGAGGGCACCTTGTCGCGGTGGGTGTTTGTGACTTCGATATAGTAACCGAACACGTTGTTATAGGCCACTTTGAGCGAGGGTATGCCCGTGCGCTGGCTCTCACGCTGCTGCAGGTGGGCCAGATAGTCCTTACCCTTGAAAGCGATCTCACGGAGTTCGTCAAGCTCGGCATCCACACCGTCGCGTATCACCGGACCGCGGTTGAGGGCCGTAGGCGCGTCCTCGTTTATCTCCCGGCCTATTTTATCGGCTATGCTCCCGCATGGATTGAGCTGCTCGCCTATCGAGACGAGCGCGGGCTCGCCTGACGAAAGACATATCTCCTTGATGTCGGGAACCATGAGCAGGGCATTGCGGAGCTGGCAAAGCTCACGGGGATTGACCCTCGAGGCCGATACCTTGCCTATGAGCCTCTCGAGATCGCCGACCTGGGCAAGCCGCTCACCGAGAGTCTCGCGGCTGTCGGTCTGCTTGAAAAAGTATTCCACTATGTCAAGCCGCTTGTTGATCTCCTTGGGATCCTTGAGCGGGAACAGGAGCCAGCGGTGGAGCAGGCGGGCACCCATCGGGCTGACGGTGCGGTCTATTATGTCAAGGAGGCTTTTGCCATCCTCGTTCATGGCTCTCACAAGCTCGAGGTTCCTGATGGTGAAACGGTCAAGTCTCACCGACATCTCCTCCTCCACACGCGCCAGCGATGTAATGTGGCCCGTGTGGGTGTGCTGGGTTATGTCCAGGTAATGCAGGATGGCTCCCGAGGCAATGATGGCCGAACCCATGTTGTGGACACCGAATCCCTTGAGCGACGAGGTCTCGAACTGCTTGAGCAGTCTGTCCATGGCCGATGACGGGGTGAAAACCCAGTCGTCCAGCTCAAAGGTATAGTATTTCTCGGCAAACGATTCCTCGACAAGGCGCTTCTTCCCTCTTTCCACAAGCACCTCCTTGGGAGCGAAATTGGCCATAAGCTTGCCGATGTAGTCCAGACTCCCCTCGGCTGTGAGAAATTCGCCTGTGGATATGTCAAGAAAGGCCACACCTGTCACCTGCTTGCCGAAATGGACAGCCGAGAGAAAATTATTCTCCCTGTGGTTCAGCACATTGTCATTTATGGAGACTCCGGGAGTCACCAGCTCGGTGATGCCTCGTTTGACCAGTTTTTTCGTGGTCTTCGGATCCTCGAGCTGCTCGCAGATGGCCACACGTTTCCCCGCACGCACAAGCTTGGGCAGGTATGTGTCAAGGGCATGGTGGGGAAATCCTGCCAGCTCGACATATTGGGCCGAGCCGTTGGCGCGGCGGGTGAGAGTGATGCCGAGTATCTCGGATGCCGCCACGGCATCCTCCGAGAATGTCTCGTAAAAGTCTCCCACGCGAAAAAGCAGAATGGCATCGGGATGCTTCTGCTTCATCGCTATATATTGTTTCATCAATGGTGTCTCGACAATCGCTTTTGCCATGTTCATAGGTTTTTCACCCACAAAGTTAGCAATTTTTCAGGAAATTTCAATCACCTTTCCCGTGTCGAGATAGTAGAGGAATCCCCTCACTTTCGGATAACCTATTGATTTGAAGAATTCGATATAACCCTTTATCTGTTTCACATAACGCTTGGGAGGCTGGGAGCCCGACTTGTAGTCGACGAGATGGATCTCCCCTGACGCGGTCCACACCACGCGGTCGAAACGCTTCACATTCCCGTTGCCGGTCATCACCTCACGCTCTATGAGCACACGCGTGAACCCCTCGAACCAATCGCGGACAAGGGGATCGCTGACACGCTGCCTCACGATGGCGCCTATCTCGTCTTTCTCATCCTTGCCAGCTCCTATCGTCGCCGGAAGGGTATGGAGAATGTTGAGCGCGCCGTCCACATCGGAAGCCCTGACCACCCTCGAGAGGATGTCGTGGATGATGAGTCCGCGCTCACGGGCTGTCAGCGCCTTGCTGAAGTCTCCGCGGTCAAGACGGGTGTTTTCCCAGATGGAATTGTTGGTGAATATGCGGTAGCGTCCTTCAGGACGGGTGACCGACGGCGCCATGGCCGATGTCTTCTTCCGTTCCTTTGCACGTGGGACTGTCGGGGCTCCCACCTCGATTACCATATCGCTGTCAAAGCCGAACGTAATGAACGGATTGGCCGCACCGGGAGCTATCCCCTCACGGCTGCAGAGTCCGGCCACGTATGCGTCATCACACATCGAGAGGGCCCGGAAAAGAAATCTTGGAACCGACAGCGGTCCGTCCGAGCTCTCACCTTTACCCTCAATATCCTTGGCCGGCACTTTCACACCGATTATCAGCTCATCGACCGCCCTGGTGAATGCCACATAAAGCAGATTGAGCCTGTCGAGCTGCTTCTCCCTGACTATAACCTCATATTCGGGGGCAAACGAGGTGTCCTTCATGTCGGACGTCACCGTGAGCGGAAGCCAGGGGGGCACTATCGAGGGATCCACTCCATCTATCCCCTCAAGCCGGAACCATTCAGTGTCGGGGATATTCGATTCCGAACATTCAGCGAAAGGCACATGGACACAGCTGTATTCAAGGCCCTTGGACTTATGTATGGTGAGGATGTTGAGCGCATTGTCGTCCTTTGCACCTGACACGGATACCTTGCACCCTTTATCGTCCCACCATTCGAGAAACGATCTGATGTCAGCCCTTCCCTTGGCCATGAAATCCACCACAAGATCCTGGAAGGCCGTGATATAGATATTGTCCTTCTCCATATTCTCGGGAGTGACGGACGTAGCGATGATCGACTCGACAAGCGACACAAGATCCATCCCCTCGTATGCCGCCGCATCCTCATCGGCAGGCTTTGCCGGAGCGGCCGGTCCGAGCGAGGCCACAGCCGCGAGAAGAGCTTCGGATGGCTGCATATTCCTGCTCACGGCCGCCTCATATTCGTTGATCATCCTCGCGACTTCCTTGCGCGAGCGTTTGTGCTTGTCAGGGGTGAAATTAGTGAGTGACATGAAGCGTAACTGGCTCACAATGAGCATCACCGCCTTTGACCGCGACACAAGCAGAGACTTGTCGGATACAATGGTGAACGGAGGGAATGTCGGGTCGTCAAGCCTTGTCTGCTCAAGACGGGCTATCACGGCATCTCCTTCCTTCCACTGACGCACGAGGATGGCTATATCGCCGGGCTTGTAGCCCGATTCAAGCTGCCGCCTGAGATTGCAGACAAGTGTGTCAAGGGCTGCCTCGCGCGGATCCGTGTCCTTGGAGTCGGGATAGACATTGACCCTTATATACCCCTTGTGGTCAATATGCTTGGGGGATACCTGCTGAACCACATTGGAATATGTGTCATCGAAATCCAACACCCCGGCTATCGCCGTGAAAAGAGTGTTGTTGAATCTCACCACGTGTGACGAGGAGCGCCAGTTGGTGTTCTCGGACAGCTCGCCACCCTTCACCCGGCAGCGTCCTGCGGCGACGCGGTCCTCATGAAGATACTGGAGAAGCGACGGATCGCTGTTGCGGAACCGGTAGATACACTGTTTCTCGTCGCCGATGACCAGATTGTCATTATCGGTGGCGAGGCTTTCGCCAAGCAGCGGGCGGAGGTTCTGCCACTGGCTGTGCGATGTGTCCTGAAACTCATCTATCAGGAAATTCCGGTAAGTGTTGCCTATCTTCTCATACAGGAACGGGGCGTCATCATCACCTATTATTCCGGCAAGGAGCGCATTGGTGTCGCTCAGAAGAATGGTGGAGTTTTCCCGCCGGTAGCGGTCGACATATTCCATTATCGCCCCGACCAGACCGAGCTGATAGAGATTGGCAGTGATTATGCTCAGCTCCTTGACGGTGCCGAAACTGACGTTTATCGCCCCGATGGCTTCGGATATGGCAGCGTCAAGTTCCGGACTCCTCAGCGAGAGCTTCTTTCCGGCCGATTTCTTATAGGCCGAGCCAATGTCGGCATGGGCCTTGAGCAGCGTGGCCGACAGATTCTTGGTCTTATAGTAACCTGTCTCACCCCAGTTTCTGATCGGGCTGACCACATTGGAGTTGATGATGTCACGCGCTCCGCTACGCTCTATCGCCTCAAGCGCGGCACGGCATTTCATCGCTGTGTCACGCTTCACACTCTTCCTCCTGCCGTCGGTGGCCTCGATGAACTGCCTGAACCGCTCGCGGTCATTGAGATAAGCCATTATCTCACCGCTATGGGCCTTGAACGTGTCATCCATCACACCGACAATGAATTTAACGAGCTGCTTGTGAACCTCCGACGAGCGGTTGAACACATTGAACGTCTTTCCCTCCTCGATGAGGTTGAACATATATCTCGTGAGCCATCCTATGAGGTGGCGTGACTCGGGTGTGCCGGGGTTTCTGTTGAGATCCTGGAGCATACGGTCAATTCCCATCGACATCACCGACGTGTCGTCAAGTTCCACCTCGTAGCTTCCGGAGACGTCGGCCTCATGGGCGAACGCCCTGAGCACAGTCTGGAAAAAGGCGTCGATTGTCGACACCCCGAAACGGTCGAAATCAAACAGCAAAGCTCTCAAAGCCTTTCCGGCCGCTCTGACAAGCTCCTCAGTCCCGCATGAGAACTCCCGGCAGAGATAGTCCATGTAGGGACTCGGATCATCCCATCCCGGCTCGGCACCAGCTATCACAGCGAGTTCGTGGATGATACGCTCCTTCATCTCCTCGGTGGCCTTGTTGGTGAACGTGATGGCAAGCACCGACCTGTGTCCGGCAAAGTCGCCGGTGTTCAGACGGTAACGTCCGTCGCCATCCTTACGCCCGAGTATGAATTTTATATACTCGCGTGTCAGGGTGAAGGTCTTGCCGGAGCCGGCCGAGGCTTTGTAGATCTCTATCATCTTGCGGTTTGCGGTTTAGCCCTTGACCTTATAGCCCATTCCGCGGAGAATGTCGCGGGTGTCGGCGGCGCGGTCACCCTGTATGAGTATCTCCCCGCCACGTGCCGAGCCGCCGGTGCCAAGGCGTGTCTTCAGCGTGGCGGCGATCTCTTTCAGCTCAGGTTCGCCGCAGGTGAACCCCTCCACTATCGTGGCTGTCTTCCCCTTGCGCCCCTTGCGGTCTATCACCACTCTGAGGATGTCACGCTTTGAGGCAACGGCCTCATCTACGGCAGGATCGGGAGCGTCACTGTTTTCGATGGCGGGAAGCTCGCCGCTCTCCACCTTGCTGCTGAGAATATCTTTCCAGTCCATGATCTGTAAACTTCTATTCTATCACTCCGATCGAGTCGGGTGCCACATAACGGTCATTGTCGAGCGCGCTGTCGCCGGGGTTGTCCATACCGCTCACTATCATCGAGAGCGCGTAGGCATACTTGTGCTCATCAGCCGGGAGGATGGCATAGACAGCCATGGCCGAGTCGGCGTCAAGCTCCCGGGCCTTGCGGTAGCACTCGACCGCCATCTCGAGGGCCTCCGAATCGTCGGCATTCTCGTAGAACTGCATATAGAGTATCGACAGCCTCGCATATTCAGCAGCCGATATGACATTTTTGTCCTGCTCGCCGAGAAGTCCGTCGCATATCCGGCGACCGGCTTCATAGTTCTGCTCGGCCATCGCGGTCTCGGCCGTGGCCACCTGCTCGTTCACAGTGTGGGCCTCTCCACACGAGCTGAACGACAGCGGGAGCGCGACCGCAAAGGCCGCAAGCAATTTACGGGTCATCGTTTTCATTCGGCTCTTCTTTGATAGAGATACACCACTCCGTCCTGTTCGAGCTGGAGGTTGAATTCATTATATCCGGCCACACGGCGGGAATAGTGCGGGGGGATCGTGCCCATGAAAGCTTCGTCACCCTCGGCCTTCACACTAGCCGGATCGAGATCGAAAATGATGGAGTCGTTCTCCACATTCCATTCACCGTCCACGCTGTAGGTCAGCACTCCCGGCTTTATGGCTCTGACCGTACATTTCCCGTCAGAGCGCAGCTCCATCACCGGGTCGGTCTGTGAGAGTTCCGGATTGTAATATATGCCCACGATCTCCTTGGCCTGTGACGACAACCCGGAGCATGATGAGAGCGCGGCAGCCGCGAGCGCGGCTCCGCAGATAGCAGTCAACGTCAGGTTCCGTCTCATCAGATACAGCCTACAATTTCGTTTATATCGCTGATTCCATGGCGCGAGCAGTAGTCGTCCATATAGTCTATCACCTTCATGGTAACGGCAGGGTCAATGAAATTGGCTGTGCCGATCTCGATGGCCCGCGCGCCTGCAAGCATGAACTCCACGGCATCCCGTCCGTTCATGATTCCGCCCAGACCTATCACCGGGATCTTCACCGCCTTGGCTGTCTGCCACACCATCCTGACGGCCACCGGACGCACGGCGGGACCCGACAGTCCGCCTGTGATGGTGGAGAGATGCGGACGCCGGCGCTCGACGTCGATGCTCATGCCCATCAGGGTGTTGATGAGCGACACCGAATCGGCACCCTCAGCCTCCACGGCCTTGGCGATATCGGCTATCGAGGTGACATTGGGCGAGAGTTTCACGATGAGGGTTTTGGGATAGACGGCACGGATGGCCTTGGTGACCTCGGCGGCTCCGGCGGTGGTGGTACCGAAAGCCATTCCACCCTCCTTGACGTTGGGACAGGATATGTTGACCTCGATGGCGTTGATGCCGTCGAGCGGAGCCAGACGCCGGGCGGTCTCGACATAATCCTCCACCCTGGCACCCGACACATTGACGATCAGTTCCGACTCATAATGACGGATGCGGGGATAGATGTTCTCGATGAAATAGTCAACCCCCTTGTTCTGAAGCCCGACGGCATTGAGCATTCCCGACGGAGTCTCCACCATACGGGGATAGGGGTTTCCCTCGCGATGGTTGAGGGTCGTTCCTTTGATTATATAGCCACCCAGGCGGTTGAGGTCGATGAAGGGTGCGAACTCCTCGCCGTAGCCGAATGTGCCGGAGGCTGTGAGGACAGGATTTTTAAGCTCCAGTCCACCTATTTTCACTGCAAGCTGTGCCATAGATCACCAGTTAAGCATTTCTATATTGAACACGGGGCCTTCGGTGCAGACACACACATTCCCCTTCACGGTATTTTCAACGCAGCAGAGGCAGGCTCCGAGGCCGCAGGCCATCATGTTCTCGAGCGACACCTCACATCTCACCCCTTTCCCGCGGGCAATGGCGGCCACGGCCTTCATCATGGGCGACGGGCCACAGCAGTAGATCATGTCGACATGGCCCGAGAGCGCGGAATTGACAGTCACGAATCCTTTCTCGCCCGCCGAGCCATCCTCGGTCGAGAGATGCACCTTGCCGACTTTCCCGAACTCGGCCACCTGCAACAGATCGCCCGCCGAGCGTGCCCCGAGCAGAAACTCGGGTTCATGTCCGGCACTTTTGAGCACCTTGCCCAGATAGAGCAGCGGAGCCACGCCCACACCGCCTCCGATAAGGAGCAGACGCTGCCCAGGGGCCACACCGGCAGTGGTGAACCCGTTGCCGAGAGGAAGCAGAACATTCACTCTCTCCCCCTCTTTCATCGCGATGAGCGCCTCAGTGCCCTTTCCGGCCTTGCGCACAAGGAGATCCAGGGTATTGGCTTCATAATCTACATCGTTGACTGAGATCGGACGACGGAGAAACACTCCGGGAGTGCCCACTTCGACCTGTACAAACTGGCCCGGGAGAATATTGGCGGGGAGCTCCGATGAATCCGACGGACGGAGACGCAGACGCGAATACATATCATTGTAGCGCAGCGTCTCGATGATTGTAAAATCCTTGACTTGTTTCATGTGTTGATTTCGGTTCGACTCTACAAAGATAGCACATTTCACAGTCATTCACCAAATTTTTTTGACAGCGTTTGCGGCAACCGACGCTCCTTTCCGCATATAATCAGTCTATTTTCCGGCCTGTCTTGTCGATATAATACCAACCGTCACTCTCCCAGTAACTATGTTCCGCATCATATCGCCTGTTTTCTCCGGTATCAGCCACTTTCGCTTTGCCATTCTCAAAAGGAAACGCACACTTGAACCGTGGAGCGATGACAGTGTTTCCCTTCTCATCGGCATATCCGATGCGGCCCTGTTCATCAACTATGCGTGACAGCCCCTCCACCACATAATCATCGCCATTGTCAAAATGGAAAGCCGGATACCGCCGGCTATGTCTTTCATCATATTCCGCCTTATTGAATTTTATGGGAATCGCCATGCGGCAATCGACCGGATCAAGGTCAAATGTGCCGGGGGTAAATCGCGGAAACCCTGAAACCAACCTCAGAGCTTCGGTATCAAGAGCCGGATCTTTACCTCTCAAGATTCTAACCGAATCCACCTCGCCTGTTTTCCGGACAAGGAATGTAAGAATAACCCGCCCCTGTATATTTTCATCATAAGCCTTCCGCGGGTATTTCATATTATCGGAAATATATGAGAGCATAGCTATATCTCCACCGGGAAAATGCGGTGCGGTCTCATGATTCACAAACAGCCGTTCCTCAACCTCTACCGGAACTCTCTGATCTTCAACACCGACATTCTCCGCCACTTTAAACCGCAATAACGGATGATCAAAAACCTCATCCTTGAAATGTTGTATCACAGAGTCATTATCACCTTGCAGATATACATCAATTGAACCATCCACATTTCCCATTGTCATAAATTTACCGGAAAATTTACGTTGGATGGCATCAAACAGAAGGCTGTCAACCCGCAACTGCTCTTTCTTTGAACAAAGTCCAATTCCAAGATCGAAGTCGGGGCCTTGCAGCATCTCCTCGAGCATCGGTCTCATCTTCAAGGTATCTCCAACTATGTTTATTGATAATCTTCCCTTATCGTTAAAATAGCAATCGCAATACCAGTCGGGCAGATCCATATTGTGGACATCAATTCCTACGCAGGTCGAGTCCGCACCAAACAGATAGGACAACCTTTCGTAGTAGGTCCATGCCGGTTCCTGCACCGCACCTTCTTCATCAGATGCGATGCCTTCCCCCTCCTGCCGTTGCCCGGAATATTCCGTGCCACCGGTTGACACAACGCTCTTATATGATCTTGAACAACCACTGAGCAACAAAACGGCAAAAGCCACTGACATAAGGGATCTTGATATTTTCATTGCGGAGATTTTTTATTCCATTCTTTACCAGAGAGCGACTTTCATTCCTCCGGCTGACAGTTCGGCAGGAATACCAAGAGCTTTGAAAGCTCGAGCGATGGTACTGAATGTCAAGTTGCGGCCGCTCTCGATCTTTGATACTTGCGCACGCTGCACGCCCATCCTTGCACCCAATTCCTCTTGCGTGAGGTCTTGTTTCAGACGTGCCAGTCTGATAGCCTCGCCAATATGGTAGGCGTGGATTTCTTCTTGAAGCGATTCTTCATAAGCATCACGCCGTGATGTGCCGATTTTGCCGATATATTTGTCTTCAAGTTCTTCGAGTGTTGCGTATTTCATTGCCATATCTTTATCTTTTCTTTTCGTTGAAGTATTCTTTCATAATAGCTTTTGCGTGGTCTTTCTCATTTTTTGGCGTTTTCTGTTGCTTCTTCTTGAAGCCATGTGTGGCGACAACAAGCGTCTCGCCATCTTTATCCCAGAAAGCCAACAGACGATAGGCTATTCCCATCCACTCAGTTCTGAACTCCCAGATGGGAGTATTCTCAAGTTTCTTGAATAGCCTGATATCCTTAACTCCACCACGAACCTTTCGGATGTTGTAGAGGACTTTTTCTCTGACATTATCGGGCAACGAGTCAAGAAACTCAATAGCCTCGGGCAACATTATCAACCGAAAGATTTGTTTGTCCATATCGTTTTAGAATTACACAGCAAAGTTAACAATTCTGTTCCAAATATGGAAACAATCTGAAAAATTAATTTGTTCAGAGAAATAATCTTGATATAAACGACAGCAAATTTATTTCAATGCATACGGCATTATCGCACCTTTTCGCCTGTTTTCTGCCATTAACTTTGCAGAAAAAAACAGTGCCATGAAGAATCTATCAGTTTCACGCAAGGTCTATGCCGACATCACATCCCGTATAAGTTCCGCTCTATCCCATTCAGCCGCTTCGGCCTCCGAGGCCATCCGTCTCGTGGATACATATATTGCCGGTGGTGACGCGGTGAGCGACGACGCCACGGCCATGCTTGCATTCAATATGATAAAACCGGAACTTGACCGCGCGATGGTCAGGTCGCAACGCGCCCGCGAGAGAGCCAGAGCCCGCAAGGCTGCCAAAGAGGCCGGGACTCCGGATCAGCCCTCGGCTCCGGCTGAGACGCGGATGGATGTTGCCGTGCCGGAGGTGCGTCTGAGCCGCAGAGACCGCCGTGCGCTCCAACGTGCGGCCCGCCCCAGAAAGAAAAACCTGCCGCTACGAAAAAATTCCTTAAATTTGCAGCATGAAAGAGATCGGACCCATCATACGCCGGGCAACGCCTGACGATGCCTCCGGCATCGCGGCTATCTATTCGCGCTATGTCAGCGAAACCACGGTATCATTCGAGCTGATACCGCCGTCGGTCAGCGAGATGCGCCGGCGCATCATTGACATTTCATCATGCCACCCCTATCTTGTAGCCCTCACGCCGGACGGTAACGTCGTGGGCTACTGCTATGCACATCCGTGGAAAGAACGTCCCGCTTACGCCCGGACATGGGAGACCACTATATATCTTGATATGGATTCAACCGGGAGAGGTCTCGGCAGAGAACTTATGTCGCGCCTCATCACACAATGCCGTCAGCTCGGTTGCCACGCACTGATCGCGTGTATAACGGCCGAAAACACAGGCAGCATCGCATTCCACACGTCCATAGGTTTCGCCAAAGTCTCACATTTCCCTCAGGTGGGACATAAATTCGGCCGCTACCTCGACGTGATAGATATGGAGATGATTCTTTGAGCCGGTTATCTAAATAATACATCATACCGAAGGGTACATAAGAAAATAAGGACAGAAGAAACAGAAAGAAATTTTTTGTATCAAAATCACCTGAATAAATGCTCTTACATCTTACAAAGGAATAAGAGTCTATCATTAATTTGTTATATCATTTGATATTTTGTAAATTTGCACAATATATGACTTTTCAATTCATCATCTTATGATCGAATCAAAAAAAGATCTTGATTTCTTCCTCAAAAAGGACCGAGAAGCCATGGGAATTAGCAAAAAATGGCCTTCACCCTATGGCGATCACGTTTTCAAATTCATCGTATCTCTCAGATATACAGAGTATTGTACCAATACAAACTGGGGGGGTACTTTATGCGTAAGCTTTGGAAACTGATATACAACCATTACAGTATAAAACTTGGCTTTTCAATACCTCCAAACGTTTTTGGCCCGGGACTACGCATAAATCACTATGGTCTCATTGTCGTGAATCCGGAAGCAAGGATCGGGGCGTTCTGTGACATCCATCAAGGTGTAAATATTGGTCAAAATATTGAGCCGGGCAGTGTACCTGAAATAGGATCTAACGTTTGGATTGGCCCCGGGGCCAAACTTTTTGGCAAAATTAAAATTGCTGATGGGATTGTCATTGGAGCAAACTCTGTCGTTAACAGATCATTTCTCGAACCCAACATAACTATTGCGGGTATTCCAGCAAAAAAAGTTAAGAATACGGGTGACCCATATCACAGGGAATGACATTATGCGGGACGTCCGGCAGGACGTCGGTTATGTAGTAGCCGGGCACACCGGGCGGAGCGAAGGTGTGCCCGGTGTAGAGCGCGAGATAGAATAGCGTCCGGCAGGACGCTGGTTATCATGACGATAGATAATTACCGATAACCGGCGTCCTGAACGGACGCCATGCCATGTGGATTCGGTGATGCCGTGCACATCAGGTTGATGTACACGGTTACTATAAATCGGTGTCCTGAACGGACACCCATCGGATATCATAAGCTTGATCAATCCGGCTAAAAAACATTTTGTTCATATCACATAACAAATCTGTCATATTGCTCTAAGCTAATGCGGAACGCGTTATAGGAACTTACGTCCACCTGTATCCTTTTCCTGTCCGCTGACCCTTTATATAAGCCAAAACCGCCAACCATTAACAGGCCGACGGTTTCTCAACAAAAAAATGAACGAACAATGTACCTCGGAGGGGAATCGAACCCCTATCTGAAAATTAGGAATTTCCCATTCTATCCGTTGAACTACCAAGGCAAAGTTTCTTTCGGTGTGCAAAAGTAGTCAAAATTTCCAACCCCTGCAATATCCCGATTGAAAAAAAGAGAATTTAGAATCAGAGGCCGTGCTACAGACGACCTCTGATATTTCTCTATATCCGTAACGGCCGGACGTGGCTGTCTCAGCGCAGGCGGTCGTATGATTTGAGCAGTTTGATGTCGTGGTTGATACCCGAGATAGCGAGGATCTCAAGAAGAGCCGCAACCGGGAGAAGGATGTCCCAGAAAGTGAAGGATGCATCGAGCCCCTCGGCATCGGCCATCTTGAAGAGGGCGAAACACACCACAGCTATCGTCGAGAGAGTGAGCATGAGAGTGATCATCACCACAGTGCGCTGCAGGCTAAGATTCCTGAACATGAAAAGCCCTGCCAGCAACAGGATGACAACCGCACCGGAAGGGATGAGCACACCCCATTCGGTCATTGTATAGAGCATCTCCTCGACCGGAGCGCCGGAAGTCATGTCGATAGCCTTGCCATAAGGAACGATGATGAAGATGGCCATCGCGACAATGGCCAGGAAAATGTAGAGCGATTGTATGCGTTGTATCTGCATAAGACGGTTGTTTTGGGGTTTGACTTTGTTTTTTTGTCAAAAGTACAAAAAAATTAACAATCCAAGGCATGATTAGTTGCTTATTCTTCGTACTTTTGTTGTAAGATTAGGCAAAACACGAATTAATATGGAAAAAAGACCCCTTATACTGATCTGCAACGACGACGGCTATGATGCCCGCGGCATAGACCATCTCACACGCATCGCCGCCACGATGGGCGATGTTGTCGTGGTGGCGCCGGACAGCGCCCAGTCGGGCAAATCATCGGCCCTCACGGTCAACGCCCCGCTCATGCTCACATCACATCCCGACAAGGACGGGGCGAAGGTCTACAGTGTCAACGGCACTCCGGTGGACTGTGTGAAGATTGCCATCCATGCCGTGCTTGACCGCAAACCCGACCTGTTGCTCTCAGGCATCAACCACGGCTCAAACGCCGCCATCAACAATATCTATTCCGGCACCATGGGAGCTGCCATGGAGGGGTGCATACTCGGCATTCCGTCCATAGGCTACTCGCTGCTCAGCCATTCGCCTGAGGCCGATTTCACTCCGCTCACACCTTTCATAAGGGAGATCACATCCAAGGTGCTCGCCGGCGGACTGCCGGAGGGGGTATGTCTCAACGTCAATTTCCCCGCCCGCTGCACACCGATGGGGATCAAGGTGGTGCGCGGAGCCAAAGGACACTGGAGCGAGGAATATCAGGACTTTGCCACACCGCACGGCACCCCCTTCTTCTGGCTTACGGGCAAGTTTCACAACGAGGAACCTGACAATCCCGAGACCGACGAGTATTGGCTCGGCCGCGGCTACGGCACAGTCGTGCCCATACGTCCCGACCAGACCGCCAATGACAAGATCAATGTAATAACCGACCTGCTGATAAATTGAAAAAAGCTGTATTGCTCCTCGCCGGGCTGCTTGTCACGATAGCGGCATCGGCGTTTCCTCTGAAGATAAAAGGGATTGACACGACCCGCACCGCCATACTCGTCCACGACCTGAGATGGGGAATAGACCTGGTGAAAGAGAATGCCGACCGGCCCCTGGTGCCCGCCTCGGTCACAAAGACTGTCACGACAGCCTCGCTGCTCAACCTTGCCGAAGGGAGCGAGCGGTTCGCGACCCCGGTGGTGGCCGAAGGCGAGATAAAAGACAGTGTGCTCATAGGCGATGTGATCGTCCGTGTGTGCGGCGATCCCACCATCGAATCATCCTATTTTGAAGACTCGCGGGGTTTTGCCTCCGGTATAGCCGACGGTCTCCGCAGACTCGGGATCAGCACCGTGGCCGGAGATGTGATCATTGACGAGAGTGGATTTCCCGACGCCACCACACCTCCCGGATGGATGGCCGAGGATATAGTGTGGCCCTACGGAGCGAGACTCCACGGTGCCAACTTCCGTGACAACAGATTCAGGCTCCGTCTCCCGTCGAAGGATACCGCTCCACGTGTGCCCGACCTGAAGTTCAGCTTCTCCAATCCGTCAAGACGCGGAGTGAAGGTGGACCGTAAGGATGGCTCGGAGACAATGCTGGTGAGCGGAAACATCCGGCGCGGATTCTCCGACACATTCTCCACACCGGTCCCTTCGAAAGTGATGAAGGCTGAGATAATCGACACCCTCCGCCGGCACGGCATCGGGGTGAAGGGAGAGAAGACTCCCGAGGCCCGGGTGAGCAGGACGGTCTACACCCACCTCTCCCCCACCTTTGCCGAGATCATGAAGAGCCTGATGTTCCGCTCGGATAATCTCATGGCCGAGGGAATGCTCCGCACCATCTCACCCGGCGGCACGAGATCCGATGCCCTGTCCGAAGAGATGGCCGTGTGGACAATGGCAGGCATAGTGGGCAACGGAGTGAAAATAGTCGACGGCAGCGGACTGTCGCGCGACAACCGGCTGACAGCGCGTTTTCTCGGCGACATCAACAGTTTCATGCTTCGCGATGAATTCGGGCAGGAATACACCTCCCTCTTCCCACGCGCCGGATATGACGGCACAATGAAGAACTTCCTGACCGATACCCCGCTCGAGGGGAGGGTGGCCATGAAGACTGGCTCGATGAAAGGGGTGCAGAGCTACAGCGGCTATCTGCTGGACGATGAAGGGAGACCGACCCACGTGATTGTTTTCATCGCCAACGGTTTCACCTGTCCGCGGCAGACGCTAAAAAATGCGTTCCAGCGTTTGTTATTAGAATTATTTGATGTAAGTTTGCAACGTAATTAGAATCATCATGACTACCGACAATAAGAAACTGCTCCATCTCACCTATGAAATCGAGGGTCTGCTCCTCGTCAGGATGGACCGTCCGGAGCGGCTGGCCCCTGAGCTTGATGCGCTCATAGCCGAAAAGACGGCACAGCTGGCATCGCTCACAAGGCTCACCACTCAGGCTGTCCCCGAGCCGGAAGACGCATCAGAGGCGATTGCCGAATCCGCTCTGACCGAGGAGGCGGAGGATGCCGCGGTCGCTGTGGCTGAAATTCCCGCACCGGCAACTCCCGCACCGGCACCTTCGCCTGCCGAAGTCCCGGCACCGGCACCCGCTGAGCCGCAGCCCGTCCAGACCGAGCCAACGGCCACTCTGGACGAACGGATTGCCCGCGACCGCGCCAAGGATATATTCAAGGCTTTCACCCTCAACGACAAGTTCCGTTTCCGCCGCGAGCTGTTCCGCAATTCCCAGCAGGAATTTGACGACACGCTCGAGATCATATCAGGGATGAGCTCTATCGACGAGGCCGAGGAGTACTTCTACGAGGATCTCTGCTGGGATCCTGACAACGAACACGTCAAGGCCTTCATGGAGGTGGTGGCCAAACATTTCTGAGATCCGCGATGGGCAAACTCTACATAGTCCCCACTCCGGTCGGCAATATGGGCGACATGACCCCGAGAGCCATCGAGGTGCTCCGCGAGTGCTCGCAGATCTATGCCGAGGACACACGCACGTCATCGGTGCTTCTGAGACATTTCGGGATCACCACACCTTGCGCGAGCCACCACAAGTTCAACGAACACGAGACCGCCCGCCCCATAATAGAGCGCGTCATGGCCGGTGAGAACATAGCGCTGATATCAGACGCCGGCACCCCGGGCATATCCGACCCCGGCTTCATGCTCACACGCGAATGCCGCCGCGAGGGGATAGAGGTGGAGACACTTCCCGGAGCCACGGCATTTGTCCCCGCTCTCGTAAACTCAGGTCTGCCCACCGACCGGTTCACTTTTGAAGGATTCCTTCCTCCGAAAAAAGGGAGAAAGACAAGACTGGAGAAGATAGCGGCCGCCGACTGCACCTCCATAATATATGAATCACCGCTACGCCTTGTCAAAACCCTTGGTGAACTCATCGAGGTGTGCGGGCCAGAGCGTCCGGCATCGGTGTCGCGCGAGATCTCGAAACTGTATGACACAACCGTGAGGGGAACACTCGGCGAGATTGAATCTTACTTCAAGGAAAACAATCCACGCGGAGAGATTGTTATCATTTTGGGTGCTTCTCAAACCGAGGGACCGAAGGTTCACAAGAACAAATACAAAAATTAGATCCTCATACTCAACAAAGCAAACACATGAAAAAATTAGCAACCGCAGCTTTCATCACAGCAGCATTGCTCACCGCCTGCAACGGCGACAAGCTTCGCAACGCTGAGGCTCAGAACGAGCAGCTCAAGGGAGATCTCGCAGAGACACTCGCCACACAGGACAGTCTTCTCGTTCTTGTCAACGACATATCCGACGGCATGAGCCAGATCAAAGACCTTGAAAAGATAATCAGCACCCCCGGAGGAATCGGCAACGAGACCTCGTCGCGGAAAGAGCAGATCAGAAACGACATGATCGCCATCCAGCAGGCTCTGCAGGAACGCCGCGAACGCCTCGCTGAACTCGAGAAGAAACTCGAACAGACCGGAGGGGAGACCGGCACCCTGCGCCGCACCATCTCGAATCTCAAAGCCCAGATAGCCGAGCAGACCACCGAGATTGCAACTCTCACCAACCAGCTCGCTTCGGCCAACATAAAGATCGAGGAACTCACCTCGACAGTGAAGACACTCAACACAAGCGTGGATTCACTCAAGACCGATGTGGAGGAGGAGCGCGCCGCCAAGGCCGCGGCCGAGGAGGCAGCTCTCGCCGCTGACCGTGAGCTCAACGCCTGCTACTATGCCATCGGCACCAACAAGGAGCTGAAAGAACGTGACATCCTGAAATCAGGCTTCCTCCGCAAGACCAAGGTGATGAAGGGTGACTTCGACATGAACTACTTCACCACCGGCGACAAGCGTACCCTCGGCGAGATCGCCACCCACAGCAAAAAAGCCAAGGTGATGACCTCACAGCCCAAGGATTCATACGAGATTGTGGATGTCAATGGCCAGAAGGTCATCAAGATCACCAATCCTGCAAAATTCTGGCAGCTCTCCAACTTCCTCGTGATCGAGGTTGACTGACAAGCCGGCGACATTCCAAGACATATCCAGGTATATTCCCGCGCCACGCGCCGGGGATATACCTGTTTCGACGATTATATCAGAAATATCTTACATACTTACTTTTTTTCCAAATCAATCAGTCTAAACGCATGAAAATTCTTCCTGTTTTGGCAAGTATCGCTCTCTGCTGCAGCATGGAAACAGTGGCAGAAAACCCCGACAGCAAGTATCAGAACTTCCCTACCTACGCAGGTGACGACCTTGAACTGACCGTAGGCGCCGACGGAACGCGCTGGAGACTCTGGTCGCCGGAAGCCGAGGAGGTCGAACTCCTCATCTATCCTACCGGACGCAACTCGAAGGCCGAGCAGACCCTGAAGATGACCAAAGCCGACCAAGGCACATGGACTGCATCGCTCCCGGGCAAACTCTATGGCAAGTACTACACTTTCCGCATCAAGCACAACGGCAAATGGCTCAAAGAGACTCCGGGCGTATGGGCCAAGGCAGTCGGAGTGAACGGCGAGCGCGCCGCAATCATCGACTTCGGCCTCACCGATCCCGAAGGCTGGAATTCAGACAAAGGCCCCGCGCTCAAGCACATCAACGATGCCGTGATCTACGAGATGCACCACCGCGATTTCTCGGAACACCCCTCGTCGGGAGTGGCCAACAAGGGAAAATTCCTCGCTCTCACCGAAACAGGCACCACCAACCCTGAAGGTGAGGCCACAGGCATCGACCATCTCAAGGACCTTGGAGTGACCCATGTGCACATACTTCCGTCATACGACTACAACAGTGTTGACGAGGCCAATCTCCAGCTCAACCAATACAACTGGGGATATGATCCTCTCAACTACAATTCACCCGAGGGTTCGTATTCGACCAACCCGTCCGATCCGTCGGCAAGGGTAAGGGAGATGAAGGAGATGGTGAAGTCGCTCCACGACAACGGTATAGGAGTGATCATGGACGTGGTCTACAACCACACGGCCGACAATGATGACTCAAATTTCTCGCTCACGGCCCCCGGCTACTATTACCGCCACCGCCCGGACGGGAGCTACAGCGACGCTTCGGGATGTGGCAACGAGACGGCCTCCGACCGCCAGCAGATGCGTGACTTCATTGTCAATTCCGTGAAATACTGGGCAAAGGAATATCATATCGACGGTTTCCGTTTCGACCTCATGGCCATACATGACATCGAGACAATGAATCAGGTGGCAGCAGCGCTGAAGGAGATCAATCCCGACATATTCATCTACGGAGAGGGGTGGACAGCAGGAGACTCTCCCCTGCCGGTCGAAAAACGCGCGCTCAAGGAGAATGTTTCGAAGATGCCACAGGTGGCTGTCTTCTCCGACGACATCCGCGATGCCGTAAAAGGACATTATTCCGACGCGTCCGACCGGGGTTTCGCCACCGGCAAACCCGGACTTGAAGAGACCGTGAAGATAGGCATTGTCGGCTCGACCGCGCATCCGCAGGTGGACTATTCGAAAGGGAACAATTCGAAGTTTGCATACGCCAACGCCCCGACTCAGATCATCAACTATGTGTCGTGTCACGACGACCTCATGCTCACCGACAAGCTCCGCAAGTCGATGCCCGACGCCACGGAGGCCGAGCGCCAGAGAGCGGCACGACTGGCACAGACCATAGTGTTCACCTCACAGGGCACTCCGTTCATGTTTACCGGCGAGGAGATCTTCCGCGATAAGAAGGGTGTGCATAACTCATACAAGTCGCCCGACTCCATCAACGCCATAGACTGGAACCTACGCCATGCCAACGCCTCGCAATATGAGTATTACAAAGAGCTCATAAAGCTTCGCAAGGAGCATCCGGCATTCCGCATGACTACCGCCGAGGATGTGGCCAAGCATCTCAAGTTTGACAAGACCGAGCCGGGACTTGTGTCATACAGCCTCGTGGATCACGCCAACGGCGATAACTACAAGGAGATCAAGGTCATATTCAACGGATCGGACGAGAGCCGCACAGTCAAGGTGTCCAAGGCCGACTGGACCGTAATAGCCGAGGATGGAAATATCAAGGCTGACGGGCTCGGCTCCTCACGGGGCGGCAAGCTCACGGTGGCTCCCCGCTCAGCACTCATACTCGGCAGGGTAAAATAAACAAGAGTACAACCGGACTGAAAGGTACATGAGAAAATAAGGACAGAAGAAACAGATTTTTTGATTCGACCGAATCTTGATCTGTTTCTTCTGTCCTTATTTTCTCATGTACCTTTCTGTCCTACTGGACATTCTTGCGGACTTCGGCGAGGTAGGCCTTCATGGCCTCGGAATCGCGACGCTCCACGATGGTCTGCAGCTCGGCGAGCTTTTCCTGTATCTTGGCAAGCTGCCGGGGTGTGTTGGGGTTGAAAAGGATCTCGGAAACAAGATAGTCATCCTCGCTCATGAGTCCGCGCGCTATCTGGAGATGGCGCTTGAAGGTTGTGCCCGGGGCCTCCTGAGGCTTCATCACTCCACAGAATGCGAGTGTGGCCGCGAAGGGTATCGAGAGGGAATATGCTATTGTCTCGTCGTGCTCGCTGAAAGTATAGTCGACGATATTGAGCCCGAGCCGGGAGTAGATGTCGCGGAAAAATATCCGTCCGAGATGGTCTCCTTCCTTTATGATTATGGCGTTCTCGTTGGCAAGATTGGACAGTGACGCGAACGTCGGGCCAAACATCGGGTGGGTGCTGACAAAAGGATGTCCGCAGGTGGCATAGAACTCCGGCAGGCCGGTCTTGACGGACGCTATGTCGCTGAGGATGGCTGTCGGGGGTATGACATCCATTATGGCGCGGAACGCCTCGATGGTATATTTCACCGTGGCGGCATTGATGACGAGCTGTGGCTCGAAGGCGGCTATCTCGCCGGGAGTGGCGAAACGGCGGGCGTTGAACGTGAACCGCAGACGCATCGGATCGGGATCATAGACGGCCACATCGTGGTCAAAGGAAAGGAGGTCGCAGAAGAACGACCCCATCTTTCCGGCTCCGAGTATCAGGATTTTCATTTGTTGAGCTCTACCTGGATTCTTACCGATTCCTCATGGATGGAGGAGAAAATCTGTCTCATGAACTCCTCGCTCATGCCCATCGACTTGGCGGCGAGCACACGGGAGGTCATGATGTCGCCATAACGTGTGGCCTGGACGACCGGCATATTGTGATCGCGTTTGTAGGCACCGATCTCACGCGATACGTTCATACGTTTTGCCAGAATCTCGAGAAGGTCATTGTCAAGCTGGTCAATCTGGCGGCGGAGATGGACGAGGCTGTCAGTGGGCACGGGAGCATCACGGAACACGAGATTGTCAAGTATCACGCCAAGCACCTCGGGTGTGATCTGCTGGCTCTTGTCGCTCCACGCGCAATCCGGGTCGCAGTGGCTCTCGATGATCAGGCCGTCGAAGCCCATGTCAAGAGCCTGCTGGGAGAGGGATGCGATGAGCTCTCTCTTTCCGCCGATGTGGCTGGGATCGCAGATGATGGGCAGATCGGGGTAACGGCGACGCAGTTCGAGAGGTATGCGCCATTGGGGATTATTGCGGTAGATCTGACGGCCATAGGTGGAGAATCCGCGGTGGATGACGCCGAGACGGGTGATACCGGCATTGTAGAGACGCTCGAGCGCGCCGATCCAGAGTTCGAGATCGGGATTGACAGGGTTCTTGACAAGTACGGGGATGTCCTTGCCGGCCTCGCGGAGCACATCGGCGATCTCCTGCATGGCGAACGGGTTGGCCGATGTGCGCGCACCGATCCAGAGGAGATCCATACCATATTCAAGTGCAGCCTCCACGTGGCCACGGTTGGCCACCTCGGTGGCCACCTTCATGCCGGTGGTCTCCCTGACCTTGTTGAGCCACGCCAGTCCCGGCACACCCACACCTTCGAAACCACCGGGTTTGGTGCGCGGTTTCCAGATTCCGGCACGGAATATCTTGACTCCGGCACGTGCGAGACCTTTGGCGGTCTCAAGCACCTGCTCCTCGGTTTCAGCACTGCAGGGGCCGGAAATTATGATGGGGCGATCGAGCGAAGCGCCTTCTATGGCGAGAGGTTGTATTTTATCCATTTTCATGCGTTTTGATTCAGTTTGTTGATGCGGTTGAGAGCCTCGGTGAGTTTATCGACCGGAGCACAAAGCGAGATGCGTATGTAGCGGTCTCCGTTGGAGCCGAATATGAATCCCGGTGTTATGAAGACGTGGGCGTCGCGGAGCACCCTGTCTGCCAGATCGACCGACGATACTTTCTCATCCTTGATTCTTCCCCAGAGGAAAAGTCCGGTCTGGGAGGGATCGAACGTGCATCCGAGAGCCTCCATGACCTTTCCGGCCACGAGCCTGCGCTCACGGTAGGCGGCATTGAGAGCCTCGTGCCATTCCGGACCGGCCTCGAGGGCCTTTGCAGCCGCAAGCATCAGTGGCTTGAACTGTCCGGAGTCAATGTTGCTCTTTATCCTCAGTATCCAGGAGAGGAATTCAGGGTTGGAGACAGCCACTCCCACACGCCATCCGGGCATATTGTGGCTCTTGCTGAGCGAGTTGAGCTCGATGGCTATCTCTTTAGCATCCGGCACGGACATGATGCTCTGAGGCTCGGGGTTGAGGATGAACGAGTAAGGGTTGTCGTGGACAATCACTATCCCGTGACGGCGGCCGAACTCGACCGCTTTCTCAAATGTGGCCCGACGGGCGGGAGCGCCGGTGGGCATATGCGGATAGTTGAGCCACATCAGTTTCACTCCCTCGAGCGGCATACTCTCAAGAGCCTCGAAATCGGGCTGCCATCCGGTCTCCTCTTTCAGATCATAATAGATGACCTCGGCTCCCGCCATACGGGATATGGAGGAATATGTGGGGTAACCGGGATTTGGGACAAGCACTTTATCGCCGGGATTCAGAAATGCCAGGGAAATGTGTGTCACGCCCTCCTTCGACCCGATGAGGGGCTGTATCTCACGGGCGGGATCAAGCTCCACACCATACCATCTCCTGTACCAACGGGCGAAAGCCTCGCGGAGCTCGGGAATGCCGACATGGGTCTGATAGCCGTGATTGGAGGGCACACGTAGAGCCTCGGACATGGTCTCGATCACTTCGGCAGGCGGCGGCAGATCCGGGCCTCCGATACCGAGGGAAACAATATCGGCACCTGCGGCCTTCATGGCCGCGATCTCCTTCAGTTTGGTGGAAAAATAATATTCCTTTATGTTCTGCACCCTCTGCGAGGGTTCTATTTTCTTATCCATAATCATATAACGCTTAATGGGTCACTTTTGCTTCGGCATATTCACCAAGCACCGAAAGATCGCGGCACAGAGGGCGCACCGCCTCAAGGGCCTGCCGGTATCTGACGAGGGAATCGAATGTGAGGTCGACGTAGAATCTGTATTCCCACTCCCGCCCCACGATCGGGGTAGACTGGATCTTGGAAAGGTTGATATCGTAGAAGGAGAGTATGGTGAGAATCTTTGAGAGCGCCCCGTTGGTGTGCGGGAGAGTGAAGACAATGGAAGCCTTGTCGATGTCGCGCTCAGAGGGTCCGCACTCGGCCGCCACAAGCGGATCGGCGAGAATGAGGAAGCGAGTGAAATTACGCTTGTTGGTCTCGATGCCCCTGTCGAGGATCTCGAGGCCATAAAGCTCGGCGGCATATTCGCCACACACGGCGGCATGGCCATACAGTTTCCCCTCGGCTATCTCCTGGGCACTCCCGGCAGTGTCGAATCGCTCCACCATCTTGAGATTGGGGTGACGGCGAAGATACTGCTCGCACTGCATCAGGGCCATCGGATGGGAATTGACCTCCGAGAGTTCCGCCACGGACTGGCCGGGGAGGGCGCACAACACATGGGATATGCGCATCTTGACCTCACCTATGATCCGGAGCGAACTCTGGCGCAGCAGTTCGTGATTCTGGAGCAGCGAGCCGGCTATGGTGTTCTCAATAGCCACTATGCCGAGAAGAGAGGCATCGGACGATAGAGTGTCGAACATAGCCGGGAATGAGGCGCACGGTATGGTCTCCACCTCATCAGCCGGGAAATAGAGATGGGCCGCAGCATCGTGATAGCATCCCGAGACACCCTGTATTGTGATCCTTTTTGTGTGCATTTTCTATTATATAAAAATGATCCCGTTCCTATCGTAATGAGAAGAACGGGATCGGAAAATTATCATTTATTGAATTGCTGATTGCCGTAATTGAACGTTGTCCGGCGATGTGGTGCGCATAATCCCGTTTTTATTTTTTATCAAAATAAAAATAATAAAAGAAGGAATATGTGCTAAATCGCTTCATTGTGAACTGATGTTTATGATTATGTCGCAAAGGTAAGCCATTTTCTATAAATCACAAAATTTTCAGCAATAAAAATTAATATTTAAAAGAAATTTAGTTAACATATCAATATAGGTGCATTCAATCCCCGGTGCGGGTGAACATTCGGCGGCCGGGGATTGTCTTTATAGGTATGAAACGGACAATAAAATACATCGCATCTGTCGTGGTGGCAGGGCTCGTTGTGTGGGCTTTCGCCGCCCGGTTCATGCGTCAGACCTCCGCTACGCCACGTGTGGAGGAGGTGAGAAACGAACAGTCGGATATAAAGATCAACGACCTCAAGGGGAAATATGTGCTCGTCAATTTCTGGGATTCACACAACGCAGTATCAAGAATAGCGACCGGAGAATATGACCGCTTTTTCCGCACACACAGGAACCAGGGGATCGAGCTGGTGTCGGTGAACACCGACGGTGACCGCGGCCTGTTCTCTGAACTGGCCCGCAAGGATGGCCTTGACCTTACGAGACAGTTCAGTATCGCCGATGTGGCCGACGGCAACATCCCAGCAGGCTACAAGGCCAGGAAAGGCTATACATCCTATCTCGTCAACCCCAGCGGAAAGATCGTGGCCTATAACCCCTCGGTGGAGACTCTGGAGAAATATCTCAGGTGAAGGGGGAAGAGAGCTTGTGCATCCACTTATTTTTTGTTAATTTTGCAATCATGAAAAGAATCATCGCGTTTATCCTTACCAGTATCACCCTCGCCACAGCATCGCTTCATGCCGAGAGGGTCAAGGGGTTTGAGAGCCATCCGTCAGGCAATGTGCTGGCCATGACAGTGGACAGCATAGACTACCGCAAAGACCTCACGAGAGTGTATGGCAGCCTCACGGGACGCCCGCACACATCGGCGCGGATCGACGGAGCCACTCTGGACGGGATGGAATGCACCGACATCGAAGGGGTGGATCTCAACCGCTATTTCCAGTGGGAGGATGAGGGCCGCATAGGGGTGGAGATAGATTTCCCGCCCGCCGCCCCGAAACGCCAGGGCACCATAGTGCTGAAAACTCCGCGCGGCGAGAGTCCCATCGTGTTCAGCCGCACCGGCAGATAATGGTCGCCCCCTCTCCCACCGACACCGACACCACCATAAACACCAATCTCATACACATTTCATTTTCATGATACTCTGCATCACGGAGAAACCGAGTGTGGCCAAGGACATCGCGGCCATCCTCGGAGCCCATACAAAGCGCGACGGATTCTATGAAGGAGGGGACTATTGTGTCACCTGGACCTTCGGCCATCTCTGTATGCTCAAGGAACCCAACGACTACAGCGAGGCATGGAAACGATGGTCGCTCGGGGCACTCCCGATGATACCGCCGAAATTCGGCATCAAACTCATACCCCAGCAGAGCTATGAACAGCAGTTCAAGGTGATAGCCGACCTGTCGGCCCGTGCCGACGAGATAATCAACTGCGGTGACGCCGGGCAGGAAGGTGAGCTGATACAAAGATGGGTGATGCAGAAAGCGGGAGTGAAATGTCCGGTGAAACGTCTATGGATCTCATCGCTGACAGACGAGTCGATACGCGAGGGATTCAACAATCTCGAACCGGAGAAGAAATTTGACAATCTCTATCACGCGGGATTGTCACGTGCGATTGGCGACTGGATTCTCGGCATGAACGGGACCCGTCTGTACACTCTCAAATATTCCTCGCCCGGAAATGTGCTTTCGATAGGAAGGGTGCAGACCCCTACGCTTGCCCTGATCGTGCAGCGTCATTTCGAGATAACCAACTTCAAGTCGGAAGATTTCTGGGAACTCAAGTCGGTGTATCGCGATGTGACGTTCAACTCCACCGCCGGAAGATTCAAGAAACAGGAGGAGGCCGAGAATGCCATTGAAGCCATCAGAGGGAAGGATATGGTGATAAAGGACGTGCAGGAGAAGAAGGGACGCGAGTCGGCCCCGAGACTGTTTGACCTGACCTCGCTTCAGGTGGAATGCAACAAAAAGTGGGGATGGACCGCCGACGAGACCCTGCGCCTGATCCAATCGCTCTACGAGAAGAAAGTCACCACCTATCCGCGTGTGGACACCACATATCTGAGCGAGGATATCTATGCCAAGATCCCCCAGACACTCCAGGCCATGACCCCCTACGCGCCGCTCACGGCTCCGCTGCTCGGGGCTAAGATCCCTAAGAGCAAGAAGGTGTTCGATAATTCCAAAGTGACCGATCACCATGCCATTATCCCGACCGGACAGGCTCCGAATATGCTCGTCGGCGACGAGAGAAAGATGTATCATCTGATAGCGCTGCGTTTTATAGCCGTGTTCTACCCCGACTGCGAGTTTCTGACCACCACAGTGACCGGAGAGGTGGACAAATACAGTTTCAGGGCGAACGGAAAGGTGATCACATCACCGGGATGGCGCAAGGTGCTCGACAACACCCAGCAAAAGGAGGAGACAAAGGAGGGGGATGACGACAAGATACTCCCTCCGTTCAACGTGGGCGAAAGCGGTCCTCAGGAGCCTTCGCTCGTGAAGAAGGCTACCCAGCCGCCGAAATATTACACCGAGGGCACCCTGCTCAGGGCCATGGAGAGCGCGGGAAAGACAGTGGACGACGAGGAACTCCGCGAGGCAATGAAGGAGAACGGCATCGGACGTCCGTCGACCCGTGCGGCCATAATCGAGACTCTGTTCAAACGCAAATACATACACCGTAAGGGGAAATCCATAATGGCCTCTCCTGCAGGGATAGAGCTGATAGGCACCATACATGAGGAACTGCTGAAAAGCGCCAAGCTTACGGGTCTGTGGGAAAACAAACTGCGGCGTATCGAAAGGGGGGAGTATTCGGCTTCGGGGTTCATTGACGAGCTGAAAGTGCTCATAAATGAGATTGTGATCAATGTGCTGAGCGACAATTCCCACGGCAAGATCCAGGTGGGCCCTCCCTCATCGCCTTCGGCTCCTGAAGCCAAAGAGGGGAACGACAAGCCGAAGCCTACGAAACCGAGAGCTCCGCGCACGACCAAGTTCGAGCAGGTGGAATGTCCGGTGTGCGGGCAGGGACATATCCTCAAGGGTAAGACCGCGTTCGGGTGCAGCCGTTTCCGCGAGGGGTGTCAGCTGCGCCTGCCTTTCACGGAATATCCCGACACACTGACTCCTGCAAAACTTAAAAAGAAACTGGAAAAGCTTGGAAAATAACTGGTCTGGGATATCGGAATGGTTCAGATCCTTAATGATTGGCAAAAGCCGGTTCAAGAATCTGCAAACCCAAAGCCGACTCAATCTTGAAGATCGTTTCGATACTTAGATTCTCTGAGCCTTTCAGCACACGGGATATGTATTGCCGGGAACAGCCCATACGTTCGGCGACGCCTTTCTGTGTAATTCCCAGTTCCTCCATTTTGTCAAGCATCATCATAGCTATTTTCTGAGAATAACGCATCCATTCCCTGTTTTCGCTACGCTCCATAGCTTTTTCTCTCCATCGGGATGGAGCAGAAGACTTGTAAGCCGATAATTTATCTTGTAAATCTTTCATAGTCAGTATTTATTAAATTCGGTAACGTCCCCAGAAGACTACACATCAAAAGTCATATACCTAAGTTTTCTGCAAAGAAACTAAATATTTATAAAAGATACAACCTATCGGTTGTATTTGTTCTCGGTCAGGATATTTTTTTACACTGAGAAAGACCTTCCCGAAAAATGTTGACGGATTTGGTGATTCCCAAATGAGGGTTACACGTCTGGGGACGTTCAACCGATTTTGCCTCATACGTTTTTCCTTCGTTGGCTAAATTGGCTTAAATTGGTTTGAAGTGGTTTGAATTGGTCTACAGAGTCTGTTGACCATATATGGTTTTATATATCTCTTTGCGGTCGTAGACCGCACCGCGGCAGCCCCGGCCCGGGATCAAGAGAAGTGCGGTTGCCCAAAGATGTAATGGAAATAAGCCCTACAAAGAAAGTATCTTAACAATAACCACCAACAATATCTGCATGGGACTCTTCGATAAAATATCAACTCTTCAAATTCCCAACCTATTCCCTCCACCACTACCCGAGAGGATGCCATACCGGCGATTCCTGAAAAAGAGTTTGGCGTACAGCTTATGCAACTTGTGGAGATAGCCCTCGCCGGCAAAGTTCTCACTACCTCTGAAAAAGCATATCTCCGTGAGCTGGCATTAGCCAGAGGGGTGGACATCGACAAGTTTGAAACATATATCAATGCACTTAAAAACAAACGTGGTATCACCGAGATTGAGGATGGAATAATCCCTCTGAAAAAATACAACCAGCCCACCCAAGTTAGTTCCGGACTCAAAGCCATGATTGATATGGCACTTGCCGACGGATATCTGGATGATGCAGAGCGAAAGATCATTCTCAACGAGGCCGCCAAACTTGGTGTGAATATCCCTGTTTTCGAATCCGGACTCAATGCTATTTTTATGACCGGAAGTATAAAGACAATCATAGATAGCAAATATCCGACCACTATCACCAGACGATTCGTAAAATCCAAAGATACCCCCGAAGGCAAAGTGACGGATACATACGAGGAGATCTCCACTGCATTCCGGCCAAACACCAATCGCGGTAAGGAAAATGAACTGATCAAGGCCACGACCAGGAAGATTATCAAGGTGACTCGCCAAAAGGAGATGATCGAAGATGTAATTGAATTTCTATGTGGTATCGACTACACTATGGTGATCTCGGCTCTGGCCGTTGTTTCAGTGTTCAGTCCTTTCGTGGGAAAAATTACAACTACAATTGTCACCACGCTCAAAGAAGGTGTCGAAAAATACAATCAAACTGACAAGAAAAAGATCCGAAGCTATTCTTTGAGGTTGCTTTAAGTGACGTTTCCTTTGATAAATGCGTTGAACTTCTTCCCGGGGTACAGAAGTATCTCGGGAAAGATGGCGGAAAGATTGTCTCATCCCTCATCACTCTCCAGCAAACATACAAAGCATATAGTCAGAAATAAAGACACATATACTTCCTTTCTCGCTCAACAAGGCGTCCGTATCTCCACGGCCAAACCACCTTATGTCCGGACGCTTCAGTTCTGACAAGTGCTGATGCTCCACTCCATTACCGATATGGTCTGGGAAGTCAACCAACCGCCTTTCTTGACGGAAAAAGAGATATTTTAACTAAATATTTGGCACTTGTGATCAGGAAGTTAGTATAATTGCTCACTCCGAGATGCACAAAACCTTGCTCTGCGAAATATTTTCAACTCCGCAAAACAAGGAAAACCGCGATGTGCCTATGAACAAACTACTATCAGTAATGCTGCTGTCGCAGCCCACATTACGCTGATTCAGTCATTAGGATTGAGGTGCATTCCGGGTGCATCCCGATTTCTACAAGAGTCCCTATGGGAGTGTCATAGGTTATGTATCGTATATAATTACAATTAATTCCAACAGCCACATTCCAAACTTATGAAACAGACTCTCCCTCATTTACTATTTATCGTATTCAATGTTATGGTTATTAATATCCAAATATTGAAACTTTATTTCGATGATACGAACTCTGATAAAAGACAATCATATTTCTTTATCACATGACGGATGTCGAAATATTTCATAGCCTTATTGTGGGAGAGTTCAGACATCTGTCTTAGTTTCTCCGGAGTACGCTCTATAAGATCTATCATAGCATTGGCAAGTCGCTCGGGATTCTTTGGCTCAACCAACAATCCATTTAGTCCGTTGTCCACTATTTCCTTACATCCCGGAATATCGCTCGTTATGCAGATGCGTCCCATAGAGCATGCTTCCATTAGAGAACGGTTTAATCCTTCTTTATAACTGCTGACCACAACCACAACAACTCCATCTTTACCAACGTAATGCGGCACTTCATTCGTCTCTCCGAGATATGTTATAGCTCCGCTGTTATGGTCGGCTTCTACAACCGCGCGAGGTACGCCCATGGGACTATCTTCGGCCAATGGGCCAAGTAATTCTATCTTAATGTCTGGATACTTATTTTTAACTATTCTGGCAGCATCTACATATTCAGAATATCCCTTGTCGTACAGTATGCGCGCCACCATTAGAAAGCGTACTTTTGTATAGTTGTCCTCTTTATATGGATATTGCTCCATATCTACACCCTCTCCACCTTCAAACAGAAGAAGTTTCTCCTTTTCGACAAATCCGTTTTCACAAAGCGTATCATAGTTTGATTGATTCAATACGATAACTTTTTCCGCCTTTTGAAGCCCATATTTATACAGCCGTCTTCCGAGCCTTCGCACCAGACTTTGTCCGCTGAAGGCATATCCAAGTCCGGCTACCATAGCGACAACAGGGATTCCAAGCATATGTCCGGCAATCGAGCCATAAATATTGGGTTTTATTGTGTAGAGGAAAATGATGTCCGGTTTTATCTGCCTAAACAGTGAATATAGTTTGAGTAAATACCCTAAGTCCTTAATTGGATTTGAACTATTGGGCTTCATGTCTACCGTATATACGTGAAGATAGTCTGGAACACGAGACATCAGCGCATCCGTGCAAGTACACGCTGGTAAAACCACTCCTACATCTATGCCTTTGGAATGGTAATAACGAGCAATATAACCTCGGAAGTTTAAGAACTGTCCAAGATTATTATCGCAAAACAGTATTTTCATTTGTAGGTGATTTAATATAACCTAAGTAATATTTCGATTAATTGGTCCCGGGGAGTTTGAATTCCTTGACGTAGTGGTGCCATTTGTCGGTGTCATCGGGGATGGTGCGCCAGTTGCCGTAGACATGGTCGAGGTATTTTTCGGGCTCGCCGGGGAGGAGACAATCTTCGCCGTTGGCCAGAGTGACTTTCTTTGCCGGAAACAGGTAAGATTCGGGTATGGGGATCCAACCGGTGGTGGTGCTCGCGCCACAATACAGCAATCCCGTTTTCTCGCAGTTGCGGATCAGTCGGTCGTGAAGCTTAAACCAAGTCTTAAGGCTTACTACTCCGAATAGAAAGCCTAACATCTCGCGGATGCGGTATACGTTTTTTCCGCCATGCGAAGAGCAGAGCACCGAAGCATATTCCTTGGTTGCATTCTTCCGCTGATTAACGGAATTTTGAATCATCATAATTCCGTAGGCCAACATCTGCCTCAATTTATGCTTGAATTTCGAGCGCGGAACGTTGTCGTATGGAAAGACATCTATAAAGACACCTTCTTTATGTGCAGGATACAAGTCAATCAATTGCGAAAACTCCGTCTCTCGATCAATGATTTTTCCAAAGCGAATGATCGGTCCGTTTTCGTTCTCGACGGAATATGCTATATACTTATCGGGAAGTTCCTTCGAATATATGTTCATGAATTTATCATAATCCTCCCTCGGCATACAGACATCAAGGTCGTCGTCCCAAGGTATCCATCCATTATGCCTGACAGCACCTAAGACATTACCTGCAGCCAGACACATTTGCAGATTGTGACGAATACAGATGGCCTCGATGTCCTTATACATTCGCCAAAGATGCGCCTGCAGTTGTCCCAATTCCTGACGAGAGAGGAGGCGGACATTTGAGTTGCTGTTGGCTGTCGAGGTGATATGCTTTTGAGCTCTAAACATTTTTCGCAAGTTTTACCAGTTTTTTCTTTTCGAAATATGCCTGCATAAGGCGGACCATACTGATTGATACATTCTTCGATATGGGCGATACGCTTCCTCGCTCTATGGCGCGAAGGAAAGTCACAATTTCGTTGCGTATTCCCTCCCCTTCGAGCTGAAAGAAATAGCGTCTGCTTTCTTCCGGGTTTTCATATCGGATTTCGAAATAGTCGGTCTTCCACCAGGGTGCGGGGACATAGATATAGCCCTTTGTTCCTGAAATTATAAGCTCACCTTCGCTTTTCACGCCTTTGCCCACTTTGATGGAGGCGACGGCATCGTCGTAAAGCAAAGATATCTTAGTAAATTCATCGTATTGATGCTTTTCCTCTCCGATGCGTGAGTAGATAGTGAAATCTTCTATGTTCGTGCCAAGAAGTTGCATTACGGGCAGCAGGGCCGTGGGACCCCATGCCGTAAGGCTGTTCCACGTCTTGTGGAGGGTGGAGACATCGTCATAATTCAATGCCTTGAGACTTGTGCAAACAGCGTCAACCGAGACCACATCGCCGATCTTACCACCCTTCGCAAGGAGTATCATGCGCGAATAGGCTGTCGAATAGGCTGTCTTTATACCATCAACCAACGCAAGATTTTTCGAGTCGGCCAGCGCGAACAGTTCTTCAGCCTCCTGCTCATTCAATGCAATCGGCGACTCACATAGCACATGTCTGCCCTCCTCAAGTGCCTTCTTTATGTGGGTGTAATGCATCGAGGGATGCGATATGACATAGACTGCGTCGACCGCGCCGAGAAGCATTTCGTAATCATCGGTCAGCAGCGATACGTTGTCTGATATCTCCTTGCTGACTGACTTTTCCACGGCACATATTCCCACCACCTTAACACCGTTGACATACTTACTCTCGCGAATAAACTTGGCAATGACGTTTGACTCGCCAACGATTCCGAGACGTATCTCATTCTGTTTGGCCCGTATCTCAGAGCTCGACACTCCCTGCGTCCTGTCGAGATAGACCACCTTGCAATATTCATTGAGATAGTCGAACTTTCCAACCCAGTCGGAACCCACGGTGAAAATATCGACGTTATATTTGCGTATGTCATCGATCTTCTGACCCTCATATTCCTCGACTATAATCTCGTCGGCCAAGCCTGTCTTTCGAACAGCCTCGACACGCTCCATCAGTGACTGCTGCACATTGATTTTGCCTCTGGTCTTGTCGAAATCGTCGGCCGTGACACCCACTATCAGATAGTCCCCCAAAGCCTTTGCCCGCTCCAATAATTTTATATGGCCATAATGGAGCAGGTCATAAGTACCGTATGTGATAACTCGTGTCATAGAATAACTTTTTTGTTGTCTTCAAGCCCTTCAATGTCAGACAAGGGTTTATTACGATACCTCTTATATGTCTCGAAATCCTCGATATTGTCAAAATATCGCTCATCGGACATTGTATCTGTCAAAATATCTTGATAAGCCTCATAAATCGGATCTATGTGAAGGAATTTTCGCTCTCCATCAAGGAAGTTTGTCAAAGAACTGCCAATTCCCTCCTCGATTGATTTGTAAGAGACCGGCCCAACCAAGCGATCAATCTTTGATGAATCGAACACACGGTCATAATTACGGTCATATATCGTGTTATACCCTCCTTCATAAAGCATCTCTATGGCCTTAATAGAATCTGAGCAGTAGGTGGGAGGCACGTTGATATATTTCTGAAGAATCGGGATATATATATTCTTCAGCAGGTCTATCCACTTGACTGTATGTGGCCCGGCTATCTGAATGGTCTGTTCCAAGGCGTTATCGTTGCCGATAAGTTTGGCTACAACTGCTGCCACATCATCGCCGTGCGACAGGGTTGTAGTCTTGTCGAGCATGGTTTTAGATACAACAAGTGGTTTGCCGTTCAAAAGACGATACAGCCATTGTTCCTTCTCTAAAATCCCGAGTTGAAGACGCTCGTCATTATACGTGATATATGGGCGTATTATAGTATAGTTATTGAAGCCGGAGTTCTTTAACAGATCTTCCTGTCTGGCCTTTCGGAGAGCATATCGGTTGGTCGCCAGAAAATCTTTGTCGCAAGATGTCTCCAACAAGCGAGGCGAAGACTCTGTAAGCGGCTTATCTGATTCGGCATATACGCGGCAACTTGAAAACCATATATAATGTTTAGTCGAACCAAGCAGCATCGGGATGCGGGCTGCGAACTCATCAAGGTCATAGTTCATAAAGTCGACAATCGCATCCGGCTTCTCATACAGCAGCGAGCTCAGAAAAATGTTGTCGCGGGCGTTGCCGACAAGATATTTCACATTTTCTTTTGATGGATATGGCGAACGTGATGTCACGAGAATATCTGTCTCGGTGCGCCCCGCAGCGTTTAGAATCTCAACCAACGGCTTGCCCATGGCGCCCGTTCCGCCAAGTATCAGAATCTTCATTTGCGTTCGGCTTTTATTGATTCGATGACAGGAGCGAGCTCCTTCTCAAGATACTTGTAAACGTCGAGACAATACTCGCCGTCATGGTGAAGTGGAGTGAACACCTCAAGCAATTTGGGTTTATCGCTTTCAGTCGAAACAAAAGCACTCAATGCCGTGTCAAGGTCTTCTTTGCTACGCCCCGACAGGTATTCAAAGCCTGTAGCTTCAGCCCATTCTTTAGCACTATATTTGTGGGAGGCCGCGATATGGACATCTACGCTATCATCTTCCTTGAGATGAGGGTAGATGTGGAATTCTGCACCGCCGCCATTGTTTGAGACCAGAACTCTGACATTTGGGCCGATGCCGCGTATTGCGAGCGCGTTCATAGCGTAGATGAAACTCAAGTCGCCAAGCAGTATGAATGAAAGACGGTCAGTAGCCACGGCAGCCTGCCCTAAAAGTGTGGGCAAACAACCATCAATGCCGAAACTCGATGCGTTGCAACTAACCTTTACGCTTGCTGGTAATTTGAAGAACTGCATGAGACGGGTGGAATTAAGAATTGCCAAATGCAACAAGCTCCCGTCAGGGATATATTGTGAGAATTGTTGGGCGAGATAGAAATTGCTCCACGGCATATCCTGTGGAAGTTTCACAGCGTCACTTACCCTCTGCCAATCTTTTAGATAGCTACCGTCTGTACTCTCTACGGCGTGGGAGTTAAAGTAGGTGAAGAACTGAAGGTCGGTACATTCAAACAAGCTTGTCAGACTGCGGGTCCAATCTCTGATGGTGCCGCTTTCGTCTACAAGCCAATGCTTGAACTTGCCTTTGTGAGCCTTGAAGAGATCTTTGATTCGTTCCTGAAAGTTGTTGCCGATAGAGATTACGAGTTCGGGCAACATAGGCTCGAAGGTCGAGGCGTTCATCGCCTTGAATGGTGCCTGGGCGAATATCATCTCGTCGCATCGGAAATTAGACAGATTGTCGCCTATTATGGGGATCCGGCGGCTGTGGCAGAACTTAGCTATAGCCTCAGCGGTGGATTTGTCAAGATTTATATTTTGTCCGATGACAACTGCGATACGGCTATAAGCATTTAGCTCCTCAACAGCCGATTGCCACTTCTCAAAGTCGGAGTTTTGGTATAGTTTTATAGGCGAGAAATCAATGGCCGACTTTTCGTCACGGCTTATAGTTATATCGTTTGTCGAGCCTTCGATGGGCAGATTGATGTGAATGGGCCCAACTCCATGCTGCGACATTGCAAAAAACGCTTCATCGAGAAGTCGCTTGCCGTACCAAAAGTCATCTTCATCCTTAATGACAGGTAAACAAATGCTCTTTTGTGTGACAGGCTCGAAAATAGCCGGTTGATTGACTTTCTGAGTCTCGAGCTGGTTCAGGACCTGCATACTGCGGTCGGCGGTGATGGCCACCAACGGAGTGTGTGAGAAATATGCCTCCGTCATGCCGGAGAGATAATTGGATGCAGCAGTGCCGCTTGTGCAAGTGAGACCAACGGGGCGATTCAACTGTTGAGCCAGACCAAGAGCGAAGAAGGCGGCGTTACGTTCGTCAACAACAGAATAACAAGTGAAATAGCTGTCGCTCTCCAATGCTTTGATAAAAGGGATGGCTCGGGTACCTGACGAGATTACAATGTGGTCGACATTGTAACTCTTCAGATAGGAGATGAGCAGGTCACAGACAAGTCTTACTCTATCCATAATTATAATGTGTCTATTATCTTTTTTAAAATTTGCTTACTATTGTCCCGCGCCGCGGCGATATTGCTGTGGACAAGGTCGTAGTCTATAGCACGCGGCTCAGTCATATTGTCGGGACTGAAAAGTCGGTCTTCGAGTCCAAAGAGCGTGAGCACTTCTTCAATCTTCGTGTCGCAGAGCTTGCGCGAGAAGATGTAGAACGGGCGGCGGAACTGCACGGCGAATATCATGCCGTGGAATGAATTGGTCACAACCACTGATGCGTTCTTTACCAGTCCGAGGAACTCTTCTACGCCGGCATCATAGCGCATGGTGTGGCGGGCGGAATTCTGTGCGTTCAGACTGATTTCTATAAGTTTCAGATCTTTCGATGCGGCAAGACTTTCAGCAAACTTCTGCATAGCCTCGTCGCCACGGCGGGAGTAGAGCAGCAGATACGGCTCCTTTACATCAGGATCTTGGGTTATGCTTTCGTATTCTTCGGTGGCGAGAAGCAGAGTCGGATCAATCACCTTGTAGACCGGGGCGGCGACAAGTGATTCAACAATGGGCTTCTTGTCATTCTCACGAAGCGCGATGGATTTGAAGTTGGCCAACCTGCGTTTAAGTTCAGGGATTTGAGAATCCTTGATGTCGTAGTCTCCAAAACTTGCGGCATAAGCTACGGAGCGCTGCTGCATCGCAGGGTATGATGCGTAGAAGCCGTCGTCGAATCCAAATTCCGGCACAGCAAAGACTGTGTCGCTTCCACATACATAGCCGGAGAGTCCCTCTGTATCAAGACTCTCATTAAAATTTGCATATGTGTATTTCTGCGAAGAGAGATTATATTGCTCGTGATAGAATCGCTTGAATTTCTCGTAGTTCTCTCGTATGGCAGGAAGACTCAGACGACAACGCTCGAGGGCAGCCTCGTCCTTATCCCACATATTGGCCATGGGATTAAGTATATCCTTGTCGGCCAAGACATCCGGACAGTAGTCGACAATCATTGCCTCAATCCGGCCGGGCGCGATGCCGTTTATGGCCTTTTGTAACGCATAAGACTGCAGGGCAGACCCATAGTTGGTGAAGTTGCCATACATATTGTAGCTTACTATGCCGACACGTTTCATAGCAGTCCCTTTTTCTGAAGATCGCGTAGTGCGAGGATTAGAGTATCATTGTGGGCGGTTGTCTGCGCCCCGAAATGACCGACACGGAAGATGGTTTCCTTCATATCACCGCCATTGGGACATATCCATATCCCGTAGTGGTCTTTTAATTCAAGGAATATATCGTAGGCCGATGCCGTAGTGGGATGCAGAGGCGTGAGTGCGTTAGACATTGATTCTGAGACAATTTCAAAAGGCAGGTCTTTGATTTTCGATCTAAAATCCTCTGCCTGTGCCTTTATCTTTGCAATTTCAGTAGAAGCTCCGCCGTTGAGCTTGATGCGGCGAAGACGGGCGTTTATCTGACGTAAGATTCCAACAGCCGGAGTGAAGGGTGTCTGACCTCTCTCGGCATTCTTCAAGGCATCTTTCAAGTCGAGGTACATTGTCTTTGACTCGTTGGTCTGAACTCTTTTCAAAGCCTTCTCGCCGAGAACGATAATAGAGATGCCGGGAGCGCAAGCAAGTACCTTCTGAGAGCCAGTGATAATTACATCTGCGCCAACCTCCTGCATATCAAGAGGATCGGCAAGAAACGAGCTGATTGCATCAATGACAAAGAGCATATTCTCCTCACAGCAGAAGTCGCCGAGCAGTTGAGGATCGTAGTGAACGCCCGTCGAAGTCTCGTGGATGTTTACAAGAAGGCCGGTAAAGCCCTTTCCCCTGTAGGGCGCAAGCATCTCGGCGCTGACGGCGCAGCCACGCTCCGGTTTAATCGCCTCGTAGGGTATCTTATGTATGTCGCACAGCTGAGTGAAGCGATGACCAAACGAGCCGCCATCTATCACGAGAAGCTTGTCTTTCTCAGTGAAGAGATTCATCACAACGGCTTCCATCGAAGCCGTGCCCGATCCGGTGAGAAACACCGCCTTAGCCTCGTAAGGTGCATTGACAAACTCCTTCATCAAAGCCTCGTTTTCGAGCATCACGTTGGAAAATTCCTGAGTGCGGAAATAAGGTACCTGCTCACCACCGACGGCGAGTACCTCGTCGTCAGCCATCACAGGCCCCACTGTAAAATTCAGCATAATTTATGTTTTTTAGACTATCGAATCTTTGCGTCACAATATTCCATTGTGATACAGTTGTTAACTTAGTGAAATAAATAAGAGAACCTTCCTCCACGAATTTATTTTCTTTTGCATTCTATTTGATTCTCTTTTGCAAAAGTGTTAAGGAAGATTTTAAACTTTGATGACAATACACTCCCATACCCCTTATAGTATTTTGACTTAACTTTTTCGAGAATACTTCATAATCCGTTCACAAATTATTTATAAAATGTTTGCGAATTGCCTGTACTCCAGACGGCCAAGCGTTTATGCCAACTCGAAAAAATGAAGAAGATAGTCGTTGGCATACCTGTTGGATGAAATGAGATGATAACTATGTAATAATTTGTACTTTGGAGGTATCTTCTCAGATGGGTACAAATCAATCAACAATATCATTAATGAGTTTGGGCTGAATTCCTTTCTCAATATTGGGTGCCGTCTGATATTCGAGATATCTAATATCTCAGACATACAACGTAGAAATTTTCTTCATCCTCATTCCACGATTCCAACCATTCATAATGGGGCGTCTTTCCAGCTGTAAGTTCATACAGTTTATCATCAAAGTGTTTTTTACATTCTTGATCTATGAAAGACAATCTTCTCATTCAATAACTTCCTGCAGTAGATAATGTCTGCAATCAGTTGTTTTTGATTCTTATGTGAGATATTCTTGAATGACTCTTCCGGAAGAATATACGATAGTTATATTATGTGTTCTCCCATCTTACACTCAATCTCATTTTTCAGCACAGGGAGTATATTGGATCAATATAATGGAAACAAATATAATATATTATAATCCAATCCTTATTCTTAATAACAGGCAGATAGTGTATTACGAGAGCTTAGTGATATGCAATATCGCATCTCGGGGTAATATAACTAATTAACAAACAGGCTCTTGAATACCTGTCAATGCTCTTCCATAGAATTTACATCCATGCTGCAGCTCTTTAATTCAGTTATTGATTCGTAAATACCTCATCTCACTTGTAGTCAAACTGATAATAGAAATAAGAATAGGCTGAACAGAATAAAGAGTAGATATCTTATTTTAATACTACTTGAGGTCAACCGAACTTATTCATTTATTGAATATCTTGTCCGTTTAGCTGAATATATTCCGTTCCATTTATCAAGGATGCCACATAAGGGAAAGAAGATTGATATAACGGAGGCTCTATTACACTATATACTTTCTTTGCTCCAGCTATCATGAAGAGATCGATAAAGGATTTTAAGTGTATCGTGACATCAGAGTTATAACCATCAAAGTCCATATGAACTATTTCTCCCTTGATAATGTGCACATAGGGATATTGGGATGCTCTCTCAAGAAATGTCTTGCTGTCGGAGGTTACTAAAAATTTATCAAGGTGGGGGTGCAACCGATGAACGGTCTCAATATATTTAAGGCATCTTGTGATGAGTTGCTCCTTTCGTCCCTGATCCTCAATTTTGGGGAAATTGCCTTCTTTCAAGTCTCCCAGTAGTTGTTGGAATCTAAAAGTTATTGATACATATTCGTCCGGAAGTTGCTTCTTTTCATTTAATATTGCCTGATTAAGCAATGGACTAAGGCGAAACAGCCTGTGAAAAGAATACTTGAAATTAGTCGGATAATTATACTTCATGTTGGTATATACATGAAGTTGGGAATTGCTCTCGGCAAGTTCTTTTTTTGCGTAAATCTGTTGTAAATAAACAGACGAGTTATACGATATCACGATAGGACGTGACTCTTCCGAATTATAGGATATCAAGTCATCCTGAATAGTCCAGTCAATTTCATTTGGCACTAGGAACTCAGATAAATTATAGGGGAAAACGAAATTTGCCTTAAAGGTCTTATTATTCTCTACACAGTAGTCATATGTAGACACAAGTCCCGACAATCTATCTGCGAGTCCTCCATGATGAATCCTACCATCACACATATATATAAGACATTGCTTGTCCTCACACGGAACTTTTGGATTCGTCTTGCTATAATACTTTTTTAATTTTAGCAATTTATAATTATTGCTTAGAATTCTTCGAAGCTTTTTAAAATAATACATATAGTGGTTCTTTTAAAAAAATCCTTCTATCGCTCCCTTTAGAGCATACTTGAAATACTCCATTCTTCCAGGTCGTAGACTTGAGAGCATTCGCAAAACTCCCATTGCAAAACGTCTAACTCTATGTAGACAAGGTATATGTTTCATTCGAGACATTTTGAAAGAATTTCTAACAATATAGTATTCTCTATTTGGCGAATGAGAAAGCACTTTGTCTGAATTGCCGTTTCCTAACTCGTGGATTAATTTTGCAGAGGTGCACTGCAAGATTTTATAGCCATAATTCCTTGCTCTAAGGCACCATTCGAAATCAACACCATCAATAAACATATCATCATTCATTCCTCCCACTTTGTCTATCACCTCAATTGGAATCATACATCCGGAAGATATTATATATGATACATCGTTTAATTCAGTTGTCAACGGAATATGTAAGATACGTAGTCCTGAAATACGAATTCCGAATAGTTCTTCACTCTTTGTATATGCATTTACGATTACCGGCCCCGTTGCGCCAATATTTTTATATTGCATATAAGGTGCACTTAATGCCTTTACCATATCAGAGCAAGGAATAGAATCCTGATCCAAAAGTAATATATGCGTGGCCCCCATTTTTTTGGCTTTGTCAATGCCTTGATTTTGAGCCTTGGCAATCCCTGCATTTTCATGATTTAGAATCCATGATGTTGTCTTCGACAATCTACTACAAAACTCACGTAGACTTTCTCTATTTTCACTTCCATTGTCAACATATACACACCCGGCCACTTGTGGGCAAATCTCATCTAACTGAAGCTTCAGCTGAACAAGATTTGGATTATATGTGACTATAATCGCAAATACCTTAATCATAAAATATTTAACGTCGCCCCTTTAGTCTATATAAAAGCTTAAGAATAATAGGAATCATTAAAACATTCCTGTATTTGATGATGTACACCAAAAGCGTCTTATTAGCGAATTCTAATAATTCGCAGCTTTTTGCAATATATTCTCTATCATTAAGACAAATCGCAGCTGGCAGGTACTTAAGATATGTATGATATCTTATCGCAGATGTTTCTTCTGATGTCAGCAGTTGTGAATATCTCAAAAAATATTTTTCCTTGATTTGTATCAATCCTTTTCCGAATTTCAGTAATGACCTAATAGTCTTACTGTTGCTTACACTTTCATTGAAAATTCGGTATGTAGCTGTATTGTAATCTAGGAAATGCACATCACCCTGTGCGAACATATCCAATGCTATTGAATATGACCAATCTACATCTCTCTTGGTGTTTGGTACATATAACTTTCTTCTGAATAGCCATGTCAACGGAGCTAAATGTCCTGCACGCAGAAGATGCTCTTTGAAATTTTTAGGAGAGTGTATAAATCCGGATGTAAGCGCATTATGTTCGATACGATTCTGTCTTTCGATATAAAAATCAGCGTTAGTGTAGACCAAACTACATTCTGGATGATTTTCCATATAATCTACTTGTTTCTGCAACTTCGAAGGATCTGTCCACTCGTCATCACCTTCACACCATGCTATATACTTCCCAGTTGCTATTGATACGCACCGGTCAAACATATCGACATCTTGACTATATTGGTTGCTTTCGGGCAGAATCAAGCTAATTTTGTCTGGATACTTTTGGTGATATTCTTTTATTATTTCTCTGGTTCCATCAGTTGAATAATCATCATGGATAATTACTTCATAGCTGAAATCGCAACGTTGGGATAGGACACCGTCAAGACATTTTTGTATCCAATCTTTCTGGTTGTATGCTAAACAACAAACACTGACCAAGATGTTCTGCATCAAGAAAATTTTGTTTTATTAATGAATGACAAAAAGATACATGCACATTGCACGTAAACAAAAGATGGAAGCAATATATATGATGAGGAGAAAAAACTTAATGAAAGACATCCGAATAAATATGCATAATTCACCAATAAGAATATATCTCTTTTTGCAATTCCCCTGATATAATACGAATACAGGCCCAATAGAAACATAAATATTGAACCTATTACCCAACCCGTGTTTATATATACTTCTCCAATCAATGAATATACATTAGTCTTAAACTCTAAAAGATTTACCCGATTCGTAACTTGAATCCATGATGTAACCGCATAGTCTGTATAAAGATGTGCTTTGCCAGTGCCCAATATTGTATTAATGACATTGTTAAAAAAAACAGTTACAAATTCAATCTGTTCATTGACCAGATTCGGATGATATCGTAAATATTCGCTAAATCCAACTTCCCCACATATCAGGTAAAAAATAAAATACCCAATACTATAAGTTAATGTGTCACCTTCTTCTTTTATGTTAAAAACAAGAGCCATTCCTATAAACAAAGCAACAAAGCATGAAACGGTGAGTATAATATTTTTTAAATTCAATTTAATGGCACCAATATAAATGGAAATAAAAATACCACAAATAATCGGAAGTAGGAACTCAGCCTTAATAGCCGATGCTAATTTCAATCCTAAGCAGACTATTATCAATGCGACAGTCATCCATTTCCCAATCCTAAGGATGTTATACTTCAAATTTATAATCAGTACAATTAGAATTATAATAATAAAATTGCCCATATGAGCGGCTAATCCACCTTGTGCATACTCCTGATCTTCCAGCTCAAATATTGACCTATTTTGCAATACTGCTTTTAACTGAAAAATGGCAACTAAAATAATTACTGAAAAGAAAAATTTTATAAAATGTATATGATTTATTTTAAGGCGTGGAATCTCAATAATTCTTCGTTTTACCGGATGGATCTTATTCTGCCTTATTATGCATCCTCCTATATAGAAACATAAGAAGGCCCACGAATTAATCATAATCACTTGGCTGCTTACAATTTCGAAATTTATGATTGGTGCAAATACATTTGTCAATAATGTAATTATTACAATGGGTATGGAAATGGCACTGAAAGGAGAATACCATATCCCATTATTTTTTTCATGCCATATTATTACAGAAACAAAGCATGCAAATAAGATAGACAAAATGAGATTATTTATTCCACATTCCATCTGCTCGATTATTTATGATTTTCAAGTATTGAATACGATTAATTATAAGCCCTGATAAATTTAATACAGCCAAACTCAATACAATACCGATTACTCCTAATTTGATACCGAGAATATATGACAGAGGGTAAAAACAAATGGCCATTATTACCGTATTGATTGTCTGGATTCTCAATTTTCCCAAACCATTAAGAATACTTGAGTAGGAAAGACTCCATATCTGAATACAAACATATAATCCCATTATTAGTGACATCATAAATGGGATATGCACTTCTGATCCAATCCAAATACGATAGATAAACTCTGAGATAAGAACCATAATTCCAATACACATTGTTACTATTAGCATAACTTTACGAATGGTGGTCATTATGCGTTTTATCCAGTCGATGTCTCCTTTTGCATAGGCATCTGTTGTCGCAGACCACATTGGTGCCAAGATAAGGTTTATAGCCATCAAGATGACACTGAAGTATCTATAAGCAATATTGTAAGGTGTCACTTGCTCTGGTCCAAACATATGTGATATAAACAAGTTTGCGACTGTAAAGAGGAGAATCCCAGACAATTGTAGGATAAAAAATTGTAAACCAATATTGAATAGCTCTCTTAGGTGGCTTTTCTTGCAGTAGCGGATTGATGGCGAAAGGTATGGGTAAACTTTAAAAAATGTTATTGGGTAAGCTGCCAAGTAAATTATTAACGGAGATCCGGAATATACAACTGCTACCCAGAACAGACTCCCAGATGTCGTGCGAGTTAAGATATATATTACGATTAACGATAATAGATGCCCCGATACAATCATAAAATTGTTGATAGCCGGTAGTTGCATTGCCAAATATACATTACCAATAAACTTAAATATGAAATTCAAGCAGAATATGGCGAAAGCTACGTATACAATTTCATCGAGGTGAGCCACTTGTTTAGGCGTAGTATTTAGAATACTGTACCAATCAAGAAATGGTTCAAATACAGATCCGATAACTATCAAAACGCCCATAAGCAATATGAGCATAAAGAATGTAGTGCTGACGTATATGCGGCCAAGTTGTCGGTCATTATTTGCAACGGCTTCTGCAAGTCTATTACGCATACCATTGCCAAGACCAATGTCGAAGGAGTTAATCCACATGAGTATGGAACTCAGTGTCAACCAAATTCCATACTCATATTGATTTAAATAGCCGAGTGTGACAGGGACAATCAGAAGATATACTATCGAATCCACACCTTTAATTAGAAACGATGCAATGATATTCTTCTTGGCCTTTACACTCCGTTCTTCTCCTTTGAAAAACGTCTTTAGATTCATCTATTCTGATACATTTCGTCGTAGTAGCGTTCGTAGTCGCCGGAGGTGATATTGTCCATCCAGT
>CAJUKP010000010.1 GCA_910587165.1 uncultured Duncaniella sp.
ACCGGAATCCAATATTCTATCCATTGAACTACGGGAACTTTTATTGTAACGGGTGCAAAATTAGTCATTTTTTTGTACTTTTGCAAAAATATGATGCCCGATTTTATGAATGTGAGAATTGAATCTTCGTGGAAAGAGGCTCTTGCCTCGGAATGGGACAGCCCTTATTTCAAGGCGCTGACTGATTTTGTGCGCAGTGAATATGCCGCAACAGTGGTTTATCCGCCTGCCGGTAAGATATTCGCCGCATTTGATTCCTGCCCCTTTTCCGATGTGAGGGTTGTGATTCTCGGTCAGGATCCTTATCACGGGGTAGGGCAGGCCAACGGACTTAGTTTCTCGGTCAATCCCGGGATCGAGGTTCCTCGCTCGCTCCAGAACATTTATAAGGAACTTCAGACCGATCTCGGAATCACACCTCCCGCCTCCGGCGATCTTTCCCGTTGGGCACGTCAGGGTGTGCTTCTTCTGAATGCCACTCTGACTGTCAGGGCCGGTCAGGCCGGTTCACATCAGGGACACGGTTGGGAGGAATTCACTGATGCAGCAATCAGACGTCTGGCCGAGGAACGTGAGGGCCTCGTGTTTATTCTCTGGGGAGCTTATGCCCAGCGCAAGGGGGCTTTCATTAACAGAATGCGCCATTGCGTGATTGAATCTCCGCATCCTTCGCCGCTTAGCGCGGCAAGAGGCTTTTTCGGAAGCCGTCCTTTCTCACGGGCCAATGATTATCTTGTCAGACATGGACAAAAACCTATAGAATGGTAATGAAATATACAATTGAAGAACGCAAGGAGATTGCAAGATCCCTTCGACGCGAAGGCTACAACTGTGCCCAGTGTGTGGCCATGTCTTTTGATGATGTTCTCTCTTCCGATAAAGTTATTGCCGCTTCACTCGCGGCCCAGGGTTTCGGATCTGGTTACGGTGGCCGCGGCTATGTATGCGGTGCTGTCTCGGGTGCCAATATGGTGCTCGGACTGTTGGGCCCGACACCACGTCCTGAACTTTACAGGAAAGTCGGCGAACTTATCGACGGATTCTCAGCTCTTGAAGGCGCGGTGAACTGTGCTGATCTCAAGAAGCCGGGACGTAAGCCTTGCCTTGAGCTTATTACTGATGCCGTGGAGATACTCCATCGCCAGCTTGAGGCCTCCCATGAATAGATTTATAGCATTTACTCTTTTTATCCTGCTCTCTTCCGCTGGACAGGTGCAGGCTCAGGAAGATACATCGCAGGGTGTGATAGCTCCCGGATTCCATACACTGCAGGTTGAGCTTGAAGGAGCGCCGATGGCCACTCCTATAATTGATCTTCGTAACCCGTCAGAAAGAATTGTCATATCATTTGACGAATTGGCCGACGATCGGAGATATATGAGGTATTCCCTCATACACTGTGACGCCCTGTGGCAGCCTGAAGGTCTGGTAGACTCGGAATTCCTCGATAGTTTCAACGAGGGAACGGTAGAGACCTATGATTATTCTCAGGCAACCCTGGTCCATTATGTCCATTATATGATAACCTTGCCGAATGAGCAGGTGCGTATCACACAACCGGGCAACTATCTGGTGAGAGTTTATGATGAGAGTGATCCTGACAATACTTTGTTGCAGGCCCGCTTCGGTGTCTCTGACAACACGGCTGTGGTCAAGGCCGGTGTGACCTCTCTTACGGATATTGACACCAATCGGGCTCATCAGCAGCTCGGGATAAGGGTAGACACCCGTTATCTTGACCTCGATGATCCGTTCAATGATCTGAAGGTTGTCATAACCCAGAATGGCCGTCCGGATACACAGACACTTATTGTCACACCGCAGAGGCTTGGGAGCAATGAGGTGATATATGAACATCTTCGCCCGTTGATATTCAAGGCCGGTAATGAATACAGACGTTTCGAGACTGTCTCGACCGGCTATCCCGGGATGGGGGTGGAGAGAATTGAGCGCGACGCTCCTGTGTTCAACATGATGCTCTATGCTGACACTCCGAGAGATAAGACCGGATATACCTATGACAGCACTCAGTTCGGCCGGTATATGGTGAGGAACTCCGATACCCGTGATTCAGATACCGGAGCCGACTATGTGATGACTCATTTCACTCTCGACATACCTCCGGTGGAAGGTTATGACATTTTCCTTGACGGTGATTTCACAGACCGGAAGTTCTCACCCACATCGCGGATGGTGTATAACGAAGCCTCCGGAGCCTATGAACAGTCCCTTCTGCTCAAGCAGGGATCATACAACTACCAGTATCTGGCCGTCCCGACCGGCAGTATGATAGGAGAGACTGCACCCGTGGAGGGAGACAAGTTCCAGACTGTGAATGAATACACCATCCGGGTATATCATCGTCCGAAAGGCTCACGTTTTGATAGGCTCGTGGGTTATACCACCTTGTTGAGCGAGTGAGCGAGTGCAGGAAGCGGGTCCTGGATAATTGGGCCGGCTTCCAACCCTTCAATCTCAAGGGCGTTGGTCAGATAGGCGCGGAAATGCCATGCTATGGATCCGACGAAGCCTATCGGAAGATCGTTCGCTCTCTCGTATCGCATCACATTGCAGCGGAGAAACCGTCTGAATTCGTCTGTGACGAATCTGCTCACTTCCGGTGTACGGGATGCTTCTTCGAGTATGAATGGTGCGAATGAGGCCAGGAAAGCTCCGGGGCGCTCTTTTCTGTAGACCTGTTCGATTATATCGGCGGTTCCGAGATGGTATTTCATGTTGAATCTTTCATACACATCACGGGGAAACTGGCCTTTGAAAAGAAGTCCGATAAACAGCCGGCCAAGAACCGCACCGCTCCCTTCGTCGCCAAGAATGAAGCCGAGAGGTGACACATTGTCCACAACTTTGTCCCCGTCCCACAGGCATGAGTTGGCTCCGGTCCCGAGTATGCAGGCTATTCCCTGTCTGTTGCCGAAAAGAGCCCGCGCGGCACAAAGCATATCGCTCTCCACGTTCACTCTGGCGTTGGGAAAGACAGAGACAAGCTCCTGCTTCACCCGATGGCATATAGTATGGCCGGCACAACCGGCTCCGTAGTAATCCACATCATTCACCTGAGGTGCGATCGCAGCTATCACGCCGCTTGCAGACAGCATGGAACTTAAAGTTCCGGCAGGAGCGCTTGCGGCGTTATGGCCGTGAGGCAGACGGTGGAACTCCGGTTCCCCTCCTTCTGTCATTACGGCAAAAGCCGTGCAAGTGCTCCCGCTGTCGAATATAAGTCTCATTGATACAGATAATATGGGATTGTCTCGTTTTGGAAAAGTTTTGCTCCTTCAGTCCAGAAGTCAATCATGTCAGACACCTTGTAGGCTTTTGAGAAAAGCTCGCGTGGCTTCGCTGATCCGCAAACCATGTCAAACATTTTCAGTCTCTGTGGGGTAGCCGAAGCAAATGCCTTGTGGGAAGGATACATTGCGGCGAGCTCCTGCATGATGTAGAACTGAATGAGAGTTAGTGGTGCTTTGGCCGGGTCTGTCACATATATCTGGACCCCGCCGATGTTTGTACCGCTGAATTTACCGAAGTAAGGTTTGAAATGCAAAGGCCTGAACTCGACTCCGGGAATATCAAGGGCAGAAAGACGTGTGCTGAGAGCCTGGGCATCAATCCATGGCGCTCCTGTGAGACCGAACGGAATAGTGTAGCCCACTCCGATTGACACATAGTCGAGTTCACCCATTATTCCGGTGGCAGGGTAGAGAAAGGCTGTTGAAGGATAAGGAATCTGAGGGGAGGGGAGCACCCACGGCATTCCGGTATCGGCAAATGTCATTGACCGGTGCCATCCTTTCATTTTGATCACACTCAGCTTGCTGTCCGGGCTTCCGGCCAACCCCTGGTTATGGAGCCATGAGGCAAGTTCGCCGGGTGTGAGACCATATATGTATGGGATAGGGAATTGACCTACGAATGACTCCCGGCCTTTTTCAAGCACATTTCCTTCGACCTTATAGCCGCCAAGTGGGTTCGGACGGTCAAGAACCATGAATTCCTTACCGCACTCCGAAGCGGCTTTCATGGCCAGCCCCATGGTGGATATGAAAGTGTAGCTGCGGCAGCCTATATCCTGGATGTCATAAACGAGCACATCAATATCCTTCAGCATATCGGGACTTGGCTTGCGTGTCTTTCCGTGGAGCGAATACACAGGTACACCTGTTGCGGGATCCACGGAATTGCTCACGGTCTCCCCGGCCACATGGTCGCCTCTCACTCCATGTTCGGGAGCGAAGAGTGCGACGAGCTTCACTTCCGGAGCTTTGGCGAGGATGTCGATGGTCGGCACCATGGAATTGTCTATGCCTGTGGGATTGGTGATAAGTCCAACCCGCTTCCCTTTGAGTTCGGCGAAACCATTGTCGCGGAGCACATCGATGCCGGGCTTCACGATAGCATCGGCGGTATGTGTCTCGGGTCCGGGTTTCTCGGGAGTATCTGATATGGCATCGGTTGTGGCTGTGCCTCCACTGCAGGCACTCGTGACAAGTAGTGTCAGCGAGATCAGTAAGTCGGTCATTTTCATTTTTGATTAGTATTCGTAATAGATGGGAAAGAGTTTTACTGTTGAGTTGAGTCCCGCCGGTATTGTCGGGCAATCGGCGAAGGAGAATTTCTTTGCCCCGGTCACACTTGCGATATTGGCATCTTTGAATATTCTCCATTCCACTCCACGACGTTCATAGTCGGCTATGCGGTTGGCATCGAGATTGGTCACGTCTATTCTCAGGTGGTTTTCTCCCTTCTTGAGAAAACGGCCGATTTTTATGCGGCCGGGAACTGACCATACATGGCCGGCTTCGATGCCATTCACTTCCACCCGCGCACTCTCGCGCAGATCACCGAGATCGAGCATCCAGTCGTCAGCCCTTGTCGGATCGTCGATATTCAGCTTTACTTGATAACGCCCTGTCGCACGATTGGTTCGTGCTCTCGGATCGTGAAGACAGGTCCATGCCGTAAGAGTGTCGGTATGGAAAACTCCGTCGATTGGCGGGTCGCTTATGGGAAAATCAATACTCCATCCTCTCTCGATCGCAATTGGGGCTGATGTATGCGATATGTACTTCCATGGGTGACCGTCACGTTTATCGGGATAAGTCTTCATAAGAAGTGATTCACCCGGATCGAGTTGCAATCTCACTTCAGTCATCCCGTTGGAGCCGGTGCGTGTACCGGCGAAACCTGACTCTCCTGTCAGCGGATTGGTGAGCATGATGCTTCCGGCCTTGACCGCCAGTTCATACCATCCGTCTATGGGCGTGTCTCCCGGGATTGTCATGAAATAATTATGACCCCCATCGTCATTGACACGCCTTATCATCGACACACCTTTGCGGCGAAGCGGCTCCCCGCCTTCAGGCATAGTGTTGACCACTCTGGCTCCATCTTCCGACAGCCGGGAGAGTTTGACGAGAGTTGTCTCGGGTATAAATACTCCATCGGGAACTACAAGTGCCCGGTAACGGTTTCCGCCACGGGAAACAATACAACCGTCAGACCGGTCAACGGTCAGGGAGTCCAGAAGCCGGTCCGACACATAATCGACATCATATCCGGCAGCCATCAGGGTCTCCATCCAGTGTCTCACATCCGGCATCAGACGATCCATCTTGTGAATGTCGAACATAAGATAAGGTTTTCCTCCGGTGCGGGTAATAATATCCTCGTATGGGAAATAGAGCAGCAGATCGTTGTCAGGCCAACCTTCTGACAGAAACTCCTGAATCCGCGCGATATATCTGAACAGTTGCGGAGCACCTGCCCATAGCGAAGATGTCGGTGACATATTTATGGCTGCATAGAAAAGTCTTCCGGGCCATGGGGTATCTTCAGGTGAGTAAGCGGCCCCATGTATCACCACATGGTTCACTCCCGAGCAGAACAGTTGGTCAAGCTCGGGTTTGCATTGTCTCAGCGATGTGTGGAAATGTTCAGTCAACCATGTCAGAGCCTCGGCTGAGGTGAATTTCTTCCCTGCGACATGGGCTGCTGATGAGGCGAATTTCAGCACTGCCGGAGATGAATCGCTCGGTCTTGACGGTCCTTCGGGATGAAGTCCGGGGATGTCGAAATCGGTTCTGCCGAAAGATTCGCATTCAGGGATGTCGACATCCGCATAGAGGTCAAGTATGTTGGCCGGAGACCCGTGACTCTGGTTTCTTACGAGGGCACCGTGCGAGTGGGCCCATCCGGTCCATATCCGGGTGAAGTTCTCTTCCAGGAGTCTGGCGAGTGTGAGGCGGTAGTCATGCAGCAGTTTCCGGCGTGAGGAGGTCTCTCCTTTGTCACCTATGAAATCCGCTATCCGGGAGGCAAGGTCATAGCCATGTTCACGTATGAACTCATCGAGCAGTGTATCGCTCCAGTCTGACCCATACACTTCGTATGAGTCATTGAACAGTGTGGATGGGAAATACTCCTCCTTCCCTGCAAATGCTTCGTCAAACCGCTGGAGATAGTGTTTGACAGCAATTGAATCATAGTGGTTCACCACGAGTCCTTCGCCGCCGGGAGCGGCGCGTTTTACCTTCTGGTATGTGCGCCCCGAATATATGGCATATATCCTGCAATCTTCATCGTCGGGTGCTGTGTAGTAGATGGAGTCTGCTTTCACAAGGCCGGTGATGTCGTCAGTATGTGAGGCGGTGACTGCCATGACCCGCTGCAGAGTAGCATCAGGTTGCTTTTCCACAGGAAATAGATTTACCGCAAGTCTTTCACCGGCTTGAAGAGTCCATGAACGTGTGACAAGCTTGCGGGCACTTTCTTGTGGAGTTATGTGCGGGCCACCGAAAGGCCATCCGGTGCCGTTGTTCATATCTATCCTCACCCCGAGTCTGTGCCCCTCGCTGACGGTATGTCCGAGCATATCCATCCATCTATCGGAAAGATAAGGGATGTCATTAGCATCGTTTCCCTTTACTCCATAGATCGGTGTGATCTCCACCCCTTTTATGCCGGCTTTGGCAAACTGCTCGAGATTATATGTGATTCCTGCCGAATCGACCGCGCTGCCGTGCCACCACCATCTCACTGCAGGCGAGGTTGCACCTGCGGTGAGACAGAAGAATATTACCGGTATGGATAGTACGGATCTCATTTTCGTTTTATGCCAAACGAGGGATTGACATCAAGGAGATATGTGACACCTATTGTGGCTATGCAGCACACCATGGTCCAGATGAAAAAGCATCGGTAGCCGATCATTTCCTCGATCCAGCCTGCCGCCATACCGGGGAGCATCATTCCCAGAGCCATGAAACCGGTACAGATGCTGTAGTGTGCGGTTGAGAATTCTCCCTCTGAGAAATAGATGAGATAGAGCATATAGGCGGTGAATCCGAAGCCGTAACCGAACTGTTCGATGAACACACAGATGTTTATGGTGAGTAGCGATGGGGCTTCGGCATAGCTCAGATATACAAATGTCAGACAGGTGAGCGACATACTCCACGCCATGGGCTTTAGCCAGAACCGCAGGCCCCGGGCCGCCGCGGCGATACCCCCGATTATACCTCCGAGCGTGAGACCTATGATCCCGACAGTGCCATATACAATGCCGACATCTGCTGTTGACAGGCCAAGACCGCCAGCCTCTTCCGGATCAAGCAGAAATGGATTGATCAGTTTTACAAGCTGGGCTTCCGGCAGACGGTAGAGCAGCATGAAGAGAAGAGCGGGAATGATATTGTGTTTTCTGAAAAATGAGGCGAATACCTTGCCGAACTCTTGGCCTATATTTTTCACCGAACCATTTTTCCCCCTGTCGGACGGGTGCTCTGTGTGAGGCAGAATCAGTGAATGATATATGGAGAAACCTATGAAAAGAACCGACAGGATTCCGAACACCACACTCCACGCGAGGGGGATATCGCCTGTCGAGGTCTCGAGACACCCGGCCACGATCACAAGCAATCCCTGCCCGGCCACTGAAGCTATGCGATAGAATGTGGATCGTATGCCCACATAAAACGATTGCTCATGTTCCGTGAGTGCGAGCATATAGTAACCGTCGGCAGCTATATCGTGGGTAGCGGATGCGAAAGCCACGATCCAGAACACTGCAAGTGACAGGCGGAAAAACAATGACCCCGGCAGAGTGAATGCTATGAGTGCGAAGGCTATTCCGATGATGAGCTGCATCACAAGTATCCACCTGCGCTTGGTGGATATGATGTCGACAAACGGGCTCCACAGAGGTTTGATCACCCATGGGAGATATAGCCATCCGGTGTAGAGCGCTATGTCAGTGTTGGAAATACCGAGCCTTTTATACATGATGACCGAAATGGTCATCACAGCGACGTAGGGAATTCCCTCGGCGAAATATAGTGTGGGGATCCATGCCCACGGGGATTTTCTTTTTTTTATTGCGGATGTCTCCATCAGTAGATTTTAATTATTTCTGATCCCGGATAATAATGGCTTAGAATAGCCTCGTAGCCATATCCTTTATCGCCCATCACGGCTGCACCTATCTGGCATAGCCCTACACCGTGGCCCCAGCCGGCTCCATGAAGAATAAAACGTCCCGGCACACCATCGGGTGATAGCCCGGTCTTTTCAACAGTGAAGGCCGAGCTACGGAGATGACTTTCCGAAAGGACGCGCCTTATCATCAGCTCCTTGCCGATCACTATTTCCCCGAGTGAGCCGCGTATGCGCAGACGGACAATGCGGCCTGACGTGCCTCTCTCCATCGGTTCCAGATCAATGATATCTCCCATATCGGTCCCGAGACGATTGCTTATCAGACTTCTGATTCTCTCCTGTGTATATTCCTCAGTCCATCGGTAGAAGTCAGGGCGCTCCCTGTCGTAAGAGTTCAGCACCTGTGACAGGATGCGGGCATCGGTCGTATTGCAAAAAGCAGATGGAGAGCCGTTGATCCATCTGTCGGCTTCGTCATCATTGGTGAGATCGGGAAAATCCTGTGTGTCCGGGGCATCACGTCGGGGGGCGAGATAGGGGATATCATCATCGTCCCAGCATGACCGGAACACTTCCATGACACCTCCGCAGCATTTCGAGAATCTGGTGTCGCACAGCTTACCTGCATACATCAGTACTTCCCCGCGGGTGGAACCGACTGCCGATATGGCATTGTCGGAGAGGATACGGCCTGTGCCTTGATAGCGTTGACAATGGTCGTCGGCACAGACATCGAAAAGCTGGTGATCCTCATGATCCCACCATTTCACCAACTCTCCCGCATGGGGCCGTTGTCTGGTGCGCTTTTCTGATTTATGCTCCATCTGTGCCAGTAGCCACGACCGTGAGATCACCGCGTGGGCGCGCAACAGAGGGAGCGATGATGTGGAACTCATCTCGCTTGATATAACCGAGGTGAGATAGTCTTCCACTCCGATGATATTGATGGCTGTGAGCCGTCCGTTGTCGGCAATTATGCGCAGGGATCCGCGGAAGCGCTGATCCTCACGGCGTTCCCAGTGGAAATTCACTCCAATCGTGACATCTTTGAGGGTGAAGGTGTCGCCGTCATAGGAAGTGGGGGTAAACTCTATGAAAGGATACATCTTGCCATTCCAGCTAACCGCCATTCCGCTGTCGCTTATCGTTGCTTCCTGACTTCCGGTGATCACATCTGTCCCTTGTCCGGAGTATATGCCGGACAGGTTGAAGCTGATACGGCTGTCATTGCTGACTATGCCTACTGAAACTTGAGGTTGGGTCATTGTCCTATACGGTCTATGATTTTGACGAAGGTCTCATGTGTCACACACACCTCGTCATATACTCTCTGTATTGTCTCTTCATCAAGGTGATCAAATTCTTTCTGACTCACACATGGGAAATTTCCCAGCATCTCAGCCGCTGCCGGACTGACGAGCAGTTGGTCCTGTTCTTGTCCGTAGCAGTCAGGCCGATGCTTGCGGCGTGGGAAGATCGCGATAAGGGTATGCGATTTGTGCTTTGCCGCGGCGATGTTCATCATCGGTTCCGGGTCGGCTTCAGGTAAAGCCGAGATGACTTTATCAAACAGTATCCCGAGATCCGCATCCTTGGCCAGATTGATGAGTATGAACGGCACCGCTGACATATTGCTTGGAGGTATGAGAATGCTGCTTTTGCCGTATGTGCATATCTGGAAACCGTAGGTCAGCGTCTGGTAGATGTTGCGGAAATTATAGATGTCGAAGGCTTGGAAATGCAGATGGTCCGGCGCTGAGGCTCCGCATAACGGACCGTTGTAGAACACACAGCATTCCTCGAACAGACGTGTCATCTTCACCATCTCAAGAATGTGTCCGCTGATGCGTTGTGGTATGTGTTCGCGGTGTACGATTGTGAAGTGAGGTATGCTGAGCGGGTAGGGATTGACAAGTATATTGTAGTTTTCCCATTCAAGTCCGTATTGTTCCACCGGACGTGCGCCGTCACACAGGAAACATGGCCGCAACCCCGCGAGTGCGGCTTTAGGATCAGCTGTGAGTGACCCTTTCCGGTAATTGACGATAAATTTGTCAGCGACCCAGAAACAATTCTTGAAAAGGATCTCCTCATCCTCTTCAAGAGCTTTCTCAAGGATGATGTAATTAAGATCCGCCACCGGCCATTGCTGCAGTTGATCGTTTAAGAACTCAGTGGTGAGCTTGGGAGTTATTCTCATTTTCGTCATTTCATGCGGGCTTTTAGTTCGAGTGTTCTCAGGAAATCCTTATAGAGATTATTGCGGTTCATCCGTTCTTGTGACAGTGCATGATCCGTGTTGTCCTCCCAGCGGCGACACAGATATAACGAGTCGTAGATACGTCCTATCTTATATGATCTGCTGATGGCAAGCCCCATTGCATAGTCTTCGCCGTAGCATACGTCCGGAAATCCGATCTTCCGCACAACAGGAGTGTAGAATGCGCGTGGCGCTCCCAGTCCGTTTATCCGGAGAGCATTGTTGGGACCGTTCTCATCCGTCCATTCGGAATGATCTATCAGTCCCGGCGGAAGAATATTGCCTTCAATGTCGGTAAGGGTGTATGAACCGATCACCATGGCGCAATTCTCTACCCGGAATTTTCTGACTATAGTGCTGAGTGTGGCGGGCGAGCTGTAAATATCGTCACTGTCAAGCTGGACGGCGAAGCGTCCGCAGTATGGTGAATTGACAGCTATATTCCAGCATCCGCCGATGCCGGGGGCCGGTGTATCGTTTGATCCGGTTGATATGACCACAAGACGGGAATCGGCGGCGGCAAGCTCACCAAGTATTTCCGATGTGCCATCGGTAGAGCGATTGTCAACCACTATCACATTGAATGCAAACGGAGTCTCCTGTGAAAGAGCTGAGCCGACTGCATCACGGATGGTGCGCACACGGTTTTTCACAGGAATCACCACCGAGGCCTCGACTGGAAAATCACCTTCACTGAGAGAAATTGTCTGGCGTGATGACGGGGTGACGAGAGCATTTATTTTTCGTAGATATCTTGTCACGGCATCCTCCATCTCGATCTGCGACTCCCTGTTCCTTGGGTTGACGTATGCGAAATGCGTCGTCTCTCTGTCTGCTTCAGGCTTTTTCACCGTCATGGAGTAGAGAGTCTCCGGGATATGCAGAGGCAACCCGTGGAGGGTTAGCATCAGACGGCAGAAATACCATCCTGCTGCATTATAGTCTGCCGGTTCGGTCAGAACTTCTCTCAACAGTGCGGTACGGACCATCACAAGTGGCCCGAAGTCAAAGTCATCCCTGACCGAACCCTCCTGATAGGGTATGAGAGAGTGATGAGTGCCATCGGTCTCAGTGTAGTCGCAATATGAGAGTGGTGCCGAACTCATATCCATTATCTGTTCCCACCGGTGCAGGTTTTGCCGGGATATGTACGGATGGCCGTCGGCGATACAGAGCAGAGTGTATTTCCGGTCAGTCATAGCGACCGCTTCTCTTATAGTCTCGGACGATAATCCGGAAAGACGTATATATTCGTTTTGCATATTATAGTTTGCGGGTGTCTTTACGACTACAAAGATAAAAAATAATTCTTACAATGATCTTTTTTACCTGCACCGATTATCATTGGTCTCGTTTGGTATATATGAGTCCCGTTATAAAACCTCTAAGTATTACCTCGTATATTCATGCCAGTCCCTCAGCTGGAGATGTCAAGGCCGGCTTTTCTGGCCTGGGAGTGTTGATGTTCCCTTGGAATGTGATATTGTCTGCCATCCTTGATCAGATATGAGCCTGTCTGGTGGAAATTGAAAGGTATAGAGGCTCCGATGCACTGCCGACGCAGGTCAAGCACCCATTCGAGGTCCAGTGGCCGGGCATATTTGCCGGACTCTCCGCCAACCGACACTTTCTCTATCACAGCCGGATCGAGATACTTGCTCAGATCCATCTGCCCGAGCATCGGGGCTGCTATGACAAGACGATGTCTGACAGGCAGAGAGAGAAACAGAGGCATACGGTAGTCGGCACGATCCTGATTCTCCACCGTGCATCCGATGGCAACGTGTTCATATCCCTCTCCCCAGTCATCCGGCAGGCAATCGGCCAGGCGGTCTATCCGTTTTGTGAAGAAGAAAAACGAGCAGTCTTGTCGGCATCTGATCATATCCCATATCTCGTCGCGCCATTCGTCCGCTTCCTCGATGAGGAAGTCAGAGGTGAAACATAGTGCGAATTCAGTGCCGGACGGGAACTTCCGGTTCTTCTTGCGGTCGCGTTTGAGCGGCAAGTTGAACGATGCGGTTTTCCGCACCTCGTTTGAGGAAATGGCTGTCCCGCGGGCGGCATCCTCACGGTAGACATAACAATGTCTGCACCCCTCACTGATTTTGTGGCAACCATGCCACGGATTCCACATCAGCATTGTCCAGGTGCTTCTTATCTGTCCGGACTCTTGACGATATCAGTCAGTTCCGGCATCGAGTCAATGATCCTGGAAGCACCGGCAGCGGCCAAGTCATGGCGTGTTGAATTACCGTAGGTCACGCCTACAGTCATGCAGCCCGCACCGAGCCCCATGGCAATATCCACAGGCATATCACCGACCATAATCGAGCGGGAGGCATCGCGTCCGAGCCGCTTTAAGGTTACAAGAACAGGCTCAGGATCGGGTTTGGGGTGAACGACGTCATCCGCTCCCAGTATGAGGCTGAAGAATCCGTATATCCCTGTGGCCTCGCAGAATTCTATGAGTGAATCCCGTGATCTTGAGGATGCGATGGACATTTCAATGCCCATGCAGGCCAATTTCTCAAGAGTCTCCTTCACACTGGGATAAAGCTGTGGGATAAGATCATTCTTATTGGCATAGAAGATATGACGGTAAGTCTTCACGTAGGTGTCAAGCTCAGAATCGGTGCAATCGGGATACAGTTGTCTGAACCCTTCGCGCAACGGCACTCCTATAGTGGCCTGACATTCGGCATCGGAGCGTGGGGCAGCCCCTGCCTCTTTTATGGCCATACGGTATGTCCGTAATATTGTTGCAGTGGTGTCGGCCAATGTGCCGTCAAAGTCGAATATTATCAGTTCAGGAGTCATCGTCATTTTATGTTTTTGAATACAATTTCTGAAATCCCGGCGATAAGAGCTTCGGTAGAGTCCATATCATAGCCCGAATTGCTTACGAACACGGCTATCGAATAGCGGTGGCCGTCGGCGAGATGGACATATCCGGCATCATTCACGGCCATGAGCCGTCCGTCGGGCAACAGGAATCCGGTGCCGGTCTTGTGGCCTATAACGGCATTTGTGGACATAAGAGGCTTTGTCAATCTTTCTGTGCCTGTCCCGCAGCTCTCCATAAGACCCTTTATCGCGAGAGAAATTGAGTCGTTGAATTCCCTGTCGAATTTATCAATCAGACAGGCCATTGCTATAGGTGTGGTTGAATTGGCATAGCACAACGAAGTGTCGCGGTGCATATCATCCTCGGAATTCTTGACATTCACACCGTCAATCCCTATATGTCTCAGATATCTCTCGACATATTCCGGGCCCGTCAAACCGTTCAACACTATATCGGAAGCATTGTTGTCGCTTTGCCTTATCATGTATCCGAGCAGCTCTTGAGCAGGCATCATGAGTGTATCTGTAAACACTTTCCCTGATGCGAGTATTTTCTCTGTCATGGGGCTATATGTGTCGGGATGAAGATCTTCGGGCAGGATAGCTATGGGGAAATCAAGCGGTAGCCCATTCTGGCGGTAATGCTCTCCAAGAGCCATGGCGATCGGGAATTTGTAGACGCTGAGCATAGGATAATCCCTATTGCCGTTCACCGCAACAGTATCCTTTCCGTCAATAATGACTGCAATCCCGATATCGGCATCCCTGCCATCGGTAAATTCATTCAATGCCTGCCGGAGGCTATCATATTTCCCCGGTTTCGAACAGGCGGCAAGAAGTAGAAGTGATGTAAGAGCGATTGATAGTATTCTCATGATTTTGCAAAATTAGTGAAAAGCCATGGATTCAGCTCCACAGATCACTACATTTCTCCTTTTACGCCGAGCTTTTTCATGGTCGCTGTCAGTCCGGTCCCTCCGTCGATAGACGGGCAGAAACGCATGAGAATATTGAACATTTCATTGCCGAACAGTGACACTCCGTCTTTAAGTGTGTCATTGACACATACATCCCCTGCAATTCCGCACAGGTCGATCCGGTCAATCTGCATTTCACTGACCAGACCGGTTATTATCCCGGCGGCATCGCGGTTGCGGAATATCGAGTACTCCTCAGTGTCTTTCTTCTGCCCCTTGTGGAGAAATGTCACGTCTCCCTCAGTGAGGTAAAGCGGGGTGAACAACGGTTGCCATACAGCGGCACCTGCCGTGTCATGAATGCAATGCGGAGGCCAGATACCTCCGCTGGCCTTGAAAGAGCAGTGATCGAACGGATGCCGGTCGGCTGTGACTATCTTATGGGCATACCTACCGTCGGACTGCGAGATATATTCTGCAAGCGAATCCATTGCCTCCGCGGCCCCGGGCACTGGTAATGTCCCGTTTATGAAGTCAATCTGCGGATCAACGATAAGAAGTAGTCTTTTCATTCCCTTGTCTTGTCAGTCATACATTTATCCACTTCATTGGAAATCCATTCCAACAGTTCCGGTGGCATTGTCTCCTCTACAATCCTTTTACTGTAACCGGTCATGTTTTTAGCCTGCTCGGTTCTGAGATAGTCCGGGTCAAGTCCATGTCTGCCCAGCCTCCATCGGTCAAGGGCGTCCGCATCCTTGAATATGTCATACAGCTTGAACATTTTCGGTAAAGAACCGGCATATTCATTCTTGATACCCGCCTTGCCACGACGGTCGTCGATGTCATGATACTTCATCATCAGGGCAGTCTCCGGAAGATATTCGATATCGTTTGCGGAATCACAGAATTGTTTGTAATATACCGCTGCTCTGGCTCCATGACCGGTATCAAGATATTCATCCTCCCGTCGGCTGTCATGAAATACGGCTGCCTGGGCCAGTGCCGTTAGAGCTCGTTCGTCGTGCCCGAATATCTTTTCGCCAATAATCAGGGCATACAGAAGCACACGCTCGCAATGTGCGGCAGCATGGATCTTGCTGTCCGGCATATTGAAAATGACACGGTTGTGAAGGAAAGTATCCCATTTGGTAAAAAGCCTTCTGACATCTGAGGGGAGTCTGTCGATTTCTTTTTGTGGTATGCTCATTGTAATTGTAGTCGTAATAGATTATGCAAATATAGCTCAAAATAACCGTTTATGATTGAAATACTGTAAAAAATCCGTTCCTATATCAATCTCATGGATTTTTGATATAGGAACGGAGGTTCTATCTTATTTCTATAATACAATCCTGTAATTGTATTGATCGCTTATCGGGTCATATCAGAGATTGGGATTGATGTCGTGCCATTTATCTATCGGCGGGATAATTCCGAGCGAGATCACCTCATCACGCAGTTTGCAGAGATGATGATAGCTCTGCTCGAGCTCCTTTTTCTCTTCGGCTGTGCCTCCGACGGGATGCACAGTGACGCCATTTTTGTCAACAGTCGTCTCCATGGCCATCATAATATGGTTGAAGTCTCCGTTGTTGACATAGGTGCCTACAGGCCAGTTGAAATTCTTTCCTCCCATAGCGGCCGCTATCATCTCAATGGATAGATAGGCGGGGCTTTGGAATGACGAACGGCCTCGGAGGTCGATGATGTTCTTGCCACCCTGGATCACACTTTCCTTTATCTGCTCCCATTTCTGTTCGGGAAGAGCCTTGGTGCCTATGATCTGTGACAGGGGTTCGCCGGCCACTGTGGTTGTAGAGGCGAAGACTGCCATCTGTTCGCCATGTCCGCCGTAGGTTCGTGAGTTGACAATCTGATCTGCCGGTATGTGGAAATACTTTGCAAGCTCGCTACGTAGACGGGTGCTGTCAAGAGCGGCGAGGGTTGATACCTGTGATGGCTTGAGCCCTGAATAGATCAGGGTGACAAGACCGGTGATATCAGCCGGGTTGAACACTACAACAACGTGTTTCACATCCGGGCAATAGTTCTTGATATCCTTTCCGAGTTGCTCGGCTATCTGTGCGTTGCCACGAAGAAGATCCTCTCGGGTCATACCGGCCTTGCGGGCGGCACCACCTGAGCTGACTATATATTTGGCATCCTTGAATGCTTCCTTCACATCGGAAGTATAGGTGAGATTGAGTCCTTCGAATCCACAATGGGCCATTTCTTCAGCCACACCCTCAAGACCGGGTGCGTATGTATCGTAAAGGCAGATATTGGGGGTGAGGTGCATCATGGCGGCTGTCTGAGCCATGTTTGAACCGATCATGCCGGCTGCGCCGACAATGACAAGTTTGTCGTTTGTCAGAAAATCCATATTAGTTTCAGGTTTGATATTCGTTCTTTATAAAGAAGGAACGCTTTCTGCTGTGAAAATGTTCACCTGTACGGTATCATATAGCTTCCGAAAATGCAGAAAAACAAGAAAGGGATTGTCTCACGACATTCCCTTTCTTTTTTAAACCTTTATCTTAATCTAATACTATGAAAAACACACACGCAAATTTAGTGATATAAACTGTAATTTCCACAACAACAGAGGCCTATTTAATGATATTTAACTAAAAACTTTTGAATATTATTGTGATTACCTGCCTCCCCGGAATGTTATTCTAAAAAAGGAGGACATTATTATGAAATTCAAGAAAATAATTTTGTCGGCAGCGGTCATTCTGGCCGGTTTGTCCTCAAGCAGTTGCATGGGGCTTGGATGGTCGGTTTCATCCGATCCATACGGTGTCACACCGGATGTTGGCATATCCATAAGCGGAGGATCGTATTATGATCCCGGTCCGCCTCCGCCCCCTCGGCCTATGCCTCCTCGTCCCACTCCCTGGGGTGGTCCCGGATGGCCCGGCCCATGGTGATAACAGGTGATAAATATGAACCGCATCCGTATGCAGGTATTGTCCATGCAGACGGATGCGGTTTAAGTTAAAAATGTGGGCAAATGGTCAGAGTGCTGCCGGCAATACCTCCGATAGTGTCGGATGGGCATGAATCGTGCGGACTATGGCTTCAGCTGGGAGCCCGGCGGTCATCACGGCCGCGGCTTCGGCTATCAGATCGGCGGCATGGGGGCCGCATATATGACATCCGAGCAAAAGTCCGGAATCTGTGTCGACGATGGTTTTCACCAATCCGTCCGTCTCTCCCATAGCCATGGCTTTCCCGTTGGCGCGGAATGTCGATTTGCCTGTTTTGAAGTTGAGACCGCGGGCTGAGCATTGCTCCTCGGTGAGTCCCACCATAGCGCATTCCGGCATGGTGAATACTGCCGAAGGCATTACATTGAGATCCTTCCATTCTCCAAGCACAATGTCGCCCTGCGCTGTAGCTGCATGGGCAAGCATACAACGTCCGTTTACATCGCCGATCGCGAATACTTCAGTCCCGGGGCAGGATACACCGTCAGACCACAGGAGTCTCATTCCATCGTCAACTTTCAGGAATCCACGTTCGGTAATTGCTCCGGCTTCGATTAATCCGGCGGGGATGACAGGGCGGCGTCCTACAGCCATGAGCACACATTCCGATGCTATCTGTTTCGGTTTGCCTTTATTCTCATAGTTGACTATCGTGCCGGGATCTATTGAAGTGACACAGGCGTCTGTGACAATACTTATACCCCGTTTTTTGAGTGCCATCCGGAGGCGTTTGGCCACTTCGGCATCAAATGGCGGGAGTATTTCCTTGCAGTATTCCAACACAGTGACATCTACGCCGAAAGCATTCATCACGGAAGCGAATTCAAGTCCGATCACACCTCCACCGATCACTACCATTGATTCAGGTAGAAGATCGAGTGTCAGAAATTCATCGCTTGTGAGAGCATGGCTCGCTCCGGGAATGGGGAGGCGGGCAGAGGCCGATCCGGTTGCCACGATGATACGTGGTGCCGTATATAGTTCTCCTCCGCACTCGACTGTGGAAGGAGATGTGAATACAGCCTCACCTTTCACCACATTCACTCCTGAGAGCAGTGTTGATACTCCGTCGCGCAATTCAGCCACCACAGAGTCCTTTCTGGCCATGACCGCGGGGAAATCCACACGGACCTCGGTGTTTTCTCCAAACGGGATGCCGTATCTGGCGGCATTAAGAACGGTCATCATCACTTCGGCCGACCGGCATAGAGCTTTGGTGGGAATGCACCCGCGGTTGAGGCAGGTGCCACCGAGTTCTGCACGTTCGATCAACGTGACTTCAAGGCCGCGTGAGGCAGCCTTTACAGCCGTTTCATATCCACCGGGTCCGGCGCCGATGATGAGGAGGTCGGAATGGTTCATAGCTCGTGGAAACTTACGATTGGATTAAGTGCCGCAGCTGTGTCGTCCGGTCGTCCGACCGGACAGTCATGCGGAGCGCCTTTGACCACATCCGGGGTCTCGGATGCTTCACGGGCGATCTCTCGCATCACGGATATAAACTCATCAAGTGTCTCCTTGCTCTCAGTCTCGGTCGGCTCTATCATGAGCGATTCATGGAAAAGCAGCGGGAAATAGATGGTGGGTGCGTGATAGCCATGGTCGAGCAGTCGTTTGGCAACATCGAGTGTGGTCACGCCGGTCGACTTGTCCAGCAACCCGTCGAAGACAAACTCATGCTTGCAAACACGGTCTATCGCCACTTTGTAAAGATCACGCAGCGACTCCTTGACATAGTTGGCATTGAGCGTGGCGAGTGATCCGGCCATTGCCAGACCGTCTTTGCCGAGCGATAATATGTAGGAGAGGGCACGAAGTTCCACAGCGAAATTTCCGAGCCAAGATGATATGCGTCCGAGCGATCCGGGACGTTTCTCCACTTCATAGTCGAGTGCGAAGTAATCGTCATCATCAGGCGTCTTTATCACAACCACGGGATTGGGAAGGAATTCCTCCAGTCCGGCTCTGACTCCGACGGGTCCTGAGCCGGGTCCGCCACCACCGTGAGGTGTCGAGAAAGTCTTGTGGAGATTGATGTGCATTACATCAAATCCCATATCTCCCGGTCTGGCTATGCCGAGCAGGGGATTGAGATTGGCTCCGTCATAATACATCAGCGCCCCGGCAGCGTGGACCATCTCCGCAATCTCCGGGATGGAGTATTCAAAGAGTCCGACAGTGTTGGGATTGGTCATCATCACGGCAGCTACGGTCTCATCAAGGAGTGCGCGGAGAGCCTCGACATCAACTGTGCCGTCGGGGAGTGATTTCACTTCCACCACTTTCAACCCAGCCACGGCAGCTGAAGCCGGATTGGTGCCGTGGGCGGAGTCAGGGACAATCACTTTTGTCCTTGCCAGGTCGCCCCGGCTTCTGTGATAGGCACGGATCACCATAAGTCCGGTAAGCTCTCCATGAGCTCCGGCATAAGGATTGAGTGTGAACTCAGCCATTCCGCCTATCTCCGACAGCATGGCCTGAAGATCGTTGTAGGCCTTTAACGCCCCCTGCACGGTATCCGCCGGTTGCATTGGATGCAGACCGGTGAATCCAGGGAGCGAACATAGTTCGTCATTGATCTTGGGGTTGTACTTCATCGTGCACGACCCAAGGGGATAGAATCCTGAGTCAACACCGAAGTTGTTGGCTGACATATTGGTATAGTGTCTCACCACGGTCGGCTCGTCAATCTCGGGAAGATGCAGGGGTGTCTGTCTGAGCAATGTGTCCGGCAGTTCAGGAATATGCGCGTCACATCCGTTGGAGTTGAGATAGTAGCCTGTACGGCCCGGCTTGGAAAGCTCGAATATGACTTTTCCGTAATATTTTCTATTCATGGCTTTCTCTGGTTAGAATGTTTTTTCTCCTTCTGGTGTGAATAGGGGTGTCTGTGCTTTTGAGAAAGTGTCGGCGCGCCACACATAGCGGTCCATCTCCTCTTTTGTGCGGTTTTCTGTGACACATACGAGAAGTTCGTCTTCGGCAATACATACGCCTGCCAGACAGCCGCTTGCCGCCGATACCTCCATGAAATCCTTCAGAGATGTGTCCCCCTTGTAGCGGAGCACGAATTCATTGAGGAACGGTTTGCCGGGATATTTCAGCTCGAACGCTCCGGTCTCCACCAGCCTGTCTGCCAGATAATGTGCTCCGGAGGCTGAGAGTGTATTGACCTCACGTAAACCCTGTGGCCCCATGAGCGACAGATAGACTGCCGCATAGAGAGCCATCAACCCTTGGTTGGAGCATATATTCGATGTGGCTTTATCGCGTCGTATGTGTTGCTCGCGGGCCTGGAGCGTGAGGACGAACACACGTTGGCCTGACGGGTCGGTGGTTGCACCGACTATACGTCCGGGAAGTTTGCGCATGAGGGCCTTCGTACAGCACATATAGCCGAGTCCCGGTCCTCCGAACGAAAGAGGCATACCGAGCGACTGGGCTTCACCTGCCGCGATATCAGCACCCCATTCTCCGGGATTACGTATGTATCCGAGGGCCGACGCAGGGGCTGTCATCACGAGAAGGGCTTTGGCGGCGTGCACCATATCGGCCACACCAGTATAGTCCTCGAGTATTCCGTAGTAGTTGGGGGTAGGGAGGATCACTCCGGCTATGTCGGAAGCGCCTTCAAGCATTGAACGCAGGGCCTCGAGATCTGTCACACCTCCTGATTCGGGAATGGTCTCTATCGTCACTCCGTGATAGCCGGCATAGGTATCGGTCACCTCCCTGTAAATGGGATTGAGGGTGGCGCTTACAAGCACACGGTTTTTCTTGCGTCCGGCTGCCACACACATCATCATAGCCTCTGCTACCGCCGTGGAGCCGTCATACATCGAGGCATTGGACACGGGCAGGCCTGTGAGTTCGGACATCATTGTCTGATACTCGAAGATATACTGTAGTGTGCCTTGTGACACTTCCGGCTGATAAGGGGTGTAGGCTGTGAGAAATTCCGAACGGGAGAGTATGGCCTGAATCACTGCCGGAGTATAATGATCGTAGAATCCTGCACCGGCAAAACAGGTGAGCGGACGGTTCATCTCGGCCAGGTCGGTGAAATATTCCCTGACCTGGCTCTCGCTCATCTGTGTAGGAAGATCGTAGTCCCTCTTGAGTCTGAGGGAATCAGGTACATCGGCATAGAGATCGTCAAGAGTCTCCACGCCACACTTCCCGAGCATCTCCTTGATGTCGTCGGGAGTGTGGGGAAAATAGCGGTGGGCCATAGGCTGTCAATGCTTTTCGGCGGAGCAGAAATTCGCGTAGGCTTCCTCGTCCATGAGTCCGTCAAGTTCGGACAGGTCGGTCATATCGACCTCTATGATCCAGTTGGTCATGGCATCCTCATTGATCAGACGCGGATTGTCGATGAGAGCTTCGTTGATGTTCACGACTGCTCCGCTCACAGGAGAGAAGAGATCGGAAGCGGCTTTCACACTCTCTACGGCTCCGAATTCCTCGCCTGCAGCCACATCGTCACCCTGTTCGGGCATATCGACGTATACGACGTTGCCGAGAGCTTTCTGTGCATAGTCGGAGATACCAATGTAGGCTGTGTTGCCCTCAACGCGGGCATATTCATGGGTTTTGCTGTAGTAGATCATTTCTTATAGGATTTTTTATAGAATTTTTTTGCTGTTACTGTTGCCGGGAATGTCTTGCGGCGTATACGGATGTTGAGATTGTTGCCTTTTTCGGCGTATGGGGTTTCCACCAGGGCCGCGGCGATACTCTTGTCAACCGATATGCCACGGTAGCCGGTGGTCACTGTCCCGACTACGATTCCGTCGTCGGTCACAACCTCATAGCCATGACGGGGAATGGCCTTGTCTGCCATCTCGAGGCCTACGAGTTTCCTTTTCACTCCATCGGCTTTCTGTGCGGCGAGCGCTTCCCTGCCGATGAACTCCGGTTTGTCAAGCTTGACAAATATGCCGAGTCCGGCTTCCAGCGGAGAGATGGTCTCGGAAAGTTCATCGCCATACAGAGGCAGACCGACCTCAAAACGGAGAGTGTCGCGGCATCCGAGTCCGCATGGAAGCGCCCGTCCTGATTCGATAAGTGTGTCCCACATATTCCGGATGGTGGCGTTGTCCGCATAGATCTCAAATCCGTCCTCGCCGGTGTAGCCTGTGCGGCTCACAAGTATATGGTTTCCATCAAGTGTCGCCTCACGGAAAGTATAGAACTGAAGATCGGCACAGGTTATTCCCAATACCTGTTCCATCACGGCCTCGGATTCGGGACCCTGTACGGCGAGCTGGCTGAGTTCGTCGCTAAGAGGGATGATCTCCACATTATAGCCGTCGGAGTGTTCCATGATCCATGCCATATCCTTGTCAATATTGGCAGCATTGATCACAAGGAAGAAATTGTTGTCGCCACGCTTGTAGACAAGAAGATCGTCCACGACGCCCCCCTCGGGGTTGCACATCATGCCGTATAAGATCTTACCTGTGGGGAGACCGGTCACGTCATTGGTGAATATGTGGTTGACGTATTTCTCAGCGTCATTCCCCGAGATGTTCACTTCGCCCATATGGGATACGTCAAACACTCCGCAGGCATTTCTCACAGCCTCATGTTCCTCGACAATGCCCGAGTATTGGATGGGCATATCGAATCCTCCGAATGGTGTCATCTGGGCTCCAAGAGCCAGATGGCGGGAGTGGAGGCAGGTTTCTTTGATATTTTCCATGGAAAGATGGTATTAATCAGCAAATCAGATTGATAAATTCTTGGTTGGTCAGTCCGGGGATTATCCTTTCTAAAGACAATCGGTCAAGCGCTTCCGCGATCCGATGTCTTGAATAGGGGACATCCCGCAAGCTTTCGGCTATGAGCCGGGAAGCATCGTCGACAGTGGAGAGATAGTCGCCGGTAAGTGTGAGATCCTTCACCATGCCGCCGTTTACTTTAAGATGCACGGTAAATGTCCCGGCTCCGTCAATCCGGTGGGTGGCTTTCAATGAAGCGACCGGATCCATGCCTGTGAGCCAATCCGGAGACCGGTATTCAAGTTCGATTCTCTCCACTTCGGCAATATCGGCAGGGGTGAGGGTCAGCGGTGAGCCGTCGGTGATGGAGCGCACGATATGGTCTCTGAACTCAGCGAGGGGGAGTGATGGGAGGTATTCACGTATGGTGGTGATACGGCTCCTCACGGATCCTACTCCGTGGCTTTTGAGTTTGACGGCGGGAGGAGTGAGCGCTCCTGTCATTTTGACCGGATCAAAATCGTAGAGCATGGTGCCGTGCACGATGCTCCGCCCTTTTGTATGGTAATACGAATTGCCGGATACCTTACGGTCTCCGATGAGGATATCGTTGCGGGAATTGTCGCTCGCATCCAGACCAAGCTGTCTGAGCGCGTTGGCCACCATTGATGTATATTCGGAAAAAGTTCCGGTGACATTGTCAGAGGTAGTGATGTATGAGAACATGATATTGTTCATGTCGGCAAGAACCGCTCCACCACCACTTTTCCGGCGCACCAGATCTATGTTGTTGTCACGGCAAAAAGCTGTATCGACCTCTTGCTCGAGAAGCTGGTGACGGCCTATGATCACTGTTGGCTCAACTTGCCACGGAAAGAAGAAATCACGGTCCGGATACCTGCGGGCCAGCCATTCCTCGAGCGCGAGGAAAAAGGGGAGCCTGCGGGGCATGGGAGTGTCGGGGATCATGACTAATTCCATGGCATAGATGATTTCTTGACTGCAAATTTACCCAAAAGAAAAATGCCGTCAAACATAAAAAATATGTTTAACGGCATCTTTTCAAATTTGTCGTTCGCCTGAATTCAGATTCCCTCTTAATCCTTGTGGTTTATGTCTGAGGGAATCGAAGGTGTGTTCTTGATTCCGTCCCGTTCGAGGAGGGCGTCGATTGTGGCATCGTGGCCGCGGAATCGTCTGTAGAGCACTGCAGGATCCTCGGTTCCACCTTTAGATAATATGTTTTCGCGGAATGAGGCTGCTGTGGCGGGATCGAATATACCATGTTCCTTGAAATGAGCGAAGGCATCGGCATCAAGCACTTCAGCCCATTTGTAGCTATAGTAGCCTGCAGCATATCCACCGGCAAAAATATGGCTGAATGTCGGGGAGCTCATCGAGCCTTCCACGGGATCGAACATAGCCACTGATTTTCCTGCAGCTGTCTCGAATGCGGCAGCGTCGTCGACAGGTGAGGTTATGGTGTGCCATGCCATGTCGAGAAGACCGAAATTAAGCTGACGCAGACAGGCGTATGCCGCTCCGAACTGGGAAGTGGCTATGATACGGTCCACAAGCTCGGCCGGTATAGGCTCGCCGGTCTGGTAGTGACGGGCGAAGCCGTCGAGGAATTCCTTTTCGGTAAGGTAGTTCTCGTTAAACTGGGAGGGAAGCTCAACGAAGTCACGGAGCACGTTTGTGCCGGCAAGTGAGGCGTATTTCGTGTTTGCGAGCAATCCGTGGAGACCATGGCCGAACTCGTGAAGGAATGTCTCAACCTCGTATGGGGTGAGGAGTGAGGGTTTTGAGTCGGTGGGTTTTGTGAAGTTCATCACGATGGTGACCTGCGGACGGGAGTTGACCCCTTCGGCAGTGGTCTCGTGGCCCTTGAACTCGGTCATCCATGCTCCGGGACGTTTGCTCGAACGGGGGAAGAAATCAGTGTAGATCACACCCAGGAAACTGCCGTCACGGTCCATGACATCAAAGGCTGTCACATCGGGATGATAGACCGGAATGTCGGGATTCTTTACGAATTTGAGTCCGTAGAGCTTCTCGGCAAGCCCGAACACACCTCCGATCACATTGTTTAGCTCGAAATACGGACGGAGTGCTTCCTCGTCATAGGAATATTTGGCATTCTTGAGTTTGTTGGCATAGTAGCTGTAATCCCAAGGCATTATCTTCACGGGGCGTCCCTCAAGACCGGATGCAAACTCGGCAAGCTCCTTGAATTCCGCTTCCTGTGCGGGACGGTAAGCGTCGCGCAGGGAGTTGAGCAGGCGGTAAACATTGTCGGGATTTGCAGCCATGGTGGTGGCGAGGGAGTAGTCGGCGTAAGTCTTGTAGCCGAGAAGATTCGCGAGTTTGAGCCTGGTCTCGGCAATCTCTTTCATCACGGGCAGGTTGTTATACTCACCCTTGGTGTTACGTCCGGTGTAGAGACGGTACATTTTCTCGCGCAGGTCGGGACGGTCACTGTATTTCATGAACGCCACATAGACAGGCTGGTCAAGAGTGAAGAGGTACTCACCGTCACGTCCTTTTTCCTTGGCGGCGAGTGCGGCCGCTTCGACGGAGCTTTCGGGAAGCCCGGCGAGATCGTCTGATTTCAGCCATATCTCGTAGGTGTTGACCTCCTTGAGCACATTCTGACCGAAGAGGGTAGTGAGTTCACTGAGCCGGCTTGAAAGCTTGGCGTATGTGTCGCGGTCTGCTCCTTCGAGAAGTGCTCCATTGCGGGTGAATGATTCGTAGGTGCGCTTGAGAAGAGTCTTATCCTCCGGTGTGAGGCGCAGTGTGTCGCCTGAATCATGCACTGCCTTGACACGTTTCCATAATCCCTCGTTGAGAGAGATTTTGGTGGAATAGTCGGACAGACGGGGTGTGATTTTCATCGACAGTTCCATCATTGCATCATCACTGAGAGATGAGAGCAACGGGTAGAATACGTTGAGCACACGGTCGAGATCCTTGCCGGAACGTGCAAGCGCCACGACTGTGTTCTCAAAGGTGGGAGATTCGGGATTGGCCACAATCTTGTCTACTTCTTCAAGACCAAGAGTGATGCCTCGGTCGATGGCCGGCTCGTAATCGCTGACTGTGATACGGTCGAATGGAGTTGTGCCGTGGGGGGTGCCCTTGAACTCCTCAAAGAAAGGATTCTGTGCTTGACTCATGATGCTTGCCGCGGCCATTGCCGCTACCAGGTGTTTTCGCATTGTGTTATAAGTTGTGTTGTAATGATTGTCACAGTGAGTGACCGCGCTGCCGTGAACGTTTCAAGGCTTCATCGGTCACGATGCCGATGAGCACGGGGTCTATCTTGGCATAGTCTCCAATGATGGAGCGGTCGCTGGCTATGTCGGCCAGGAATGTATCGGTGTCTATCCCGCCTTCGGATATGGCGCGCGCCCACAGGCCGGCAGTATCGGCAGGCCGTCCGGTGAGAAGGGCCAGATGCCCGGCATTGATCAGATCGACGGCTTTTATTGATTCTGACGACATGAGAATATCGGTGTATTTGGCGCAACGCTCATAATCGGCTCCGAGAAGGGTGCACCAGGCTATGGCACGGATTGCCTTCTCACTGCTGTTGCCGAGAAATTCGGCTTTGAATAGATATTTCAGCGCTTCGTCGAACCGGCGCAGTTTTACAAGTGAAAGGCCGATGTTCAATGCAGTCGACACATCATCGGGACGCGAGGCATCGAGACGGCGGTAGTAGCCCAGTGCATCTTCCCATCGTCCGAGCTGCCGGCAGCATGAGGCCAGACGTCTGATGGTCCATCGGCTGTCGGCGTTGAGCAATTCGCTCTGCTCATAATATTTCACTGCATCGCCAATATCACCGAGGGCTTGTCTGCAATAGCCCATTTTCTGAAACAGCTGGGCTGACGGCGGGATTTTGTAAGACAGTCGCTCGAATGTCTCGAAAGCGTCGGAATAATACCGGCGTTTGAAGTAGAACTCTCCGATCAGACCGAGTATCTCCTCGTCATCGAAGATATCTGCCAGCAACGGAAGTGCCGGCAGATTGAGACCGGAGGCGAACGGATCGGTGAATTCACCTTTCCGTCTGAAAAGTTTGAAGAAGCGGTAGAGGTCACGCACGTATGACGATGCGATCTCCTCGCGTTGTCTCGGCCTGGATTCGGCGAAACGGAGCTGATCAAGCTGTTCCCGTTGCATACGGAGCTGTCCCAACATCATGGATCGCTGGGTGTAGGGGAGAGACGAGAGCGAGAGAATCACCGAGAATTTGTCGTTGTCACAGAACATCGGCATGGCTGTGACTATCTCGCAGATAGCAGCGATCTCACGGTCGGTCTCCGATGCAAGCAGTGAATGTCCGCTGTGGAACGGAAGAAACCAGTTTGAGATATCGTTGAAGAACGGGAATGTCTTGAGCTTGCTGAAGGTGGCCATCATAACATCGCCTCCATCTTCCTGCAGTTCCTGCAATTCCTTGAGCTTGTCGGCGACACCTGATTTCTCAAGCATCTCTGCCCATTCGGGGTTTTCCTCAATTGATTCCGGATCAATGTTCATCTTTCCGAGCTTCTCTATTTCCGGACGAAGTTTCATCATCTCAGGGATCACCTCGTCTGTGAACTTACGGGTGATTCTCTCAGTGTCCCTTGACCTGATGAACTGCATATTCATCTCCTTAACATCCGACTGCCATGCCGGGAGCTCGACAAGAGATTCCATCCTGACTTTCAAGGTTCGGCTCATGGGACGGTTGCGATATATCCACAGGGCGATCAGGAGTCCGGCAAGTGATCTGACAGCCACCTCGTCACTTTCCGCTGTGGCGTATGCATCCATCAGGAAGAGCATCCGGCGCTCGTCGTAGATCTCGAGAAGGCCCAAGGTCACAGCGCTTATGGTCAGAAGCTTGAAGTGGGCAGGAAGAGACTTGTCGTCCATTATGCCGGCGAGCAATCCGGCTATCTCATGTGTGACCGGAGCGAGAGTCCAGAGCCTGTTGAAAAAATGACGCTCCAGGGCTTCCGCTTTCTGGGTAAGTTCTCTGGAAGCCACACCGGGATTTTCGGATAGTGAGGCAAGAGAGAGTTTGCGGTTGATCCGGCGATATTCGTCAAGCAATATTGACGGCTGGCCTTTGGGTTCGGTCAGCTCGTAGCGCAGAGTGTTGTAATATAGGGTGGGTGAATCAGCGGTTTTGATCTGACGTTCCATCAGATCCGAGAGGGTTCTGATGCTTCCCGAAAGATTGTCGAAGGCCTCGCGACGTCCCGGGTCGGGATAACCGCGCATGGCGTAATCGGACATCAGGCCATATTCACGGCGCAACCTTTCGAGCTCGGAGGTGAAATTGCCGAGATGGGGTAGGGCCGTGATGACATTCCCGAGGCTGTCGAAAGCCTCGCTGACGCGTCCCGATGAGAGAAACGTCTCGATATCTTGTCTGTTTATATATTTAGGTGTCATTGACTACAAATTTACTATCTTTCTTTCAAAAACCATGCCAAACCTGCCGCCTTTTAGTAAAAGTTAAGGAACGGCGATCTACGGCAGATGTAAAATGTCATATTTTTTTCTTAATTTTGCACTCCCAAGACCAATCGGAATGCCACAGAACTTCAATAATTACAACAACCGACAGGGCAACAAGCCTGAACATATCTCGAAATTTGACCATGGCGGTCGGATACCTCCGCGCGACAATGACCTTGAAGAGGCTGTGCTCGGAGCTCTTATGCTTGAGAAGGATGCCTATACGGTGGTATGCGACATTCTGAAGCCGGAGTCATTCTATGATCCTGCCAATCAGAAGATTTATGCTGCCATTCAGAGTCTGGGTGCCTCTCAGCAGAGTATAGATATGCTCACTGTCACGGAAAAACTCCGCCTGCAGGGTGATCTTGAAGGGGCGGGAGGTCCCTTGCGCATCTCCGAGCTGACCTCGCGTGTGGCATCCGGAGCACACGTGGAGTTCCACGCACGCATCGTGGCACAGAAGTATCTGGCGCGCGAGCTCATCAAGTTTGCCTCTCAGATCGAGGCCCAGGCCTTCGATGAGAGTTATGATGTGGATGATCTGCTGCAGGAAGCCGAGGGTAAACTCTTCGAGATCTCACAGAGGAACGTCAAGAAGGATGTGACGCAGATCGACCCGGTGATAAACGCTGCTATCGAACAGATCCAGACATCGGCCAACAGAGCCTCCGGCCTGTCCGGTCTTGAATCGGGATTCCACGAGCTTGACAAACTCACATCCGGATGGCAGAGAAGCGACCTTATCATCATCGCGGCCCGTCCTGCCATGGGCAAAACTGCATTCGTGCTGTCCATGGCCAAGAATATGGCTGTGACATATAATATCCCGGTGGCCATATTCTCTCTTGAGATGTCAAACCTTCAGCTTGTGAACCGTCTGATACAGAACACGTGTGAGATCGAGGGTGAGAAGATCAAGAGCGGACAGCTTTCGCAGATGGAGTGGGATCAGCTCATGTCGCGGGTCAAGAATCTCTACAGTGCCCCGTTGTTTATCGACGATACCGCCTCACTCTCGATATTCGAACTCCGCACCAAGGCGCGGCGTCTGGTAAGAGAGCACAACGTGCAGTTTATCATCATCGACTATCTGCAGCTCATGAATGCATCGGGCATGAAGTTCGGATCCCGTGAGCAGGAGGTGTCCATGATCTCCCGCTCGCTCAAGCAGCTTGCAAAGGAACTGAACATACCGATCGTGGCGCTTTCGCAGCTCAACCGTTCGGTGGAGTCCCGCGGAGCTGACAGCAAAGATGGGAAAAGGCCTCAGCTCAGTGACCTTCGTGAATCCGGTGCCATCGAGCAGGATGCCGATATTGTTTGTTTCATACATCGTCCGGAATATTATCTGCGCTCGGGTGTGGATGCTGCCGGAAATGATATACGCGGGCTTGCTGAGTTTATCGTGGCAAAACACCGTTCCGGCCGTGTGGATGATGTGAAGATGAGATTCAAATCAAGATACGCCCGTTTTGAGAACTGGGATGGAGAGGTTGAGATGGGTAGCGGCATGAGAGAGAGCCGCCTCAATTCCGGCAGTTTCCCTGACGAAGCGTCACCGTTGTCCGGCGGCACGGCTGATATCATGACAACCGCTGCCGATCCGACAGATATGCCGCCGTTCTGATTGGCTGTCGTTTAACGGCTGATGTCCCCGCCATTCTCATGCCGGAGAAGAGTTGCTTTTGCAGATAGGCCTCCTGAATATCCTGTCAAAGTCTTATTTGCACTGCAGACACGATGGCACGGGATCACGATTACAACCGGATTGGCGCCGATGGCGCGCCCGACAGCCCGCACAGCTTCCGGGCGTCCGATACGTGTGGCAATCTCTTTGTAGCTGATTATGGATCCGAAGCTGATCCGGGTCAACTCACGCCATACCGCTTTCTGGAATTCCGTGCCGATTAAGCTTATGGGAATGTCAAAAGTCTTCCGGTTGCCATGGAAGTACTCGTCAAGCTGCCGACAGGTTTCCCGTGTTATTTCCGAGCTTTCCGAGACTATCTCGAAATTTCTTGTGATCGCAATGGGTATTTTCACCTCTTCCCACAGACATAGGACCAGTGAACTGTCAGAAGCCCCGATAAGCAAAGTCCCCACGGGCGACTCGTATTTCTCTATGTGAAGTTGCGGTTTCTTTATCATGTGGAGGCGTTTTATGGAATGAATATAGTTTTATAATTTCATGGATGACAAAAAAGTGCGGCCATGTTATATTACATAGCCGCACTTTCTTATAAAATTTAATAGGAATGGGTTACTCCCATTCGATTGTTGCCGGCGGTTTTGAGGATATGTCGTAACATACACGGTTGACTCCGCGCACTTTGTTGATGATGTCGTTTGACACTTTCGCCATGAAGTCGTAGGGAAGATGTGCCCAGTCGGCAGTCATGGCATCGGTCGATGTCACTGCTCTGAGGGCAACGGCACGTTCGTATGTGCGTTCGTCGCCCATCACGCCCACGCTCTGCACAGGGAGGAGGATGGCTCCGGCCTGCCATACTTTGTCGTAGAGACCCCACTCGCGAAGTCCGCTGACAAAAATGTCGTCGGCATCCTGGAGAATGCGTACCTTCTCAGGAGTGATGTCGCCGAGTATTCTCACAGCAAGACCCGGACCGGGGAAGGGATGGCGCTTGATGAGGTGTTCGGGCATTCCGAGCTGACGTCCGACAGCCCTGACCTCGTCCTTGAACAGAAGACGGAGTGGCTCGCAAAGCTTGAGGTTCATCTTCTCGGGCAGACCACCCACATTGTGGTGGCTCTTGATGGTGGTGCCTGTGATTGAGAGTGATTCGATGCAGTCGGGGTAGATGGTTCCCTGGGCAAGCCATTTGACATCCTTTATCTTATGGGCCTCCTCGTCAAAAACGTCAATGAAACCCTTGCCGATTATCTTGCGTTTGCGCTCAGGGTCGGTCACACCTGCCAGTTCTGAGAAGAATTTGGCTGAGGCATCAACGCCGATCACATTGAGACCGAGGCATTCGTAGTCGTGGAGCACATCACGGAACTCGTTTTTGCGGAGCATACCGTGGTCAACGAATATACAGGTGAGGTTATTGCCGATAGCCTTGTTGAGAAGCACGGCTGCTACCGATGAGTCGACTCCTCCGCTCAGACCGAGCACCACTTTGTCATTGCCCACCTGCTCGCGAAGGGCCTTGACAGTAGAGTCGATGAACGATTCGGCTGTCCAGTCAAGTGAACCGCCGCAGATGTCGACCACGAAGTTGCGGAGGATCTGTGTCCCGCACTCCGAGTGGTAGACTTCGGGGTGGAACTGCACTCCCCAGGTCTTCTCTCCATCCACCTGATAGGCGGCGATATCCACCTTGTCGGTCGATGCTATGACCTTGAAGCAGTCGGGGACTGCAGTGATAGTGTCGCCATGGCTCATCCATACCTGTGAGCCCACGGGGATGTCCTTGAGCAGAGGATTGGTCGAGTCGACCCGCGATAGATGGGCACGGCCATATTCGCGCGAGGGAGCAGGCTCCACGCTGCCGCCCGAGGTGTAGGCTATGAACTGAGCGCCATAGCAGATCCCCAGCACGGGGAGATGGCCGCGCAGACGGTCAAGCTCGGTGCGGAACGCTTTCTCGTCGTAGACTGAGAATGGTGAACCCGAGAGGATGACACCGATTACGGAGGGATCCTCGTAAGGGAACTTGTTGTAGGGAACGATTTCGCAATACTCGCCGAGTTCGCGGATGCGGCGCCCTATGAGCTGGGTGGTCTGCGAACCGAAGTCGAGAATGATGATTTTTTCCTGCATAAAGTCGGGGATGATTGTGATAATGATGTGCAAAGTTAAGGATTTTTATGATTAGAAGCCAATTATTTGATAGGAAATGAATGATATTGATGTGAAAAAGTCTGATGAAAAGGGTTGTGATGTGTCGTGATTAGCCCGAAAATTCGTAACTTTGCACTCCAAAAAAATTTCGCAAGCATATCAGCCGTCGAATGAAAGAAGCTCGTATATCAGTTACATTCATGCTCCTTGCGGTGACATTCTGTGTCTGCCTCATAGTGAGCAACCTCATGGAGATAAAAACCGTTGATCTTGGCCCGCTGACTATCACGGCCGGGGTCGTCGTGTTCCCTATATCCTACATTCTCAATGACTGTATGGTGGAGGTCTATGGCTTTGCCAAGGCCCGTCTTGTCATCTGGCTTGGTTTCGGCATGAACCTCCTTGTCTCATTGCTCCTGCAGCTCGGCGTTCTTTTGCCGGGTGCTGACTCTTGGCACGGACAGGAGGCGATGGAGATGATATTTGGTGCGGTGCCGCGTATATTCGCCGCAAGTTTCATCGCATTTCTGTGCGGGTCGATGGTCAATGCATACGTGATGTCGCGAATGAAGCTGTCATCTGCTCCGGGTAGGGGATTCTCGCTGCGTGCCATCGTATCGTCACTGTGGGGTGAGGGGGTTGACTCGATGATATTTTTCCCTCTTGCCTTCGGGGGTGTGCTCTCATGGGCCGAGATAGGGTCGCTCATTGTCACACAGACTTTTCTCAAGACTTTCTATGAACTGCTCATACTCCCGGTGACTCTACGTGTCGTGAAACGTCTGCGTGAGTTTGAAGGAGAGGAGGCGCCTGCGAGGCCTAAATCCTATAAATGGTGGAGGATCAATGAACTGTGATATTTCCGATATAACGTCAGGCATAACATGGGTGTGGTTCGATCTGGACGACACCCTCATTGACTTCCGCTCCAATTCGCGGGAGGCATTGCGGCTGCTTTATGAGACGGAGAAACTGTCGGATTTTTATCCTTCGGCAGAGGAATGGACCGAAGCCTACGAGAATCACAACCATTCCCTATGGGATAGATATGGCCGGGGTGAGATAAGTCAGGATTTTCTCAGAATGGACCGCTTCGCCACTCCACTCGCTCCCGAATGGAAAGGGAGCCATGAGGAACTTGAAGCATACAGCCGCAAACTTGACCCGCTCTATCTTGACTTGCTTGCGAGTCAGAAAGGGTTGGTGGATGGTGCCATTGATCTCCTGCAGTATCTGCGCGCGCACAATTATAAAATAGGTGTTCTCTCAAACGGGTTTACTGATGTCCAGCATCGCAAGCTGCAGAATTGCGGGCTCACCCAGCTGGTTGATCTTATGGTGCTCAGTGATGACATCGGTGTCAACAAGCCGGATGTGCGTATCTACCGTCACGCGATGACCCGTGCCGGAGAGCCCGTCCCCTCCAGACATATTATGATAGGGGATAATGCAGCCACAGATATTCTTGGAGCGGTAGGCGCGGGATGGCGTTCCATACACCTCAATCCTGCCGCCCGGGGGATGGAAATGGTCGAAGATACACTTATTACCCATGATTTGAGGCTGCTTTTCAATCTAAAGTGGTGAGGAAGTGAATTTTATCTTAAAATTTCCGTTAAATTTCATTGCCAATTCAAAAAAAGTTACGATATTTGCAGTCGCAAAACGCGATGCCTCCCTGGCGGGGGTGAAAAATCAGAAGATATTAACCAATTATAAAAATTTGCCAGTACAATGACAAAAGCAGACATCGTCAACGAGATTTCCAAGTCGACCGGTATCGAGAAGGCCAACGTGCTCGTGACAATCGAGAAGTTCATGGAAACCGTCAAGGACTCTCTTGCTCACGGGGAGAATGTATATCTCCGCGGATTTGGCAGCTTCATCATCAAGGTACGTTCCGAGAAGACTGCACGCAACATCTCAAAGAACACTACCATCATCATCCCCGAGCACCGCATCCCCGCATTCAAGCCTGCCAAGGTGTTCATGGAGGAAGTGAAGAGCGCCGAGTGACAACAGGCTCGGAATGCTCCGGATCTCTCTCCCCACTCCCGTTGAAACAAATACAGACAACACTATAACATAACTTCAATCACCTACATCACCATGCCCAGCGGAAAAAAACGTAAAGGCCACAAGATGGCAACACACAAGCGTAAGAAACGCCTTCGCAAGAACCGTCACAAGAAGAAATAATTGAGACACCCGTAAAAGGCTAAAACGCTCAGAAAAAAGACGAGAACAAACGCGGTCGGACACGGGAGGACAGCTCCCTTGGTCTCCGGCAGCAGTTTGTTCTTGGTCTTTAGTCTATTAACGATCCAAACAATGAAAAGTGAACTGATTGTCGACGTACAGCCGTCAGAAGTGTCAATAGCGCTTCTGGAGGATTCGCGCCTCGTCTCACTGCAGAAAGAGGCGCGCAACATCGCTTATGCGGTGGGCGACATCTACCTGGCGAAAGTCAAGAAACTGATGCCGGGTCTGAATGCCGCTTTCGTCAATGTCGGCTATGAGAAGGATGCTTTTCTTCATTATCTGGATCTTGGTTCGCAATTCTCAACCTACGCTTCGTTTCTCAAAAACGTGCTCGTCGATAAGAAAACCGATGTCACGGTGTCGAAAATGAAGCGTCTCCCTGACATTGACAAGCACGGGTCGGTCACGAATGTCCTCCAGCCCGGTCAGGAGCTTCTCGTGCAGATTGTCAAGGAACCCATCTCCTCCAAGGGCCCGCGTCTCACCACAGAGATCACATTCACAGGCCGGTATATGGTGCTCATACCCTTCGGCGACAAGATTTCAGTGTCGCAGAAGATCAAGACTACCGAAGAGAAACTACGCCTTCGCCAACTCATCGACAGCATACGCCCCAAGAATTTCGGCGTCATTATCCGCACCTCGGCCGAGGGCAAGAGCGTGCGTGAGCTTCACCATGAACTGAAGACTCTCCTGCATTGTTGGGAGGATACCATCGAGAAGGCGCGCAAGGCATCGGCACCATCGCTGATATTCGAGGAGGAAAGCCGCATAGTCGGTATGTTGCGCGATGTTTTCTCGCCAACATTCGAGAGTATCCATGTCAACGACAAGGAGATTTTCGGTCAGATCGAGAAGTATGTGGCGCTCATCGCTCCCGAAAGTTCGGATATAGTGAAGTACTATGACAGCGATATCCCCATCTTCGATCATTTCAGCATCACCAGGCAGATCAAATCATCGTTCGGAAAGACGGTCTCATTCAGATCCGGAGCCTATATAATCATCGAACATACCGAAGCGCTCCATGTGATCGACGTCAACTCCGGCAACCGTTCCAAGGCTGCCTCCGATCAGGAGAGCAATGCCATAGAGGTGAATCTCAGGGCTGCCGATGAAATTGCCCGCCAGTTGCGGTTGCGCGACATGGGCGGCATCATAGTGATCGACTTCATCGACATGAACAAGGCCGAGCACCGGCAAAAGCTCTATGAGCACATGAAAGAGGTGATGGCCAATGACAGGGCCCGTCACAACATCCTGCCTCTGAGTAAATTCGGACTCATGCAGATCACACGTCAGCGGGTACGCCCCGCACTTGACATCGTAACCACCGAGGAGTGTCCCTCATGTCACGGAAAAGGTGAGATCGCGCCTTCGCTTCTCTTTACCGACACCCTGCATGAGAAACTTGCCTATCTGGTCAATACTCTCAAGGTAAAGCATTTCGTTCTGTATGTCCACCCTTACGTGGCCGCATATCTCAAGAAAGGCATCCCGTCGCTCTACAGAAGCTGGCAATGGGAGTTCGGATTCAATTTCCGAATCAAGCCGGATGAGTCACTTGCATATCTGCAATACCGTGTGCTCGATTCAGAGAGAAACGAAATAGATCTCAAGGAGGAAAAGGATATGGCATCCTCGGCCTCGAAACAAAATTCACGAACCAAGAATTTCGGAAAGGAAGATTAAAGATCCGCTCCGACAGCCGAAAAATTTTTAACGCAGGCGCCCGACGAACCAGATTCGCCGGGCGCCCTTGTGTCATCACAGGAATATTCCTTTCACAGCCTTGCGGAGTTCATCGGCTCCGTCAAGGTCGCGGCGGAGTATGTCGAGCACGGCCCTGATCATAGAATCCTTGTCATCTTTCTTCAGTCCGCATAGTCTGGCTACATGGCTTTCCGAGATCATGGTCTTTCTGTTATAGACTTTGAGTATGGCGGCATAGTCCCCGTCGCGCAGATAGCGCCTGAATTCACGGCACAACTCCTCGTAGATACCACGGGGGTTGATCTCCCGGGCCAGGTCGGAGATATGGTTCTCAAGTTGAGAGATGTTTGCAAATCGCCCGTCGATCCTGTGCTCCACTCCCCGTTTCACCCGATGGCGGGTATGTTGCAGTGCCTGCTGGCGCAGCTCACCCTCGAATAGTTTCATTATGGTGCGTTTCACCTTTGCGAACACCTCATCGGGGTCGCGGCGGTTCACACGGGCAACGGTGCGGATCACCTCCTCAAGCATGAAAATATTCTCTACTTCAGCAACTTCCGGAACGAGTATCTGCTTCTTGCGCAGATAACCCACCTCACCTTCGTCGCGCCTGTCACGATCGACTATTCCGAATGCATTCAGGCTGTGCAGGGCTTTGAGACTGTTGAAAGTGCGGGTAGATTCGATCACTCTGTCGCAGCCTCCGAGAGATTTCACGGAATAGTCATTGAATATCAGCGGATAGAGTTTTGCATCTATGGAGTTTTTCCCGTCTCCTTCAATGAAGAGCACCGGCTTGCGCTCCCCTAAGATGGCGAGATATACATCGTCGTCAAGGACATCCGGAGATGTTATGAAATCGTAGTCCCACTCCCAATTTCCGCGTTGCAGTTCACAGCTTTTCACCCACACCATCAGACCTTCGCTTCGCGAGGAGGCAAACTGCAGGTCATGGGTGATGTAGATGAATGTGCAGTCGGGGCGCCAACGTTCTATCCGCTCCCATAGAGCACTGTTGGTGGTGGGATGTAGAAATCTCGCGGGAGAGTCGACGATTATCACCGAACCGGAAGGGATGAGTGATATGGCGCCGAGATAGTACATCACCGCCTTCTCACCGTCAGAGAGTTTTGTGGCCGCGTATGAATCGTCGGGGGTGTCCTGACGGCTGAAAAGCATACGCCCGCTCTCGACAAGCACATGATTGTCGGGAAACAGGTGTTTCCAATGCCCCATGACACGTTCGAGCCGGGTGGCTTTCGGCTTCTTTTCCGGCGGGTCGAATTTGTCGGCGAGCAATGTCAGCATTTCTTCGTTGAGCAGGATGCCTATCAATCTGTCAAACTCGCCTCTGAGATCAGAGCGCAGCAGGCTCCCTTCGGCGATTGTCTGACGGTATATGCTGTCGATGGATCCCTCGGAATTATCTTCGTTGTCCTTGACATATAGGGCCTTGAGTGCTGAGAGCCTGACGGCATTTCCGCCAAGGTCGGCTGCCAGACGGTTGGCAAACCTGGTTTTGCCGGCTCCGTTTGCGCCGATCACCACTATATGGCGTGTGGCACTGATGTCTACCTCAGGTGCCGGGGCACCTTTGCGGGGTGGAAAAGGAATGTTCATGGCTGACAGGTGTTAGAATTCGTAGCGTGATGATATATTGAAAAGCAGAGATGAGGATATGCCCGAGGCCGAGGCTGTCACCGGTATGTGGAATGATGGCGACGGGTACAGGTTGAATTTGTAGCGGGCCATCTCATATCCTATGGAGGCCCGCGCGGAAAAACGCGGACTGAGCCTGAGGGCAAAGCCCACGTCTATGCGGCCGAACGGGGTTCCGGCACAGCTTCTCACGGCGTTGTCAAGCACATTGAGCGGAAAGTTGTAGCGGTAGCCTATTCCTGCCTCTGCATTTACGCTCAGACGTTTGCTGAGTGCGCACGTGTAGTAGGGGAGTGCTATCAGTCCGAGAGACGAGAGTGATTTGACATACGTCCGGTCATTGTTGACGTCTACATTGATCGGCATTGACAGAAGTCCGAGTTCAAGGGCAAGTCCCCAGTGGTCGCTCGCGCCCCAGGCTCCGCGCAGTGCGGCTGAAAGTGCCGGCATCCTCTCGATCTCCATTCTTCCGGCATAGATCTTTCCAAGCGGCAGAGACAGACCGCATTCAAGTGAAAGATAGGAGAAGTTGTTGTTGGGGCGGAGATCCTCACCTTTTATCTCGAGTTGATTCTGGCCGAAAATCAGATCTCCTATCAGATAGCCGAGTTCTGTGGCAAGTATTCCTATACCGGCTCCGGCCACCACATCGGTGGGATAGTGATGGCGGTCCACCACTCTTTCCACGGCTATTCCTGTGGCCAGCGTATAGGCACCGAGCGTGTACCACGGTGATATGTGCCCGAGTTCCTTGGCCACCATCGTGGCACCCATGAAAGCTATGGCCGAGTGGCCGGAGGGGAATGACCGGTGGTCAGATCCGTCAGGCCTTTCCGAATCCATGCCGCTTTTCATCCCCTTGACGGTGGCAGCCATTATTGAGGCCGACAACCCTTGTGATACGGCCATTCTTCCCCAGCCGGAGCGTGTGGGCGCACCGGCGGCTTTCATGACCCAAGGGAATACAGCGGGGGCAAAACGGAGAATGTCTGTTCCCCGGTCGGATTTCACTTCGGTCGGAACTATATGGCCCGGTGAGGGATAGATTGAACGCAAAGCGGCGGCACTGCCTGCCATGACACCTCCTGCCACAATTCCCGGCCACGGCGATGGTGTGATGCTGTCGGCCACGGTATGGCTGGATGGCGTCTCAGCCCCGAGGCGGAGCATGATGCCTGATATCGTGAGGAATATGACTAAGCGAAGTTTCATCTACAATATAACACACGATGCCCCTGTTTTGTTATGTCGTGAAAAATCAGGTCCGTTGATATTCTGACGGTGACATCCCTGTGAGGTGTTTGAAATATTTACCGAACGATGATTGGTTTGGAAAGTTGAGCTCGTAGGCCACCTGCTGGATATTTTTTCCTGAGAATCTCAGCAGGTTCTTGGCTTCGAGAATGACATAGCTGTCGATGAGCTCGGATGCCGATTGTCCTGTATGCTCTTTTATGATGAGAGAGAGGTATTTAGGGGAAATGAAAAGTTTCGATGCGTAAAATGATACCGATCTTTCCTGACGGTGGTGCAGATGGACCAGTTTCATGAACTCGTGGACATATCCCGATCTCCGGGATCTCACCTGTACGGGTTCAGGTCGGTTATCTGCCCTTGACAAATAGAACTGTATTATCTGGTAGGTCAGAGCGGCGATCAGATTGCGCGCGATGGATTTGGTGAACATTCCGCTGTTGCCGGGCTCGCTGTTGTGCCTGAGCATGAGGAAATATTCCCTGAGAAGTTCGGTCTCGCGTTCTGTAAGGGTTATGGTTGGAGGCGGGTTATGACGCTCACCGAGATTGGCGATCGACCCGATTAGGTTGATATCGAAATTCACATCGCGCAGGAATGTGTTTGAGACGAACAGCATATAGCAATCGAGATTGTTCCACTCGATTCCTTTGACCTCTATTATCGACCCCGGGTCGATGATGGTGAGCGAGTTGTCAGTCATGCGGCATGGAACGAGATTCATCTCTATGTCAAGCGCACCGCTGAAACATAGCAACCATGCCATCCCTTCTATACGGATGGGGCCCTCCCCGCGGCGACTCTTTGTCCCCGGATTCTCGGGACTGTCCATGTTTCCACGGTTCTCCTCCGTGATGCGGATGAGAATGTAATCGTCGCTGAGATTGGAGAACTCCGACACGAATTGCCGCAAAACTCCCAACTGCTGGAGATTGATTGTCTTTCCCATATCGCAAATTTAGTCATAATTGCTTATATTATGTGAATATGAGGGAATAAATTGACCTTTTTGGCGATTTTTGAGGAAGAATTGGATAATCTTGACAAAAAAGTTTAGCTGCATAACCGTCAAAAAAACGTCAATAAGACAAATAGGTGTGAAAATATTTGCTAAAGCCGCCGAGTTGTCGTATTTTTGCAATATAATCCGTTTTTCACGCAGTATCAAAAACAGTAATGAAGAAATTTTTCATCGCGTTCCTTGGCTCACTGGCCGGAATATGGTTCTCGCTTTTCATAGCCTTTGTAGGCTTCACTATAGTTATAGCCGCTGCAGCCGCATCTTCGCTCGGCAATAAGACCGTGTCTGAAATCAAGGAAGGGAGCTATCTCACCCTCTCGCTCTCAGGTACCATCAACGAGCGTCCCGGCACACTCAAGCCCATGGAGGTTCTCCGCGGACTTGACAAAGATGTGACAGGCCTTAACCAGATTGTGGGTGCAATCCGTATGGCTGCCGAGGACGACCGCATCCGCGGCATCTACATTGACTGCAAGGGCGCTTCGGCCGGTCTGGCACAGCATCAGGCCATAGTCGAGGCTCTTCATGATTTCAAAGGTATCGCCCCTGAGAAGTGGATATATGCTTATTCCGATTACTTCACCCAGGGAGACTACTATATCGCCTCGGTGGCGGATTCGATATTCCTCAATCCCATAGGTATGGTGGACATACACGGATTATCTACCACCAATATGTATTTCAAGAACCTTCTTGACAAGATGGGCGTCGAGATGCAGGTTGTGAAAGTCGGCACCTACAAAAGTGCAGTCGAGCCTTATCTTCTTGACAAGATGAGCGAGCCTGCCCGTGAGCAGCAGGAGCTTTTCCTCGGGAATATGTGGAAGTATGTGGCAGGGGATATCGCCGCATCGCGTGGCGTCACTGTCGGTGATGTCAATGCGTGGGCAGACAGCCTTGTGTTTACACTTCCGGCAGAGAAAGTGCTTGGTATGAAAGTGGTGGACCGTCTCATCTATCGTCATGAGATGGACGAGAGACTCATGTCGCTTACCGAGGTTGATGATATTGACAAGCTTCCTGCAGTCAGTGTCGTTGATTATTGCTCTGTAAAGGATATTGACAAGAAAGGAAATGGAAAAGGAGCCAAAATCGGAGTTCTGTATGCAACCGGTGATATCACCGACGAGGACGGCGACGGCATTGTGGCTGCAAAGCTTGTGCCGGAGATTCTTGAAATTGCAGACGATGATGAGATTGACGGACTTGTGATGTGTGTCAACTCCGGTGGCGGATCGGCATTCGCTTCCGAGCAGATCTGGGAGGCTCTCGAACAATATAAGAAAATCACAGGCAAGCCTTTCTATGTGTCAATGTCGGACTATGCCGCATCCGGAGGCTATTATATCTCATGTGGCGCCGACCGTATATACGCACAGCCCACTACACTTACCGGCTCGATCGGTATCTTCGGAATGATTCCCAATGCCCATGGTCTCATATCCGGCAAACTCGGAGTCAATACTTCGACTGTGGCCACCAATCCCCGCGCCGTGCCCATTTCTGTCATGGATCCGATGACACCCGCCCAGCGTGTGGCTATGCAGGCTTATGTGGAGCAGGGATATGATCTCTTTACCCGTCGTTGCGCCGAAGGCCGCGGCATGAGTCAGGACTCCATCAAGGCTATCGCCGAGGGTAGAGTGTGGGATGGAGCTGAGGCTCTCGCCAGAGGACTCGTCGATGAACTCGGTGGCCTTGATGCTGCTATCGCCGGCATGGCCAAGACTCTCAATGTCGAGACCTGGACAATCAAGGAGTATCCTGTGCTCGAACCGAAATGGTATGATGTGATCATTGAGGCCGGAGCCGATCTGAAGGCTTCGGTGATTGATGAGGAACTCGGTGAGATGAAGTCAATCTACGAGACGCTGAACACTGTCAAAGGCCTTGCTCCCGTGCAGGCCCGTATGGGTTTCTTCGAGGTTAATATCTGATCCGTTGCCATGGCTCGTAACCGGTTGTTGTCAGCTCTGTTGCTCTATCCTATATCGAGGCTCTACGGCCTTGGTATAGCCATACGCAACCGTATGTTTGAGTATGGTGTGCTCAAGCAGACGGAGTTTCCTGTGCCGGTGATAGTTGTGGGCAATCTCGCGATGGGCGGTACCGGCAAGACCCCCCACGTGGAATATATCGTGGAGGCTCTCATGGGCAAGTACAATATCGGTGTCCTTTCGCGCGGTTACAGGCGTTCCACCCGTGGATTCGTTCTTGCAACCCCTCAGTCGCGCCCCGAGGACATAGGTGACGAGTCTTATCAGATCTATCGCAAGTTCGGTCCCGACATCACTGTGGCCGTGTGTGAGAACAGGGTCAATGGGATAAAACGTATGCTTGAGATCAACCCGAGAATCAATATGTTCATTCTCGATGACGCTTTCCAGCATCGTTATGTTAAACCTACCGTATCGGTGGTGCTCACCGAGTTCAACCGTCCAGTATTTACCGACAGTCTCCTCCCTTACGGCCGGTTGCGTGAGACCCGTGCGGCGCTCAACCGTGCCGACATAGTCATTGCCACCAAATGTCCGCCGGGTATGGAACAGCTCGAGTATAGTATTTTCGGTGAGAAACTCAGCCTCTTCCCGTTCCAGAAACTATTCTTCTCACATTTTGTCTACGGTCATTTCGTGCCCGTATTCCCTGATGATGCCACCGATATCCCGGCGCTTGACACTATCCGTCCCGGCACGGAGGTGCTTGTTGTTACGGGAGTGGCCAATCCCAAGCCTTTCTCTCGTTATCTGCGCCGCAACAAGGTGAAGGTGAAACTTATGCGGTTTCCTGACCATCATAGTTTCACGGCTTCCGACATGGAGTCGATCCGTTCACGGTTTGCTGAACTCTCCGGGGCGGGCAAGTTCATCGCCACTACTGAGAAGGATGCCGTGCGCCTGTTCAATAATCCTTACTTCCCTCACGAACTGAAATCAAAGATTTTCTATGTGCCCATCAAGGTGGGATTTATCGACAGAGGAGAAAAGGAATTCATTCCCACTCTTGAGAAAACCATCCGCGACTCGCGGTTGTTTAAATAGGAGGTGACTTCTTCCGCCGCACCGGTTGTGCCCGTATTCCCTCCGGGCCGGATCCGGCGTCCGGTTCACCTCATCCTAATCATCAATACCTTATCCAAAATCACAATGTTAGAACAGATCAAACAGACGGCTGATTTCATCCGCTCAAACGTGCAGGGCCCGATGCCCGTTATCGCAATAATCCTTGGTACTGGTCTGGGCCCCATCGTCGACCACATGACCGACAAACAATATATCCCATATTCGAAAATCCCCAATTTCCCGGTATCGACGGTCGAGGGACACAGTGGAAACTTCATCGTTGGTATGCTGGGCGAGAGACGTGTCATCGCTATGCAGGGCCGTTTCCATTACTATGAGGGGTACGATATGAAACAGGTCACTTTCCCCGTCAGAGTATTCAAGGCTCTCGGCGTGGAGACACTTTTTGTATCAAACGCATCGGGCGGCATGAACAAGGAGTTTGTCGTGGGCGATGTGATGACCATCACCGACCATATCAATCTCTTCCCTGAGAACCCTCTCCGTGGTAAGAACTACAATGAACTCGGTACCCGTTTCCCCGCCATGACATACGCCTATGATCCGGCTCTTATCAAACTTGCCGACCAGATCGCCTCTGAGAAAGGAATCCGGTTGATGCATGGCGTGTATGTCGGTGTCACCGGTCCGACATTCGAGACCCCTGCCGAATATGAGTATTACCGTATCATCGGCGGCGACTGTGTGGGTATGTCGACAGTTCCCGAAGTTATCGTGGCCAACCATGCCGGTATGCGCGTTTATGGTCTGTCTGTGATAACCGATCTCGGTGGTAAGGATGTCACCCAGGTGCCTACCCATGAGGAAGTGCAGCAGGCGGCAGTCATCGCGCAGCCAAAATGCCTCGAGATCATGAAAGAACTCGTCAACCGTTGCTGAAATGGAAATATCTGAACTTGGTGAATTTGGTCTTATCGACCATCTGACTAAGGATCTTCCTACGGTCAATCCCTCCACCCTCCGCGGGGTGGGGGATGACTGTGCCGTGCTCCGCAATCACGACACCGATATCCTTGTCACGACCGACCTTCTGCTCGAGGGAGTGCACTTTGATCTCACATACGTGCCTCTAAAACACCTCGGTTATAAATCGGCTATCGTAAATTTCTCGGATGTCTATGCCATGAACGGTGCTCCTAAGCAGATCACCGTATCGCTGGGCATATCATCGCGGTTCACGGTAGAGCATATCTCGGAGCTTTTTTCCGGCATACGTCTCGCCTGTGAACTCTATGGTGTTGATCTCGTCGGAGGAGACACCACTTCGTCCCACCAGGGGCTCGTCATATCCATCACCTGCATTGGCGAGGCTCCTGCCGACCGTATAGTGACGCGTTCCGGTGCCAAGGATACCGATCTGATATGCGTCAGCGGTGATCTTGGAGCTGCGTATATGGGACTTCAGCTCCTTGAGCGCGAGAAGGTGGCCTCGGCAGGACGTAAGGATTTCACTCCCGACTTCCAGGGTAAGGAGTATCTTGTCGAGCGTCAGCTTAAACCCGAGGCCCGTAGAGACGTGATAGAGGCTCTTGCCGCTGCAGGGATTGTGCCGACTTCAATGATGGATATAAGTGACGGTCTCAGTTCCGAGCTGCTGCATATATGCAAGGACAGCAATGCCGGATGCCGCGTGTATGAGGATCGCATACCCATAGACTATCAGACCGCCGTCATGGCCGAGGAGCTCGGGATGAATCTTGTCACCGCCGCACTCAACGGTGGAGAGGATTACGAACTTCTTTTCACTGTTCCGCTTCACGTTCACGAGGAAGTGAGCAAAATTCCGGGTGTAAAGGTGATAGGACACATCACAAAACCATCTTTGGGATGTGCCATGATCACACGTGACGGTGCAGAGATAGAACTCCGCGCCCAGGGGTGGAATCCTCTGAAGAAAGATTAAGGAGTTGCTTAAAAATTGTTATTTAACGCTCTCCGGCATCAGGTAGGGTTAAACTTTTACGGTCTATACTGTTCTAAATTGAAAGACTGACACCAATCCCTATAGATATGAAACAGATTCTACGTACATTCATGCTCCTCGTAGCCTGTGTGGCTCTTGCGGCTCCTCTTGCTGATGCCCAGCGTCATCAAGGTGCCGGTGCAGCAGGCGGTCAGAAGCGCGAACACCGCTCGCAACAGGCTCGTCCTGCTGCCGGAAACAGTGGCTCGAGAGTTCATGGCGGAAGAAACGAACGTGTCAACAAAGAACATGGCAGACCGGTTCAGGCCCGACCCTCAATGATGAATAACGCCACCAAGGATAACAAGGGGCGTCCCGCTGTCGGAACAGGCGGAAACAACAGCCGTCCTGACAGACCTAATGGCAACAGACCGGGCAACAACAAACCCGGCAATAACAAGCCGGGGAATAACAAACCCGGCAACAACCATCGTCCCGAAGGAGTGAGACCCGGTGGTGGCAACAATGGAGGCAACCATGGCGGTAATAATGTCGGCAATCACCGTCCCGCTGTGGGCAATAAGCCCGGCAACGGCAATAATCGCCCGGGACATGGCAACAATGGAAACAACCATCGTCCGGGTAACAACCATAACCGTCCGGGTGGAAACCATGCTGTGAAACCCGGCAACGGTCATGCTCCCGGATTCGGACCTTCGGCCGGACATCATCGTCCGCCAACAATGCGTCCGCCCCAGCGTCCGCATCGTCCTCCGATGCTGCGTCCGCACTATCGTCCGGTGCCTCCTCCCGCCTGGCGTCCACGCCGCGGATTGCCATTTGTGAGAGGCATACTTGGCCTGACATTTGGCGCCGCCATTAATGTATCGCTCGATTATCTTTACAACAACGGTTATACTGTCGATGGATATGGCAACGATATCGTTTATCTGCGCAATGTCCCTGCCCTCAACTATATATGGACAGATGCCGCCCTTTATTACGGAGCAGGAGGCCTTGATACCTCGAGTTTCTATTACTCCACTCCTTATTATGATGCAGCCCGTTATAACAGTGTCTACAATTCACTTGTCGGCACATACGGCTATCCTGTATCGACAGGTAACTCGGGGGGTGTCGTGACATCGACATGGTTCGGAGGAAACAATGGATTCATAACCCTCTCGTTCGGGGCCGGTTCAGCCGGACGTTTCCTCACGACATTGACATTTGGAATGTAAGAATGACAAAAACTGAAGGCTCCCGAATCTCGGTAAAAGAGATGCGGGAGCCTTCAGTTTTATCCGTTTAGCCGGTCTCAGTCAGTGTCAAGAAATACAAGAAATACGGCTATTATGAGCAGGGCAAATGCCATGAAATGGTTCCAGTGGAGCGACTCACCTTTGAAAAACACTATTGTGAATACAGTAAATACCATGAGTGAGATCACTTCCTGTGTCACCTTCAGCTGCATCAGATTGAACGGGCCTCCGTTGCCTATGAAGCCATGACGGTTTGCCGGCACCATGAAGCAGTATTCAAACAGAGCCACCACCCACGAAAGCAGTATTATGATTATGAGTGGTGTGGATGATGATATGATTTTCATCTCCTCAAGTTTGAGTTGCCCATACCAGGCGAAAGTCATGAAAATGTTGGAGATGACGAGCATCCCCACTATAAGCCATCCGTTCATCTTGTCAGAATGATGCCATTCGGTTATTTCTGTCGGGTTTTGCCATGAGAACATCCATTTTGCCCTTCCCGATATAGTCAATCAGGGCATCGTATAGAATCTCCTTGCTTTTTGCAAGTGTGACTCCACGGCTCAATGGTGTCATATAGTCATTTCCTGCGGCGAGATAATCTATAGTAGCCACCCGGTATTTCCCGTCTTCCCTGATAGGCTTGCCGTCTATTGTGGCTGAATTTATCTGCTTTGTCGAGGGATCGAAAAGCACCTTCACGTTGGCGCTCACTCCATTTCCTTCCTGTGCGGCCATGATGCCGAGATTTTCAAGCAGATCCTTGCCCGTGAGCTCAAGCACGACGATACGGTTGTTGAACGGAGCGATGTCTATGATCTCACCTTTGGTGATTTCGCCTGCGTTAAGACTGTTGCGTATTCCTCCCTTGTTCATGATCGAGAGATCAACAGGCTTACCGCTGATCTCCGCACCTCTTTCTCTCACGAAATCGCTCATCAGATTGAGCAGTTCGGGCGATTCCCGCTCCCAATCATAGGGTGATGTCCCTATCACGATGTTCTTGACAGAGTCCACCTTTTCGGTGTAAGGCTCAATCAGCGATGCATAACCGGTGTCTATGCGGCTGTCAAGCCGGCTGTCGACAGGGATCAGCCGGGCGTTCACCTGCTTGTCAGCAAGATTGATATCTATTTCGCCGAGATACACACCTTTGGTTCCGGTCTGGAGCACGGATATGGTATCTCCCTCGGCATTGGCCACTCTCCATGCCGGTACACCCTTCGACGGGTCTATCACTGTATGGGAATGACCTCCGATGATGACGTCGATATCCTTCGAGCCTGCTGCAAGCTTGAGATCATCGCAAAGTTTGGAGTCTTCGTCATAACCGATATGTGTCACGGCTATCACCATCTCCGCCCCTTCCGATTTGAGTCTGGCAGCCTCGGAGTTGGCGCTGCTGATGGCGTCGAGATATGTCATGCCACGGTAATTCTCCTCGGCTATGATACCTTTGGGATCGAGATTGATCCCGACGAAACCCACTTTGTGTTCGTTGAAAGTCTTCATCACAGAGGGGACGAAGAGGCCGTCGAGGGCTGTGCCGGTGAAGTCATAGTTTGTGGAAACGCGGTCGGCTGTGACATTTTTCCACTGTCCGGCCAGGGAGTCGATGCCAAGATCAAACTCATGGTTGCCAAGTATGCGTAGGTCATAGCCCATCGCGTTCATGAGTTTACGCTCCACCTCTCCACCGAAAAGAGTGAAATACATGGAGCCCTGCACGGCATCGCCGGCATCCACGAGCATTACATTCTCACGTGCGTTTCTCACACTGTCAACAAGCACCATGCGGCGTGCCATTCCGCCCATGTCGTGACGGTCGGGGAGTATGGCCGAGTGGGTGTCGTTGGTGTGGAGTATCACCAGATGGTCGGCATCTCCGGCCTCTGTCGCCGAGGGCGTACAGCCGCTGAACACTGCCGCCGAGATTGCCAATGGGAAAAGATAGCGTTTCATTGTATGTTGATGAGTTTATGAGTCTGAAGTGACAGCCGCCAGTGAGGGTGTGACATTATGTATGCGACAGTCTCGGGAATATTCTCCCCGCTGCATGGCTGCAGGAAATAATGGAATGCATTGTGGCGTGAGGCTATCTCCTCTACATCCTGCCCGAGATACACGACTTTGAGTTCGTCGATCCGGCGGAGTACTGCGGTAGTGTCACCTTTCGGGGAGCAGGTCACCCAATCCACATCCTCGGGAAGCGGGCCGGTGCCGTTGGTCTCGACCTGTATGTAGAATCCGGCATCGTGCAGCATATCCACGAGTCTGTCGTCAAGTTGCAGCGATGGCTCTCCTCCTGTTATGACCAGATGCCGCGATGGGTAACCGGTGAGTTCCTTGAGCAGATCCGGGAGATCCATGATCCGGTTTCCGCTATGGTCTGTGTCGCAGAAATCACATTTGAGATTGCATCCGCTGAAACGCAGAAACACCGCGGGTGTTCCGGTGAAGAATCCCTCGCCCTGGAGGGAATAGAATATTTCGTTGACGCGGTAGGCCATATCAGATTGAGTCGTCGGTGGTATATATTGCTATGTTGCCCTCGCTCTCGGCCACATCGACACGATAGCAATTGTCGGTGTGCTCGCATATCCAGCGCGCGATGTTTTCGGCGGTAGGATTGAACGGGAGCAGTTCGTTGAAGTTTCCATGGTCAAGATAGGATGTGATCCTCTCTTTTATATGGGAGAAATCGGTGACCATTCCGTCGCTGTTCAGACTACGGGCACGGCAATAGACGGTCACTATCCAGTTGTGGCCATGCAGACGGGAGCATTTGCTTTCATAGGAAAGCTTGAGACTGTGGCATCCCGCGAGTTCGAATCGTTTGGTGATATAATACATTATTTCTTTGGTGTCAGACCGTTTTCGGCGGCAATCTTGTACATCATCTCAAGGGCTGCTTCACGGTCGGTGGCACCGATGAGTCCGTCGAGTATGGCATTCTTTATCCCAGTCTTGATAGTTCCTATCACAGGGCCTCCCGATATCCCGAATATTTCCATAATCTCATTGCCATCTACCGGAGGTTGTAGATTGCGTATCTCGTCACGTTCGTTGAGGTCGATGATTTTCTGTCTCACGAGGGCGAAGTTGCCCAATATGCGCGCCACCTTGGTCTTGTTCTTCGAGGTTATGTCGGCTTCGCACAGGGCCATGAGATCCTCGAGATCGTCACCAGCATCGTTGATGAGACGTCTGACAGCGGAGTCGGTCACTTCATCCTCGACCAGAGCTATGGGCCTCATGTGGAGTTCGACGAGTTTCGCCACATACTTCATTTTCTGATCTTGCGGAAGACGCATGGCCCTGAAGATCCTGGGGACCATCTTGGCACCGATGAAGTTGTGATTGTGGAATGTCCATCCGATTTTATCGTCCCAGCGTTTTGTGACAGGTTTCGCGATGTCGTGCATGAGTGCGGCCCAGCGCAGCCAGACATTGTCGCTTTTGGCAGCCACATTGTCAAGCACCGCAAGGGTGTGGAAGAAGTTGTCCTTATGGCCTTTGCCTTCAACAACATCTACACCTTTCATCGCGGCGAGTTCCGGAAATATCAGTTTGAGCAGGCCGCTTTCGAGCAGAAGTTTCCATCCGGTGGAGGGAACGGGAGATTTCATTATTTTCATGAGCTCGTCCACTATTCTCTCTTTCGATATTATGGAGATGCGCTGTGCATTGCGTCTGATGGCCTCAAAAGTGGGTGGATATATGTCAAATCCCAGCTGTGTGGCAAATCTGATAGCGCGCATCATGCGCAGAGGGTCGTCGCTGAATGTCACATCCGGATCGAGAGGTGTACGCAGAATACCGTCGTGCATATCCCCGAGACCTCCGAACAGATCGACAAGTTCTCCAAATCCGTTGCGATTGACTCTGAGGGCCAATGCGTTGATGGTAAAGTCACGCCTCGACAGGTCTTCCTCAAGGGTTCCATCCTCAACGATCGGTTTGCGGGAGTCCCGGTTGTAGGATTCCTTTCTGGCACCGACGAATTCCAATTCGAGATCATGACGTTTCACCTGGGCGGTGCCGAAGTTTCTGAACACGGCGAGGTGGGTCTTCTTGCCGAGCCTTTTGGCCACAAGCTCGGCAAGCTCGATGCCGCTGCCCACTGTGACGAAGTCTATGTCCTTGGAAGGACGTCCGAGATAAAAGTCTCTCACACATCCGCCTACGGCATAGCAGGGGCGGTCGATGGAATCGGCCGCCTCGCCTATGGTATGGAAGAGGGGTGTGTCGAGCCTCTTCAATACTGTTTCTGAAGTGTTGATGCTAAAGGTCAAAATACACTATTTCTTCGGGAGAGTTTGTGAGACATTCCACTTTTCCTGCACGTATGGCATAAGTGTTTTCTATGCCGATCGCACCGACGTGGGGTATGACGAATTTCGGTTCGAGCGCGATCACATTACCTTCGCTGAGCACATCACGGCTACGGGGAGCAATGACCGGAAGCTCGTTTATCTCGATACCCACACCGTGTCCAATGAATCCGGCGTGTTGGCGGTGGCCCATGTAATATGCCTTCAGATCACGTTCGGTCACCATCTGCTCGGCCTTTTCCCATAGATCCTTGGCTTTGACACCGGGTTTCATCATGGCTGTAAGTTCACGGTGGATATCTATCGAACACCGGTGGGCCTTGAGTGCAAGCTCAGGCAGTGATCCTGTCTCAGGGGCGAATACACGTGTCATATCGGTCATGTATCCGTCAAAGTTTCCATTCATATCCACCATCACAGTCGTGCCCGGCGCTATGATGGTGCCGTCAGCCCCCACCGGGAGTGACGGGTCGTTTCCGGCGCCACCCATGGCGAAGTCGTAGGGCGAAGGGGCGTCGGCATTCTCGCCGGCAAGCACATTGCCCATGTGGAGTTCCATGGAATCACCGCTGATACGGAATTGTCCGAGACACCCTTCGAGACGGCTCACGCGTTCGATTTCCACCTGAAGTTCGAGATCGCTCATTCCGGGGGAGAAGAGTTTGGGGATCTTGCGATAGACAAGATCATGCTTGATTCCGGACCGGCGTATCATCCCGATCTCGAAATCGGTCTTTATGGACCGTGCCGTCCGGAGGAGGGGAGAGGCATTGGCAATCTCCACGCCCGGGAACACTTTGGAAAGGCGTCTGAATGTGGTGTAGGGAAGAAGGTCGAGTTCAAGGCCGATGCTCTCCGGCATATTCAGACCAAGCGACATGGTGATGTCCTCCGGTTTGCGGATATATACCACCCCGTCACCGTCAAGCTCAACAGGGCGTCGCACGAAGTTGATCACCTCCCCTTCATGGGGAATATATACATATCCGGCAAATACACGGCCGGTAATGTAATATATGTTAGCGTTATCCGTGAGGAGCATACCCTTCATGCCGGCCTTACCCATAAGGTCTCTCAGTCGCGAGAGCCTGAGGGCATATTCCTCGGCAGGCAGGAGGTTAAGTCTATTCTTGAGAACGTCTTTCATGACAACCTCTTATTTATTCTTCTACAAGTTCATCTGCAGCCAGACGCTTGAGTGTTATGATTTTCTGACCGGCCTGATTGCACAGATATGCAGTGTCGGGGTTATTGCCCTTTGATGCGGATGCCACCTGTTCGAGTGCGAGAAGGAATGTCTGTTCCTCGGCGATGTCAGGACAGGTCATTCGGGAAGTGGCGAGGTCGCGGAATTCGATGCCCTGGCCCTTGTCATAGTTGACAATTATGGTGCCATTGAGTATGTTGCAGCCTGCATTGCCATGCACACGGCCCTCGTTTGTGTCAATCACGATCTTGATGGCCGCCTTGATGTCGCGGTCTTCGATCACAGTCACCTTCCAGGCTCCGTTGATGAAGTCAAGGCTCTGTTTGCGGAGCTTCATCACCACACGTCCTGTGGCCGACATCAGACTGAGGTCCCGGGAGCCAATGAATGAGCATGAGGCCACATTGTTCAGCGCTGAGTTCACTGCCTGTTCGTAGGGAGCGTCCGCACAAGCCTTGAGTGAGGTGATGAACTCGCCGGCAGGTTGAATCTTTCCGTTCTCAACCTTCCACGCTCCGTTTATATAGTTGCAACCGTTGAAACCCATCACATTCAGCACTCCCGGCTGTGATGTCTCAGGCTCGAATGTCAGTATGGGGTGGTTCTCGCCATTGACATTGACTTGCTTGCCATCGAGTTCGATGATTGACCATTCACCTGTGAAGGCTGACAGGGATGGCGTTTTTTCACCTTTTGACGCAGATGCCTGCACGGCGGACTCTGTTGTTCGGTCAGCCGGAATTGTTTTGTTGTTATTCTTCATTGTATTGCATGAGCCCATGAGGAGAAGCGAGAGGCCTGCCGCTACAAATATTGTTGATTTCATGATTTGAGTTTTTGAATTGATGATGCAAAATTAATAAAAACGCCTGAGATTACCGTCGGCTCCGTTTCACAATTATATGGTTGCTTTCGGTTATGACAATGTCGAGCGCCACATCGTGAGGTTCGGCGTCGATTTCATCGTCGAGGAGCTGGAAGTCAAATCCCATGCCCACTTTTGTGGCTTTTGTATCGCCCAGCAGACGGTCGTAATAGCCTTTTCCACGCCCCACGCGGTTGCCGTTGCGGTCGAAAGCGACGGCAGGCACCACCACCATCTCTATGTCGCACATCGAGGCGGTGTCGTTGCCTGTGGGTTCCTCGATATGGAAGGAGCCGAGAGTGAGCCGCTGTTCATCGTAGGGGAGAATGTCAAGATTGACACCGTTGACCCTTGGAAGATAGAAATGTTTGCGGGATGCCCATTTGGCAATGAATGATCTCGTGGGAAGTTCGTCCGGCAAGGAATGATACATGAGAATTCTGTCGGCGAGCATGAAGGCCGCTGTGCGTTCGAGAATGGCAAATGCCTTCTCGGCCGCACTCTGTTTTTCATTCTCACTAAGGAGAGTTTTGCGCGCCTTGACTCTTCGGCGGATGTCGTCTTTATTCATAATAGAGAACGTGTGGTGTTTCACTCACCGCCGGCCCGGCCGGTGGGAGCTTTCAGTTAGTCAGAGGGAAAGCGGCTTTGCCCTCGTCAAGAGCCTCGATGGCCGAAATCACCGTGGGATCGCTCTCGTTGAATATCTCATAGTAGCCTCGGTTGCCGAAGATGTTGCGGGCTATGACTGCCTTCAGTGAACTAACAATCAGGTTGCGGGAAAGGTTTATGTAATACCATCTCGGTGTCACTCCGGCTTTGGCCGCGTAGCTGACAAATTCCTGCAGCAAGGTGTCATCGTCGGGCAGGAGCGAGAGCATTTCGGTGGCGTTGCGGCTTTTGGACAGACGCTCGCGGTTGCGGTCGGTGTAGTCAAAAGAATATTTCTGTATCAAGCCGCCGTTGACTACGTTGAGATAGTAGGATGTTATGCCGGTTGTGTCATTGGGTACGAATATGTCAGGCATGATACCTCCGCCGCCATAGACGGTGCGCCCATGCAGTGTGCTGAACTCGAGGTTCTTGTCAAACTTAATGGAGTCAGCGTTATAGTATTCGCCATGCTCATACCTTGTGAGCAAGTCGCGGTCATAGTCTGTGCCGGGAGCGTATGTCTTCTGTATGCAGCGTCCCGAAGGGGTATAATAACGGGCCACAGTGAGACGGACGGCACTGCTGTCGGGAAGTTCGAGCTGATTCTGGACGAGTCCTTTTCCGAACGAACGGCGCCCCACGATGAGTCCGCGGTCATTGTCCTGGATGGCACCGGCGAATATCTCGCTCGCACTTGCCGAGACCTCGTCGAGAAGCACAACTATCTCGGCATTTCTGAATGCACCGGACCCATCGCTGCCGAGGGGTGCTTTCTCGGGATAATGCGCGCCCTTCATGGACACTATGGGCAAATCGCTTTCAAGAAATTCATTGGCCATGAGCACGGCAGGCTCCATGAAGCCTCCTCCGTTGCCTCTGAGGTCGATGATGAATTTCTCGGCGCCGTTGGATGCGAGCTCGACCATTGAGTTGAGAAATTCGCTGTAGGTCTGGGCTCCGAACTTGTTGATCTTCAGATAACCGGTCTTGTCGGCTATTATATATGAGGCATCCACCGATGTGACGGGTATGGGACCGCGTGTCACCTCGAAGGGGAGCAGGTTTTTGGCTGTGGAACGCTTGATGCCGAGGCGCACGATACTGTTCTTTGGCCCACGCAAGGAACTCATGACCTTGCCGTTGCTCCATTTCTGTCCTGCCACCATGGTATCGTTGACGGTGACGATGCGGTCGCCGGGCAGAAGTCCTACCTTTTCAGACGGACCGCCTGAGATCACCTCGAGGACATTGATGGTGTCGCCGATCATATTGAATGTGATTCCGATACCGGAAAATGAGCCTTCGAGCTCCTCATTGACACTTTTGAGGTCGGAGGCGGGTATGTAGACCGAGTGAGGGTCAAGTCCGGTCATGAATCCGGCCAAAGATTGCTCGAGCAGGGAGTCGGTGTCTATGTCGTCGACATAGTTGCGTTCAATCAGACGGATTATCGAGTCAAGTTTCTTGCGGGAGTCCCAGTTGTTGCCCGTATTGCTGAAAAAGGTCTTGCCTATCCACATACCCCCTGTGAGGGCCACCGCGATGACCAGAGGCATCCATACGGCAGGGCTTTTAAGACGTTTGTTCATAGAAAAAAGAGCTGGAAAGTAGCTTTTGATAGTATAGTGATAAAGTCGGTTCTATTCGCTGATGGGGAGATGCGACACTTCTACGTGAGCCCGGCGGAGCAGGTCGATGCCTTCGGTGATCCTGTAGGTCTCATCGAACACAACACGCTTTATACCTGCCTGTATTATGAGTTTGGCACAGTCGAGACAAGGGGATGCTGTGACATAGAGGGTAGCTCCCTCCGAGGAGTTGTTTGAACGCGCCACTTTGGTGATGGCGTTTGCCTCGGCATGGAGCACATAGCTCTTGGTCACACCGCTTTCGTCCTCACACACGTTTTCGAATCCCGCCGGTGTTCCGTTGAAACCGTCGGAAATGATGGTGCGGTCCTTCACCATCAGAGCTCCCACTTTGCGTCGCTGGCAATAGGAATTCTCGGCCCATATCCGGGCCATGCGAAGATAGCGCCTGTCTAATAAATCCTGTTTGGCGGACAAGTCCATGAAGGTGGTCGTTAATAATCACCGCAAATTTAGTCATTTTTTCCCAATAAACCCCTATAAGGACCGAAAAAACAGATATATTCGGCATGAGTTCCGGGCATATTTGCCGAAAGGCATGATGATTTCCGGAATGGTGTCGGGATCCGGCTGCAAAAACGCACCTGGATATGAGAAAACCTCAACATTTGTTGAGATTTTAAATTTACTGTCAATTAATTTCCTTCCCGAACGGGAACAGTGCGAGACGCATGAGCTTGAAGTGCTGCATTCCGAAGGGTATTCCCACGATCGTGATACATAACACCACACCCCAGAACAGGTGGGTGAGCGCGATGGGGATGCCTCCCACAAACCACCATATCAGGTTCATTATTCCGGCAAGGCATCCGGATGGCCAGCCGGTGGAGAAGACATTTGTCCCGAAGGGCCATATCGCGACTGATGCAAGTTTGAATGTCTGCAGTCCGAACGGGATGCCGATGATGGTGAGCATCATCAATATGCTTGATACAGCGTATTCGACGGCTATCATGAAGCCTCCGAATACGAACCAGATGATATTGAGAAGTATATTCATTATTTATCAGGGATTAAGCTGTGATTTCATTTCCCGAAGGAGCTGTGTGGTGCGGTGGTTTATGGCCAATCCGATACATCCGCCGAGCAGTACGCCGACAAGTGATCCGTAGAGGGCCCACGGGCCGAAACTCTGGGCGAATGTCATGATCATGAAGATCACGAGCGGAATGGCACAGGTGATGCCCACAATGCGTGCAATCATGCGCTGACGTTCCACATTATAGACAGATTCGAGCGCATCCTTGACAGTCATTACGGAAAGGTCTATGTGTTTGATGTTGAGGGCACGGTAGAAATTAACCAGCCCCATCACCACGAAGAAAGCTCCTGCGGCAAGCACCATCTCCGGACTTTCCACGGCAAACGGCACGAGTGTGGCTATGCCGAGAAATGAGATCACCACAAGATTGAGTGTAAGGCGATAGAGCTTGTCACGCAAAGTGGTGACCTTCGTGGTGCTGACTTTGCGCTCAATCTCCCTTACGCTGGCGGCTGCCGCCTCAGAGGGGAGATCTATATTGTTCCATTGGTTTCTGAGCTGATCGAGATCCATGTTGTTTTTCACTTGTTGTTCTGTTCGACTAACTTTTGCTTGATACGCCTCAGGCGGGTAGCTACGGTGTTGCGGGTCAGACCTGTCACCTCGGCTATCTCATCGTAGCTTTTCTCGTCGAGCCACATGAGGATGATGGCCTTGTCCATCTTCGGGAGTCCTCCTATGAGGCGGTACATTTCCCTGAGCATATCACCTTTGGCATTGTCAGGAGCCTCCATTTCTGTCACATTGTCGATGGAAACTCTGCCGGTGGTGTGGTGGGAGTTGCGCCTGAAGAAAGTGACGCAAGTGTTGAGGGCCACGCGGTAGATCCAGGTGGATTCCCTGGAATCTCCGCGGAACGAACCGATGCCTTGCCATATATTGGCGAGCACCTCCTGGTAAAGGTCGTTGAAATGGTCGTCGTCAGTGGCATACATATAGCACACCTTATATATAAGGCGTCTGTTGTCATTGACGACCGCCATGAAACGGTTTTCTTTATCCTGTGAGGTTGCGTGAGTCATAATCTGCTATATTAGACTCATGTTTTTTCAAAAAGTTTCAGCGCGTATGAAACTTTTTCTCTGTTTGTGCGTCCTATGTAGCAAAATCAATCATACTCAATGGATATACTGCAAGTAAATAATGTAAGCAAGGCCTATTCGGGCCATCTTGCCCTTGATGATGTGTCGCTGAACGTGCCCGAGGGTAAGATATATGGTCTGCTCGGTCCAAACGGTGCGGGAAAGACCACACTCATCCGTATAATCAACCATATCACAGCTCCTGATAGCGGAGAGGTGTTGTTTGACGGCCACCGCATGACCCAGGAAGATGTAGAGCATATCGGTTACCTGCCAGAAGAGCGCGGCCTCTACAAAAAAATGAAAGTAGGGGAGCAGGCGGTGTTTTTCGCCCGGCTCAAAGGACTGTCCAAAGCCGAAGCCACCCGCGAACTGCGCAAATGGTTTGAGAAATTCGATATCCTTTCGTGGTGGGACCGTAAGGTTGAGGAGCTTTCAAAAGGCATGGCACAGAAGGTTCAGTTTATCGTCACTGTGCTCCACAGACCGAAGCTTCTGATATTTGACGAGCCTTTTTCCGGTTTCGATCCTATCAATGCTAACCTTCTGAAGGAGGAGATACTCAAGCTTCGTGAAGAGGGTTCGACAGTGATATTCTCAACTCACAACATGAACTCCGTGGAAGAGATATGTGACCATATCACTCTCATCAACAACAGCAGGAATATCCTGAGCGGAGATGTCGAGGAGTTGCGCCGGCGGTTTTTCGCCGATCGCTATGACCTGACCTTCACCGGAGATCCGCGCGGTCTGATGGAGCGTCTGCAGCCGTTGGCCGGCGAGTTCAAGATGCTTGATCCGGATGGACGCGGACGTAACCGTCTGTCGCTCCATGTCAATGGCGGAGGGTCGGACGAGGCTCTACGCAATGTGATATCTGTGGCAAACGATACGGTGGCTCTTGCCGGATTCTCGGAAAGCATAGCTTCAATGAACGATATATTCATCCGTGCTGTCGAGGAGGATTCGGCGGAAAGGGTGTCTGAATAAAAATAACCGGCATTCAAGTCCGGAATCAGCCGGGCTCAAAAAACATTCAATCATGACAAAATCAAAGATAGGCATAGTCATTGAACGCGAGTATCTCGAGCGCGTCAAGAAAAAAAGTTTCATATTCACAACATTGCTGATGCCGGTGCTCATGCTGGTGCTGATGGCTCTTCCGGCAATGCTTGTGATGTTTGTGGACAAGAGCGAGACAACAGTGCTCGTAGTGGATAATTCGGGCAAAGTGGCCGATAAGCTGACGGACAGTGATGAAGTGAAGTTTATCACTTCGGCCGGCGTCACAGTGGATTCCGCCCTCCGCAATGAAGATGTTGGTGCGGTGCTGGTGATTCCGGGCAATGTGTATGATTCCAAACGGCCTACTCTCAAGCTGTATACCAACGGACCGAGTTCAATAATGACGGAAGGTGTGATCACCGGTCAGGTCAACAAGATTGTCGAGGATGAGCGTCTCAAACATTATGATATAGCTAATCTTGACAAGATCTTGTCCGAAGTGGAAAGCGACGTGGTTCTCTCGACCATGCGCAATGACTCCGAGGAGGAGGAAGAAGCCCTTTCCTCCGGCCTGAGCTATGGAATAGGTATCGCTATGTCGTTTATCCTGTATATGTTCCTTCTCATCTATGGACAGATGGTGATGACATCAATTATCGAGGAGAAGGGCAACCGTGTGCTCGAGGTGGTGGTGACTTCGGTCAAGCCCATGCAGCTCATGATGGGCAAAATTATCGGTGTGGCACTTGTGGCCGTCACCCAGATGGTGCTTTGGGGTGCTCTGCTTGCAGTTATGTCGGCATGGGTGCTTCCGGCCATCATGCCGGCTGAGGCTATGGCTGATGTGGCGGCAGTGCAGGCAGGGAATTTTGATGGAGTGAGTGACACCGAATCTCTTGAGCTTATCCAGGCTGTGGCTTCGCTCACACAGGTCGGAAACATTCTGTCGCTTGTCGGCTTGATGACACTCTTTCTTGTGTTCGGTTTCCTCATCTATTCATCCATCTTTGCAGCTGTCGGTTCGGCCGTCGACAACATACAGGATGCCTCGCAGCTGACATCGTTTGCGGTGTTCCCTATCATCTTTGGCCTGATCTTCGCAATGGTTGCGGCTGCCGATCCGATGGGACCCGTAGCATTCTGGGCTTCCATATTCCCTCTTACCTCTCCGATGGTCATGGTGGCCCGCATACCGTTCGGCATACCATCGTGGGAGATCTGGCTCTCGCTTGGCCTGCTTGTATTGGGATTCATAGCCATGGTGTGGCTTGCCGGCAAGATATACAGGGTGGGTATTTTCATGTATGGCAAGAAGCCGTCAATAAAAGAGGTGGTCCGCTGGATCAGATATAAATAAATCCGCATAGCGAATAAAATACAGGCAGTGGAGTGACTTAATTGTCACTCCACTGCCTGTATTACTGTATTATATGTCAGTTATTACCGGTCTGTTCAGTCCAGATGGCCTATGAACACACCATACTGGTCGAAGCGGAGATCAAGACCATTGGTGAGCTCTATCTCATAATCGCCATTGCGTTCCTTGGATATTTCGTTGATTCCGAAGGCAGGGAAATTTGTGGTGACATATTCGGCGATAGGCTGGGGCACTATTCCCTCCGGGACATACTGCTGTGCGGGTGCGTCTACATCGGTCCACTCTCCTGCAGCGTCAAATTCAACTTCGTGGCCACTGCTGAGTCGGACATCGTAGGATGTACGGTCGTTCTTGCCCTCGCGCTCGATAGACACCACCTTGTCGGAAGGATAGTATTGGCTGATGAAGATCTGGGCAGGCTTGGGAAGCTGATCAAAAGTGATGGGGATATCTTTGTCATCATTGTCGTCACAGCTCCACACCATCATGGCCATGAGGCTGATGAAGATGAGAGAGAAAAATTTTTTCATAACTTGATACTGTTTTAAAAGCTTTTAAATATTACAATTATGAGGTATGGCTTGTTCATACAGGAGTGAAAAAGATGTTCTATAACATTTGTGACTCCCGATAATTATAGTTAAATTTGCATCGGTGAAAAAGGGACTTGGCCGTCAATATGGCGTCCGAGGCCCGCAACACATTGCAAAATAGTCAATTAACGAATCATAACAACATATCAACATTCACCATGGATATATCGCATATCGAACACATCGGCATCGCCGTCCCCAATCTTGAGGAGGCTATCTCTTTCTATGAAAACACTCTTGGCATCAAGTGCTTCGCAATTGAGGAGGTTGAGGATCAGAAGGTCCGCACAGCATTCTTCAAGGTAGGCCAGACCAAGATCGAGCTTCTTGAAGGCACAGCTCCCGAGAGCGCGATCAGCAAATTCATTGCCAATAACGGAGGCCGCGGCGGCATCCAGCACGTAGCGCTTGCGATCGCCGACGGTGTGCAGAACGCTCTCAATGAGATGGAGGAAAAAGGATGCCGTCTCATCGACAAGGCTCCCCGCAAAGGCGCCGAGGGTCTCAACATCGCATTCCTTCATCCCAAAAGCACTTGCGGCACTCTGATCGAGCTCTGCGAAAACCCCAACAAGTAATCAAAAAAAACATCTTAAAGAGATATAATGAGTACCCAGCTTGAAAAAGTAAAAGAGCTCATCGCCCTTCGCGAGGAAGCTCGTCTGGGTGGCGGCGAAAAGGCCATCCAGAAGCAGCACGAACGTGGCAAATATACTGCCCGCGAGCGCATCGACCAGCTCCTTGACGAAGGTTCATTCGAGGAAATAGATATGTTTGTGCGCCACCGCTGCCACAACTTCGGCCAGGAGAAGAAATCGTTCCTCGGCGACGGCGTGGTGACAGGCTATGGCACAATCGAGGGTCGCCTTGTCTATGTGTTTGCCCAGGATTTCACCGTATTCGGAGGCTCACTCAGCGAAACAATGGCTCTCAAGATCTGCAAGATCATGGATATGGCCATGAAGATGGGTGCCCCCGTGATCGGTCTCAATGACTCGGGAGGTGCACGTATCCAGGAGGGTATCAACGCACTTGCAGGATATGCCGAGATTTTCCAGCGCAATATCCTCGCGTCGGGTGTCATACCTCAGATTTCCGGTATCCTTGGTCCGTGTGCCGGCGGTGCGGTCTATTCTCCCGCCCTCACCGACTTCACTATCATGACCAAGGGAATCTCATATATGTTCCTCACAGGTCCCAAGGTTGTGAAGACCGTGACAGGTGAGGATGTGACCCAGGAGGCTCTTGGCGGTGCGACCGTGCATTCCCAGAAGAGCGGTGTGGCCCACTTCGCTGCCGAGGACGGAGAGGAGACACTCTCGATCATCCGCAAGCTTTTCAGCTACATCCCGCAGAACAATCTTGAGGAGCCCCCGTTGGTGGAGTGCAATGACCCCATTGACCGCCTTGAGGACTCGCTCAACGAGATCATCCCCGACTCGGCCAACCGTCCCTATGATATGTATGAGGTGATCGGTGCCATTATCGACAACGGTGAGTTCCTCGAGATCCAGCGCGACTATGCCAAGAACATCATAATCGGTTTCGCCCGTTTCAACGGACAGTCTGTAGGTATCGTGGCCAATCAGCCCAAATATCTCGCCGGAGTGCTTGACAGCAATGCCTCGCGCAAGGGTGCCCGCTTTGTCCGTTTCTGCGATGCGTTCAACATTCCTCTCGTAACCCTTGTCGATGTCCCCGGTTTCCTTCCCGGAACAGGTCAGGAATACAACGGTGTGATTCTCCATGGTGCCAAGCTGCTCTATGCTTACGGCGAGGCTACTGTGCCTAAGGTGACCGTAACACTCCGCAAGAGCTACGGTGGCAGCCACATCGTGATGTCGTGCAAGCAGCTCCGAGGCGATATGAACTACGCATGGCCCACCGCTGAGATTGCCGTTATGGGCGGTGCAGGTGCTGTCGAGGTGCTTTATGCCAAGGAGGCCAAGGCTTCGGAGGATCCCGCCAAGGTGCTCCGCGAGAAAGAAGAGGAGTACAACAAGCTCTTCTGCAACCCCTACAACGCCGCCCGCTATGGATATATCGACGACGTTATCGAACCCCGCAACACGCGTTTCCGTGTGATCCGCGCCCTGCAGCAGCTCGCCACCAAGAAGGTGGTCAACCCTGCCAAGAAGCACGGCAATATACCCCTCTAAGGCAAGCAGTATGAAAAAAAGAATATTATCTATCCTCGTGATAGCTCTGGCCTGCGTCACAGCTGTATCAGCTCAAGGACGCCGCGGTCTGAGAATCAATGAGGTGATGATTTCCAATGACTCGACAAGCGTCGTGGACGACTTCGGCCGTTACTCGGCGTGGGTGGAGCTTTTCAACTCCACCTTCGGTCCTCTGGAGATCTCGAGCGTCTTTCTCACCAATGACAAAACCAATCCGACGCTCTATCCGGTGCCGTTAGGCGATGTGAATACTGAGATCCCGGCACGCCAGCACATCCTGTTCTGGGCTGACGGTGAACCCAACAAGGGTACGTTCCACACCAACTTCGTCTTCACTCCCGGCGAGGACAACTATGTGGCCATATATGATGCCAACGGGAAGACTCTCATTGACGAGATCGTGATTCCCGGAACACTCAAGCCCGGCCAGTCGTATGCCCGCAAGGTGGACGGCGAGGGTGGAACCTTCAATCCCGAGGCATGGGAGATCCGCGACGGTTCCGAGTCACTCTACATCACTCCTTCGAGCAACAATATCATCAAGAGCACCAACTCAAAGGTTGATATGTTTGCCGAGCAGGATGAGAACGGATTCGGAATGGCTGTCATGGCCATGTGCATAGTGTTTGCCGCGCTGCTCGTGCTGTCGATATGCTTCTATATCATCAGCCGCATCGGAGCCAACGTGTCACGTTCACAGAAGGCCAAGGCTCTCGCCGACACTGAGGCTGAGGCCGGCCGTCCCGATCATGATTCGGGTGAGGAGATCGCCGCCATCGCGATGGCTCTGCGTGACCACCTCGAAGCACATGACCGTGAGAACACAGTGCTCACCATCAACAAAGTGCGCCGCGCCTATTCACCCTGGAGCTCCAAGATCTATTCATTGCGCGAGCTTCCCCGTCGCTAAGCCTCTCACTTCATTCAATCACATCCACATCTTAGATCACAATGAAAGAATATAAATATCGCATCAACGGCAACCTCTACACAGTGAAGGTTGGTGACATCGACGAGAATCTCGCCAAGGTCGAGGTTAACGGTGTCCCCTATAAAGTGGAGCTCCAGAAGACTGACAAGCCTGTCACCATTGTCTCCAAGCCCCGTCCACAGGCCGCTCCCCGCACAGAGGGTGGCGCCAAGGTCATCACAAAGCCTGCGGCATCAGCCGGCAGCTATCAGGTGAAGGCACCTCTGCCCGGCGTGGTGATGAGCATCCCTGTCAAAGTGGGCGACACTGTCAAAGCATCCGACACAGTGGTGATGCTCGAGGCCATGAAGATGGAGAACGCCATCCATGCCGGCAACGACGGAAAGGTGGCTTCCATCTCTGTCAACGTGGGCGATTCTGTGCTTGATGGCGCAGTGCTCGTAACACTCGAATAAGCAACGCTCTAAATTCATTCCAATCATGACTTTTAGCGATTTCTTACTACAGAACCTTCAGGAGTTCTGGCACCTGACAGGTTTCTATAACGCCACATGGGAGCATCTCGTGATGCTTGTGGTGGGCCTTTTCTTCATCTGGCTCGCCATCAAGAAGAATTTCGAGCCCATGCTTCTCGTTCCCATCGGGTTCGGTATCCTCATAGGCAACATCCCCTTCAACACCACCGCCGGTCTTGAAGTGGGTATCTACGAGGAGGGTTCCGTGCTCAATATCCTTTACAATGGTGTGAGTGCCGGATGGTATCCTCCGCTCATATTCCTCGGCATCGGAGCCATGACAGACTTCTCGGCCCTTATTGCCAATCCGAAGCTCATGCTCATCGGTGCCGCCGCCCAGTTCGGTATCTTCGGTGCATATATGGTGGCTCTTCTCCTTGGATTCGCTCCGGATCAGGCCGGTGCCATCGCCATCATCGGTGGTGCTGACGGTCCTACCGCCATCTTCCTTTCATCGAAGCTCGCCCCGAATCTCATGGGTGCCATCGCGGTCTCGGCTTATTCATACATGGCCCTTGTACCCGTGATCCAGCCGCCGCTGATGCGTCTCTTCACCACCAAGAACGAGCGTCTCATCAAGATGAAACCCGCACGTGCGGTGTCGCAGAACGAAAAGATCATTTTCCCCATCGTCGGTATGATCCTCACCTGTTTTGTGGTTCCCTCGGGTATTCCTCTGCTCGGTATGCTTTTCTTCGGCAACCTGCTCCGTGAGTGCGGAGTGACAAACCGTCTGGCAAAGACCGCGTCAAACGCGCTTACCGACATTGTCACCATACTTCTCGGTATGACAGTGGGTGCTTCCACCCAGGCCTCGGAGTTCCTCACTTCAGAAACTATCCGCATCTTCCTGCTTGGTTTCATGGCCTTCGTGATCGCCTCGTCGAGCGGTGTGCTCTTCGTGAAGCTGTTCAATCTCTTCCTCCCAAAGTCGAAGAAGATCAATCCCCTCATCGGCAATGCCGGTGTATCGGCAGTGCCTATGTCGGCCCGCATTTCCAATAACCTCGGTCTGGAATACGATCCGAGCAACTATCTGCTCATGCACGCCATGGGCCCGAACGTTGCCGGTGTGATCGGTTCTGCCGTGGCTGCAGGTGTCCTCCTCGGATTCCTTGCGTGATAATACCGGACAGGCGCGCGGAGGGTTGACTCCGCGCGCCTGTCTGTTTATCCCGCTTTCTCTTTGTTATCTTCTCTTTGAAAAAACTTTCTCAATACCTGTGGTGTTATAATTCAGAACACCGTTCATCGCTATTCTCTCCCCACTGTTTACTTGTTTAACGATACTAATCGACGACCTTGTATGTCGAGTCTGATGACCGATATTTACAGTGCATCTGTTAGAATCAATCACTAATCCGTAGTTCTCAAAAAAGGATATGGTAACACAGGAAGTCATCAAGTCTCTCTACCGACAGTTCAACAAGCCTCCCAAGTCGGCCGATGAGCTAAATCTTGCCCTGCTTTTTGACTATGCGCTCGAAAATCATGGTATATTCCTTGATGAGGAGAACCTCTATATAGGTAGCGTGGACCCCAAATCACCCTTTGCCACACTTCCGCTTTCACGAATCAACGAGATAGTGGAGTTTGAGACAGTTGTGGCGATTGTTCTACCCGCCGCCATAGTGTTCCTGAACAAAGAGAACTCTGATGTCAACATCCACATCCGTTTCGATGATGACGAGCAGCCATCGCTGTGGGGACGGCTCAAATCCTGTTTCACACGTTCATGAGCGGGATGATGTTTGACCGCACAGCCCGATTGCTGGGCCCGGAGGCTATGAGGCGCCTCGGAGATGTGCGTGTGATAGTGTTCGGTGTCGGAGGAGTGGGCAGCTGGACTGCCGAGACTCTTGTCCGCACAGGTATAAGGCATCTTACGATAGTGGATGCCGACAGAGTGGCCGAGTCGAATATCAACCGTCAGCTTCCGGCTCTGTCGACCACGGTCGGAAAGGTCAAGACCGAGGTGTTGAGACAGCATCTGCTCGAAATCAATCCGGAAGCTGAAATCACCGCCATACACGGTCTTTATACGGCCGATAGCGCTGACAGCTTCGATCTGACTGAATGGGATTATGTGGTTGATGCAATAGATTCCCTGTCAGACAAGGCGCTGCTCATACTCCGTGCCACGGAAGCGATGGCGGTCACATCAGGCGGCCCACATCCGGTAAGGTTCTATTCCTCGATGGGTGCAGCCCTGAAGATGGATCCGTTACGGATCGGTGTGGCTGAATTCTGGAAGGTGAAAGGGTGTCCTCTGGCTGCGGCGCTGCGCCGTAGGTTCAAGAAGTCAGGTATCTTTCCGGCCAGAAAGTTCAAATGTGTTTATTCCGACGAACTTGTCCGGAATCATCCGGATTTTACCTCTGATGGTGAGGAAACAGCCATGAGCTATGGTAAGATGGCCGTAAATGGTTCGCTGATGCATATCACTGCTATTTTCGGTATCACACTCGCATCATTGATAATCCGGGATATCTGTGATAAATCGTGATTCACGGCATTTATAGGTTATTATAAGATGAAAGATGCCCGGGAGCTACGCTCCAAGGCATCTTGTCGTTTGATTATTTTTTCCGCTTAGGTTGCAGATTCAGCCGGTATTGGGCGGTAAAAAGCACATATCTTGGAAGTGCGTTTGTGTATGATATGGTACGACCTGAAGCGCTTATGGCATAATGCACATTGGACAGTTGGTGCAGGAGGTCAAAGCCGGCCGCATTAAATACCCATCTGCTTTTCCTGGGGGTGAAGCTAACGCCTATATTGAGGATGGCATCCGTGGTGTCAAGTTCTTTTGATCCGTAGCCGTGCCTTGAGTAACAGGTGAAGTCAGCGTTGATACCAATGCCGTAGGGAAGGACGAAGCGACCCATGACCCCATAGTTGAAGTGACTTGCATTTATGCTTGTGAAATTTTCCCGTGATGAGGAAGTGTGCCGTGATACTGCCTCACCTTTGATCTCGATGTTCTGTTTGCCTATCTGCCATTCAAGACGGAGTTTCTGGCTGATAATTGAAGTCCGTACTGTTGATCTTACAGGATCGGAGAGATCAATGCCGATCATATCGGCATAGTTGGTCAGATTTGCTGTCGATATTGATGACAGTGAAAGCATCTGACGTGGACCGAACTGCAGGTTGATCACGTTCTTGCCTTCAAGGGTGTTGTTGCCGTTGACATTGAAAGTTTTGTTGCGGCGTATGCCTGTGGCAGTGTCGTAAGTATATCCTCTCACCAATGCGTTGGTGGTCTGAGTTGCCGTTACAGAAAGGATGTTGAGAAGAGGCTTGCTATGATTGCGGTATGTCCAACGTATGTTCTCCTTATGTTCGTAAGCATTTCTCAGATCCGGGTTTCCGAGTGATATGTTCATTGGATCGGTTGAATCAACGATGTCAGTCATGTGGAACAGATCCGGTGTCGAAGGCGTCAGGCGGTAATCTATCTCCAGTTGGTTGCGATGGCTGCTTCTGCGTTCATCACCTTTCCAGTCCCAGCTGTATGAGAAGTAAGCTCCGTAATTACCTACGGCAGTCATGAATGTGTTGTTTGAGACCGGATAATTTTTCCCTCCGCGGAAGTAATCGAGAGTACGGTTGATTATTCTGAATTTAGGGCCAATGGCACAGGTGAACTGATTTCTGTTTTCAAAACTGTGCCACCATGAGAAACGTGGTGTTATGGTGTGACGGTTTTCTCTGATGCGTGATGTAAAGCTGTTGTCAGGGTCAAAGGTGTCGATATATCCTGACGGAAGTGAACCGAACGATCCCATGTCGGCCATACGCTCAAGAGCATACATATATGAATCCTTGTCCCTGCTGGTGAAGAGATATTCATAGTTAAGAGACAGACGCCCATCTCCTATTCTCATTGTGTATTCCATCTCACCGCCAATCTTGGCAGTTCTGTTAGGGGAATTGTTGAAGTATTGCCGTCTCTTTTCCGCCGGAATTGGATTTGTGCCGAAGTTGATGTCATAGTCTTTCATGACGGTCTCTTTCCGGCTTCGGTAGTTTGTTTTCAGGGTTGCAGAGAAGTAGTCGCCCGATTTCAGCTTGTATGAGAATTGCGGTTTGAAGTCGATTTCCCATTCTCTGCTATGGGAGTCGTTTCTTGTTATCGAGCGATTGATGAGTGTTTCAAGAAGGCCGTTTGATTCTCCTGAATACAATTCTTCTATTTTTTGGAGTGTCATTTCGGCCTGTTCTTTGCTGAAGGTGGCTGACGCTGCCGCGGATGTGTCATCATTTTCGTTGTAGGATCCGTTCAGTATGCCGCCGAACATATATGACTGACTCATAAAGATGGCTCTGTTTCGTGTGTTGACGCTCAGATCGCGCTTCCGGTTATGTCCCGACTCGTAGTCGTAGGTGTTGCCGTTCTGAAGAAAGTTTGTCCTGTTTGTCGAAGTGATTGTTTTTTCGGATGTTTCCTCGGCATATACAGAACTGTTGATCATGACTTTGTCATCGGGATGCTGATAGTTGTAGTTCAAGGCTCCCATCTTATATTCTTTGGTGCCTGACGGGAGCATCTCGGGTGTCCAAGAGTCATTTTTACCCGGACTGCGGTTGTCATTCAGATTATTGATATTCCCGAGGAGTGATATGCTGGTTGTGGGTGTGAACCATGAGGCGTAGAGTCGACCGAGATAACGGTTGTCTGTTCCGTAGCCCCCCTGTGCATTTATCTGCCACCCCATATTGTATTCGCGTTTCAGTGTCACGTCCATAGTCAGTTGTTTGGGTCTTGTGCTGTCTCCGAGCCACTGTTCTTCTGGTGTAAGACCATCGTATATGGATACGTTTTTTACTGTATAGGCGGCAATGTTGTCGAGCATGAGCTGATTATTTCCGTCGAGGAATTGTTTGCCGTTGAGAAGCAGCGATTCCACCATCTCGCCATTGACGGTTATCTGGCCATTATCTTTAAGTTCTACTCCCGGGAGTTGATTGATGAGAGCATCCAGCATGGAACCTTCCGCCAATTGGAATGCATCAGCATTATACACGATTGTGTCGCCCTTGTTGTAGAATTTTATTTTTGTGGCTGTCACGGTCACTTCCCCAAGCTGTCTCGGTGTCCTTTCGAGGAGAAATACTCCGAGATTGCGCTCCGTTTCCCGTCTGCCTACGTTTTCGAGATGATGAACAATGCTTTTTGTCTGATAACCTTCACATACGATATCAAATGAAATCAGACTGTCTTTTCTTTCTACCGGAAGAATGAACAAGGCATTCCTGATTGTTTCCTGGCCATTTCTGATAACTATCTCATGTGCCTTGAGAGAGTCAGCAGGATTTCCAATCTTGTCGAATGTGATGATTGTGGCATCCTCAAGGTCATGTTTGAGCACGTTGTCTTTGACCTTGAAAATGAGAGATAAGGATTTTTCTGATGATGGATCGTCCTTACAAAAGGCTGTGGGCAAGGAGGCAACCATGAGTGTGATTGCCATTATCCGTTTGAAAATGTCGTTCATGGATTTATTTGATGATTGTGATAGGATTTTTTAGTCGCAGAGTGAGCTTCCCTGATCCATTCTGCACCCAACGGGCTGTATCGACGTTGGCTTCATAAAGGTTAAGCTCAGTTTTACTATCGCTTTGATTTATGAAATTCAGATAATGAATGAGAGAGGTGGAGTCGCAGCTTATTCTGGCTGAGTGACCGTTCATGTTGATCGAGGCGTGATTGAGGTGGCATTCCGATAGTTTTATTTTTATATCTGCATCTGCAAAAATGGATATGTCACTGACATTACAGTTGTCCATCAAGAGTTTTCGCCCTCCACTGATTCTCAATGCATGAGTGTCGAGGCCGTTTATCTCCAGTTGCTCGAATGGAGATGTGATATCGGAAATGCAGGAGAACGGGAGCGAGAGTTGGATAACGGCTCTTTTCCTGACACTTATCATGGTGATTGTTTTCCCATTGGAAGATATTTGTAGCTGTAGCCGTCCCCCGGATAAGACCGGTGTGATGAATTGGCAAAAAGCAGAGTCGACAGTGACAATAGGGGCCGGTATGGAATCATACACAGCGATCTCCAATCTCTTGAAAAGGTCAGTGAATATCAACCCGCTATCTTTTGTGGTTATTGCTATCTCCCGGATTGGAGATGAATCACCGTCTATTGCTGTTGATATGGGTACGCCAGTTTTGAGCTCCTGCTTCTTATCAACTATAATGATAGGAAGAATGGCGGAAAGACCGATTGCCGCTATTACAAGCAGCATGATGAGGTATGATGATTTTTTCATTGTCTGGAATTCTTTTCAATGTATGAAGAGTATAGTGCAGCCACTTCTTCGGGTGTGAGTCCAATTGATGCCATCCGTCCGAAGAAATATTCAGCCTCGCCGCTGAAGAAAATCTCTTTTCGTTCCCGGCATATTATCTCTATGGCACCGGGGGCTATGAAGAAACCAATGCCACGACGGTTGAAGATGATTTCCTTCATACTGAGATATTCATAGGATTTCATGACTGTGTTGGCATTGACGCCGACTGTCGCCGCATATTCTCTTACTGAAGGGATCCGGTCCCCGGGGTTGAGAGCACCGGACATCACCCGATCGCAGATGCCGTCAGCAATCTGTATATAAATGGCTTTGTCGTTTTCTCTAAATGGCATGGCAGAGTCATGGATGGTTAGTGAGATCTGTTTCTTTCACCCGCATACAGCAGAGGATGTAATTGATAAATGTGATAGCCCACATAATTATCTTTCCCCCAATTTTCTTACCGAAGGGCAGGAGGAGTGTATTTTCAGTAAATCCAAGATGGCGGAATGTCATGATCATTATAATAATGCACAATGTGGCGAGCAGAATTGTCATGACAAAGGTTTTCGGCCATGAGAACCGTGGCCATAAACTGCTTCCGAGGAGGAAAACAGACTGGATGAAGAATATGGTTGTGAGAAATGTGGGATGAAGGAGATGTGTCAGATACGTCATGAAAACGGATTTCCCGACATCTTGCATCAGGATGGAGAGTGCAGCGGATGCGAGAGCTGATGCAAATGCGGTAAGATAGCAGATGAGGACAGTTCCCGGAATGAAGAGCAACCATCGGCTCAGGAATTTCTCTAAGGATGTAGCAGGAAGCATGAGAAATAAGTGACACGTTCCTTGTGAACCAAGATCCCGGAAGGCGGTGGAGGGAAGGATTGAGGCTGCAATCATCAGCGTGATGATGTTGAACACCATGATTGATTCAGATATATGCATTGTGCTTTTCCCTGCCTGAGAGGATGCTATGAGAATGTCACCTACTGTGAGAATCAAGAACAGGCAGGTGATGAAAATGATAATGTGTCGCCAGAAGCAGGCGAGATCTCTTTTCAGCGTGAGGCTGATACGGTGGAGGTATGTTTTCATGATGCCGGAAATAAAGAGGCGATAGCCGATGGGTTGGCCATGCATAGATAGAAGAATGATTCGAGGTCGATACAGGTGTCGCTTTCGTTGTCGTTGGGCAATATGGCTATGTTGCCGGAGAAAACGGGCCGGCTGTAAAGAGCTTCTGAGAGTAGGGCAGGAGAGGAGGTGATAATGAATCTGAGTTTTGATATTATCTCGGAGACAGAAGTGTTTACCTGGATCCTGCCCCCGTTCATTATTATCAGATGATCAAGCAGGGGCTCGATGTCGCTTATCTGATGGGTGGAGATTACAATGGTCCTGTTGTCGTCCGCACATGAAGCAAGGATGCTGCGGAGTGTGCTCTTGCCGGGAATGTCAAGACCGTTGGTCGGTTCATCAAGAAGCAGGAGAGAGGTGTTGCTTGCAATTGCGAAACTCAACAGGGCTTTTTTTCTCTGTCCTGTTGATATGGAGCTGAGCTTCATACGGTCATTCAGACCGAAGTCGCTGAGATAACTGAGCATCTGCTGATGTGAGAACTTAGGGTAGAAGCCGGAGTATATTCTGATAAACTCCTTGATCGTCATGGAAGAGAACGCGGGGTTCTCGGGCAGAAAAAAGATGTCGGAAAGAACGGATGGTTTTCTTAGCCTGGTGTCGTTTCCGTCAAGCATGACACTTCCGGTTGCAGGTGTAAACAGGCCTGCGATAAGATTGAGGAGTGTTGTCTTGCCAACACCGTTGACTCCGAGGAGTCCGTAGATGCCACCTCTTCCGATTGTCATCGAAAGATGGTCAATCACCCGGGGTTTCCGTCGTGAATAGGCGAATGACAGGTCTGAGATGCGAAGCATAGTTGAAGAATTTTGTATTTGAGTATTGGTGTACTATTTCACTAATACACTGCAAAAGTATTTCAAATATTTCAAACTTGCAAATTAAAGCTGAATTATTTTGTATTTCTTCTGATATTTGCGACCTTTGCATAACCAAAAATACCTTAATGAAAATGACGCATGGGCGTCACATGAAAGAACTGTCATAATTCAACTATTTAATTCTCACAATGGTCACTGCAATAGTAATCTTTTTTGTCCTGGGCTATCTGTGCATAGCGCTGGAGAGTGTGTTTAAAATCAATAAGGCAGTGCCGGCGCTGCTTATGTGTGTCGTTTGCTGGACTCTCTATGCCACGGGCTATGCTCCGGAGGCGGGTCTTGGCAATCTTGAAGTATCTGAGCAGCTTCTCGAGCACCTCGGAGACACTTGTGAGATCCTGTTTTTCCTGATGGGTGCAATGACCATCGTTGAGATTGTCGATGCCAACGGCGGTTTTTTCTTCGTTCAGGATGCTTTGGCCACCACCAGCAAGCGTAAACTTCTATGGCGCATTACTTTCATGGCTTTCCTTCTGTCGGCTATCCTTGACAACCTTACCACCTCAATCGTAATGATCATGGTTCTCCGCAAACTTGTGGCCGATACGAACGACAGAATGATCTACGGTGGAATGATCGTGATTGCCGCGAATGCGGGCGGAGCTTTCTCTCCGATCGGCGATGTGACAACTATCATGCTCTGGATCCGTGGGATGATCACAACCGGTGGTGTGATCTCCATGCTCATACTTCCTTCGGTGGTATCGGTGATAGTGGCTGCTCTGTGTGCGCAGATCTATCTGAAGGGTGAACTCCGTTTGCCTGAACGCGTTCAGGAGGCTCCCGGCGCTGTCAATAATTCCGACCGTATGCTTATCCTTTGTCTCGGAGTGGGAGGTTTGATATTCGTGCCTATCTTCAGAATGCTCACCGGTCTTGCTCCGTTCATGGGCATACTGCTTGCGCTAGGTATCCTTTGGCTTGTAAGCGAGTATCGGTGTAACCGCAACGCTCTGTTTTGCGAGAATTCCAACCTGAAGGTCACCTCGCTGCTTGCCCGTATCGACATGGCCACAATATTGTTTTTCCTCGGTATTCTCATGGCTGTGGCCACACTTCAGCTCACCGGGGTGCTCAATTCATTCGGAATATGGCTCAATGAGGTTTCAAACAACAACCATTATCTCGTGACAGGTGTTATAGGTGTGGTATCCTCGATTGTCGACAATGTTCCCCTTGTGGCAGGATGTATGGATATGTATCCTATTGCGGCTTCAGGTGATTTCGGTGTCGACGGTCTGTTCTGGCAACTTCTGGCCTATTGTGCAGGTGTGGGCGGCTCCATGCTCATAATCGGTTCCGCTGCCGGCGTTGTGGTGATGGGACTGGAGAAAATCAGCTTCGGCTGGTATCTGCGCCGTTTCACCTGGATTGCATTCGCGGGTTATATCGCGGGCATTGCCGCTTACGCTTTGGAGACCCTATTTTTATAATTAATACTAAAATTCTGTTATGAAACGTTACCTCCCGCTTCTCTTCGCCACTTACCTGTTGATCCCCTTCACGGCCTGTACGGACAGAGAAGCGGGAGGTGGTGTGTCGCCATATACGCTTGAAGATACCGATGAGTCTCCGTTCGAGAGTGCAGACCTGAGTCTGCTCGAACTGAGGCATAGGGTGAAGCGTGTCACCAAGACAATATATTACAGTGTCATTCCGGGTGACGGTTCGGTGGAGATTGATACGGCTGCAGTGAATCGTCTGGAGACGACTGTGTATTTTGATTCTCTCGGCAATTACGTGCAACGCCGTGATGAACGGATAGAACGGGACCAACTCGGACGGATGACACGATGGGAAGACAGGCGCCCTAATCACAGACGGCTGCACGGAGGTTTCCTGAAAGATACGTTAAGCTACAGGCACGTGTCGGAGAATGTGGTTGAGAGTGAAGGTATGGGCGACTTTGCGGTGACGGTCTATGATGACAGTCACCGGATAGTAGGGCAGTATACAGATCCGAAGATTGATGGCGAGCATACGGCCGTTTTCAATGTATATAGAAATGAGGATGACAGGGGAAACTGGACTGAGAGGCTCTCAGTGTGGATAACCCAGACTCCCGGAGCTCGTCCACATACGTCATACACTCTTGAACGAAGGGAAATATCGTATTATAACTGACGTAGAGGTTCGACCTTGAATATTACAGGGCGGGTTCCGTCGGGGCACGAAAGAAGCATGACTCCACCGGTGGTCTCAGCGCCGGGACATGAAGCTTCGCCGGCTATAAGGCGTCTGATGGCTTCAAATGCTTGCGGGCAGAAACCTTGCGGACAGGTGTCACCTGGTATGAATGTATGAATGTCTCCCGTGGAGAACGCTTCGCAGCGTCCGGTCTCCGGGTCATCGAGATACAAGCTCTGAAGATCCTCGTAGCACTCGCGTCGTATCACTGTCACAGTGCATCCGCGGTCAAGCCGGCGGCCTGACCGAGATGTGGTGGCTGAAGCCTCGATGCCATTGATCCCGACTGCTCCTGCAGCAAGTGCCGCAATCTTGCAAAAATGCCTTCTGTTCATATTCATTATGCAAAGATAACGCATTTTGGGATACAAATCGTATGTGTATAATGAAAAAAACAGGCATGGCCTTTGGAAAATGGGAAAAGATTTGTTAACTTTGCATACGAAAAAATAACAAAGCAGGCGGTAATAGCTCAGTTGGTAGAGCATCAGCTTCCCAAGCTGAGGGTCGCGAGTTCGAGCCTCGTTTACCGCTCAAGGTAATTAAGTTGCTGGTAATCAGTGTGATATCTGGTTGTCAGCAACTTTAATTATTGTTAAATTAGCATCGGTTTTAGATGATTATTTCGCATATTTCACGGATTGCGTTTAATCCGGGTGAAAGGAGAAGGGGGATCGTGGTGTGGTTATCTTCTCAGATAATGTATCCATGCATAGTGTCTGCGTCGCGGCAAGTATCCCAGGTCGTGGCCGTGAGAATAGGCCTCGCGCTCGAAACTGATGTTCATGTAGGCTTTGTGGTGGTTGCGATATTGGAAAAGACGTATGACCCATTCGATGATGTAGATGATATAGAATGGTATAAAGAGAAGTTCTCGTTGTTGAGAAGTATGGATGCGCTCATGATTAATTACGTAAATGTCAATCCACGAGGGATCTGCTGTCCAGATTGAGCCGAACAGATTGATGCAGATCCCATCGGGGATGAGCGGACATTTTAGAATCAGAGGTTTCACATTGTCATATCCAGTCTTTGAGAATACACCTGAAATCATAGTTGGCAATCAGAGTGTCGCCTATGGAAGATATAATACTCAGGTCCTCAAAGTAGGATGGCTTGTCAAGAATGATACGATACTGTGGATTGTTTGTGACGTTGTCATCCGTGGTCCAACCCATTCGGTGGATGTATCGCAGTTCTTCTTCGTAAGAGGGGTAGTAGGAGTTGGTTTCATCGTAGATTTTCCCGTGGAAGAACCATGTGTTTTTGTTGAGAAGCGGCGACATTACGGAGTCAACCCGGGAAATGGCGGTATTGAAGGTTTGATCTTCCATGATTTCGTCAAATGATTTTCCTTTGAGCCTTTCGGGACGTTGGATCTGCATATCCAGCGTGATCTGGAGGGCAATTTTACCGGAATCCAGAGAAGGGGAGAATGTGACATCGAAACGATCGGTGTTCTTGCGTCCATACCAGATGTATATTCCTCCATTGCCGGTATTTTTTTTGAGTTTGTACTTTGATATGTCCGGACGTTTCTCCATGACATAGCTGACAATGTTCTGATGTAATTTCTCCATCAGGCTTTTCTTGTCGCTCTTATCAAGGTCCTCGGATTTCATCTCGGAGTCAACACCGGTTACGGATGATTTGTCGAGGATCTGTTTCATCTTTTTCGATAGAGATTCCGGCGAGGTCTGATTAGTTTTTCCGAGGATCTCTATGATCATTGAAAAAAGTTGATTTATGTCATTGATGTGCTTGTTGAGAAACGGATCGTTTTCGCAGGCACTCTCGAGCACTTCAATCCATTGGTTGCCGGGCTGTATCTCGTCGTCATCGTCTGTCTGAATGCAGGTGATTCCCATCTTTGCCATGAACCCGGAGTCCCAGCTTGTGAATCCGGGCTTCTGTGCGAGCATTCTGTAGATCCTTGGATAGCATATCTGGATGGCTACGACTATGAAGTTGAGCAGTTTGTCGTCCATTGATATTTCATTTGATCTACCGGAAATGTCATCTCCGCATTGTGTTATGCAGTCGATGAGCGACAGGGTGTTGATGAGGCGTTTGATGGATCGGGGATTTTTGCCGACAGAGAATTCTACAATCTTAGTGAACATCTCGCGGATAAACGGGCTGGCAGATTCGAACTCTTTTATGTATCCGACTTCAACCAGTGATTTGAGGACAAAGTCCATGGGACGGTAGTTGTTTACCGGAAGAGAGAACGGGACCTGGATGATTTTGTCGAAGAAAGAACGGAACTCCCGCTCATTCTTTTCGGTGAGTTCACCAAATTTGGGTTTCAGGCCTTTGACAACAACATCATAGTCTATTGCAAGGACAAAGATGCAATTGTCCAGAGTGAAAATATTTTTCAGAAGTTCGAGTATCTCGACCGCGAGTGGTGGATTCAAGCGGTCAAGATCGTCGACAAATACAATTACGCCACGCTTGTTGCTGTTCAGTGATGACGATATTGTTCTGTTCAATGAAGTTCTGAGTTCAGAGAGCGAGATGTTGTCCTCTTTGCCATGGTCTGATCCGATTTCATTGCCGACGAATGCTTCGGTAATTATAGAGCCGGCAGGGCCTGTGGCAACTTTCAGAGCCTCCCGTCCGGCACGGAATGCTATATTGCCTGCAGTGCTCATGAATCTTTTGAACTTAGAACAAGGTTCAGGGTCGTCTGCCGACAGTTCCTTTATTATGTATTCAAGGATTTTCACAACTGCAATCTCCGGGGTTGACAGCATGGAGTATTCCCATGTGTTTACGGAAATACCTATGAATGGTTTGCCGTCAGCGCAAAGATTGTCATGAAGTTTGTTCATCAGCGAAGTTTTTCCGCTTCCCCATTCACCTTGAAGTGCTATGGTCATGGGAGTGGCTGAACGTTCTATGAATCTGATAAGTCCGTTGACGTAGCGTTCAGTACCAAAATCATTTATGGTATTTACCAATGGTGTATCTGATAGCGATGTCTTGTTAGTCATGTTATAAAGTTAAAAGGTTTGATGGGCTGATGGGCTATGTAAAGTTAGACAATTTATATCGGAAATACAATAGCCTCTGATTTATCAAAAAGGACTATCGAGAAAAATGATAATAAAAAAGTGTTAAAAGCTGTGACTCTCAACATTTGTTGAGAGTTTTTATTTTTATTGGCTGTAACTTCGCTTAAAATCTATAACGATTTGTAACGGATTAAGACAACCAGACAATGACAAAGGTGCATGGCGGGCATCAGCAACAGCATATAATTTCCTGCGTTCAAGTTGGGAGACTAACCATCAGACTCTCAAAAGTCAGTATTATCATTTTGATAAACGGGAGTTCGGCACAGTTCAGCATATGCGCTTTCAGTTTTCAGTAACATACACTTTCGGTTATGGAAAGAAAGTACAGCGTGGTGATGAAGTCAGCGGTGCCGGAACCGGGGCGTCTGCAATATTGAAATAAAAACAGCTGATCATACAAGAGAGAACCGCTCCCGGCGTGACGTCGGGAGCGGTTTGTTTAAATATCAATGTGAGACTATAGAAATCCTATATTCGAGTTGGCTGTGCTGCCGGCATCTTTCCAAAGCGAAGAAGTGCAGCGCATGAGCGACTCCAGCCATGACGAGGCAATTGCAATCTCATCTTCCGGGTCATATTTTGCCTGAGTTCCACCCCTTACTGAGACTGCCATTTATAGCGATTAATCTCCATATTTATTTCGTTCTGTTTATGATAACAATATAAAAATAGCCGATGGTTTATGCCTCTATGGCTTTGCGTTTGTGCCGATTGGCTGCAAAGTCGATGGTGATGACAATCAGTGTTAACAACTCTGATGCCGGAATGGCGAGCCACATACCCGCAGTACCTATCAGAATAGGGAGCGTCAGGAACAGCGGCACTATGAAAATGATACCTCGAAAGAGAGTGAAAACTGTTGCTCTTGTGGATTGCTCAAGGCTTTGGTAAAATCCTATCATGGCTATGTTCAAGGCGAAGAACAGGCCGCACAGCGCGAACTTCGGAAGACCCTCGCAAGCAATGCCGAACGCTCCGGAATCCGGCGAAAGAAACATCATGATAA
>CAJUKP010000011.1 GCA_910587165.1 uncultured Duncaniella sp.
TTGCTAATAGTTGCGTATAGTTGGCAATAGTCTTAAATATAAGTCATTGAGTCGAAGCCTCCGTAGTTTGCAGGTACACCAACAGTGCCTATGATTGCGACTTTCATTTACAATCTGATTTTTTATATGCTTTGTAAAGATGATGATAAACCCTATATTTCTCAGGAGGAGGTGTCATGTAGTCTCCGTAGTTCTGTATTAGAAACATCTCATAGTTTCTCGGAGCATTGAAATCTTCGCCATTGAAACTGACAGAAACAGGGTTTTCTATGTCGGCTTTTGCTATAACACTCCCCAAAGTGTTATCCCACTCCAAGCAAGCCAAATAGGAGCTTGATGCATAATCCTGATCATTAATAATTTGATGCAGGCGTTTGGTAAAATATTGGCGCCCAAGAAGTTTGACATAAGCATAGAACAAGGGTTTCAGCAATACCCTCCAACCCCGTGTGCCGTTTACTTTCAGAGATTTTCTCGTGGAAAGAAAAATACTTGACGAGTATTTTTTCGTTCTCGTTAACATTCTTCTTGCTTCTTCCAACGAATTACCAGCTCCATCCAACACGTATATGTCTACAAAAATCCCCATACCACAAGGGAGCTCGTTATCCACATCAAGAATGTAGCGGTTATCAATGATGCGTGTCAACTCATATGGATAATCAGGATGCTTGCTTCTGTTCCATGGCTCATATGGAGTCAATTCATCGCGATGCTTCTCGAAATAGTCCATCAATTTCTCAAAGTCCGGGCGCGGCATGATAATATCCACATCATCGTCCCACGGAATATAGCCTCTGTGACGCACCGCACCGAGAAGAGTTCCAAACGCAAGAGCGTAATGCAAGCCCTCAAGACCGCATATTCTTTTTATTGTACACAGGATATCGAATGAAATCTTCTGGATTTCATTCATAGATAGATTTTTACCTTCAGGATATTTCATGATTGTCTCCCATTATATAGTTATAATATGTTCCGGTACTATTTCTTTTTAATTCCGGGTCAAGCTTGTAACTCAACTTATGAAAACAGGTAATTTTACAAAGATCTGACCAATAGAATCTGTCAAATCCATTAAAAATATTAAGCAACAAGATATGGGGACCGGCATTATCAAATTGAGGAATCCGAGCATATTCCTCAGGGTAAAACTCACATGCTATAGTCAGAAAATAATGGAATAAAAAATAGTCATCAAGTGTGTCCTTTTTCTTCCAATAATTGTAGAGTAATCCCTGTGTGAGCTGCAATATGTGATTACCGGGTCTACTGTATATAAGCCAACTGGAACACAATATTGTATGTCCGTCCGCACCGGGTTTAAGACATTGATAAAAAAACAGATCGCTCAGGATTATGCTTTCCGGTATATTGCCTGACGTACACAATATGGTTGAATCCAACCATAAACCTCCATGCCGGATAAGTAATTCCAACCGCAACAAGTCTGACATATGAGTATTGGAGATTATCCCGATCTCCCATTTGCGGATTATATACTCCGGAAACGACACATATTGAAAGTAATTATCCCTTGTCACTATAACTATCTCCCAATCTGTCAGATGTGCTTTAATAGACTGATAGCATTTTTTTACAAGATCCGGAGCATTGTCCATTCCTTGCCACCAACACAGCCAAACCTTCTTTACAGGTGCAGATTCTTTGTGGTATGAGCTATCTATAGACTCCTTTAATTGAGCTGCATTTCTATTGTATTTCTTTCGCAACCTGACATTCAACCTATGTTCGACTGCAAGTCTCAATATTTCCAAGGCTTTGCGATCGCGACCTATAACCGTAAACTGATTGACGGCAGTAAATAAAGTACCAGTACGCAGATACTGTCTAATCAGTCCGATACCACCAGCTTTCTTCAGATATTCCCTCCAGTTCATCATATTCCAGTTTTTGAAACAAGGAGTGAAGCAGACTTTTCACTCCACAATTTAATCCCTCTGTTAAGCAAATTATAGTCAACAGGTTTCAAAAGCATTCTTATGAATGCATCGTAGCCGTCGTCGTGATTAACCGCCCGATTTATGCCCAACTGAGTCAAATAATCTACCGCCTTTCTTGCCGGATGAATCTGGACAAAGTTTTTATTATATAAGGTAGAAAACACTGTGCCGTGAAAGGTACTTGTCACTACATAAGATGCTTGGCTTAGAAGTGAAAGAAATTGCCGTGGTGATACAATCAGCTGTCTGTCACACCATTTATAATCAAAACCAACAGAAATGAGCTTGAGATTCTGTTCGGCTGCAAATCTGCGGATATAGTCCTTGAATGGAGTATCTTCCTGATAACTGTAATAGATCATGAAAGGCTCTGATACGGGATATAACTCTTCAAGCTTATTCCATGTACCATTAAGAAGCAATGTGGGATCGCAGACCATATCAATATCTGAATGTCCGATTGATTCAGCAAATCTGCGTGTAAACTCATCGCGAGCTCCGATCCATGATATATGTCTTACTATACCATTCTGTAGATCTTTTCGGCTAAAATAACTCTTCTCTGTTGAATAGCCAAGACTTGGAGCGTAGGCGATTGTGCGCTTCGCATTAATGTCAAGCCCATAATATTGCAGCGCATGAGAAAACGATGGATTTTCAATATTCCAGACCTCATCACTACCAATCACTGCCAGATCTAATTCCGGACAGCTTCTAAGTGATACAACGTTGAGCCGTGCCCAATCTTTATGGTACACTCGCCAACGTCGTAGTTTCAGTATGGTACGGGATATGCTTTTGGACAGATACTTCTGAACAATGACAGATTTAAGATTGTTTCTTATATCAATTACATACACATGATGCCCCCTACGCTCCAAAAAAGACTGCATGGCATAAGCCTGCAAAAAACTACCGTAATTATAGGCATCGAAGATTGTGAATATTCCAATTTTCATGCTCATATTTTTTTGACAAGTCTAATGTAACGTTTCATTGTGTACTTGTATTTATCGAATGTTACAGCCTGCTCCTTATACAGTGACCATAACTTCTGTGATTTATTTTGTATGAGAAACTCCTGCATAGCCCTGATAAAAAATTTCAGTCTCTCAACTGCACTGAATGTCATCCTATGATCATCCGGAGTTCGGTAACCCAGACGACGGTATAAGCGACGTTTGAAATATGACTGCTTTTTCTTTCTTTGAATCAGCCCGACGGAATTTTGCGCTTTTATTGCTACTGAAATATCAACCGGCTCACAATTGGGATTCGTGATGAAGTATGGATGCAGTATATCTTTCAGTGTTTCATTGCGGATAATGCAAATTGACGTTCCAAGCCGATCTTTACGATGTTCCGGTAACCATGCGTCCATAAATGCAGCGTCGGAGAATTCCGCAAAGATGTCATCACACACATTACAAGCACGATAATGGAACAATTTGTTCAAATATGAAAATCCAAACGACTCTTCTGGAAATCTACTTTTAATAGAGCAATATTCTGTAACACTTAGTGTTACAGAATATTGCCGATTTAAATCGGCAATGTTCTTATCTCTAAAAGAGATTTTCTTGACATCTTCAACATTGACACCATTATCTAATGCTACATATTCCACCATACTTTTTCCAGGCAATCCTCCGCATACAAGTCCAAGAAGGAACTTGATGCGTTCGCCCAACACTCGGTCTGTTTTCTGTATATCTCTTATGGCTTTCGCCTGACATGGGAGTACAACCATGGCATATGTACCCTCGTGATTCCGGATATGACGCAATACATCAGACATTTCCATTGGATAGTATGCCGATCTCGAGTTCTTCACCAAATCATCTTTATCAGAGACAAAGTCATACTGATAGAATGAAGTTTCAGTACGATCATTGACAACACATACTACTGTATCTACAGCTTTGGTCTCGATCAACCGATACAGAACGGCTGTGAGGAAACCTCCGGACGCACTGGTCTGTCTGAATCGCTCATCGTAACCTTTGTAGCATACAATGTATCCACCGGTGACACTATCGTATAAGACACCATTATGTCTTTGAGGTTGTAACGGTGAATATACCGGGCATTTTTTTTCGCATAGTCTGCACTCAATACATTTCTCATAATCTATCTCCGGGACATATTGCCCGAGTGGATTATAACGATAAGTTATACACTGTTTTGGACAAGAGTAAGCACACGCTCCGCAGCCAATACATAAATAATCAGATTTGTCTATTTGCGGCATATTACTTTATGAATAATTGTTTAAAACGTCGGCCGATTCTGAATGACAGATCTTTATAATGATATTCAATCCATTCATATATACGGCCCTTGAATGGATTGTACTTGTAAATCATTTGAGGCGTTATATCCCCATTGAAAGGAATAAACTCATTTTGTGCCACAATAAAACGATCTGAGTTGACAGTGGTAGAGTACGGGCGCTTCTGCAAATGAATATATGAGAATTCATCACGTTTCATCCCGTATTGCGTCATGTAATAACGGTAACAATGTCCATCTTCATAGGTGAACAACTGATGATTGTAGTTGCGATTCTGGATGCCGGCAATTATCATCCGGCTGTTCCTGAAACCGATATCGGCCGCTGTCTCACGACTATACATCGGTAAGTTGTTGACCTCAAAGATTCGATCTATGCCGTAACGCTCATCGAAAACACATGATTTATTTGTTGATATCACATATTCAAAATCTCCTCTCTGACTACCCGCCAACTTATACGCGTTATTGATTTTCGGTGTATTACGATATATTGACAAATGTCCCAGTGTGAAAATCTTGTCATTGGCTTCAAGAATATCATTGGTGACAAACTTACCAAGATCTCCCCATATCAAGTCGATATCACAATGCCCCCAAAAATCATAATCAGTTAAAATATCCTGGAACACAATACCATACATGGGCCGATAATCACATAATTTATATGGCAGATCCAAAGCCACATACGTGCCAAGACATGATTCAAACCTTTCACGTATATCCCTAAGCGAACTCCTGACTACTTTTACATTGTCAGAATGTTTAACAACATTGCAATCTGTTATCAGAATAAAATCAATTGACGGATTTCTGCGGCACGAGTCAAGCCACAAATTGAAATATTCCGGAAGAGTGCCAAAGTAAATGCTTATGATACCGATTCTATACATAAATATAACCGAACTAAGAACAACAGCCAGCAATGCAGAAGAAAACTGTCAAGCCAAACATCTTTGCTTGAGATCAGTTTGCTGAATTTGCCGAACCATCACATTGTTTGTTTTTAATATTAGTGAAAAAATAATAATGGATGCACATCCGATGTAATGCACAAATATCGGACCTCCGACTGATGAATAAAGCAACAGGAAGAAAATCGAGAAACCAGCGATTTTTAATCGTTTATCCACTAACTGCCTATTGATAATTTTAAACATTATAACCAATATGGCAGCATACATCATCATGCCAATCCAACCATATTGTCCCATAATCATAGGCCAGAAATTATCATTCAGGAATTGTTGTTCAGTCTCATTCATTCCCCAAATTTCATTAAATCCATATTTCCTATAAAGTGGAGAATAGTGGACTTTTGCCATATTTGAACCGTAGGTTGAATAACCAGCTCCAGTCGGGAAATAATTATTTGCTGTGACGATGCCATTGGCAAGAAAAAGGGCGCGTGGAGTCACATTATCCAGAAAATAATAGCGTATCTGGAAGTATCCGCCACATATACCCAGAACAGCAACAATAATCAGAGCTTTCTTGGATATTTTTCGAAAATGATTGATCAAAAAAACCACAATGAAATATGTAGCGATGAAACCTATCGCTTTGCCTCGAAAAGTGAAGATTATAAGGATTATTGTAAGGGCCCTAAGCATCAAGAGCTTTTTTTTCATATAGCAGGATACTATATGGATGATCACCAGCGAGATAATTAAAATAGAAGAATAGTCTCCGACATTTGAATTAATAAATTTAAAAACCCGTATGCCAAACCGAATCTCCGGGGTCATACCAAGATCAACAATCTGACTGATAATCAAAAAGATGAAACCGGCATATATGTAAATTGAAGTAATTTTGTATATTGGATAAATAATGTTTCGTGTTTTTGATCTGTCCAACAGATAGAGACTCAGATAGAAGATAAAAAAGATTTTAAGAATTGTGAAGCAGTCGGTAAGATTAGATATTAAATTTGGCTGTACATTGTGTACTAATGTCCCGAGCCAACCCATGACAGCTATTGAGAATGCTAACGAAAACATTTTCTTTACTTTTGGATATCTCATCCAAACGCCATTACGAGTATGAGTATCTATGAATAAAAACACTCCAATGATGCCAAAAATCTCATCACCATACTCAAATCCATTGATCACCTGACTAAGTATGGATTGCGGGAACAGGAATAAAAATAATCCGATATAAGATATTTCGTAGATATTATATCTGGTCGTTGACGTATGTGGCATAAATTAAAAAAGTTGTGTTTATTCAACAAAGAACCTATCAATCAAAAAGTCGTGAGTATTATCATGTCAAGTTCGCTGTATTTTCACAACAACTGATTTCCTATCAATTGACAAGTAAGTCAATATCAACGTAGACATAGTTTAATATCTTTATAGCTTGGAGGAATAAACACTCTGTAAATATGAACCAGACATACATACCACACTCTACCAGACCATAATCAACTTAGAGTTAAAGTAATGCCATACCATTTACCCACACAAAAATGACTTTACCACGAATCCTCTTTTCAAAATGTCTGAATAATAAATTCTGCAACTTTTGAATAATTTTATGGACGAATAAGCTTTATCCTCATCAGTATGGAATTGAACAACTGCTTCTCATACTCATCCAAAGAAAAGAAGTAGACTACAAAAACATAAACTGTAGAAAAAAGAATTATGGCAAGCGACAGTGTGCTCCATCCGTTCAGAAAATATAAGTGACATATCAGGAATTTAGACACACCTGTCAATATAACCGGGGCTGCTATTAATCTCAGAATCGCTTTCCAGAATCCCGGAATATCTATTCTTTGAGCTTTAAAGTAATAAATATTCATTACTAAGCCTTGTCCTAATAATAAAGCCATACTTATGGCATACGCACATCCCATAATACCATAATTTCTTGCAAGTATCACCTGCAGAGCGAGACTGCATATTGAAATTCCCAAGTATACTAATGAACGGAATTTCATCTGATTCCGAGCTTGCAAAATAGTGTAACCAGTAGTCTGAATTGTTGGAATAAATAATGCGCTATAAAACAATAATGTGATATAATATACTTCTGAATACTCAGGTCCAGCCCACAACTCTACAAACGTTGAGCCAAAAATATAAAAGCCAGAAAGGACTAAAGTCATCACAACGGTCTGTATACGCCCTGTACGTATGAACAAATCAGAGATTGCAGTATCACTCCCTCTCGAATTTACCATAGCAGTTACCTTTGGAAGCAGCACGTTGGAAACAGAACTTGAGAATGTCATAAACATCTGTTGAAGTAATATTGCAACAGAGAATATTGCTACTGCAGATGTACCAATTAAAGACCCCAATACAAACTGGCCACTTCCCCAATAAACTCTATCAATTATCTGACTTAGAAAGACCCAAAAAGAATATATGCATATTTCTTTAAGAACCGAAACGTTGAATCCGGAAAACCATACTTTTATCTTTAATTTCTTAAAACAATAAAAACAATTTATGAATAAGATTGATAAGTTGAAAAATGTTTGAACGACAACCATCGCAATAGCCCTATATCCCATATAGAGCAGTATCACAATTGTCAATGCCGTAAAAAGCAATCGACAAATAGTCAAAAATTTCTGAAATATAAAATTCTGATATCCAACAATTATAGAACCAAATACACTAAGCGGGAATGTCAGAGCCAAATTGATGATCAACAGCACGATCATCACTTTCGCCTGTGCAATATCATCGGGTGTCATCTTCGCATCAAACAGCCATTCGACATTACAATATAAAACGCCCCCAATTCCAACTGCAAGTAATCCGATAAACGAATAAACAATAACAAACATACCATTTAACTCCCACTGTTCCTCTTGTTTATTCTCTGAGATTAACTTAGCTGTGTATCTTACAATTGCACTACCAAAGCCAAAATCAAGAAGCGTAAGGTATGCAATTATTGATGCTACAAGAGAATATAAGCCATACTCATTCTGTCCGAGCATCCGAAGCATATATGGCGTATATAGCAAGCCTAACACTATGTTAAGAGCTATAATCAGATAATTAAGAAATACACCTCCCTTTATTTGATTCATAATATATACTCCTTATATACTCCTTTTAAAGCTTCTGCGCAAGACAACTAATGATCTGTCGTGATATCCCGCATGAAATTTGATTATATGAGATATGTCCCCGAATAAGATTGAGAAATGACAAAATTTCATAGCGGATACCTTCGCCCTCAAGCTGATAAAAATATCTACAATTATCAGTAGGATTTTCATATCTGACTTCAAAGTAGTCAGTCTTCCACCAAGGAGCTGGAACATAGATGTAGCCTTTTGTGCCAGAAATAACCATCTCTCCCTCAGACTTCACACCTTGTCCAACTTTTATTGAGGCAACACCATTCTCAAAAACAAATGCCAATTTTGTGAAAAGATCGAAATCTGAACGAAATGGCAGAGTCCGTGAATAACGTTGAATATCTTTATATTCTGTACCAAAAATATTGAAAACCGGCAACATGGCCGTTGGTCCCCACCAACACAGACTATTCCATATGTGCGGGGCAAAAGACTCTCCATCTCCAATATTCAACAAGCTTGTACAAGTAGCATCCACAGAGACGACATCTCCTATTATCCCTCCTTTTACCAATAGCATCATACGATTGAACGCCAGTGAATAGGCTGTTTTGATACCATCCATTAGGACCAGATTTTTTTCAGATGCCTTTTGCTGTAATTCATCATATTGTGATACAGACAATGCTATTGGAGATTCACAAAGCACATGTACATTAGCTTCAAGAGCCAATTTCACATGCTCATAATGTTTATCTGGTACAGAAGCAATATATACAGCATCACAATTTGCAAACAGTTCCTCATAAGAGTGCGTTTTTTCTGCAAGTATTCTTAACTCTTCATCAAGAAACTCATCTGTCTCGGCATATACACCTACAACTTTCACACCATTAACATACCGGCACTCATTTTTGAATTTATTGACTATATTTGTTTCGCCAATAAGCCCGATTCTGAACTCTCTCTTGTTACTACGAATCTCAGTACTTGAGATGCCTTGTGTGCGATCAAGATAAATAACCTTGCAATATTCACTAAGATAGTCGAATTTACCAATCCAATCAGAACCTACCGTGAAAATATCAACCTCATAACGTCGTATATCATCAATCTTCTGTCCCTCGTATTCCTCAACGATAATTTGATCAGCTAGTCCTGTCTTACGGATAGCCTCAACACGCTCCATCAACGATTGACCGACATTTATCTTACCTCGGGCCATATCAAATCCATCGGCCGTGACTCCTACAATTAGATAGTCGCCAAGAGCTTTTGCTCTTTCGAGCAAGCGGATATGCCCCTCATGCAAGAAGTCATATGTCCCATATGTTATGACTTTTAACATATTATATTATACCTTTAGACTGCAAATCTTTAAAGGCCATAACAAGCGTATCGTTATCTGCCGTAGTTTGTGCGCCAAAATGCCCGACTCTGAAGATCGAATCTTTCATATCTCCCCCATTGGGACATATCCATATACCATAGTCATCCTTCAACTGAAGGAAAATATCATACGCCGATGCAGTAGTTGGATGTAAAGGAGTTACCGCATTTGACAGACTTTCGGAAACGATCTCAAATGGCAACTCTCTGATTTTGTTACGGAAATCCTTAGCTTGTATGCTTATCCTTTCTATTTCTGTATTTGCACCACCATTACGTTTGATTTGGCGAAGACGTACATTGATTTGACGAAGTATTCCGACAGCTGGTGTGAACGGTGTCTGCCCCCTTTCTGCATTCCTTAGAGCATCCTTCAGATCAAGATACATAGTTTTAGTCTCGTTTTCCCATACGCGCGACAAAGCCCTTTCACCAAGCACTATGATTGAAATACCAGGAGCACACGCAAGTACCTTCTGAGACCCTGTAAATATTACATCAGCCCCGACTTTCTGCATATCAAGAGGATCTGCGAGAAAAGAACTAATAGCATCCACTATATACAGCATACCTTGACTTTTGCAAAAATCGCCAAGCATTTGCGCATCATATAACACACCTGTCGAAGTCTCATGAATATTAACAAGAAGGCCCGTGTATCCCTTATTCTGATATTCATTGAGCATATCAGTTGTCACTGTATGTCCACACTCTGGCTTTATCGCTGTATAAGGTATATGATGTATATCGCAGAGTTGGGTAAAACGATGACCAAAAGAACCGCCATCAATAACAAGCAGTTTATCTTTGGCGGTGAATACATTCATTATAACAGCTTCCATCGAAGCTGTACCAGAACCCGTTATAAAAACAACCTTTGCATTATCCGGGGCATTTACAAACTCTTTCATAAAAGCCTCATTTTCCAAAATTGTTTCAGAAAACTCTTGTGTCCGGAAATATGGTACCTGCTCACCTGCAACAGCTAACACATCGTCGTAAGACATTACCGGTCCTACTGTAAAATTCAGCATATCAATCTATTATTTTTAATGATTCGTTTTAAGCCAATTATTACAATCCTTGAAAAAACTCCATATAATTATGATTAACATAATACCAACAGGGAAGGCAGATACAATTGTGACACCTTGAAGAGAGTATAAAGAATTCTCGGCAAAAAGTAGTGCAATAGGAAGCAGAATAAGCATAACGCTCCAAAATCCGCGTATTTTCCTAGAAGGTTCTTCCTCTGGTGAGATTGTCTTGTAACTGTATGAAGAAGTGACATATGTGATACCATCCAGGGTAGTGCTATAGAATGCAATCATTGTTATCACCAACAGTATCAATGCGAGCGATGACAGTGGTAAGGTATCGAATATCAAGAAGATAGCTTCATACATTGTTCCTCCGTGCCCCATAAAACCGATAATATCAACACCATGTTTCATCTGTTGCGCCAAACCATAGTTTCCAAGGATTATAAATGACATATATGTCCCTGCAAGGCCCCAACCGAAGGCTCCCCATATTACATTTCTTATGGTACGGCCGGCAGATATAATGGCGATAAAAAATGGAGTAGCAACACACCATACAAGCCAATAAGCCCAATAATACACAGTCCAATTCTGAGCAAATCCATTCTCTCGCAACGGATCCATATAAGTTGATAAACCTATGAAGTTCTGTATCATATTTCCAATAGATTGGAAACCTGTTTCAATTATATATCCTATTTCACCTCCTAGCAAAAGGAAATATAACAGTATTGCAAAAAACAAATACGAGCATATTCCTGCTAAATTACTAATACCTTTGAGACCAAATAAAACCGTTATGGTATATATTGCACAAATTAAAAGAAGTACTATAATAGTGATAGATGTATTAGTCTCAAATCCAAAAACAAATCCCATACCATCAGTCAACAGTGGTGTTGCTAATGAGAACGTAGTTCCTGTAGCACAAACAACAGCAAAGATAGCCATAATATCTATGAGTTTGCCCCAAAATCCATCAACTAGATCTCCCATCAGAGGTCTGCAAGCTTCTGAAAATCGTTGACGCTTACGGCGTCGGACATGAATCATAAATGCGAAACAAACCGCGAGCATTACATAAAACCCCCATGCAAGAGGCCCCCAATGGAACAATGTGAAAGTCGGAGCCCACATCTGCACTCCACCCAGATCCTGAATACGCTGCTCTCCACCATAGAGAGCCCATTCTATTAACGAGTAGAACATAATGTCAGCAGCCATCGTTGATGTGAATATCATAGATCCCCACTTGAAATTACTATATAACGGGCTTCCCATATTTCCAAGTCTAATATTTCCATATCTTGGGGTAACAGCAATATAGATACAAATCAAAACACAACATATGGCAAGAACTGGATAATACAATCCAATAGTATCTCCAAAGAATCCCCTTAAAGAGTCAACAATACTTTTGGAACCTTCAGGCGCTATCATAAATATAGCTACCATTGCTATAACTATAGCAAATGGAATCAACATAGTTGGCCAATCAATCTCTTTTTTATGCGAATCTGTTACATTCATATATTTGTATATTGGTTCAATTTTTCTAAATTTTCCTTGGCTCTGTTAAACCTATCTAACCCATAGGATCCGAAATCATCTCCTTTTTTTTCCTTTATTACTGTCCATTGGGACCATAAACAATCCCAAAGCACCTGATAGCAAAGTATTTTTATTCTTGCATCTTTTGGTATTTCGCCCCCAAAATATTTCGATAATATATAGTCTTCATTTTCTTTCTCAAATCCAGCTTCAATAAATAAAGCGGCAAAATCTGCCATAGGGTCGTTCATTCCTGAATATTCCCAATCAATCAGATAAATATTGCCGTCTGATGATTTTATAAAATTTTCATAAAGAGCATCATTATGACAGGGTTTCAAATCGATACCAATCGTATTGAGATAAATCTCGAGTTCCATTACTCTATGCCTTATATCTTCCCATCCATGATACATCTCGGCTTTGACATTCTTTATCAGATTATCATATTTTTCAATCTCATGGAAAATATTGAATTCATTCCTTAATCTGATATGGGAATTATGAAGAGTATTGTAAATTCCTGCTATCTTCCGCATATTTTCATGGCGCTGAATTGTTGCTGCATTCAGAGTCTCAGCATCATCTATAAAATCAGCCAATTTAATACCACTTGATGAGTCAAAATAACGTATTGCAGGATTAACACCTAATTTACACGCTTCTCTGGCATTATATTCTTCATTTATTCGTTCTACCATTCCTTCAGATCCATTACCTGGAACCCTAAGCACATAATATTTGTTTTCAAACCCTACCTTAAAGTTTTTGTTACTCATTCCTCCAATCTTTATGATTTCAGCTTTTGAAACATCTTTACCTGGGAATATAGTATGAAGATGTTGTCTCAAGTTATCCATATCGTAAGGGTCTTCCTTTCGCTGAAGAGTACGAAACAATTCGTTCTTCAACTTTTTGAAATCATCCTGACAATCTACATCACCCCAGATTAAATTGGGAAATTTTAAACAAGGCCTATCCAATGAATCTGTCACATCCATGAGTAGATATTCATAGTTCAGATATGGATTCGTTGAATTGTCCCATGCTGACAAGAGATTTATAAAGGTTTTATATGAAATGCGAGTAACGCCTATCATTTCACCTTCAAAATTGCAGACACGATGACGATCTTTTGTAATTTTAGTAACAAAACCGTTTTTGGTTTCTATAAAACATTCATCGCCAGATCCACTTTCCTCCGTCACAGAAAAACAATTACCATCTGCGATCTTACATAGCTCTTCTATCACACATTTTTCAAAGAATGTATCACTCTCGACTAAGAGGAAATCATCACTTACAAAATTTTTACACAATGCAAGAGATCCCATAGAAGCGGTGAATTCAAAATCCTTGTTATATACAATTCTTATCCCAGACGAAAGATATTTATCGAATAATTCGCTTCGGTATCCAACGACAATTATTATATTGCCAAAACCATTTTCTCTTAATATAGACAAAGTCCTATCCATTAAACATTTACCTTCTTCAAATGGCAGTAATGGATATGGTGTCAGCGAATCAGTTTCTTTACGGGCCGCAAGTATGACTGCTGTATTCATAATAATATTATACTGTCGTCATATTCATTATATTTATACCTATTCCCATCCAACTGGAAAGAAAATAGCAAATAATCTCCAGAATGAGGAATCCTTCTAAAGCAACTTAAAGAAGATTCCTTGCAACCAATCTTAGATGATATATGTTTCAAAACTGATGAACGCGTATCACAAATATAACTTTCATCAAACGTGCGTAATTCATCAATCGAATCAAATTCGCGAATTATTTCTTTCCCATAGCGATGAATCTTCATTTTTGGAAGAATACTTAAATAACGTATATAGACATCTTCCCAATAACCATATCTAGTTGATTCTTTCTGATATTCGAAACCCATTATGGTTTTGAACTTCTCGCTGAAATCTTTAGAAAAATATACGTGACCTATCATATACCAGCTATCATGTCCACCAATAGTCACATTGATAATATTGTCCTCATCATCAACTGAAAGACAATATTCGTCAGTTGAACCTTTGGTATAAAGACTACTATAATAGCTTTGTTGTGGATTCTCCTTAAAAACGTTCTTGACAAAATAATTGTCAGAAGAGCAAATATAGGTATCTGCCAGTTTGTCAAGAACTTTAATTATTGAGGAGGTATTATTATATTTATGATAGTCAGTATTCATCACAATGTTGACGTGATGCTTATCCTTAAGATACATAAATTGTTCGGCCATATATCCAACCACGATTGTTATATCCTCAACGCCAGCTTCCTTCAACTGTTTTATCTGCCTTTCAATCAATATCTCACCCTTAACCTCAAGAAGGCCCTTTGGAATTTCTGCCGAGAGGGGGACAAAGCGTGAAGCACTACCTGCAGCCATTATTATGGCATTTCTCCGTCGTATGGTCACGTTAAAATGAGAAATTTGCTGTGAAATTAACGAAAGATTTATCAAAAACCGGATTGTAGATATATGCTACATTTAGAGGGAGAGTCCAACCAGCTTTAAAGGGAACGATATAAGTGTATTTCAGCTCTAAATTACAGACCGAGAAATTATGATCGTAATTATTGTAACAAGACTTATTTAGTGAAGCTCCAACGTTGAGAGCTATACGGCTTTGTCCAAGAAAATCGTAATAGGTCCCTAATTCAACATATGTGGAATATGCTTGCTTTTGGGACCCTTTACCATCAATATATTTATCATTCCCCGCAAAAAAATTACTTATGGCAACAATAATTGGAAATTTTTCTGGAGCATAATTAATGCATCCCTCAAACCAATGCCCCGTATGCTTACCCCCGCCAATGTATTGATCCTCTTTACTATCTATTGTAGGATAATAATAGTCGTATATACCTACAGTAAAACCATTCCATGAATAGCTTATTCCAAAATCAACCTCTGCATATTTCCCATTGATGGCATATCCTCCCATCGCATATAGATAAATACTTTTGTATGAGTAGTTGATTGATGGGAAAAGGACTGGCGCAGATTCATCAGTCATCATTTCCATTCCACGCCACATATACTTGGTTTGTATATCAAGTCCGAGACCAAACGGCGATTGAATCATTTTCCCACCCCAACTATTTGTACTTTCTACACCATTCTCATTTTCCGCAATTGCTTCATTAGATAATATCAATGTTGATATGATCAATATAATTATTTTTTTCATTATACTTATCTCTTTAGATAATAAAACTATTCTTTATTTAATGTATAAATATCCAAACACCATTCGTATATAACATACGTTTAATCTTAGGAACCATCTTGTTGAAATTTCTCAAAAGAGTCAACAAATATCTGATAATGCACTTATTAAAACTATTTTGAGTATAGCTGTCATGCTGACTTACTCTTACAACTATCCAGCCCGATCTGCAAGGCTTCTTTATAAAATTCGTGCAGATCCGGTCGGGTGATGAGGGTGGAGAGATGGTGGATGTATTGTTCCTCGCCAGCCTCTCTGTCAAAGAAGCCCGTGCGTGTGGCCGTCAGGATAAAACTGATGTATTCGAGATAAGTATCGGCATCGAGATCCGACATCTCAAATCCGGTGTATGCATCAACCCAACGTCGCTTTATATTCTCCTGATTCCGTTGTCCCGTGAAGGACGACAAGTCGTTTCCAAGCAGATAGTTCAACCGCTTGTAAGCCTCGTTCAACGGAATGTCCATGAACATTCCGTGACAGGTCAGTTCCTCAATCCATTGCTCCAGCTGACCGATACAATAGTCTGAATATCGGTCAGCGAGGGTCTGGCTGTCACGTCTGGCCTCTGCGACAAGCATCAGCACGACATCGGTCTGTGAGATTGACCTGTCCCCTTTCATCCATCTCTCGACAGTCTTCAGCCTGACGCTTCTCAGATAATCGAAACATGGGCTTCCGTTGCAGATGCGGTGGAGAACGTCATAGGATACTAACAAGGCGGGTATCACTCCCGCCCCTGACATTGGGCATCCCGTCGGTGCTTCGAGAATGGCCGATATTGTATTCCTGACCTCTCTTAGCCAGATCCGGCCCTCAGCCACTGCATTGCGCAACACGGCATTCGGCTTCGGCTGACGATTGAATCCGCCTTCACGCTCATATATCTTGCAGAGCAGCATCTGATAGCCGCAGACCTCCCGGTGATCTGAATAATTGATTCTATTTGCCGGAGGTATCGTCATCATAAAACGGGTTCCTGATTATGCTTGCGCAGACCGTCAAACTGTTCCTCGGAAATCTTCTTCACAAGACGTATATCCTGTTTCACAATCCAATCCCTGTATCGTCCGCCGTCCAGCAGAATCCGGCAGACGGTCTTGCCGCCTTCATCACCGGGACTGGACATTGAGTCAAATGTGGCCGGCCGACCATTAAGAAGCCCGCCTATCACCACAAGCCTGTCTCCGGGCTGAAGATCCACCTCTCCCTCGTGATACAGCTCGGTGTCATTGCCGAATGTTCCTATGGCTATCTTGTAGCGGTTGATCTCAGCCGGACTTATGGTCGCATAACGGCTGTTCACCTCACGTGACTGGCGATACCCCCATGCGAGGTCTCCGATCTCATGATAGAGTCTGGACAGCCCGGCCTCATGCTCTCTGAAAAACAGTAGCCAGGATATGACCGGACGGTTTTCGAACACCTTTTTGTGTCCTATTTTGCGGACCATCTCTTCCATCGGATAATATACATCCACGAGATTGATACCCCGTTCCCTCAGCCGCTCAGCCACCATATCATAATCGACATATCGACGGAAATGCATTGCATACCACCGGACCGGGTTGTCGGTCAGAGTGGCTATGACCCGACGGCGTATCTCCGCCACACGCTCATCATTGATGTCTGACGGTACTGCAAATGCCGTGAACGCATTGACGGCTCCTGTCGAAGCCACACAGGCGCATATATCCGAGGCGGATATACCGCAATTCATGGCAGCGGCACACCATAGGTCGACAGATGTCTGCGAAGGAAGGCCCGACAGTCTGATTCCGTAGTCTGAGAGCAGACCGTTCAACATAGCCTCAATAGTCCTGGACATCTGCCTCGGAGTGGAATGGGCCTGTTTTAAAGGAAAGAGATATTTGTTCCTGGCCTTGGCATATCTGCCGACTATAGCCGCGATATGCTCATTGTCGCCGGTATAATCATCTTTTTTATAAGCTGCCAACTGATCAAAAGTCATTCCCCCGGCATATATGGAGAACAGCAGAAGATCCTTCGCAAGCTGTCGCTGAGGTCTTGAGGAAAAATCAGCACGGATGACAGACTGTAGTTTCCGGAAAACATCCTTATGATTGACACCGTCAAACCGTGATGCAGACGGATCATTCAGTCTGGATATGATTGCTGCAAACGCTCCGTTGGGCTTCGCAAGCCCGGTTTCAACGGCTTTGTTATAGAGAGCCGCGATCTTGCTCATGTTATACGCGATGGTCTTCGTGTAATATCCATGAAACAGCTGATAAGCCACCCACTCTCCAAGCAGCGTCTCGTCAAAGCTGTCAAAATCCATTTCCGAGCCGCCTACAAATCCCGATAGCGAATCAATCGCACGGGTCATGTTTCCGGCACTTGCACGACTCTTCGTCTCGGTAGATCTGAGTCGGAAAAATTCTATAGGATTTTGCACGGTATCTATTGCGCTATCAGTCATTTGACCTCTTGAATATCAATAGATGAAATGCGATTTCATTGACAAATCTTCTTGACCCCCTTCCTTGTTGCCTTACGGCTCAAAAGAGGTCGCTCAACGAGATATGCTTCAACAGTTTTCAAAACGGCAACTGTATTCCGAAAAAGCCATTCCCACAAAACATCTCTTTCCAAGAGATAGTCACCTGACGCTAATGGTTGAGAATCTGAGGTATACGATCGTATCAAAGGGCCTTTTGCTAAACAATCATCCTGTTCTGCATAATTTCTGCTGATCAATGGAATATGGATGACCGAGTCTGAAAAATTAAGAAGGATGAATATTTTCAGTTGCATACTTAAATAAAAAACAGTACCTTTGCCCGCGGAAAAGCAGCAAACACAGCTATCACCACTGGCTAAATTCAATGACAAGTTAGTATCTCTTGGAAAGAGAACATCCCATATAATAAGACATAACAGCCCCGGGACATAACACTCCCGGGGCTGTTTTCTTATCGCCAGGCACGATATACATTATTTAACAGATACGCGCCGCAATATTGCCCACCCACTCCATTACATTTGCCGATGATTATCGGATTTTTCAGTTTTGCGACTGCAGCGCTCTATCGCAAGGCAAATAAACAAGATTTGGACGTATGGGAAAACAGCGGCAATACATAGCGATTGACTTGAAATCGTTCTACGCCTCAGTCGAATGTGTCGAGAGAGGACTTGATCCACTTGACACGTGCCTCGTTGTCGCAGATATCAGCCGCACGGAGAAAACCATCTGTCTTGCAGTCTCCCCCGCGCTGAAAGCATTCGGGCTCGGCGGTCGCCCCCGGTTATTCGAGGTAGTGCAACGAGTGAGAGAAGTCAACCGCAATCGTGGCCGGATGGGCAGATCCCTCTCCGGCAGGCAACTCTCGGAACGTGCTGACCTTGCCGTTGACTACATTGTCGCCCCGCCACGCATGGCACTCTATATCGGCTATTCCACCAGGATCTATGATATATACCTCCGCTATATAGCCCCCGAGGATATTCATGTCTATTCAATCGACGAGGTGTTCATCGACGCCACCGCCTACCTCGCCACCTACCGTATGTCGGCGCATGAATTGGCCCTGACCATAATCCGCGACGTACTCAGAGAGACCGGAATCACCGCCACCGCCGGCATAGGCACGAATATGTATCTATGCAAGGTCGCTATGGACATTGTGGCCAAGAAAATGAAGCCCGACAAAGACGGAGTGAGAATAGCCGAACTTGACGAGATGGACTATCGCCGTCAGCTATGGGACCACCTCCCGCTGACAGATTTCTGGCGCGTAGGAAAAGGTATCGCCAACCGGCTTGCAAAATATGGAATAATGACTATGGGCGACATCGCCAGATGTTCCCTTGACCACGAGGGATTCCTCTACAAACTCTTCGGCATCAATGCCGAGTTGCTCATTGACCACGCATGGGGTTGGGAACCTGTGACAATGGATCTCGTCAGGGCATACCGGCCCGAGACCCATTCCCTCAGTAGCGGGCAGGTGCTGACCGCCCCCTACCCCGTCAGTAAGGCCAGAATCGTGGTGATGGAAATGGTCGACACATTGGCCCTCGATCTTATCGACAAAGGACTTGTCACCGACCAGATAGTGCTTCATATAGGCTACGACGTGGAATCGCTGGCCGACCCGGCCATCCGGGCTAAATATCATGGGCGCATAACCGTTGACTACTATGGCCGTCAGGTGCCATTCCACGCCCACGGGACAGCAAATATATGCCGGCACACATCATCCTCCGACATCCTTACCCGCAGCATAGGCGAACTGTTCGACCGGATCGTCAACCCTTGTCTTCTTGTCAGACGCATCACTCTGTCTGCCAACCGCCTGATCCGTGAGGAGTGTCTTAACGCCCGCCGGGAAGCGGTGCAGCTCAGCCTGTTTGACGACCACGACGAAATCGCACGCAGGAAACAGGAGGCCAACAGACTCGCAAGGGAGCGCCGCCGGCAGGAAGCCATATTGAAAATAAAAAAGAGATTCGGGAAAAACGCCATCCTCAAAGGGCTTAATTTTGCCGACGGAGCCACACAACGAAACCGCAACAGACAGATAGGAGGGCACCATGAGTAGATATGACGACATCATTGACCTACCCCACCACGTATCAGAGATCATGCGGCCAATGCCGCTGCAGAACCGTGCCGCCCAGTTCGCCCCCTTCGCGGCACTGACAGGCCACGAGGCAGCCATCAATGAGACCGCGCGCCTGACATCAACTAAGACAGAACTGAGCGACTGCGAGAAAACCATACTTGACAGACGTCTCTCCTATGCCGTCAGCCACCTCTCATGCCGTCTCCCGCTCGACTTCACGGTCTTCGTGCCCGACCGATGGAAAACCGGAGGCTCCTACGTAAATATCACCGGGATAATAAAGAAACTCGACACCATCGGACGCCTGATCATCCTGGAAGACGGCCGGCACCTCCGGCTCGACTGCATCGCCGGAATCGACAGCCCCATATTCGACACATTTGACCAATGATGCCCCATCATGCGAACCATTGTGTCATGCAATACGTTTTAAAAGAAAACGACTTCCGTATTAACCCACAAAAAATTTGATTATGGATTTACAGAACATATTGTCAGAGCTCACATCGAAATTTGGAGGCTCATTTGATGTCGCTGCAGTCACAGAACATCTCAAAGGCATTGACACAAGCAACTTCTCAATCACCGAGATAATCGAAAAAGTCAAAGGAGCCGGGCTTCTCGGCGACCTTGACGGCGACGGAGTGCAAGAGAGCACCCTGGAAGAAATAAAAGGAAAAATCGGCAGCCTGTTCGGAAAATAGCCGGATATCCACGCGGCGATCATACCGTTCGCACTAAACAAAAACCACGTTGAGTCTCTTCAGATTCAACGTGGTTTCTTCGCGGAGTGGGCGAGATTCGAACTCGCGATACGCTTTAGACGTATACCAGCTTTCCAGGCGGGCCCCTTCAGCCACTCGGGCACCACTCCTTGTTTGCGAGTGCAAAGTTAACACTTTTAGACTGCCGGACGAAATTATCAGCGTTAATATGTGTTAATACGATAGTCATTCCAGCAATTTCACGCCATAACCTCATCCCGGCCATAAAGTTAACCCGATCGGAATAAACTGACGATTCCGACCGGGCCAATATACAAATCTAAACTCTTTCTTAAATCTTAGCTCACGAGAACTGCGAGCTGCCTACTATTCTCTTCGCCCCGATAAAATGGCGCGAATAATATCCGTTGTCGGGAAATTTCTGGCGCACAACACCTCTCTTCGATGATGAGGCATGAATGAATGTGCATGAACCGTCAGGTCTCACTTCCTCCACTATGGCTACATGGCCCACTCTGCCTCGCCCGCTTGAACGGCTGGAGAAAAACAGAAGATCTCCGGGGCGTAGTTCGGATGTGTCCACCTTATCCCCCTGCAGATACTGGCTGCGGGAATCACGGTTGAGACTATATCCGAAATTACGGAACACATATCCGACAAATCCCGAGCAGTCAAACTGGTTGGGGCCGCTGGCACCGAGGCGATAACGTGTACCGAGAAAACGTTCGGCATACTTTATGATAGCCTTGAGTTCGCCATCCTCCTGAGCCGAAGCGTGCTCCTCCACAAATTCCTGGGCAAAAGGCGATGCTTCGAGGAGGGCCTTGCAGGCATCCTCGACAATCTTGTTGGAGGTATTCACATTGGCGGCATAGTGTTTTGCCGGAAGATGACCGGCAGGAACTGCAGAGCTGACACCGGCGCTGCAGAAACACACCATCATAAGGGGAAGTATATATTTGCTTACGTTCATTTCTTAAAGGTTACAAAAGGCTTCGATACAAGCCTTTTCTCTTTGCACACCGCAAAGTTAACCATTTAATGACTCTCAGGCAAATCGCAATTTTTTGTCAATGCGTCAGTTACGTTAATTTCATACTTTCATGCAACTTTGTAACCCTATTTTGCAAAGAGTGTGCCGATTGTTAACAAAACAACCCATTTTGCCCTTTTTGATTACAATATTTCACATAATTTTACATTCCAAATTATCCCAATAAGCCTTTCGGCATTAAATATATCTTAAATAGCCAAACACTATGCAATAACAATTGTTAAACCGCCAAGCCGCCACCAGACGTTATAATATTAGCAGACAATTAAATACACTAAAATATAAGAAATGCTAATTTTACAACATTTTACATATTTTAACCCAATTCACTCAGGCCGATAATCTCACTTCGAGGCTGAATATGCACGCCACTTATCTATCAGAGCCGTCATATCTGCCGGAATAGGAGCCGTGAAAAACATCTCCTCTCCCGTCTTCGGATGCACGAAGCCAAGAGTACGGGCGTGGAGAGCCTGCCTCGGACAAAGGTCAAAACAATTGGCTATGAACTTCTGATAGCTCCCCGAACGCTCCCCACGCAGAATTTTGTCTCCACCATACCGCGCATCCGCAAACAGAGGATGTCCTATATGGGTCAGATGCACACGAATCTGGTGGGTGCGACCGGTCTCGAGCACACACTTCACAAGAGCCACATGACCGAAATCCTCAAGTGTCTCATAATGTGTCACAGCGTGTTTTCCCGTCGGGTCATCAGCCGGGAGCACCGTCATCTGCAGACGATCCTTAGGATTACGCCCTATATTACCCTCTATTCTCCCGGCCGGAGGCTTCGGGACTCCCCAGACGAGAGCATTATATTCACGTTTGGTCGTTTTGTTGAAGAACTGCTTGCCGAGATGAGTCTTGGCATCCGGAGTCTTGGCCACGACGAGCAGGCCTGACGTATCCTTATCAATGCGGTGAACCAACCCGAGTCTCGGATCATTGACATCATAGTCAGGAGTATCCCTGAAATGCCAGGCAAGCGCGTTGACCAGCGTCCCGGAATAGTTGCCATGTCCGGGATGGACCACCAGTCCGGCAGGTTTGTTGACTACAAGCACCGTATCATCCTCATATACTATATCGAGCGGTATATCCTCAGCTATGATCTCGAATTCATACCGGGGCCTGTCCATCACCACCTGCACCACATCAAATGGTTTGACACGGTAGTTTGACTTGACCGCTTTTCCATTGACAAGAATGCATCCCGCCTCGGCAGCCTGCTGCACACGGTTGCGTGATGACTTCTGAAGCCGGATCACGAGAAACTTGTCGACACGGAGCAACTCCTGCCCCTTGTCGGCCACGAAACGGAAATGCTCATAGAGACCCGGTGCCGCACCGGTATCAATATCGGTGAGCGCATCACTCTCCTCAAGCTCTATATCCTCGGCTTCATTATCCAGGTTCATATATCCAGCATATTATGTTCAGAACAGATCAAGAGGCTCCACACTGTCGGCACCCGCGGCACCGAGTGAATCGACGGGCGCGGTGAAATCCGGCAATCCCTCTCCAACCTCAAGCTCGATCACTGCATTGACAGGCACACGGGCGCCGGGCTGGAGGCGCGCACCTTTATAACGGACTCCGAGCACAAGATCCTTGAAATCGCTCGGCACCCTCTTCTCCACAACATTCTTGATCTCCAGACCCTCGAGTATCGACCTGGCCTGACGGAGCGAGATATCTGTCAGTGTGGGCAGCGATACCATCTTGGGAGAGAATGCCACGATCGTGAGGAACACCTCACGCCCCTCCTTGACCACAGTCCCCGCCTTGGGATTCTGCTCGATCACCGTCCCGGGAGCCATGTGGGTCTCGAACACTGAGTCGCTCACGATTCCGGTCAACCCGTCCGAAGCGAGTGCCGACATGGCGCGGTCATAAGGAAGCGCCTTCACCACAGGAACATTCACGGTCTCACCGTGGCGGGTCCAGAAACGAAGGAACAACATGGAGAGCCAGCCAATCAGAATACCGGCTGCCACCATAAGGAGAATGTTGAGAGCTATCTTTTTCATTTCAGAGCTATTTCAAAAACTTCATCGACTGTCGAGACATAATGGAACGTCATTCCCTCGAGATAGATGGGACGGATATCCTCTATATCCTTGAGATTCTCCTTACACAGGACAATATCGGTGATTCCGGCCCGTTTGGCGGCGAGTATCTTCTCCTTGATACCTCCAACCGGGAGCACCTTCCCACGGAGTGTGATCTCACCGGTCATGGCCAGACGCGGGGTTACCGGACGACCGGTGGCAGCCGACAGAATGGACGTGCACATGGTTATACCTGCCGACGGACCATCCTTGGGTATCGCACCCTCAGGCACATGGATATGAAGCTGATGTGTCTCAAACCAGTCATCGGCAAGCCCATACTTTTCCGAACGCGCCCTGACGACCTGTGATGCTATCACAGCCGACTCCTTCATGACATCACCGAGATTGCCGGTGAGAGTGAGCTTCTCACCTTTCCCCTTGGTGAATGATGACTCTATGAACAGAATCTCTCCGCCCACGGCAGTCCAGGCAAGTCCGACAGCCACACCGGGCATATCGCTCACCTCATAACGCTCGGGCGAGTAACGCTCCACCCCGAGATAGTCGCGGAGATGCTCCGGAAGCACCGTGAGCGAATACTCCTGTCCTCTCATCTTCCGCAGCACGATGCGGCGGATCACTTTCGCAATCTGCTTCTCAAGCTGTCTCACACCGCTTTCACCGGTATATTTCTCAACGATGGCAGTGATGGCCTCGGGTGTGAACGTCACCTCTCCGGGATTGAATCCATTCTCCCCGGCCACACGGGGGATGAGATGCCGGCGGGCGATCTCTATCTTCTCCTCAAGCAGATAACCGGAGATGTCGATCACCTCCATGCGGTCAAGCAACGGCCCGGGGATGGTCGACAGTGTATTGGCTGTGGCAATGAACAGAACCCTCGACAGGTCGAAGTCCACATCCACATAATTATCATGGAAATGACTGTTCTGCTCAGGATCAAGCACCTCGAGCAGAGCCGACGACGGATCGCCCTTATAGTCACTGCCTGTTTTGTCTATTTCATCGAGCAACAACACCGGATTGACCGTTCCGGCACGTTTTATGGCATCTATGATCCGGCCGGGCATCGCGCCGATGTATGTGCGGCGGTGGCCGCGGATCTCGGCCTCGTCATGCAGTCCACCGAGCGAGACCCTCTGGTAACCCCGGCCGAGAGCACGAGCTATCGACTGGCCGAGCGAAGTCTTTCCAACACCGGGAGCACCGACGAGGCAGATTATAGGCGAACGCCCCTCAGGGGTGTTCATCATCACGGCAAGCTGTTCGAGTATGCGCTCCTTCACCTTCTCGAGTCCGTAATGGTCAGCATCCAATATCTCCTCAGCGTCCTGGAATTCCCGGTTTGTCTCGGCCACCTTCCCCCACGGCAGATCAGTGAGAAGTGTCAGATATGTATATTCCACCGAATAGTCCGGACTCTGCGGGTTCAGCCTCCGGAGTTTCTCAAGCGATTTATTGAAGGCCTCTCTCACAGCCTTGGGCATATTGATACCCTCGGCCTTCTGCTCCAGCGCCCTGCAATCATCATCATCGCCATAAAGCTCCTCGCGCAGAGTGTCGAACTGCTGTTGCAGGAAATGGGTGCGCTGCTGGCGGTCGATATTGTGGCGTGTCTTCCGCTGTATCTCAGCCTTCAGCTCCGCAATCTCCTCGCTGTATGCGAGAAGGGTCAGAAGCATCGTGGCGCGGTCCTTCAGACGACGCTTGGAAAGCATCCTGATCTTATCAGCTATATCGAAGGGCGAATGAGTAGCCACCAGATTGATAAGCATTTCGGGCGAGGGGACATTCTCCACATTGAAGGACAGATCGCCGGGAGTGCTCCCCTCCCCGTCCTTGCGGAGTATCTCAAGCGTGGTGCGGCGTATGTCGGCGCAGATCACGGCAAATTCCTTATCCGTGACACGGGGACGCTGCTCCTTGACAGGAGTGACGCACAGCGACAAAGCACCCTTTATGGTCTCGCCGGGCCCCGGGCCGGTCTTCTTCACCTTGCCGCGGGCCGATATGATGGCCGTATGCGACCCGTCGGGAAGATCAAAAACCTTCAGGACATCTGCAAGCACACCATAGTCATGCACATCATCATAGCCGGGATTGTCCACCGACGCATCCTTCTGGCAGAACACTCCGACCACCACCGACCTGTCAGACGCCTCCTTGACAAGGAGACGTGTCGACTCGCGGCCCAGCGTGATCGGGAATGTCACCCCGGGAAACACGACGAGGTCGCGCATCGGGATGACGGGGAGATCCGTGAGCACCGGTTCGTTCTTCTCTCCTCCTCCGGAGAGCTCTATCTGTCCTATCGACACTATCTTCGTTTCTTCCATTTCCATATATTTGCGCAAAAGGCGACCCCAAAGTTAGCAATTTTCCACGAATTTACGAAAACCAAATCCACACACGACAAATTTTCATCATTTTATCAAGTGAATTAACACTGTTTTTAGTAACTTTGCAAATTAAAATCAATGATAAACCAACTGGATATGTCTATAGACAATATTGTAGCGCAGGCCGTGGCGCGCGCCGTCAAGGAAATCTACGGCATCGAGACTCCGGCCGACAAGATCACCCCTCAGGCAACACGCAAGGAATTCGAGGGCAATCTCACCGTCGTCGTCTTCCCCTGGGTCAAGGCCGCACGCAAGTCGCCCGAAGCTGTGGGCGAGGAGATAGGTGAATGGCTCGTAGCCAACGAACCTGCTGTGGAGAAATTCAATGTGGTCAAGGGATTCCTCAACCTCACCATCTCCCCGAGATTCTGGAACTCCGTTCTCGCTCATATCGCCGCCACTCCGGCCTATGGGACTGTTGAAGCCGGAGAGAACTCACCTCTTTATATGGTGGAATACTCCTCACCCAACACCAATAAGCCTCTCCACCTCGGTCATGTGCGCAACAACCTGCTCGGTTTCTCTCTCGCCGAGATCCTCAAGGCCTGCGGCAACCGCGTGGTGAAGACCAATATCGTCAACGACAGAGGCATACACATCTGCAAATCCATGCTTGCATGGCAGAAATGGGGCGAAGGTATCACCCCCGAGTCGGCCGGCAAGAAAGGCGACCACCTTATCGGTGACTTCTATGTGCTCTTCGACAAGCATTTCAAGGCTGAGACAAAAGAGCTTATGGAAAAGGGCATGACCGAAGACGAGGCCAAAGCCGCATCACCGCTCATGAAAGAAGCCCGCGAGATGCTCGTGAAATGGGAACAGAAGGATCCCGAAGTCCGCGCACTCTGGGAGACCATGAACTCATGGGTATATGCCGGCTTTGACGAGACATACAAACGCATGGGCGTGGATTTCGATAAGATCTACTACGAGAGCCAGACCTATCTCGAAGGCAAGGGCAAAGTGCTCGAGGGACTCGAGGCCGGAAAGATGTATCGCAAGGAAGACGGATCGGTATGGGCTGACCTCACACCCGAAGGTCTTGATCACAAGCTGTTGCTCCGTGCCGACGGAACATCTGTCTACATGACCCAGGACATCGGAACCGCAAAACTCCGCTACGAGGATTATCCCATCGACAAGATGATCTATGTCGTCGGCAATGAGCAGAACTATCATTTCCAGGTGCTCTCCATCCTTCTCGACCGTCTCGGATTCAAGTGGGGAAAAGACCTTGTCCACTTCTCCTACGGAATGGTGGAGCTCCCCGAAGGCAAGATGAAATCACGCGAGGGCACAGTAGTTGATGCCGACGACCTGATGGACGACATGGTGGCCACCGCCCGCGCGGTCTCTGCCGAACTGGGCAAACTCGACGGCCTCTCGGAAGCCGAGACAGGAGCCATCTGCGAGATGGTCGGACTCGGAGCGTTGAAATACTTCCTGCTCAAGGTCGATCCCCGCAAGAACATGACATTCAACCCCAAGGAAAGTATCGACTTCAACGGCAACACCGGACCTTTCATCCAGTACACACACGCCCGAATCCGTTCCGTGCTCCGCAAGGCTGCCGACGAAGGCATGACCGACGTCAGCTATGCCGATGTCATCCCCGGCGAACGCGAGATCACGCTCATACAGGCTCTCGCCGACTTCCCCTCGGTGGTTCAGAACGCCGGAGCCACCTACAGCCCGGCACTGATAGCCAACTACGTGTATGATCTGGTGAAGACATACAACCAGTTCTATCACGATTGCTCCATACTCAAGGAATCCGATCCCGCCGTCCGTTCGCTGCGTCTCGAGCTCAGCCGCCAGACAGCACGTGTCATAGCCTCAGGAATGAAACTTCTGGGCATCGACGTTCCCGAGAGAATGTAACTTATTAAACTATATTCCGTTTCAATTGTCTAAATAAGAAGAAACAACACCAATATATAAATATGTATCAAGATCAAACTCCTCCCCCTTTCCGCGGCTATACAAGTGCCGCCCAAGTGGTTGAGACCACTTCCAATGCAATGAAGAGAGTCTATCTCAAAATGACTCTCGGACTGCTTGTGACCGCTCTCATATCAATGTTCTGCGCCGGTTCCCACGGAATCATGATGTTCATGGCCACCAATTCCATCTTCTTCTGGGGTCTGTTCATTGCCGAGATCGTGCTCGTTATCGCCATATCCGGAGGCATCAACAAAATGTCGTCCACCACAGCCACACTGCTGTTCTACCTCTTCGCCGCCGTCAACGGCGTGGCTCTCGCACCGATATTCCTCGTCTACACGATGACCTCCATCGCCAAGACATTCTTCATCTGTGCCGGAACATTCGGAGCCATGAGCGTCTACGGCTATTTCACCACCCGCGACCTTACCAAGTGGGGCAACTTCCTCATCTACGCCCTTTTCGGCCTCATAATCGCGTCCGTGGTCAACATATTCACCAAAAGCTCTGGACTTGAATGGATCATTTCCATTGCCGGTGTGCTGATCTTCATTGGCCTCACCGCATGGGACACTCAGAAAATCAAGCAGATGGCACAGTACACCCCCTCCGACCGCATAGGCCACCTCGCCACCATCGGAGCCCTGAGCCTCTACCTCGACTTCATCAACCTCTTCCTCTATCTCCTGCGTTTCTTCGGAAACAGCCGTGACTGATAATCATCAAACACTGAAATATACATGGCTAAAGTAGTAATAATCGGAGCCGGCGGTGTGGGCACCGTCGTGGCCCACAAGTGCGCCCAGCACCCCGAGGTGTTCACCGAAGTGGTCATCGCCTCACGCACCCGCAAGAAGTGCGAGGACATTGTCGAGAAAATCGGCAAACCCAACTTCTCGGCCGACGTGGTAGATGCCGACAGCGTTCCCCAGCTTGTCGAGCTCTTCAACCGTCACAAACCTTCGCTCGTGATCAACGTAGCGCTCCCCTATCAGGATCTCACCATCATGGATGCCTGCCTGATATGCGGAGTCAATTATCTCGACACTGCAAACTACGAACCCAAAGACGTGGCTCATTTCGAGTATTCATGGCAGTGGGCCTACAAGCAGCGTTTCGAGGAAGCCGGACTCACAGCCATCCTCGGCTGCGGATTCGACCCGGGCGTGTCCGGCGTCTTCACAGCCTACGCCGCCAAACACTACTTCTCCGATATGGAATATCTCGATATCGTGGATTGCAACGGCGGAGACCATGGCAAGGCTTTCGCAACCAACTTCAATCCCGAGATCAACATCCGCGAGATCACACAGAACGGACGTTACTATCAGGACGGAAAGTGGGTGACCACCGGTCCTCTCGAAATACACAAGACACTCACCTACCCCAACATCGGTGAGCGTGAGAGCTACCTGCTCTACCATGAGGAGCTGGAGTCACTCGTGAAAAACTATCCCTCCATCAAGCGCGCGCGCTTCTGGATGACATTCGGACAGGAATACCTCACACATCTCCGCGTGATACAGAACATCGGTATGGCCCGGATTGACGAGGTGGACTACAACGGACAGAAAATCGTGCCCCTGCAGTTCCTCAAGGCCGTTCTCCCCAACCCTCAGGATCTTGGCGAGAACTATCATGGAGAGACCTCCATCGGATGCCGCATAGAGGGTCTCGACAAAGATGGCAAGCATCTCACATATTACATCTGGAACAACTGCTCGCACGAGGAGGCATATCGCGAGACCGGTATGCAGGCCGTGAGCTACACCACCGGTGTCCCCGCCATGGTGGGTGCCATGATGTTCCTCACCGGAAAATGGGTGAAACCGGGTGTCAACAATGTCGAGGAATTCGATCCCGATCCATTCCTCGAGGAGCTCGCCAAAGACGGACTTCCCTGGAACGAACGCTTCAACATCGACCTTGAGGTATAAAAAAACATAGCCATAAATCATTGATGTGGACGGGCAGCCTTCGCGGCTATCCGTCCACTTCTGTTTTGAAGGATTTTTTTCCCTCGATTTTTTTGCGATTAGGAAAATAGTTACTACTTTCGCGGTGTATAATCAAAGACGTTCACTATGATATTCACTTTCCGCATTGTCTCTGACGAAGTTGACAATTTCAAACGCGAAATACAAATTGATGCCGATGCTACATTCCTCGACTTGCGCAATGCTATATGCGACAGTGTGGGATATGACAAGGGACAGTTCAGCTCGTTTTTCCTCTGTGACGAAGGATGGGAACGCAGCCAGGAGATAAGCCTGGAGGATATGGGATCCGACTCGTCCGAAGATGTCTATCTCATGGATGACACCCCCTTGAGCGATTTTATCGAGGATGACGGACAGCGTCTCGTGTGGGTATTTGACTATATGACCGACCGTTCATTCTTCATAGAGATGAAACGTTCTGTACCCGGAAAACACCTCCACGATCCATTGTGCTCAATATCTATGGGCGAGGCTCCCTCGCAGTTTGTCAACCTTGACGATTTCGACGCCAAGATCGACGCAAAAGCCGCACAGGTGGCCGCGACAGATCTTGATGACGATTTCTACGGATCATCGGAATACAACGAAGATGAGTTCGATGCCGCCGGCTTCGACGAAATGACATTTGACGAGTAAAATATAATATATCAGGATATAATAAAGCTTTTCAGCGGCAGCGCAACATTCTTACGGATCGTTGCGCTGCCGCTGAAATCATAAGACGAAAGATGTCTTGGGAGTAAGGATACACCCCACATCCTCCTTGAAGTCACACAACCCCACCGAAGGGATTCCGTCGGTGGACGACGGCCCCACATCGACAATCATCTTACCGGCGGAGCTGAAATATTCAAACACCTTGTATGGCAGGAATCTCATCGGGCGGAGTGCCGAATAGCCGGGAGCGTCACCCCAATAGATGATCTGCACGATTCCCGGAGCCACATCAAAGGCCTGGACGGCAGCTACATCTTCCCCGTCTCTGCTCATCACCATGAAAGTGGCCTTTATGACACGTGCCGTAGCCATTACATCCTCCAGGGACATCCTCAGCGGATAGCCATGACTATCCCTGTTGGCCTTGATGACACCATAGGCCCTTGCCACGTCCGAAGCCGATCCGGTCAGTATCTCAAGATTGAAACCGAATCGCTCCCCTTTCCTGAATTTCTTGCGGGCTTCAGTCGAGAGACTCTCAATATACCCGCCGAAACGGTCGAGAGGATAATGATAGTTATATTCTGTCACGGCTCTTGCCCCTTGCGTGAGCAGCGCACAATGCAACTTGGCGATATTTCCTCCACGGTCATAAAACATCGGAGGCAACGTAAGCCTCACTTCCTTTCCATGCGTGACGCCATAATCCTTCAGCGCACCGGCAAATCCGATATAGAACTCCACATTCTGGGCCTTGGTCTGCTCCACACCTCCGAACGGAGCCGAAAAGGGAGATCTCAGGCTGTCGTCACGCTCTCCGAGAGTGATTCCGAGACGCACTTTTCCATGGTCATCCAGACCGAACAGATAATGTATGTCGTCACACTTACCACGGTTAAGTTCCGTGAACGCCACTGAATTGAACACATGGGAGGTCTGCGGAAACATCAGGACATATTCCCTCGCCCCCGTCCTTTCCAACCTCATCTCAGCTCCCCTTTCCCTTCACGGATAATCTCGGGGTTGCGGCTGTCTGTGATGTCTACCACAGTCGAAGGCACACCCTCCCCCTCACCACCGTCGATGAGAAGAGCCGCCACACCCTCATATTCGAGAGCTACGGTGGACGGATCCACGCCATCCTCATCCTGAGGGATGGAGGTCGACAGAAGCGGGTGTCCGAGCCGTCCGGCAAGAGCCGTGGCTATCGGATTCGCGGGGACACGGATCCCCACCTCCTTGCGCCCCTTGAATACCTTCGGGAGCGATGTCGAGGCCGGAAGAATGAAGGTGAAAGGCCCGGGAAGATTGGAACGCAATATGCGGAACGCCTCATTGTCAACCCGGGCATATTCACTCGCCATCGAGATCCCGTCACACACCACCGAAAGTGTCTGTCGGCGCGGATCGACACCCTTGATCTTGCACAGCCGCTCGATGGCTCCGTTGTTGAGCGCGTCACAACCGAGAGCATAAAGGGTATCGGTGGGATAGATTATCACACCGCCGTCTTGCAGACACTCTACAGCCTCGTCGAGAAACCGGTCGTTGAGGCTCGAAGGATACATTCTCAGTTGTTTCATGCGCTTAGATATTTTATGGTTATGTTAGTGGCCGACGCAAAACGCCCGAGCAGATCCGTGATCAGGTTCACGGTCTCATCCACAGGCATTTCCTCGCCATATATGTTGACACACATGAGCAGCCGTCTTGTCTCCGGCGTGAGCTTGGTGCGTTCATTATCACTCGTCGGAGTGCCGATCCCGCCGACAGAATCCCGATAGACAGGCATCGAGGCAATGTTGAGCTGTCCGCGCCCGATAGCCTCGAACGGCTCTCCCTCACGACCCACACCGAGCGACAGACTGTCACCCTCTATCTTGTCGAGATCAAATCCGCCTATCGAATAACCCGACTGGAGAGAAACGAGATTGATGAGATCGACAAGAGTGTCGATCCGGTAGAGCCCGAGCCCTTTCACCACACGCCGGCACAAAGCCTCGGCCGACGGACGATAGCGGTTAGGCTCCTTGCCGAGAGCCTTGTAGGCCTCACGGGTGGCACGTATGCCCGGACGCTTGTTGATGTCTCCCATATCAGTGACAGCGGCGATGTCAGCCGCCGCACGCTCTATCAGTCTCCACAACTCCGGGGAGGTCTCCGGATTGGTCACATCTGCCTCCAGAGCCACGACTTTAAGCCCCGGCGCTGCCCTTCTGACGGTATCTTCGATAGATATATTCATCGGTGATAGTATTTCACCCGCAAAGATACGATAAAAATCGCATTTTTTTCCTACCTTTGCTGTCAATTCCAATCATAATAACAATGTCATATCGTCTGCTTTACTCTACTTTAAAGCTGATCTCATACATTCCTTTTCCTCTGCTCTACCTGCTGTCTGATTGCCTCGGGTGGGTGCTTTATCATCTTGTGCGCTACCGGCGCAGGATAGTGCGCCGGAATCTTACCGAGTGTTTCCCTGAAAAGGGGCTTCCGGAAATCCGTAAAATCGAAAAGGGATTCTACCGCTACTTCACTGACAATGTGCTCGAAAGCTGTAAACTGGCATCCATCTCACCCGACGAGATGAAGCGCCGCATGAGATTCACCAACATCGAGGAGGTCAACGATGTTCTCAGGTCAGGCCGCTCGGTCGCGCTCTATCTCGGTCATTATGCCAATTGGGAGTGGATCTCATCCATGCCCCTGCATCTCGAGAAAGAAGCCGTGGCCGCACAGATCTACCACAAGTTGCGCAACAGGAATTTCGACCGTCTCATGCTCCACATACGCAGCCGCATGGGGGCCGTATGCGTGGATATGTACAAGACAGCCCGCTACATCACGGAACTCAGGACCGCAGGAAAGGTATGCATCGTAGGATTCATCGCCGACCAGTCGCCCAAGAAGAAGGAGGTGCGTCATTTCATCGACTTCATGCACCACCGCACCCCTGTGCTCACAGGTACGGAGAAAATCATCAAACACTATGATTTCGAAGCATGGTTTGTAAGGACACGGAGAGTGAAACGAGGCTATTACGAGGTCGAGTACATCAAAATGCATCCGGATCCCAAGTCGCTGCCCGACTTCGAGCTCACAGAGATATATTACCGTATGCTTGCCGATATGATCATCAGCGACCCCACCTTATATCTGTGGACACACAACCGGTTCAAACACGCCCAACTTGAAAAGTGATCTCATGGAAATAGACTTTATCGTGACATGGGTCGACATGAACGACCCCGAATGGCAGAAAGAATTCGCCAAATACTCCGGTAAGAAGGAGAATACCCGCAACGGTGTCTCCGAAGCCCGTTTCCGCGATGCCGGGTTCCTTAAATACTGGTTCAGAGGCGTTGAGAAATTCGCTCCATGGGTGAGGAAAATCCACTTTGTTACGAGCGGACAGAAGCCGGATTGGCTCGACGAAAACAATCCGAAGATTAACCTTGTGAAACACAGTGACTATATCCCGGCTGAGTTTCTACCGACATACAACTCGGTGGTGATCGAGCGCTATCTCCACCGCATCCCGGGATTGAGCGACAGATTTGTGTACTTCAACGATGATTTCTACATCATCAATTCCATCGGTCCTGACCGCTTCTTCAAGGACGGTCTGCCGCGCGACATTGCCACATTCCTCTACAATCCCTCATGGTCACAGTGGTACCGGCGCATAAAGAACAATCTGAAGATCATCAACCGCCACTTTGACAAGAAAGAGGTGATGGAACGTGACCACGACAAATGGTTCCACCCCTCCTATGGTTCGAAAGCGATATGGAACCACCTGCTCAGCCACTACGGCCGGTTCATCACTCTCCGCACACCCCACAATGCCCAGCCTTACCTGAAATCGACATTCGAAGAGGTGTGGGCCGTGGCCGGGAAAGAGCTTACAGAGACCTCGGTCAACCGTTTCAGAGCCTTGTCCGACTATACCCCTGAGCTTTTCCGCACATGGCAGATATGCCGTGGCAACTTCGAGCCATACAACACATATCTCGACACCAAGATGTTCCCGCTTATGATAAAGCCAAAAGCTGCCATAAGGGCCATCTATAACCAGTCATATTCACTCATCTGCCTCAACGACAACGTGCACATCCGCCACTATGACCGCGTCATGGCAGAGATCAGGGATGCCTTCGAGCATATCCTGCCCGAAAAGTCAAGCTTCGAGAAATGAACAAGGCTGCAGCTGAAATAATAGCCGGGCTGATACCCTGGAAGATGGAGCGCAACCGCTGGCGGGGATTGCTGCGCTACGGAGTGCGCAACGCTGTGAAACTTCACCGCGAGCTCCGCCACAACCACACCGTCCCGTCCACCTATCTCGCCGTATGCGCCATAGCCAAGGATGAAGGGCCATATTTCAAGGAGTGGATCGAATGGCACCGCGACATGGGGGTGGAGAAATTCTATATCTACGACAACGGAAGCACCGACCGCACCCGCGAGGTGCTCGCTCCTTTCATAGAATCAGGACTCGTGGACTACACATACTTTCCCGGCCACCGTATGCAGATCGCCGCATACGACGACTGCATCACCCGCCACCGTTTCGATGCCCGATGGATAGCCTTCATAGACCTTGACGAGTTCATAGTTCCGGTCAAGGATGCCGATATCCCGGCCTTTCTCGGCAGATTCGAGGAGTTCCCGGCTGTAGAGATCAACTGGCTGTGTTACGGAAGCGGAGGCGAGGAAAAGAAATCCCCGGCTCCTGTGATGCAGCGGTTCCGCCGCCACTCTCTTCCCGGCCATCCGCTCAACCGCCATGTGAAAAGTATAGTCGACCCACGCAGGGTCTACACCATGACCGGATGTCATGAGGCATCACGCATAACCGGCGTTGCCGCCGACTCCCATGGCCTGCCCATTACAAGGAATTTCCGCGAACGCGAGCCTCAGCAGGACGTGATACGCATCAATCATTATGCTGTCAGATCAAAGGAAGAATTTGTAGAGAAACAGAACCGCGGCCGCGCCAGTGGCACCAAGCGAGCCATCGAATGGGACTATTTCCATAAATATGACCTTAACGATGTAGATGCAGATTAGATAAAAGAATCACAATCAGGTTTATAACAAGAACGAGGCAGGTACACACGCACCTGCCTCTACTGTTACTTTTATTTCTCGAACTTCGACTTGACCGGGAAACGCTTCTCAAGATATTGCTTGGAGCGCAGGCGGTCGGCATCCTGGGCAAATTGCGAGTCATTCATACAGAAAAGCATGGGATTATACTTCTCCAACTTCGCATAATGATCCTTATTGTGGATATGTACTCTGAACGATGTTTTCTGTGTGACATACACCAGATGGGCACGCTTTTCAGCTAAAGCCGTATAGGAGTATATACTTCTTTGCACATCATTGTTACTACGTACATGGTTTTCAAGCATCGCATTAAGCTCATTGCTGAAAATTTCATCAACGTGCCTGCAATCGCTCTTTCTATAAGCATCCATATTATGATGAGCCTTACCACCATAGTAGACACCATATTTTTTCTCAACCAGACGGGCGGCGTTCTGGATTATGATGTTATAATTGCTCAGAGGTTTACGCTGTATATGCTTTCTGAACCATAGGCCAAGTTTTCTAAACGGCCTGCGGCTGAATCTGACCAAAGGTAAACCGTCAGAAGCAAAAAAAGACAATGGGGTGACAGGCTTATTGATATACATATCATCGTTTGAATAGATGAAATGCTCAGCCAGTCCGGGTATGCGATGCAGGAAGTGTTCCAACAATGAAGAATTGAAACATGGCAGACTCTGCGGAGGCATTATATCCTTATGATCCACTATATGTATCTTAGGATGGGACGTATCCAGCCATTCCGGCACCTGATCATCCGTCACGATGTAGATATTCCTTATCCATGGCGCATAAAGCTCCACCGAACGGAGGCTATATTTCAGCTCATCATTATCGGCATAGCGGCCTTTACAGTTCACAGCCGACTTGGTCTCGACATTTCCAATCACGGCATTACGCTTTGCCTGCCACTTGGGATCATTGCCATTCACCCAGAGATAGACGAGATCTACTTCCATGGGTTCGTTGTTACTTTTCATTTTCAAGTCTTTCTTTGACTACAGGATATTTTTCAAGGATAGCCTCAAGGGATGCCAGATTACGGTCGACACCCGATTTGAAATTCGTCGTTTTAAGCGAAAGGGCTTTTGGCTTGCCCAGCCCCTTGGGCTTGTTCTGTCCGAAAGGTACAGGTATCACCATACGCCCGTTCGCCACGGCGGCAGCCCAGAACCACAGATCGTCCGCGGTCGGGGCTATCGAGGTGAACAGCTCCTCGGACAACATATCAGCCTTCAGTGAATGAGGAGGATACAGCACCCCGCCCACACCGGTCTGCACATTGGCGTAACCCTTATGTATCCTCTTGCGGAGGAAGGAATACCACCTGTATTTCGGCCACTTGCTGTATGGTCTGCCTGGCAGTATACGCTTGGCCCTGTGGGCAAGCACTGCATCCGGATATTCCCTGTGCAGATCGAGGAGAATACGCAGCATACCGGGATGATAGGCCACATCATCGTCGACCGTCACAATCACCGCATCCGGAAAATCGTTCAGTGCGGGTATGAGCTTTCGGTAAGAACGGATGTCACGGTCATAATCACGGATCTCAAACACCGGATTCTTTTCCGCAAGTTCAAGAAGCTCAGCCGGGATACCCTCATCACCAAACTGAGAGAAAGTGAGATACAGTACAAGCCGGTCCGGAAGGACATCACCCGCAAGAAGAGACCTGACGGCTCCTGCGGCATACCCGATAGCGGCGGGAAAGGAGGTCATGGATATGACCACCTGCGGTTTGGTGACTGGTGTCTGCATGGTAACAGTGGTTTTATTCTGTTGACAAATGTACGAAATAAATCCGTTCTGACAAAACCAAGTGTCTGTTTAATCATACAGCTTCCGCTTATGATACTTATCAATAAAGAAATGTGTCCTCGTGGCTCTCATGAACCATGAGAAGAACTTTGGATTATTCAACAGAATCCTGAACCTGAACCAACCCTTTATCCCTACCGAATACGGACCCGGCTTTCTGATTCCACGCATTTTCCCGCTGATATCCGCCAACGCCCTCTCCCGTTTCTTCTTGTTACGTTCGAGACGGGCTATTGTCTTGGCTCCGCTTATCATGGCCTTCGCCACACACCGGTCATGTTCAGCCTCCGAGAACCGGTCAACACCAAGTGTCAGCATCTCGTCGGCCCTGTATTTCACAGCTTCAATATAGTCTCGTCTGAATTCGGAGATATTGCTGTGGACTATGCTTCCGCGACGCATACGGTAGTGGTAGAGCGGCGTCGGATCAAGCACCACCCTTCGGGCCCGGCGAAACCATTTCACACTCGTATGGAGATCCTCAAATGTCATGCCGACCGGAAACTCAGGTTTCACCAACCTGCGTCTGAACAGTTTGTTCCACATATAGCTCGGCAGCTTTATATCTTTGGCAAGTTCATACAGCGCGGCCGGACGGTCCAGAACAACTGTCTTATCCACAAGACGCCTCACCTTGGCCTCGCCGACAAATTCAAACCAGAATGACACCTGAGCCACATCGGCATTATATTCGAGGATGAGTCTGTGCAGAGTCTCTATCATGACCGGCTCCATCCAGTCATCCGAGTCACAGAATATGATGAATTCACCCGTAGCAGCCTCTATAGCCGTATTTCTGGCCGCCGAGACACCTCCGTTTTCAATATGGATGACACGGAACCGGCTGTCACGCATCTCATATTCATCGCATATCTGACCGGAACCGTCGGTGGACCCGTCATCGACCAATATACATTCCCAATCCCTGAACGTCTGTCCGATGATGGAGTCAAGACATTCTCTCAGATAATTCCTCACATTGTAGACCGGAACGAGGATCGACACAATCGGTATGCTTGGATCAATCATTACTCTTATGATATTACGGAACAGATAGTTAGTGACTCTTTGATATTGAATGCCCGTTTACAGACCGCGAGAATCTGTTTTTTAAGGACTGCAAAGATACACCTTTATTCCATACAAAGCAAATGCGTGAAGCCTTCCATATCTCATCAGACAGACACTCCGGCTCAACGTACAGGCATTTTCGAGAAACGCATCACTGTCTTAAACATTGGAAACGACAATGTCAGAATGGCTCCGTCGGTGATATCGGCGTGCAGATCCTCGGTCATGGGCTCGAATGAAGAGTCAAGCCACTCCAGATCATAATGAGAAGTGAATATAGTGGGAATGAGCCGCCCCTTGAGCATCATCGGATTCCAGCGGTCGGAATACGTCCGCGCACCGTCCACATAGATTATGTCATAGCCTCCGGCATCCTTATTCCTGACAGTGGCGAGCAGGTATCTGCCCCCCGGGCGGGCATATTCCGGATCATTCTCACGATCGAGATATTTCCAGAACCCTTCGGCGGGATCATCGGATGCCTTGATGTAGTCTGTCAGCTCTTCATGGCTCCATCCGGTGGTCACCACTGCTTCCGGCAGCCGCGACTCCTCGCAACAGAAGAGCGACACTTCTCCGCTGCCTCCTGCCACAGCCACGCCACTCTCCGTGGGCGAGAACGGGGTGTCGATCTGAAGTTGAGCCACAATCTCTCTCTTCTTTCCTCCGCCTCTCACCATGAGCAGGCCCGACTCCGACAATTCAGCTGAAAGTGTGTTGAATGCCCCGGGTGACGACGAGAACCCGTCCACCTCATCATCGAAGAGCACCTTGCCGCCACGCCTCACCGTCAGACGCGTGAAACGCCGGTCAAGTATATCTCCGTAGGCCGTGTTGCCGTGCCTCAGTGTCATGGCCAGAGTATCGCCGGACTCTCCGGCGATGAACAGAGTCCATCTCCCGGGCGACATCCCTTCACACTCTTTGATATTGTCCAGGGCGACACGTGCTTCGCTACTGTATGTGAGCAGTCCGCCAGTATCACCCGCCGGCAGAGTGATGACAGTATCGGTCACTGTCACAGGGGCTTCGTGATAGACCCGCTCGCTTCCGAGCGAGCCGAGGAGGAGAAAGATTGAGAAGAGCATGATGGAAAAAGTGACGGATGGTTGGTATTAAAGATAATCTTACCGTTTGTCGGCATGGCCTTCATAGAAGTTCACGAAGGCACGGTTGACCAGACGGGTTCCTCCGGGAGTGGGATAGTCACCTGAGAAGTACCAGTCACCGGGACAGCCCGGTATCGCTTCATGCAGACCGGCAAGAGTCTGATATACAAGCTCTATCTCAGCGTTGATCTCGCCATCGGCAGTGAGCATCTCCACTATCTTTCTTGAGATCTCATCCTGACTGAACGGAGCATAGATAGCTTTGACACAGTTTGTTATCTCAAAGTCCAGAAGAGCTTCCTGTTTTTTGCAGTTCTCGTATGTCTCGGCAAGCACCGACTCCATGCCACGGTCCTTGAGCAGCTCCACGGCCGCACGGAAAGCGATGAACTCACCCATACGCGACATATCTATACCGTAGTAGTCGGGATAACGCACCTGGGGAGACGACGATACCACCACAATCTTACGTGGATGCAGACGGTCAAGCATTCTCAGTATCGACTGGCGCAGGGTGGTCCCGCGGACAATCGAATCGTCAATCGCCACCACTGTATCCACACCGTTCTCGACTATTCCGTAGGTCACATCATAGACATGGGCGGCCAGATCGTTGCGCGCCTCTCCTTCCGCTATGAACGTGCGCAGTTTGATATCCTTGATGGCAAGCTTCTCAATCCGCAGATTGCGCCCCATGATTTCCCCGAGCCGCTCCTCGTTAAGTGTTCCGGCACTCTGGGCATTCAGTATCTGCAGGGTCTTTTCCTTGTTGAGTTCCTGCTCCAGTCCGTCACACATACCGAGAAAAGCCACCTCGGCGGTGTTGGGTATGAACGAGAACACCGCATGGTCCAGATCTCCGTCTATACTCTTCATGATGGCCGGCACCACATTGCGTCCCAGGGCCTTGCGTTCGTTATAGATATCGGCGTCGCTGCCGCGGGAGAAGTATATACGCTCGAAAGAGCATCTGGCATTGCTGTCCTCTCCGAGAATATCCGCTATGTTCACCTGTCCGGACTTGCTGACAATCAAGGCACTGCCGGGAACAAGCTCCTTCACATCACGCCGTGGCACATTCAGCACAGTCTGTATCACCGGACGCTCGGAAGCAAGCACCACAATCTCATCATCATGATAGTAGAACGCCGGCCGTATGCCATGGCGGTCGCGCAAAGCGAACATATCTCCCGACCCCGTGGCTCCGCATATCACGAATCCGCCGTCCCATTCCGGAGAAGTCGAGGCAAGCACACGCCTCATATCAAGATTGTCCTCGATGGTGTGGGTGAGCTGTGGGTCGACCTGTGTGTCGCGATACTGACGGTAGATACGGTGATTCTCTTTATCGAGGGCTTCTCCCAACTGTTCGAGAAGAATCACGGTGTCACTGTAGATGCGCGGATGCTGCCCGTGGGCCAGCACACGCTCGAACACCTTGTCGACATTGGTCATATTGAAGTTGCCGCACATCAGAAGATTGCGCGAACGCCAGTTGTTGCGGCGCAGGAACGGATGACAATACGATATTCCGCTCTTTCCTGTGGTGGAATATCTGAGATGCCCCATATAGATCTCTCCCAGAAACGGGGCGAAGTTCTCGACCTCCTGAGGTGTGGCGTCCTGCAGACCGAAAGCCGCCACTTTCCCGTTGACCTCACCGAAAATCTCCTGGATAGCGTCCTTTCCAAGAGCCCTCTCACGGAACACATATTCATTGCCGGGGACAGGGTGCAGCTTCACCACACCGATACCGGCACCTTCCTGTCCGCGGTTGTGCTGCTTCTCCATGAGGAGATACAGCTTTCCGAGTCCGTAGGTCCAGGAGCCATACTTCTTCTTGTAGTACTCGAGGGGTTTCAGCAGGCGTATCATCGCCACGCCACACTCATGTTTCAGAACTTCCATTGTGCAATATGCGGTTTCGTTTTTTATTTATTCGCGGTAATACACCCTCTTCACACGGTCGGAGATAGAGGTGAGCACCTCGTAGGGTATTGTCCCGAGGGTCTCGGCCAGAGTATCCACAGATATGGTCTCGCCGAATATCTCCACTCTGTCACCCGGAGCTGCCCCGGGCACGTCAGTCACATCTATCATGCACGCATCCATGCAGATTGTACCCACGATGGGACATCTCACACCTCTCACCACCATATCGGCATGGCCGTATCCCAGATGGCGGTTGAGACCGTCGGCATATCCCACAGGCACCGTGGCTATTACTGAGTCGCGCGTGAGACGGCCACGGCGGTTGTAGCCTATGGTGGTGCCGGCCGGCCAGCTTTTCACTGAGATGATGATGGTGTGGAGAGCCGACACCGGCCTGAGCGCATCCTGCGAGCCGTCATGCATGGTGCGGATGCCATAGAGTCCGATTCCGAGGCGCACCATATCGAGCTGGTGCTCCGGGAAACGGGATATTCCGGTGGAATTGAGGATATGGCGGAGTATACGGCGTCCGGGGAAGGCCCCGAGAAGCATATCACAGCAACGGGCGAAGTAGTCAAACTGCCCGCGGGTATAATCATCCTCCATCGGGTCATCGGCGGCGCACAGATGGGAGAATATCGACCTCGGCACCACACGGTCAGTGCTTCTCAGGGTCTCTATTACTTCAGGCAGGGTCTCGAGCGTGAATCCGAGACGGTGCATCCCTGAGTCTATTTTGATGTGTACGGGATAATCGCGTATATCATGTTTCTCAGCCTCGGCTATAAGCCTGCGCAAAAAGTCGAGACTATATATCTCAGGTTCCAGACGGTTGTCAAAAAGAGCCTTGAAACTCTCCACGGCCGGATTGAGCACAATTATAGGCATCGTGATCCCGGCCTTCCTGAGATCGGCACCCTCGTCATGCACGGCGACAGCGAGATAAGCCGCTCCCTGGGTCTGCAAGGTTCTGGCAAGTTCATGCGATCCGGCCCCGTAGCCCGAAGCCTTGATCATGCAGCATATACCGGTGGTGGGCTGCAGAAGAGAGCGGAAGTAATTGAAATTATCCACAACGGCATCGAGGTTGATCTCAAGCACAGTCTCATGCTGACGGGCCTCAAGAAGCTCCACCACGGGCGACAGATCATCGGACGGTGAACCTTTGAGCAGGATCAGCTCCGAGGCGAATCTTCCGGGGCTGACCGAAGCGAGAAACTCCCCTGTTCCTGAATAAAACTCCGCCCCGGCAGGCAGCAGATCTTTGTATGCGGCTATCTCCTCTCCCACACATATCAGCCGGTCAACTCCGCGCGAGTCCAGCAGAGATGCAACCTCAGCATAGAGCTCGCTGCGCGAAGCGGTGGAATCCTCTGTGAGCGATCCGAGAATTACAGTTTTGGTCAGGCCCGGAGCCATACGCCGGCAAGTGAAATCGAGAGCCTGGGCAAGCGATGTGAGATCGGCCGTATATGTATCATGCACGAGCATACAGCTGTTCAGTCCCTCGATCACCTCAAGTCTTGTATCGACAGGTTGGAGACGGGGCATCCGCTCAGCCACTTCCGATGCGGAGACACCAAGCAGTAGAACCACACCGAGGGCGCTGATGGCATTTTCTATGTCGATGTCGGAGGTGAATGGTATGGTGAACGAGCCGGAGAAGCCTCCACGGTTCCAGTCATAGTCTATACAGGTATTGCCGCCCTCTTTTCTCACAGTCCTGATATAGAGAGGAGCCGCCGGATCGCGGCGCGACCATCCGGCCCGCGACGGACCTTCAGGAATTGAACCGGCTATGAGCTGATTGTCGGCACAATAGACCACCGAGCGGCAATCCTTGAGCAACAATGCCTTCTGGCGGCATTTTTCCTCTATGCCGGTGAATCCTTCACTGTGGGCGCCGCCGATATTGGTGAACACTCCGATCTCAGGCTTTATCATGGCCTCGAGACGCTCCATCTCCCCCGGGCGGGATATTCCGGCCTCTATTATGGCAAGGTCATGCACCGATGGATCGAGCTGCCACAGCGACAGAGGCACACCCACCTGTGAATTGAAACTGCGCGGGGAGCGGACAATGGAATAATCAGTCCTGAGCAATGAGTAGATCCACTCCTTCACAGTGGTTTTGCCCCTGCTTCCGGTTATGGCCACCACCGGGGAATTGAAACGTTTTCTCACGTATGCCCCGAGACTGCGGAGCGCGTCAAGGGGAGAATCCACCCGGAGCACTTCGGCCTCTTCCATTCCGGCCGGAAGCTCATAATTCATATCGGTCACGAATGTCCTCACCCCACGGGCATACAGATCGGGGATAAAACGGTGACCGTCGCCGCTCGATGTGCGGAGTGCGAGAAACAGGGTATCGTCGGGCTTCAGCAGCGACCGGCTGTCGGTGAGGAGTATCGAGATCTTTCTGGATGAAGACAGATTGGTTTTGGCGCCGATTATTTCGGCTATCTGATTGGTGTCAAACTGCATGATGACAAATATCTTTGGAATGCGTCGTTGATTTGCGGATTGGATCTGACCACCGACATCTCCGGCCATGAGGCTATGTCGCGGGGGGAGTCGGTGCGATGTTGAAGGCGGCGGGTCAGACGGCGGGCCTGACGGGCAAGCTCCATTGTGGGCTCGCTGAAAAAGCTTTGTGAAAATTTCTCATATATGTATGCCACCCCCTTTTCAGAAGGGTGGCGCATATCATCGGCATAGAAGCGATAATCACGGAGGTCATCGGTCATGATCTCGAATGCGGGGAAATAGGTCAATCCCTCATGGCGCCTTATGATCTCATCTTCTGCCAGATGAAGCACTGATTTTGATATGGTGTTGGCATGAGGATCCCGGCCGGGATAGCGCAACGGACTGACGGTCAATATCAACCTCGCTTCAGGATTAAGGCGTCTCACAATGGCGACGATCTCCTCAAGCGTGTCTACCGTCTCCCCGAGGCATAGCATACGCTCGGTGAAAAGATAGCCCGGCTGCTTATGACAGTTTGCCACAGGCTGTCCGTCGGCCACCAGGCTGAACAGCCGTGTGGTTCCGAGGGTAATGATGACATCCGCCCCACCCTCTATCAGCGAACGGGTCTGTCCGAGGGTACGCTCCATCTTCTGCCGCAGATCATCGGGTGTACGGGCCGAGATTCTCGAATGGGCGTCATGAGTGAAATAATATCCATCAGCCGAACAGAACCTGTCTTCACCGGTCCCGTTTTCCACCATACGCAGCACATGAAGTATCGAGACCGGATTATAGAGCGGGCCGAACGGATTGACGGATACATCAAAAAGATCATCGGCAAGCAACCGGCCTATGTTGTCGGAGAAGCATGAGCCTAAAAGCAGAATGGGGTCACCGTGGACAATTGTCCCACGGCACCCCTCGAGTGGTTGTATTTCAGTCCTGAACTGCATCACATCGGTGCATACACCATTGTAGGTCCGCCTCCATAGGGATAGAGATACAGATACCCGCCACGGATAGCCCAGTTGAAATCCCAGGTCTCTGACTGGAGATAGACGGTGAGCTGGTTGCCGTATGAGCTCCATTCGATGTACTCGTCGCCATATCCGTCATCGGCATAATAATTACCCGACCCGTTGGAATAGAACTCAAACTCATTGTAGATCACTCCGGGAGAGTCGACAAGATACCATCCGCCTATCAGGGGGGAATAGTCATAGTAAGGTTCATCTTCGGCGCAGGAAGTAAGCCCGAGGATGGTAATCATAAGCATCAGCGCCTGAAACGTGAATCCGCGCTTTGTGGTGAGTAGTTTTTTCATATCCTTATAACGCGCAAAGGTAGTAAATTGTCAGAAGAGATGCAATTTTTTTCTCACATCATCTTCTTTTCTTTTATTAACAAGGTGACAAACGATGAATAACATTCATTAACAACACCCGCAACAACGGCATCTCGGCCAAAATATTACAATTTTGTAACATTTTTCTTACATTTCGCCATAAAATCAAACTCGAACACTACATAATCTCATTTTTAGCCGATTTAATTTTGCATTTTAAAATATTCATTCTACTTTTGCGCATCTTTTTCAATTAAGATATTTTTAGTTAGTAATTATTAATTTCCAATAATCCATATTTTGTGTTTCTACATTTCTAAGTTATGAAAAGATTACTTTTGCTGCTTCTGACAGCCGTGACAATCGGGATGAGCCTCACGGCCCAGTCGCGCACAGTCACAGGAACTGTCGTCTATGCGGTCGACAAAGAGCCACTCATTGGCGCGACTGTCGTCCCGGTGGGTATCCGTAATACCGGAGTGGTCACCGACCTCGACGGCAAATTCTCAATTGAAGTTCCCGAGAGTGTCAAAGCTCTCGAAGTCCACTACGTAGGACTCGACTCCCGTCAGGTGGAGATCACATCCTCACCCATGACCATCGAACTCGAGAATACCTCCAATCATCTCGACGAGGTTGTAGTGACCGCCTTCGGCGTAAAGCGTGACCGCAAAGGTCTCGGATATGCCGTCCAGGACCTCAAGGCCGAGGATCTCAACACGGCCGGCACGACATCGCTCTCAAGCGCTCTTCAGGGCAAGCTCTCGGGTGTCGACATCCGCCCCTCGTCCGGTGCCCCGGGCGCGTCGAGCAACATCACCATCCGCGGTGTCCGCTCATTCTCGGGCAACAACGCCCCTCTTTATGTTGTCGACGGTATGCCCATAGCATCAACACCCGACTTCACAAACACCGCCAACTCCATTGTGACCGGCTCGAATGTCAGCGACCGTTCCATTGACATCAACCCTGACGATATCGAGAGCATCAATGTGCTGAAAGGTCAGGCTGCAGCTGCCCTCTACGGCATACGCGCCTCCAACGGTGTGATCGTAATCACCACCAAACGAGGCTCTGCCAACTCATCACGTCCCGTCATAACTATCTCGACCGACTTGAGCGCCGAACGCATATCCCGCAAGTTCAAGCACCAGGAGGTATATGCACAGGGTGTGGGAGGCAAATACGATCCGGGTGCATCATCGACATGGGGCCCGAAGATCTCCGAGCTCCCCAACGACCCCACATACGGCGGCAACACCGACAACGCCTATACTCAGAAGTACGGAAAGCACGAAGGTATGTACTACAACACAAAACGTGCCCAGGCCGGTCTGGACGGTTGGACCACACCGCAGATATTCGACAACGTCGGCGACTTCTTCGGCACCGGATTCACCGAGAATGCCAACTTCGGAATTTCACAGAAGAAAGACAATGTGAACTACTCGTTCGGACTCTCCAACTCCTATCAGAAAGGCATCGTCCCCTCAACCGGACTGACACGTTGGGGCGCACGCGGACTCGTGGACTGGCAGATCAACGACCAGTGGAAGACCGGATTCTCTGCCAACTACAGCAACACCACCGTCAAGAGCGCCCCTGTGGCAAATTCGGGAATTACGAATGTGGTCTACGGCGCACCCGCCGAATATGATCTCAAGGGTATACCCAACCATGTTCCCGGCGACCCTACGACACAGATATGCTACCGGTCGACATCGTTCAACAACCCCTACTGGTGGAGCGAGAACAACGAATATGGCCAGCGCACACAGCGTATGTTCGGCAACGCCTACGTGGAATACCGTCCGGCGATAGACTGGGGTGACAACTACGACCTCACCATACGCGAGCAGCTCGGTATTGATATGTACACCTCCCACTACAATGACACCTATGAACTCGGATCAGGTTCGGGCGGCTATCCCCAGGGCCATGTGGAGAACCGCGGGGTGACACGAAGCATATTCAACAATCTCGTGACAGCCAATTTCAACGCCATCTTCGGCCCTGACAACGACTGGAACCTCGGCATCCTCCTTGGCAACGAGGTGAATCAGGACAACGTGACAGAATGGGACTATGAGGGTGACCAGCTGTCATTCTACGGTCAGCCCGTGATCGGCAACTGCGTGAACATGAGCTACTGGTATCAGGCACCTGTCAAGGACCGCACTGTCGGACTCTTCTTCAACGCCAACCTCTCATGGCGCGATATGCTCTTCCTGGGTGTCACAGGCCGTAACGACTGGGTGTCGACCATGCCCCGCGGCCATCGCTCATTCTTCTACCCGTCTGTCTCGGCCGCATGGGTATTCACCGAGCTCGAGGCTCTGAAGGGCAACGACATTATCTCGTTCGGTAAGATCCGTGCATCTTATGCCGAGGTGGGACAGGCCGGCTCCTATTACAAGGATTTCGCCTACACCCCCTCCTATGGCGGCGGCTTCTATGGAGGAACCCCTGTCACCTATCCCATTGGAGGTGTCACATCCTACATTCCCTACTGGAAACAGTATGATCCGGAACTCAAGCCCCAGACCACAAAGAACTACGAGCTCGGAGCCGACCTGCGTCTCTTCCACGACCGCCTGCGCATCGACTATACATACAGCTACCAGGATGTCCGCGACCAGATTTTCGACATTCCCATGGCAGGATCCACCGGCTATCAGCAGCTGATATCCAACGGTGGCCGTATCACCACTGACACTCATGAGTTGAACCTCGCCGCCACAATCTTCAGCAACCGAGATTTCAGCGCCGATTTCGGTCTGAACTTCACCAAATATGTAAGCACGGTGAAGGAGCTCGCACCCGACGTCGACAATATCATGCTCGGCGGATTCGTGGAGCCTCAGGTCAGGGCATACGTCGGCTATGGCTACCCCGTGATCTTCGGAACCGCCTTTGCCCGCGATGAGAACGGCACAATCTATCTCGATGCCGACGGTATCCCCGTAGGTACAGGCGACAGCCAGGTGATCGGCAAATGTACGCCTGACTTCAACATAGGCTTCAATCTCGGTCTCAGATACAAGCGCGTATCACTCTCCACAACATGGTCATGGCAGTGTGGCGGCCAGATGTACAGCGGAACGAATCTCGTGATGAATTCATTCGGAGCCACAGAGGAAACCCTCGGACGTGACAAGCTCATGACCATCACCGGCACCAATATCAACACAGGCGAGCCCATGACCTCGCAGGTGTCGATCGAGGACTACTGGAACGTTGTCGGCAATATCTCCGAGGCTGCCATCTACGACACCGACTTCCTGAAGATGCGTGACCTCACACTCACCTATCAGCTTCCCAGACTTGGCATCTTCGACATCTCCGTCTTCGGTTTCGCCCGCAATGTGCTCGTATGGGCCAAGATGCCCAATCTCGACCCCGAATCCTCTATAGGCAACAATAATGCCGGCGGATATTTCGAGCGCTTCTCAATCCCCAACACCGCAAGTTTCGGCGGCGGTCTCAAGGTTGTTTTCTAACCACAAAGTCAAATCTTTCAGAATAAAATGAAAAAATATATATTCTACCTCCTTCCGGCGCTCGCTCTCGCATCATGCGGCGAGGATGTGATGGACAATATCAACAAGGATCTCGCCAATCCTCCCATCGAGGAGATGAACGGCAGACTCATGATCACCGATGCCATGACCGCGACAGCATTTACTGTATCGTCCGGCGACTATGCCTTCTATACCGCCGTCTACAACGAGCAGATATTCGGATGCGGAAACAATCAATACAAGAACGCGGAGATGCGCCAGACAGGCGAGACCACCGCGTCGACAACATTCAACAATGCCTGGAACGGCACATACGCCAATCTCCTTAACCTCAAGTCCATCCTTGAAAAATGCGAGGACGGGGGGCTCAATGAGGGACAGAAGGATCTGAGCGGCATGGCCAGACTGCTCAGCGCCATCAACTGGGGTGTGCTGACCGACCTGCACGGCGACATCCCATGCAGCGAGGCCCTCGGAGGCTCCGCCCACAAGCAACCGAAACTCGACACTCAGGACGAGATATACACCCGCATACTCAGCCTCATCGACGATGCCATCGCCGACCTCGAGGAGGCAGCAGCCGCCGGAATGCGCAACGTAAGTTCGCAAGACCTCATCTACGGAGGTAATCTCAGCAGCTGGTGTGCGGCAGCCCATGCCGTCAAGGCCCGCTATCTTCTGCATAAGTCGGTGCGCGACGCCTCAGCATTCAATCAGGCCAAGGCGGAGGCCAAGGCCGCTCTCGATGCCGGCTTTACCGGTTTCGACTTCAAGGCCTACGACGGCGCATCATCCATGAACCCCTGGGCCGCGTTCCAGTACAGCCGTGACTACTGTGCCAATTCCGCATCGCTCCACGATAAGATGGCCGAGCGCAACGACCCCCGCTGCAGTGTGTATTTCTGTTTCTATGACGAGAGCGAGGGGCTTGACCCCGCCGCCGAGGTGACCTACGGCACCCCCGGCAATCTTGCCGACGCCCAGACCACCTATGAACTCGGTGCTCCCGGATGGCTCACCTATTCCATGGCCACCGGTCTGCCCGTCGGAGTAGCGGCATCGACCCACATAGTCAGCCTTGCAGAAGTTAATTTCATCCTGGCTGAGTGCCAGGCCCGTGCAGGCGAGGACTATTCAGAGGCCCTGCTCGCCGCCGTGAAGGCTTCGTTTGACGACACTGCGACATTCGGCACTGTCGACGGAGACGCCGCCACCTATGTGGAGTCACTTTCAGGACGTCTTGATGCTGACCCTGTCGCCGAGATCATGATGCAGAAATATATCGCCCAGACCCGCGACGAGAATGTCGAGGCATACAACGATCTGCGCCGTTGCAAGGCCCTGGGTGAGGAATTCGTCAGAATGACCAATCCTCAGAACACCCAGGACGGCACCAACTATCTCCCTGTACGTCTCCCCTACGGCAACAGCGATGTTTCGGCCAATCCAAATGTCCGTAAAGCCTACGGCACAGGCCGCTACTGCCTCACGGATCCCGTCTGGATCTTCTCGAAACAGTCATAATCCCTCCGCGTGAAATACCGGACGGAACCGGCAAGTACATGATGTCGCGTCATGCACTTACCGGTTCCGCCTGTTTTCTCACCTTATCACCAATGGAGCATCGCGAAGCGAACGGAAGGCTATGCCTGCCTCTGAAAGCTCCCTGGCGTAACGGTCGTGACGTCTGAGATCGAGATCGCCGCTAAGCACCACACTGTCCGGGGAGAGTTTTGAGGCAAGCTCGACCACATCACCTCTGAATCCACGGCACACTACCGCATAGTTGAGATCCGTCGTCATATATCCGGGCATGGATGTGATGAAATGTATATTGTGTCCCTTGTATCTGACAATGTTGCCGTTGCGTACCACGACATCAGATCTGTAACCGTCCGCCAATTGTTGCATGGATCTTATGCCACGCCGGAGCATATACCGTGAATAACGGGCGGAGTCACGGTCCATCACCGATGGTGCCTGCGACGGATGGGCCGTTGTGAATGTCAGCAGGTGCTCACCGTCGCGCACGACAAGTGTCGTCTCGGAATGCGAGCGGGTCAGATATAGCTCACTGCCGGGATAGGATTCATGAATGAGCGATGGAAGCAGAAGCGTGAACGCCAGCATCATTACGGCCGCTATCAGACGTGCCGCCCTGCGCCTCCGGAGCCATGACGCTACGAAAAACAGAAATACAAAATAGGACACGACAACGACAGGGTGGATATAGATTCCATCCAATGATACTCCGGGAAGACCGGCTACACCCGACGCCACACGCTCCACCACTCCGTAAAGGCCGTCGAGAGTCCTGTCGAGCCACAACGGACAGAACCCTGCGGCCCCGGTGATAACCTTCACCACCCCTCCGGCAAGCAGAGGTGGCAGAAATACCGAGACAAGCACATTGCTCACAAGGAAATAGACCGGAAACGTGTGGAAATGAAATGCACTTACTATCCCTGTGCCTGCCATGGCTGCCAACGGCACAGTGACCACCATCATGAGGAAACGCTGTGACGAGCCGCAGACCTTGAACGGATTGAGCCGCTCGGCAAATATGATTATCGACAACACGGCGATGAACGACAGCTGGAAACCGACAGCATACAGGTCCGAAGGGGTAAAAAACAGTATGAGGAGCGCGGCCAGACACAGGGCATTGACAGGCGACCACTCACGCTGAAGCATGACCGATATAAGGAATACGGAACACATGATCACGGACCTCGTCACAGATGGCGACAATCCTGTCATGACCGCAAAGCCCCACAGAGCGCCGATGGTGATGACGCACGCGGGCCACCGCCTCCACAGAATCACGACAGGAAAACAGACCACGGAGAGAAGCATGGCTATCACACCCACATGAAGACCGCTGAGAGCGAGGATATGGGCAAGTCCGGCCCCGCCGAAAAGGTCGCGGTGGGTGGCAGTGAGCATATCGCGCTCCCCGGCTATCGTGGCGATAAGAAAATCAGTCGCACCTGACGAGAGCGCCCCTGCCGAAAGGATGGAGCAGACATCTGTGCGCATACGTCTGATATCATTGATCATTCCCGGTTCCGGGGCGACCCCCTTCACACTATCCGGCACCACATAACATTCACCCGTCACGCCACGCGTGGCAAGCAGGCCGTTATAGTCAATCTCGTCCGGAAGATCAGTCTGACGCGTGAGCGGACCCATTGCAGCTGAAAACGATACCCTGTCACATTCCCCGATCTCTATTCCGAGAGTAGGCACAAGCGACTTTGCCAAAAATCTTCGGCAGGCCACACCGTCGCATGAGTCGATTTCCACCACCATCACCCTCATGGCACCTCTCTCGGTCTCCTCCCTCACCACTCCCGAGAAAAGATGCGGGCCGGCCATCTCCTGCGGGAACGGGCCGGGATCGCGGAGCATAGCGACGGCATAGCCTGTCACTGCGGCAAGCGTCACGATACCGGTCAGACGATGCCCAGTCACAAAAAGCCCGGACCCCACACAGGCCGGTATAATAAAAAGCCATCCCGTGGCCCCGGCAAACTGGAATACCAATATGCCGAGAATGAACGGGATGGTTATGGGAAGGAGAGGGTATCGGGACATCAGTCAATTGTGGCCATGACCACGAAGAAACTGCTGACACCGATGATGATCCAGAGAGCTATGGCAAGCACAAAGGGTTTGAAACCGACAGCCTTGACAGTCTTTACAGACAGTCCGGCACCGATGAGGAAGAGTGTCAGCACAAGTCCCTTCTTGGCAAGATAGACAAGGGTGGATGTGAGCCATGCGGGGAGAGGCAGATAGGTGTTGACCACCATGGCCAGGATGAAGAGAAATATGAACCAGGGGATAGCGATCTTACCTTTGCCACCACCGTTCTTGTCACGGAAAAGGAACATGGTGAAGAGCGCGAGAGGTATGATCCAGAGTGCGCGGGTCAGCTTGATAAGTGTGGCGAGACGAAGAGCCTCGGGGCCGTAGGCATCTCCGGCACCTACCACCGAGGAGGTATCGTGGATGGCTATTGCAGCCCAGGTACCGAACTGTGCCTGTGACATATCGAACAGATGTCCGATAGGGGGAAAAATGAAAAGACCGACCGCATTGAGCACAAACACCACTCCGAGCGATACAGCCATCTCGTTGTCATCCGCCTTGAGCACCGGACCGACCGCCGCTATCGCGCTACCGCCGCATATAGCCGTGCCCGACGATATGAGGTAGGCGGTCTTGCGGTTGATAGAGAGCCATTTGCCCATAAGGACTCCGAGCACCATGACACCTACCACCGACACAACGGTGAACAGCATACCGTCACTGCCGCTCTTGAGCGACTCAACAAGATTCATGCCGAATCCGAGACCCACGACAGAAGCCTGGAGAAGATATTTGGAGGTCTTCTTGTTGAACTTAGGATACGGACACTGGAACACCATGGCATATACGAGGCCAAGGAACAGAGCAAACCATGGTGCGACGGTCACTCCATAAGGGAGCAGGTCGACCGGAAGCACCACCATAATGACAAGCAGGATATAAAAAATCTTTGCTGGTGAATTCATGACTATAATCTTTAGTTTCTGATAAAGATAACTGATTATTGTCCTTTTTATTGTACGGGCAGTCTATAATTACTTGTTCCAGATTCGCCACGACTCAAAGGCCTGGAGAAGCAGCATCTCGAGTCCGTTCTTGGTCTCGGCTCCCTGGGCGGCTGATTTTTTCATGAACAGGGTCACATCCGGATTGTACAGAAGGTCATAGCACAGATGCTCCGGAGTCAGACAGCCGTATGGGATATCGGGACACTCGTCGACATGGGGATACATACCCAGCGGTGTGGTGTTTACAATGACTTTATGGGCCTCCATCACCTCGGGGGTTAGATCGCCGTAAGTGATCACACCCTTACGTGCCGTGCGCGACACGAAAAGATACTCCACGCCAAGGGTCTCGAGCCCCCGCGCCACTGCCTTCGAGGCTCCGCCGGTGCCGAGAATGAGAGCCCTCTTCCTTTCAGGGTTGAGAAGCGGCGAGATACTGTCGCGGAACCCTATGACATCACTGTTATAGCCTACAAGGGTGAAATCGTCATCGGCAGCCCCGTCGGCCCTGATGATTTTCACTACATTCACAGCTCCTATCCTGCGGGCTTCCTCATCGAGCTCGTCCATGTAAGGTATGATCTGCTGCTTATAGGGGATAGTGACATTAAGTCCCGACAATTCGGGGGTCTCGTCAAACACTTCCATCAGGTCTCCGATATCAGGGAGCTCGAAGTTGACGTACTCCGCGTCAATTCCCTCAGCGGCAAACTTGTCGTTGAAGTAACTTTTTGAGAAAGAATGGGTCAGGGGAAAGCCTATCAGTCCAAACACCCTGTGATGTTCTATTTTCACGTTACAAACCGTTTATATCAAAATGCAAAAATACAAAAAAAGTATATAGTTGCAAAATATATTTAATAAAGTTACATTATAGGCCCAAACATGACGTCAGCTCCTAAATATTTGTATTGACAAATTTGATTAATAGTGTTAAATTGAGTAACTTTGACACGAAATTATGAAAAGCCACACTCCGTCATGGAGTAAATCCTTAAAATAGAATACTATAAACTCATAAGACATATATGGTTAATTTCTCACTTGAAGGCAAGGTAGCCCTTGTCACCGGAGCCGCCTACGGCATCGGACTCGCAATCGCACAGGCATTTGCCGAGGCAGGTGCCAAAATCGTGTTTAACTGCTCGCGTCAGGAGACTGTCGACCGCGGTCTGAAAGCCTACAAAGAGCTTGGCATTGATGCAAAAGGTTATCTTTGCGACGTGACCGACGAAGAGGCCGTGAAGGCCATGGTGGCCGACATCGAGAAAACTGTCGGCACTATCGACATCCTTGTCAACAACGCCGGTATCATCAAGCGTATCCCCATGGAGGAAATGGCCGTCGAGGACTTCCGCCGTGTGGTTGACGTTGACCTTGTGGCTCCCTACATCTGCGCCAAGGCCGTAATCCCCGGAATGATCAGAAAAGGCCACGGCAAGATCATCAACATCTGCTCGATGATGAGCGAGCTCGGCCGCGAGACCGTAAGCGCCTACGCTGCCGCAAAGGGTGGCCTCAAGATGCTCACACGCAACATCTGCTCCGAATATGGCGAACACAACATCCAGTGCAACGGTATCGGCCCGGGCTACATAGCCACCGAACAGACCGCTCCCCTCCGCGAGCGTCAGGCCGACGGCAGCCGTCACCCCTTCGACCAGTTCATCATATCCAAGACTCCGGCAGCCCGCTGGGGTACTCCCGAGGATCTGATGGGTCCCGCCGTGTTCCTCGCTTCCGACGCTTCCGACTTCGTGAACGGCCACGTACTTTATGTCGACGGCGGTATCCTGGCCTATATCGGCAAGCAGCCCAAGTAAATCAATACCGTAAATACTGATAATCTTGGAACAGGTATTTTCCTATATCATCGGACTCGGAGCGGCGTTGATGATGCCCATTATCTTCACCATCCTGGGTCTTTGCATAGGTCTCGGCTTCGGCAAATCGCTTATGTCGGGCCTGAAGGTCGGAGTGGGCTTCGTGGGACTCTCCATCGTGACCGCACTCCTCACCAGCGCTCTCGGCCCGGCCCTCAACACCGTGGTCGAGATCTACGACCTGCAGCTCAAAGTGTTCGATATGGGATGGCCCGCAGCGGCGGCGGTGGCCTACAACACTGCCGTGGGTGCGTTCATTATCCCAGTGTGTCTCGGTGTCAACATCATCCTGCTGCTGCTCAAGGGCACACGCACCGTCAACATTGACCTCTGGAACTACTGGCACTTCGCATTCATAGGTGCCGTGGTCTACTTCGCATCCCACTCCATCGCATGGGGATTTTTCGCAGCGATCATCTGCTACATCATCACCCTTGTACTGGCCGACCTTACCGCGAAAAAATTCCAGAACTTCTATGAAGGTATGGAAGGTATCTCGATACCCCAGCCCTTCTGTGCCGGTTTCGTGCCTTTTGCTTGGATAATCAACAAAGCGCTCGACGCCATCCCCGGCATGAACAGACTGGAGATCGACGCCGAAGGCATGAAGAAGAAGTTCGGCATTCTCGGCGAGCCGCTTTTCCTCGGCATTGTCGTGGGCATAGCCATAGGGTGCCTCACCTGCAGTTCAGGGAGCGAGATTGTCGACAAGATCCCTTACATCCTCGGACTCGGCATCAAGATGGGTGCGGTGATGGAACTCATCCCGCGCGTGACAGTGCTCTTCATTGAAGGCCTTCGCCCCATATCCGACGCCACACGCGAGCTGATCGGCCGCAAGTTCAAGGGCGCCACCGGACTCTCCATCGGCATGAGCCCCGCACTCGTGATAGGCCATCCCACCACTCTCGTGGTGTCGCTGCTCCTCATCCCCGTCACCCTCTTCCTTGCCGTGATTCTCCCCGGCAACGAATTCCTTCCTCTTGCCTCGCTGGCCGGAATGTTCTACCTTTTCCCCCTCGTCCTTCCTTTCACCAAAGGCAACGTGGTGAAGACCTTCGTGGTCGGACTCGTGGTGATCATAATGGGTCTCTATCTTGTCACCTACCTGTCACCCTCGTTCACCCTCGCCGCCCATGACGTCTATGCCAACACTCACGATGCTGCAGTGTCGGTTCCCGAAGGGTTCTCGGCCGGATCGCTTGATTTCGCCGGCAGCCCCTTCTCGGGTATCATATATTACTGCTGCGAGAATCTGCGCTGGATCGGAGCTGGAATACTCGTGATCTCCACCTGCGCGCTCGTGGTCTACAACCGCATCCGCATCAGCCGCATAGATGCCTTAGCCGAAAAGGATTGACAAATCAAAACAACAGAAAACAACGAAAATGAAAAAAATATTTCTAACCGTATCCCTTGCCCTCGCATCACTCTCCGCCATGGCTCAGACTGAATACACCGTACTCCGCGCCTGTCACCCCGACGACGTAAAGCGCTATGACACCGAGCAGCTCCGCTCTCACTTCATGATGCCTAAAGTCATGGAAAACGACAAGGTGAACCTCACCTACTCGATGTATGACCGTATCATCTACGGCGGCACTGTACCCGTGACAAAAGAGGTGGTGCTCGAGACCATTGATCCGCTCAAGGCCGACTACTTCCTGGAGCGACGCGAGCTCGGTGTGATCAACATCGGTGGCGACGGTATCGTCAGCGTAGACGGCAAGGACTACGAACTCCATTTCAAGGATGCCCTTTATGTGGGACGCGGCAACAAAAAGGTGACATTCCGCTCCAAGGATGCCTCCAACCCCGCCAAGTTCTACATCAATTCCACCCCCGCCCACAAGGCTTACAAGACCCAGCTCATCACCATCGACGGCCGCAAAGGCTCAATCAAGGCCAACAGCTTCCACGCCGGCAAGATGGAAGAGAGCAATGACCGTGTGATCAACCAGCTCATTGTCAACAATGTGCTCGAGGAGGGTCCCTGCCAGCTCCAGATGGGTCTCACGGAACTCATGCCCGGATCGGTGTGGAACACCATGCCCGCCCATACCCACGACCGCCGCGTGGAGTGCTATTTCTATTTCAACGTACCTGCAGGCAACGCCATCTGCCATCTCATGGGCGAGCCTCAGCAGGAACGCCTCATCTGGCTCCACAACGAACAGGCTGTGATGTCGCCCGAATGGTCAATCCACGCCGCTGCAGGCACATCAAACTATATGTTCATCTGGGGTATGGGAGGTGAGAACCTCAACTACGGCGACATGGACAAGATCGACTATCTTGACATGAAATAACCGTCTCCCGAAAAAATTCTTAAAAACACAAATTCACTCTCCATCACATAGGGAAGAGAAATGAACATAATAAAGGAAATAGTTCGTCATTCAGCCCACACGGCCGAAGTGGTTATCGAGGCTCCCTCGGTGGCCGCTTCGGCGAGGGCAGGCCACTTTGTGATGATCAGGTTCAGCGAGAACCTTCCCCGCATACCTTTCACAATCGTGGATTCCGACCCCGCGGCCGGGACATTCACCATAATCATCCACAAAGGAGCCAAACTCACTGAGCTAATCGACTCTCTTGAGCCGGGCCGCGAGCTGCCCAACCTTCTGGGCCCCCTCGGACAGGCTTTCGAGATAAAAAACTACGGCACCGTGCTGTGTATCGGCGATGGGGTAGGATTCGTCCCCCTCATCCCGGTGATACGCGAGCTCAAGAAGGCCGGCAACAAGGTGATCACCGTAGTATCGGAGTTCACCGAAAGCAATGCCTGCCTTCGCTCGATGGCCGAGAACCACAGCGACGAGATACTCAGCTCCTCCTCACGCGAGGAGGCTGTCGAGCGACTCCGCTCCGTCTCGGCCGGCGAAAAGGTAGATCTCGTGGTGATGACCGGTCCTACCGACATGATGAAAATGCTCGCCACCGAGTGCCGTGAACAGCAGATTCCGGCCCGCTGCATACTCAACATGATAATGCTCGACGGAGTCGGGCTGTGCGGAATATGCCGTGTGATGGTGGATGGCAAGCGTAAACTCACCTGCATCGACGGACCTACATTCGATGCCCTGCAGGTGGATTTTGACCAATTGTTGAACAGACAGCGCAACTACGTATGACAACCGCATCAGAAGAATATCCCAATATCTCCCGCGACGCGAAGTGGCGCGAGAAACTACGCGCGGAAATGACTACGAAGGAGCGCACAGCCCTTCCGAGGGTGAAAATGCCCGAACTCGACGAGTCATACCGCATAAAATGTGACGAGGAGGTCAACCAGGGCCTCTCCATACAGCAGGCCGTGCTCGAGGCCCACCGCTGCCTCGACTGCCCGGATCCCGGGTGCATGAAAGGATGCCCGGTGGCCAACAATATCCCGTCGTTCATCAAGAACATCGAGCGCCATCACTTCCGCGAGGCCCTTGATGTGCTTTCTCTCACCACCGTTCTCCCTGCAGTATGCGGCCGCGTATGTCCGCAGGAGAAACAGTGTGAGGCCGGATGCATCTACAACAAGATGAAAAAACCGCCCGTGGCCATCGGTCATCTGGAGCGGTTTGTGGCCGACTTCAACCGTGAGCTCTCACTTCAGGACCGATGCGAGGACACAGCCGTGCGTCAGACACCCCCTTCGGTGCTCTCAAGCATCAAGATTGCCGTGATAGGTTCCGGCCCCTCGGGACTGGCATTCGCAGGCGATATGGCCAAACAGGGCTATAGCGTCACTGTGTTCGAGGCTCTTGACCGCCTCGGAGGTGTGCTCAAATACGGCATACCTGAATTCTGTCTGCCCAAGGATGTGGTCAATGCCGAGATAGCCCGCGTGGCCGATCTCGGTGTCAAATTTGTCAAGAACGCATTCGTCGGAAACACTGTGACCTACGACGATCTCCACCGCGAGGGATTCATAGGCATCTACGTGGCCACCGGAGCCGGCAAGCCACGTTTCATGGGCATCAAGGGAGAGAACCTCCCCGGAGTGATGACCGCCAACGAATACCTTATCCGCTACAATCTCGTCAAGAGCGAGGTTTACGGACAGAACGTCATGTCGCTCCGCCGCAAGAAAGTGGCCGTGATCGGAGCCGGCAACACAGCTATGGATGCCGTGCGCGCCGCCCGCCGTCTCGGAGCCGAAAGAGCGATGATAATCTACCGCCGCGGCGAGGATGAGATCCCGGCCCGTGCCGAGGAAGTGCGCCACGCCCTCGAGGAAGGGGTGGAACTCCTCACCCTCCACACTCCGGTGGAATATCTGGCCGATGAGAACGGAATGCTCCGTGCCATGCGTCTCCAGCGCATGACTCTCGGCGAGCCTGACGAAAGCGGCCGCAGGACTCCTGTGGAGATACCCGGAGCTATCGAGGAGGTTGAGATTGACCTCGCTGTGGTATGCGTGGGCTATCTCCCCAACCCTCCCGCATTGTCCGAGGATGTGGAGCTCAGCCGCAAAGGTATGATAGTGGTCGACTGTGAGTCCGGCCAGTCATCCACCTCCAATGTCTATGCCGGTGGCGATATCGTGCGCGGCGCATCCACCGTCATTCTCGCCATGGGCGACGGCCGACGGGCTGCAAAAGCCATGAGCGACGCCCTGGCCGAACGTGTGAAGAATATACTCCTATAATCATCTAATATTAACCAACAATCATTTTTACCTATGAAAGTCGTAACTTTAGGCGAGATCATGCTTCGCCTTTCACCTGCAGGATGCCATCGCTTCGTTCAGGTTGACAATTTTGACGTAATCTGGGGTGGCGGCGAGGCCAATGTGGCTGTCAGCTGTGCCAACTACGGACATGACGCATACTTCGTGTCCAAGCTCCCCAAACACGAGATAGGCCAGGCTGCAGTGAACGCACTCCGCCGTTATGGTGTCAACACCGAGTTTGTTGCCCGTGGCGGTGACCGTGTAGGTATCTACTATTGCGAGACCGGTGCATCCATGCGCCCCTCCAAGGTGATCTATGACCGTGCCAACTCCGCCATCGCCGAGGCTGATCCCGAGGATTTCGACTTCGACGCTATCATGGAAGGTGCCGACTGGTTCCACTGGAGCGGCATCACCCCCGCCATCTCCGACAAGGCCGCTGAGCTCACCCGTCTTGCCTGCGAGGCTGCAAAGCGTCACGGCGTGACCGTCAGCGTTGACCTCAACTTCCGCAAGAAACTCTGGACCTCCGAGAAGGCCCAGTCCATCATGCGTCCCCTCATGAAGTATGTCGACGTATGTATCGGCAACGAGGAAGATGCCGAACTCTGCCTCGGATTCAAGCCCGATGCTGACGTTGAGGCCGGCAACACTGATGCCGAAGGCTACAAGGGTATCTTCCAGGCCATGATGAAGGAATTCGGCTTCAAGTATGTGGTATCCACCCTCCGCGAATCGTTCTCCGCAACCCACAACGGCTGGAAGGCTATGATCTACAACGGCGAGGAGTTCTACCAGAGCAAGCGCTACGACATCAACCCCATCATCGACCGCGTAGGTGGCGGCGACAGCTTCTCCGGCGGCCTCATCCACGGTCTTCTCACCAAACCCAACCAGGGCGAGGCTCTTGAGTTTGCCGTAGCTGCATCCGCTCTCAAGCACACCATCAACGGTGACTTCAACCTCGTGACTGTTGCCGAGGTGGAGGCTCTCGCCGGCGGTAGCGCCAACGGACGTGTTCAGCGCTAATCGCTACTGAAGCCATGTACCTGTATTCCAAGAGTGCATGAGAAAACAACTGACAGAAGAAACGGAACCGCTCTGTTTCTTCTGTCTTTGTTTTATAGGTCAAATTTTCCGACCGGTTGAAACTTTTCAGGTGAATCCGGCGTCAGATATAGGAAACCAACCGATACAAATCTCATTTTATCAGCAAACCAATGAAACAGAAAGTATCCCTGAGCTCCCGGTCGACTATGCTCACTTTTGTGGTCTCCGCGCTTCTTCTCAGCCTTATCTATTATTTCTATAGCCGTCATGAGACCGTGATATTCTGCATCATGGCAGGCTGTACGACAGTCTATGCCCTGTGCTCATTGTTCTTCATGCCTATGTCTGTGGAGCTTGACGACAGGAATCTGACCGTAAATATGTCCCTTCGCCACCGCCGGTTTCCGGTTTCAGAGATCGCCGCCGTAAAACGCTACACTCCCGCCATGGGTGAACACAGGCTGCTCGGCAGCGGTGGCTACTGTGGATATTGGGGATGGTTTTCCAACCGTGAGATCGGGAAATATTTCGCATATTACGGACAGTCGTCCGACTGCTTCCTCATCCTCATGCGCAATGGCCGACGCTATATGCTCGGCTGCAAGAATCCTGATGAAATGGTCAAGGCCATCAGTGGGAGAATCGGACAATGAGCATCAATACATCTGATAGTCGAACGTCAGCACCTGAAACTCTGTCCGTCGGTTGATCTGGTCAGCTGCATCCTGATCCTCCTCGCCGAGTGTAAGGATATACTCCTCGTCAAGCACCTGCCCTTCCGGGAACTGAGGGAACTCACGGTTGATACGTTTTGTCACCACCTTCGGACGCGACTCCCCATAGCCCTGGGCCTGCAGACGGTCGGCAGCGATGCCCGACTCGATAAGATAGTCCACCACACTGCTGGCTCGCCTGTGGGAGAGGTCGATGTTATACTCGTCTGTTCCATGGCGGTCGGTATGCGAAGCCATCTCGATTGTGATGTTAGGATTGTCGCGGAGCATCTGCACCAGTTCATCGAGAGCCGTCTTCGACTCCGGCCTCAGAGTCGCCTTGTCAAAATCATAGAAGATATTCTCGAGAATATTGGGCTTTGACAGCGATGCCAGCATGAAATCTATTCCGTACTCGGCATCCTCCTCGGCTGTATCGCTCGTGAACTCCTGCTTGGCGTTGAGATAACCCTTCGCACCGGCAAGCATCACGTAACTCACACCTCTCTGCAGGGGAAATGAGAATGAGCCGTCGTTTTTGGCTATCGCCTTCTGGTTTGAGCCGTCATTGCCGACGATACGGATTATGGCATTGGGCACAGGTTCCTCATCCTTGTCGAGCACCCATCCGGATATGAGTATCTTCAGGTCAGGAAGCTCGAATGAATACAGATGGTCATATCCGCGCCCGTCGCCACGGTTGGAGCTGAAATAACCCGCTTCCTTGCCGGGCGAGGCGTATGTGATGCCGAAATCATCCCCTTCAGAATTGACAGGACTACCCATATTCTCCACAAGCCAGCCTCCCGATGGCGAAAGGGTGGCACGGAAAATGTCAAGCCCTCCAAGACCGGGGTGACCGTCGGATGAGAACAGGAGAATCGAGTCGGTCAGCATATAGGGAAACACCTCGTCGCCGGCGGTGTTTATGGCCTCACCGAGATTTTCGAGGCTTCCCGCGCGCTCGCGGAGATTTATGCGCCATATATCCTTGCCTCCGTTTCCGGGCATATCGGACGTGAAATAGAGCCAGTCGCCCGAAGGACTCACGGCAGGATGGCCGTAGGAAGAGATTGTGTCGGCGGTGATCTCAAACTTCACCGGGGCGCTCCACTGGGCGTCACTGCGGGTGGATGTGTATATGTCAGTACCGGTGTTTGACCCCGGTTTCCTCACGGCACGGGTGAGATACATGGTGGATCCATCGGGTGAGAAAGAGCATATCCCCTCGTCCCATTCGGAGTTGAGTTCCCCCTCCACCGCCTCAGGCCGCTGCCACGCACCCTGCTCGTTTTTCTTGGCCATCCAGATGTCGCTACGCTTCATACCTGTGATCTCGCTGCGGTTGGTGCCCTTGACCTTCTCGTTGGTAGTGGTGAAATAGAGCACATCGCCATTGAACATCGGAGAAAAGTCAGAACGTCTCGAATTGAAAAGCGTGGCGTTCTTCACCACATAACGGGTCTTGTTCTTCTTCAGCTCGGCAGCCTTGCGCGCTCCCGCCAGGCTGCGTTCAGCCAGACGGTCGCCCGGAAACTTGGCCAGATATTCCTCGTATGTACCCACCGCCTGGGCGTATGCCCCCTGTCCGTGCTGCGACTGGGCCAGACGGAGCATGATGCTGCTGTCGGGGTAGCCGTAGCGCAAGGCGTTCTGATAGGCCGCGGCCGCACGTGCATCCTGACCGAGCAGACGGTGACATTCAGCCATCTTGAAAGCCACCTCGGCTCTCTCGGCACGCTGCTCACGGGGTTTCATCTTATTATAGATCTTGCGGTAGGTCTTGGAAGCATCAAAATACTCTCCGCGGGCAAACTGCTCGTCGGCCACACTGAGCTTTGGCCCGCGGCATCCGCCGGCCAGGATGAAAACAAGCGCTATATATAATATAGGTGTGATTCGGTGAAATACTCTCATACTTTTTTAACGTCAAATTTCCCCTAATATTTTATTATGTGTAAATTTGCACTGAAAAACCTTACCGGAATGTCAAGAATTCTCATTGTCGACGATGATTCATCCATAGTCCTCTCACTCTCGATGCTGTTGAGAAGGGCCAGATACACTTGTGTCAAAGCCGGAGGCGAGGCCGAGGCTCTCGCAAGGATACGCGAGGCCTTGAAAGGCGGAACCACTGATGATATCGACCTCATCCTGATGGATATGAACTACACATCGGACACCTCAGGCCGCGATGGCCTCGAGCTGCTCCAGAAGGTGAAAGTGCTCATGCCGAGGGTTCCGGTCATTCTTATGACCGCCTGGGGAAGCATACCGCTCGCGGTGGAAGGGGTGAAACTCGGGGCAATGGATTTCGTCACAAAACCGTGGGACAACCGCGACCTCCTGTCGCGTGTGGCTACCGCACTGTCGCTCAACGCCGACACCCCGGCCTCCACCGACACGGGAGATGCTTTCGACGGCATCATCGGAAACAGTCCGGCCCTCATGGCCGTGCTCGACAAGGTGAGAAAAGCTGCGCCGACAGACGCGGCCATACTCATCACAGGAGAGAACGGCACAGGCAAGGAACTGATCGCACGGGCCATCCACCGTATGAGCAGACGCTCCGACTCCCCGTTTGTGACAGTCAATCTCGGAGGTATGCCACCCACCTTGTTCGAGAGCGAGATGTTCGGCTACGCCAAAGGAGCGTTCACAGGCGCCGACAGCGACAGGACAGGGCGTTTCGAGGCGGCGGACAAGGGGACAATCTTCCTTGACGAGATAGGCGACCTCGATACCTCATGCCAGGTGAAGATACTCCGGGTGCTTCAGGAGCACACCTTCGAACGGCTCGGAGAAAGTACCCCCCGCAAGATCGACATACGCGTGGTGTGCGCCACCAATGTCGATCTCCCCGCTGCAGTGGCTCAGGGACGCTTCCGCGAAGACCTTTTCTACCGCATCAATCTCATCACACTCCGT
>CAJUKP010000012.1 GCA_910587165.1 uncultured Duncaniella sp.
GCCTCGGCCTGACCCTTGTAGCCGCCGCCGTCGAGGTTGACATGGATGTCATACTTCTCGGCTGCATCGAGGGTGAGCAGGGGCTGCTTCACGATGTACTGGAGGATTGAAGAGGGGAAGTAAACGTCGAGGGGACGCTTGTTGATGGTGATCTGCCCGTTGCCTTCCTTGACAATAACGCGGGCTACGGCTGCCTTGCGGCGACCTACTGCATTAACTGTTTCCATTCTTCAATTATTTGATTTTGTTAATATCAATGACTTCGGGATTCTGAGCCTCGTGAGGATGGTTGGGGCCGTTGTAGACGTGCATATTCTCGATGATGGCACGGCCGAGACGGTTCTTGGGGAGCATACCCTTGACAACCTTGGTGAAGAGGGGGTGATAGCCGGGCTTGATGTGCTTGTTGAGCGACTTCTTCATCAGAACCTCGGGGGTGGTGACACGCTGGCCACCGGGATAGCCGGTGTAGCTCAGATATTCGCGGTCGGTCCATTTCTTGCCGGTCAGGCGCACCTTGTCGGCGTTGACCACGATGACGTTGTCGCCGCAATCCACGAAGGGTGAGTAGCAGGGCTTGTTTTTGCCACGGAGAATCAGGGCGATTACTGCGCAGAGACGACCGAGTGTCTGGTCGGTGGCATCAATTACGACCCACTTGTGCTCAACGCTCTGTGCGTTGGGTGTAAGGGTCTTGTAGCTTAAAGTATCCACGTTGAATGTTTAATTAATAGATAGTTACTTGGTGGCTTTCCGCACTCTCCGTTCGGCCAAAAACTCGGAATGCATACGGCCTTGGTTTATTAATTGGACATAATCGGACTGCAAAGGTAGTGATTTTATGGCTATTTACAAAGAAGCTTTAGGAATTATTAACATATCAGTACAAGCTGTCCGAATAACGGTTCAAATCATATACAATATAATCTTTTAAGGTGGGAAAATGAACGAATTGAAGCATGGGCGGGATATTGGCGTCGGGTTCATTCATGAACAGGGGGCGCCACGGGTGTGCGGTGATTCCGGCGCGGTGTCACATTTTTTTGCAGAGATGGAAATTTGTGTTAATTTTGCGTCATCAAATCGTAACCACTCTATGCACTTCTCAAGCAAACAATTGTGGATGTCGACCAAAGACTATATCATAATAGTCTTTGCGATTGTCCTTTACGGATTCGGCTTCTCAGCTTTCATTCTTCCGGAAAATGTGGTGATCGGCGGTGTGACCGGTCTCGGAACTCTCGCCTACTTTCTCACGGGAAAGGTCTACATGATCGGCGCGACTCAGTATGGCATCAACCTTCTGTTGCTTGCGTTCGCATGGAAAATCGTAGGCAAACAGTTTGTCATCAAGACCATCTTCGGCGCCACGGTGATAGCTCTTGTAATGGTGGTGGTGCCACCGTTGTTTCCCGAACCTGTCGTGAAGGGGCAGCCGTTCATGAGCGTATGCTTCGGCGCGATCATAGTGGGCATAGCCCTCGGACTTGTGTTCACCCACAACGGCAGCACCGGAGGCACTGACATCATCGCGGCCATGGCAGCGAAAAAGACCACCGTTTCGGTGGGACGCACGATGCTCTACGTGGATTTCTGCATCATTTCATCATCTTATCTCATATCCCACGACATCACCACAGTGCTGTATGGCTTCGTGGTTCTCCTGATAGCGTCATATATGGTGGACATGATCATCAACACCAACCGTCAGGCGGTGCAGTTCACCATCGTGTCGCAGAAATGGGAGCGCATAGCCACAGCTGTCAACCATCACGCCCGGAGAGGCGTCACCGTGATCGACGGCATGGGATGGTATACCAAGCATCCCATCAAGGTGCTTCTGATTGCCTGCCGCAAGCTTGAGGCTGTCACGATCTTCCGCATCGTCAAGAGCATCGACCCAGGAGCATTCATCACCCAGACCAATGTCAACGGCGTCTACGGCCAGGGCTTCGACCAACTGAAGGTGAAAAAGGATGCCAGACTTGAGGAGGAACTCGACAAGGAGGCCTACGAGATGGCTGCCGAGGAAATGGGCCATTCCTGAAAAGGCCACTTCACAGTTATCGTTGATGCGCCTGCCATCATAGCACCATAAACATCCAACACACATCAGCCGGATTGGTTAACAAGGTCATACTCATAGGCAACGTAGGCAAGGACCCGGCCATACGCTACATCGAGACGCGTCCCATAGCCACCTTCTCGCTCGCCACCACCGAGCGCGGGCAGGTCATGCCCGACGGCACACGTACACCCGACCGTACTGAATGGCATAATATTATAATGTGGGACAACGCCGCCGAATTTGCCGAGAAATACATCAGGAAGGGCACCCGTCTGTATGTGGAAGGAAAGCTGCGCTACCGTGTGTGGGAAGACCGCAACGCCATCAAACGCAATATCACCGAGATCTACGTAGACCATTTCGAACTGCTCGGAAAATGAACCGCGTTTGTGTATTAACCCGATTTTCACTAACTTTGCCGACTGAACCATGAGGGAATGGCATTTGTTCCCTCTTATATAGAATAATCATCAACATAAATATGGGACAAATGATAGCAATCGTGGGACGTCCCAACGTGGGAAAGTCCACGCTTTTCAACCGTCTCACAAAAACCCGCACAGCCATCACCAACGACGAGGCCGGCACCACGCGTGACCGCCAATATGGCAAGGTGGACTGGTGTGGCAAGGAATTTTCCATCGTCGACACCGGCGGCTGGGTAGTGGGTAGCGAGGATGTGTTTGAGACCGAGATCAACAAGCAGGTCCACCTCGCCATCGAACAGGCCGATGAGATTCTCTTCGTGGTCGATGCCATGAACGGAGTCACCGATCTCGACGACCATGTGGCCGAGATACTGCGCCGTTCCACCAAGCCCGTGATACTCGTGGCCAACAAGGTGGACGCGGGAGACTCCATCTACAACATCGCCGAGTTCTATTCGCTCGGCCTCGGTGAGCCCTACGGCGTATCGGCGGTCAGCGGTTACGGCACCGGCGACCTGCTCGACGAAGTGGTGGCAAAGATGCCGGAGAAAGACGACAGTGAGGACGAGAAACTCGACGACATCCCCAAGATATGCATCGTCGGCCGTCCGAACGCCGGCAAGTCGAGCCTCGTCAATGCCTTCATCGACGAAGACCGTCACATTGTGACCGACATCGCCGGAACCACACGCGACTCGATATATACCCGCTACAACAAGTTCGGCTTTGATTTCTACCTTGTCGACACCGCGGGAATCCGCAAGAAAGCCAAGGTGACCGAGGATATTGAGTACTACTCCGTGATCCGCTCCATCAGAGCCATCGAGGCCTCTGACGTGTGCATACTCATGATCGACGCCACCCGAGGCATAGAAGCCCAGGACGTGTCCATCTTCTCGCTCATACAGCGCAACAAGAAGGGTCTCGTTGTAGTGGTGAACAAGTGGGATCTTGTGGAGGACAAGAGCAAGGAAGCCATCAGGCACTACGAGGAGGCCATCCGCTCACGGTTCGCCCCGTTCACCGACTTCCCCATCATCTTCGCCTCGGCCCTCACCAAACAGCGTATCTTCAAAGTGCTTGAGACCGCCCTCCACGTTTGTGAGAACCGCAAGCGCACCGTGCCGACCTCACAGCTCAACACCGTCATGCTCGAGGCCATCGCGGCCTATCCGCCACCTGCCAACAAGGGCAAGTTTGTGAAGATCAAGTATGTCACCATGCTCAAGGACGCGCCCGTGCCCACATTCATCTTCTTCTGCAATCTGCCCCAGTGGGTCAAGGAACCCTACCGCCGCTATCTCGAGAACAAGATCAGAGAAAACTGGGACTTCCATGGCACTCCGGTCAATATCTTCATGAGAGAGAAATAAGATCCATCCCGTGACAAGACATACAATATAAGGAGGGGAGACTGATTATCAAACTAATCAGTCTCCCCTCCTTATATTGTATGTTTACAGCTACCGGGGCATGGTGTGCGCCACCACACCTCAGCGGATTGACATCATTTCTTCTTTCTGCCGGCAGATTTTTTTGGAGCTGCAGGTTGCGGACGCTTCATGCGGAGCACCTGTGCCGAGCGGGGTGGCAGATAAAGGCGCAGCCACTCGCGGCCCGAAGGAGCGAAAAGAGGATCGTTCTGAGTGAGATGGCTCACACTCTCATCAATGTTTCCATAGCCTCCGAAGGCAGGGCTGTCGGTGGAGAGCACCACCTCATACTCGCCGGCCGGGGCAAGGATGCCATAACCGGTGAAAGCCTGTGTGGGTGAGAAGTTGAACACGAACACAAGGTCGCCGCGCATATAAGCCAGCACCTGGTCATCGTCCTTCTCCCAAAGCTTCACCACAGGAAGAGACTGGAAATTATAGACCCCTGAGATGGTGTGGATCATCGCATTGTCAAACGCGTTCAGGTAGACATACTTGAGCTCATCGCGGTCAACGAGATCCCACTGGCGGCGGGCATACTTGTAGCTCCATCCGTTGCCCTCGCGGGGGAAGTCGATCCATTCGGGATGACCGAACTCATTGCCCATGAAGTTGAGATAGCCTCCGTTGATGGTCGAGGCCGTGACAAGACGTATCATCTTGTGGAGAGCCATTCCGCGCGCCACCACCATATTGTCGTCGTCCTTCATCATGTGCCAGTACATCTCCTTGTCAATGAGCCGGAATATCACCGTCTTGTCACCGACGAGGGCCTGGTCGTGGCTCTCCACGTATGAGATTGTCTTCTCATCGGCACGTCGGTTGGTGAGCTCCCAGAATATCGAGGTGGGTTTCCAGTCCTCGTCTTTCTTCTCCTTGAGAGTCTTGATCCAGTAGTCGGGGATACCCATCGCCATACGGTAGTCAAAACCGATGCCGCCATCCTTGACGGGCACTGCGAGACCGGGCATTCCGCTCATCTCCTCGGCGATGGTTATGGCCGAGGGGTTGATCTCATGTATGAGTTTGTTGGCAAGCGTCAGATATGTGATGGCATTGACATCCTGACCTCCGTTATAATAGTCGTCATAGCTGCCGAACGCCTGTCCGAGTCCATGACTGTAATAGAGCATCGAGGTGACACCGTCGAAACGGAATCCGTCGAAGCGGAACTCCTGCAGCCAATACTTGCAGTTGGAGAGCAGGAAGTTGATCACATCATTCTTGCCATAGTCAAAGCAGAGCGAATCCCATGCCGGATGCTCGCGGCGGCTGTCGCCGTAGAAGTACTGGTTGTAGCTTCCGTCGAGACGTCCGAGTCCCTCCACTTCATTTTTCACGGCGTGACTGTGGACTATATCCATGATCACGGCAATACCCAGCTCATGGGCACGGTCGATAAGGCTCTTCAGATCCTCGGGAGTGCCGAAACGGCTCGAAGGAGCATAGAAACTCGACACATGATAGCCGAACGAACCATAGTAAGGGTGCTCCTGGATAGCCATGATCTGGATGGCGTTGTAGCCGTCCTTGGCGATGCGCGGGAGAATGAGGTCACGGAATTCGGTATATGTGCCTATCCCCTCCTTCTCCTGGGCCATACCGATATGGCACTCATATATGAGCAGAGGGCGTGTGTCGGGGCGGAAACGCTTCACCTTCCATTTGTAAGGCTCGGGCGACCACACCTGGGCGGAGAACACATGGGTGTTCTCGTCCTGCACCACGCGCGTGGCATAGGCAGGGATACGTTCACCGCTGCCACCGTCCCAGTTCACGATCATCTTGTATAGATCGCCGTGGTTGATGGCATCAGGTTTCATTTTCAGCTCCCAGACGCCGTTGGCCTTGGGTTTGAGAGCGTATTTCTTCATCTCCTTCCATTTGGAGAAGTCACCGATGAGGGTGATGGCGGTGGCGTTAGGAGCCCACTCGCGGAACACCCAGCCTCCGTCGGCGGTGCGGTGGAGACCGAAATAGTTGTGTGCATTTGCAAATGTGTCGAGCTTGCCGTCTGGACCGCATAGCTCCAGTTCCTTGTTGACAGCGTCGTTATGACGGCCGATTATGGCTTCAGAGTATGGCTCGAGCCACGGGTCGTTCTTGAGGATGTTGAGAGTCTTTTTTTTCATAAATTGACGATTATAACCCACCATGCCTTGCAAGGCGGTGTATTTCCCTACAAACTTAATGAATTAAATCCTCATAGGCAAATCCCGGGGGATAAATTTACACAAAACCACGGAATTATAAGGTCATGTGGTGCTGTCTGAGGCATCTTCAGCATCAAGGTGGGGTATAATCCGGCGTTTTATCGTATCTTTGCCGTCTCAAAACTGACAACTCAACAGTATGGACGGATTGAAAGTGACAGCGAATGTTTTTGCAAGGATTGCAGCACGTAGCGTCGGGCAAGTGATGTTCCAGAGCAATGTGCTTTCCGGATTTCTCATGGCGTGTGCCATCGTCGCCGGAGGATTCGGCATAGGAGGTTCCGGGCGGTTTATCGTAACGGCCGGAGCCACGGTCGCAATCCTGATTTCGTCAGCGATAGCCGTCGCGGCCACACTGCCCGACGGACGTGACGGGGTGTGGGGATTCAATGCCGTATTGGTGGGATGTGCTGTCTTCACTTTCAACAATTCCGGAGCGGGAGCATGGGCAATGCTCTGTGCCGGCGTGCTTCTCACCTTTCCACTGAAAGGCATTCTCGACCGTATGTTAGGCGTCGCGTCGCTGACTCTCCCTTTTGTGATCTCAACATGGATCATAACGGCCATCGGTCATGCCACAGGGCTGATGACACCTTGGATTCCGGGAACCATACCTTCCGCCCCGGAACAATTGTCGGCAACATCTATAGCCATAGGGTTGCTGAAAGGGATATCCGAAGTGTTTCTGATCGACTCATGGGTGGCCGGCCTGCTGATGCTTGCCGGACTATTGGCAGGCAGTCCACGATGTGCCGTTCTCGCCCTGTCGGGGTCAGCAGCCGGAATGGTCATGGCCATCATCTGCGGCCTCCCTGCCGGTGAGATTTCAGCCGGTCTGTGGGGCTTCTCCCCTGCCCTGACCGCGATAGCTGTCGGCTCGGTACTGCCAGGCATCCCACACCGCGGCTTGTTGACCACAGCGGCCGTGATACTCACATTCGCCATACAGTATCTCACCGCTCCGTGGCTCGCCAAAGCCGGACTCCCGGTGCTGACCATGCCATTCTGTGCCGCCACCCTTGCGGTATCGCTCCTGTCCGTCCGGAATGCCCGATCAATAACGAAATAATATTCTTCGGGCCAAAGGCTTCAGTTGAGTTTGGTTTTCTTGTTGAAAATTCGTATTTTTGCGAAAATTTTTCCGTGGGGAGACGTGTCCCCCGTATAACAAGCAAAAATCATCTCAAAATGGCCAAGAGATTCAAGGAATATTCAGGGCTTAACCTGCCCGCAATCAACAAGGAAGTGCTCAGCAAGTGGGGAGACGAGGATGTCTTCAACCGCACCATGAGCGAACGCGAGGGTTGTCCCTCGTTTGTGTTTTTCGAGGGTCCCCCCTCAGCCAACGGCAAACCGGGCATACACCATGTGCTGGCACGTACCATCAAGGATATATTCTGCCGCTACAAGACCATGCGCGGCTATCAGGTGAAGCGCAAGGCCGGATGGGACACCCACGGTCTGCCTGTTGAGCTCGGTGTGGAGAAATCACTCGGAATCACCAAGGAAGATATCGGAAAGAAAATATCCGTCGACGAATACAATGCCGCCTGCCGCCGCGAAGTGATGAAATATACCGGCGAGTGGGAGGATCTCACCTCCAAGATGGGCTACTGGGTAGATATGCCCGGGGCATACATTACCTACGACAACCGTTATATCGAGACCGTGTGGTGGCTCCTGTCCGAGCTCTACAAGAAGGGTCTCCTCTACAAAGGCTATACCATCCAGCCCTACTCCCCAGCCGCAGGCACCGGACTCAGCTCCCATGAGCTCAACCAGCCCGGATGCTACCGCGATGTCAAGGACACCACTTGCGTGGCTCAGTTCGAGATAACCGACAACGACGCCCCCGCCCTTGCATCTTGGCGCGATATGCTGTTCCAGTGGGGCACCCCTTACTTCCTGGCATGGACCACCACCCCGTGGACCCTCCCCTCCAACACCGCACTGGCCGTGGGTCCGGAGATCACATACAACATCGTCCGCACCTACAACCCCTACTCCGGCTCGCCCATCACGGTGATCGCCGCCGATGCACTCATGGGCTCGCTCTTCAGCGCAAAGGCCAAGGATCTTAAACTCGACGAGTATAAGAAAGGGGACAAAGCCGTGCCCTACGAAGTGGTGGCGCAGGTGAAAGGCCTTGATCTCGTGGGCATATCCTACAAGCAGCTCCTCCCGTGGGTAAATCCCGGCGAGGGTGCTTTCCGTGTGATCCCCGGAGACTACGTTACCACAGACGACGGTACAGGTATCGTCCACATCGCCGGCACATTCGGTGCCGATGACCTCCGTGTGTCCAAGGCTGCCGGAGTGCCACCGCTACACCTCATCGACCGTGACGGCAATATCCGCCCGATGGTGGATCTGACAGGCCGGTTCTTCCGCATCGAGGATCTCGACCCCAAATTCGTTGAGACGATGGTCGATGTCGAGGCCTATACCCCCTGGGCCGGAAAATATGTGAAGAATGCCTATGATCCCGAGGCCACGGACGACACCGAGACTCTCGACGTGAAGATATGCATGGAGCTCAAGAGCACCGACAAGGTCTTCAAGATCGAGAAACATACACACAACTATCCCCATTGCTGGCGCACGGACAAGCCGGTGCTCTACTACCCGCTCGACAGCTGGTTCATCAAGACCACCGAGGTACGCGAACGCCTCATGCAGCTCAACGAGGGAATCAAATGGAAACCCGCTTCCACCGGATCGGGCCGCTTCGGCAAATGGCTGGAGAATCTTCAGGACTGGAATCTCTCGCGCAGCCGCTACTGGGGCACCCCACTCCCCATCTGGCGCACCGAGGACGGCTCGGAAGAGATGTGCATCTCATCCGTCGAGCAGCTCTGCACCGAGATGGACCGCGCCGTAGAGGCCGGACTCATGAGCGAGAATCCCTACAAGGCGAAAGGATTCGTGCCCGGAGAATACTCCAAGGACAACTATGAGAAGATCGACCTCCACCGTCCTTATGTTGACGATATCGTGCTTCTCTCCAAGTCCGGCAAGCCCATGTATCGAGAGAAAGACCTCATCGACGTGTGGTTTGACTCCGGCTCCATGCCTTATGCGCAGATCCACTATCCTTTCGAGAACAAGGAAGCATTTGACAACCGCGAGGTCTATCCCGCCGACTTCATAGCCGAAGGCGTGGACCAGACACGAGGATGGTTCTTCACACTTCATGCGATAGCCGGAATGCTCTTCGACTCCGTGGCCTATAAGGCCGTGGTGTCAAATGGTCTCGTGCTTGACAAGCATGGCAACAAGATGTCAAAGCGTCTCGGCAATGCCGTCGATCCCTTCGGACAGATCGAGGCATACGGAGCCGACCCCGTGCGCTGGTACATGATATCCAACTCCTCGCCCTGGGACAATCTGAAATATGACGAGGCCGGTGTGGCCGAGACCTCCCGCAAACTCTTCTCCACACTCTACAACACTTACAGCTTCTTCGCACTCTATGCCAACGTGGATGGGTTCGACCCCTCCGCTCCGCAGGTGCCCATGGAGAAGCGCCCCGAAATAGACCGTTGGGTGCTCTCGCTGCTCAACACACTCGTGGCCACCGTCACCGAGTCGCTCGACGACTACGAGCCCACCCGCGCCGCCCGCGCAATCTCCGACTTCGTGGGCGAGAACCTGTCCAACTGGTATGTCCGCCTCAACCGCAAGCGCTTCTGGGGCGGAGAGATGACCGAGGATAAACTCTCGGCCTACCAGACCCTCTACACCTGCCTGCGCACAGTGACCATGCTCATGGCACCATTCGCACCGTTCTTCGCCGACGAACTCTACCGTGCCATCACCGGTTCGGAGACCTCGGTTCATCTGGCCGATTTCCCCGCCGTCGACACCTCACTTCTTTCTCCCGAGCTTGAGAAGCGCCAGAAGATGGCACAGGACATCACCTCGATGGCCCTCGCTCTCCGCCGCAAGGTCAACCTCAAGGTGCGCCAGCCCCTCAAGACCGTCATGATACCGGTGTCGGACGAGGAGATGCGCGCTGACATCAACGCGATAGCCGACCTGGTGAAAAACGAGATAAACGTCAAGGAGATCACCCTGGCCGGATCGGACGGCGGCATAATTGTCAAGAGTGCCAAGCCCGACTTCAAGAAGCTCGGCCCCAAGCACGGAAAGAACATGAAAGCCGTTGCCGAAGCCGTCAAGGCCCTTGATACCAAACAGGTCAACAGACTCGAGGCCGACGGCACCATCACCATCGACGTCAACGGCTCGCCGGTCACCATCGACGCCGCCAATGTCGACATCATCTCCGAGGATATCCCCGGCTGGCTCGTGGCCAACGAGGGTGCCCTCACAATCGCTCTCGACGTAACAGTCACCCCCGAGCTGCGCCGCGAGGGTCTCGCCCGCGAGATCGTCAACCGCATCCAGAACATCCGCAAATCACGCGGATATGACATCACCGACCGCATCTCGCTCACCTTCGAGCCTTCCGGCGACAATGACGAGGCCATCCGCGAACACGCCGACTACATCTCACGTCAGGTGCTCGCATCGTCCCTCGACATCGCTCCCGTCGACACAACCGACTCCCTCGTCGAGCAGCTCTCCATCGACGACGTGAACCTTAACGTCAGGATAGTGTTAAATAGATAACAAATCACGTAAAACTATCCGTTATGAGCGACAAGAAACGTTATTCCGACGAAGAGCTTGAGGAATTCAAGACGATCATCCTCGAAAAGCTCAACAAAGCTCAGAAGGAGTATGACTCCCTACGAGCCAACATAAACAACACCGACGGCAATGATATTGCCGATACTTCGCCCACGTTCAAAGTGCTTGAGGAGGGTGCCACCACCCTCTCCAAGGAGGAAGCCGGACAACTCGCGCAGAGGCAGATGAAATTCATCCAGCATCTGCAGAATGCCCTGATCCGCATCGAGAACAAGACCTACGGGGTGTGTTGCGAGACCGGAGAACTCATCCCCAAGGAGAGACTCCGCGCCGTGCCACACGCCACCCGCAGTGTCGAGGCGAAAACCAACCGTAAACAGTAAAATCATCGTTAGAGGATAAAAACTGTGTCATCGATCAGTCGGCCTCCGGATGACTGGTAGATGACACAGTTTTACGTCCGCAAGAAAACCAACACACCCATTTCACGCAATGCGATCAAGAGGTTTCTTAGCAGCCTGCATCATAGCCATCGTGCTGATACTCGACCAGGCTCTGAAAATATGGATAAAGACCCATTTCTACCTCGGGGAGGACATTGAGATCCTTTCCTGGTTTCACCTGCTGTTCATCGAGAACAACGGCATGGCCTTTGGCATGACCATAGGCAGCAAGCTGCTTCTCACGCTGTTCCGCATCGTAGCCGTGTCGTTTCTGGTGTGGTATATCGTGCGCATCTGCCGGTTGCGTACAGTGCCGACAGGCTACCTCGTATGTCTGGCGCTCATCACTGCCGGAGCCGCGGGCAATATCTTCGACTGCGTGTTCTACGGTGTCATATTCAACAATCCCATGCCGCCCCAGACAGCCACACTGTTTCCCGTGGCCGGAGGCTACGCCCCATGGCTGATGGGAAGAGTGGTGGATATGCTCTATTTCCCTCTGTTCTCGTTCACATGGCCCGAATGGATTCCGTGGTTAGGCGGAGGGGAGTTCCTGTTCTTCAATCCTGTGTTCAACCTCGCTGACGCCGCCATATCGGTGGGCATCTTTATCCTCATACTATTCTATCACAACTATATCCAGTCGCCGAAGGCTCTGGAACAACATGGAAGCATCACAGCGGAATGAGAAACATCACAGCTCTTATCATGCTCCTGCTCATGATGCAGGTGGCCACGGGATGCCGGAAGACTCCCGATCATGTGATTCCCGAAGGGAAGATGGCCGAAATAATGGCTGACATCAACATCGGCAACGCCATTGTCGAGGCCGAGCGCGGACACTATTCCACCGACTCATCCAAGATGGTTCTCATGCAAAGCATCTATGCCCGCCATGGAGTGACAGCAGCCGACGTCGACACGTCTCTCGTGTGGTATGGACATAATATCGAGACATATATAAAGGTGTGCGAGGCTGCCGAGGAGATTCTGACCAAACGCATCGAAAGCGCGGAGATGACCGCAGGGAAGACCGCAGGAGCACCATTGCCGATGAATCTGGACGGCGACTCGGTGAATCTCTGGGCAAGTGTACCCACCCGCCGTGTCACCGGCCATGAGGCTTCCGACTTCCAGACCTTCTCACTCTTCACAGACAAGAACTGGGATCGCGGTGACCGCTACACCCTCTCGGCCAAAGGCATCAACACACGTGGTGAGGTCACCATGTTCATCGCTGCCGACTATAATGACGGCACCACCGAATATGCCACGCTCCGCCGCCCGGCCGAGGATATGCAGCGGCTCACGTTCGTGATGGACTCCGCCAAAGTGGCATCCCGCATATATGGTTCGCTGCACTATTCAGGATCGGAGGGAGAGGTTGCCTATCTTGACTCAATCTCGCTCGTGAGAACACGCGGACGCAACGACAATGTGGCCGCACGCAAGGGTCAGCTCACCACCCGCAACAGATGACAAACGTGAATCCGGTAAGTTTCCCCGTACTGTGCCAGGCCGCGGTGGAGAGCGGGAAGGTGACAATGAACGCCATCATCTCTGTCTCGCCTGAAGGATATTCCGTCAGTCCGCTGAGCGGTATGGAAGTGCATTCCACCACAACATTCAACGGTATAGCCGTCCTGCATCCCGAAGATGCCAATATCCAGCTTCCGGTCAGGCTCGCATCTGCCGGATGTACCGGACTTCTTCACACCCTCGCACACGACATCCCCCCCTCGCAACAACGCACAATAACCCTCATCCCGTTCGGATGATACAGCATAAGACTTGGTTTGGTCGGCTTTCAGATCCGACAATGAAGTTTCAACGTTATGATCATATCACAAGATTTCAACATATCGACACAATCATATATTCTGAATAAGGACAAGACTCCATTATTATATCTTGGAGACTGCCTTGATGTCATGAGAAGTATGCCGGACGCATCTGTTGATTGTTGCATAACAAGCCCTCCCTACTGGCAAAAGAGAGAATATGAAAATGGAGGTATTGGTCTGGAAGAAACCCCGGAGAGATTCATTGATAACCTGATGTTGATTATTGATGAGATTTACCGGGTTCTTAAACCATCCGGAGCATTTTGGCTCAATATCGGAGATTCTTATAGAAATAAATCATTAATCGCAATCCCCTGGAAAATCGCGATTAAAATGATTGAGCGTGGTTGGATTCTACGTAATAATATTATCTGGAACAAACAGAAAGGAGGTTTGAATCCACAAAAAGACCGTTTCGGTTCGACATTTGAGGATGTTTTTTTCTTCGTGAAAAATGAGAAATATTACTTTGATGCAGACTCTGTCCGTTCGCTGCCTCGAAAAGCGATTGTTAAAAATGGCTGTATTATTTCTGCGACCGGAGTAACCGGAGTAAGCTATCGCCGTAAGATAGAATTATCGTCCAGCCTTAACGATGAAGAAAAATGCAACGCCATACAGGCTTTACAGGAAGTTTTATCACGGATGTCTTCAGGAGAGATATCCGATTTCCGTATGGTCATCCGCAATGAGCAACGGGCAACACACTCCAACTCTACAAACCTATCAGGTAGAGCGAAAGAGCTGAAAGAAAAAGGTTTCTATTTCCTGTTTTACAATCCGAAAGGTCAATTGCCTTCTGATGTCTGGGATATTCTTCCTGAAGATTCCCAAAAACGCAAACAGCATTTCGCTCCTTTCCCTGAAGAATTATGTATTATTCCGATCAAAACCACCTGTCCGGTTGATGGAATTGTTCTTGATCCTTTTTGCGGTACAGGAACGACTTTGGTTGTTGCCCAAGAATTAAACAGAAAATCCATCGGCATTGATATTTCGGAATGTTACCTTAAATTAGCACAAAAAAGAATATGTCAAGAATCGTTGAGCTATTCACATTCCCAACAGGCGAAAAGAATCTGAATTGGGACAGCATTATAAGAAATCAATACTGTCCTTATACTAAAAAGAGATGTTTTAAAGTTCGAAAGAGCGAGCCAGACATCTCTATTGGCACTTGTGTTGTCGAATACGGTAAAAATCATGATAATATCATCATCTGTCCGCATCGTATGCGACAGAATAATCAGATTTTTCTTGACTGTATTCATCTACTCACCTTACATCAGCCCGGCAACGAATTACACATTGTTCCTGAAGTCAGTATCCCCGGAGGAAATGTAGATTATTTTCTCGTTTCCACTGATGACAATAGAAAAATAGTAGACTTTGTTGGAATAGAACTTCAGACAATGGATACAACAGGAACCGTTTGGCCTGAACGTCAGATGACATTATATGAACTGAATCTGATCGAGAATGAGCCAAAGGTCAACAAACCTTTCGGAATGAATTGGAAGATGACTGCAAAAACCATTTTAGTACAGTTACATCATAAAATCCAAACCTTCCAATCTATAAATAAGCATCTGGTTCTCGTTGTCCAAAAGCCTCTTTTAGAATATATCAAAAAGGAATTTTCATTCTCTCACATATCTACAACTCCTCGATTGGGAGATCCAATGCAGTTTCACTCATACTCCTACATTCAGACCAACAATTCGTTCAAAATAAAACTTGAACACCGTTACAGCACGGATAGCGCAGGAATTTCAACCCTTTTGGGATTAAATGCCAATGCAGACATTGAATTAGAAACTATTGTCTCTATGCTCGAATCAAGAATATCGGATTCAACAATACTGCAAATCGGAAATTGAGTACAGGTCTGGAATCAGATAATTTGAGATCAGAAGACTATCTCTCAGAATCATGATCCAATCACCACATCACTCCTTATCTCCGGTTATCCCCTTCAGATGTTCGATAAGTTCAGCGGGGGTGATTCCGAGCAGATCCATCTCACGGGCAAGGTCGACAAGCGTTGTGGAGAAGAATTCCTCGCGACGAAGGCGGTTGACTGTCCCCAAGGCACAGGCATCGAGATAGAATCCCATTCCTCGCCGGGATGCAATGAGCCCTTCGGCCTGAAGATATTCATAGGCCTTGAGCACCGTGTGGGAATTGACGGAAAGCTCCACCGACATCTCACGCACGGATGGCACCCGCTCTCCCGGCACCCACGCCCCGGTGAGTATCCGGCCAAAACAGTATTCGATTATCTGACGATATATAGGTTTATTTGAATTGAACTCCATTCGTTAGTGTGCGATACGCGGGTGTTTAAACTTTCTGTAGATAATAAAGCTCATATAGACGCATACCAGCAGGGTGAGCAAAGCCATAGCGATAATGAACGGCTTCATACCTGTGATGATACTCTCAGCTATGTGTATTCCTGCCTCGTGATCGCCCTCTGACACCTCCATCACTCCATGGGATATACCGACAATCACTCCGATGACTCCGGAGATGAAACCGACACACAACAGATAGGCCACAGGCACGAGAATACATTTCAGCATGACGTGAGAGCGTCTTGTAAACACTATGTAGATTGAAAAAAGAATCAACATGGCAGTCTGAAGCCAGTTGAACGCCAGGCTGAAAACTCTCAACTCCGGTTTGAGCATGAAGCCACCCGACGAGTCTGTCACCACACTCTCCATCACTTCCTGTATATTGCCGATACCGAATATGAATCCTCCGGCCCAGGAGAAGAAATACCACAGGCCTTGCGTGAAGAGCACAAGCGCCACGATACAGTAGCCTATGTAGAACACTGTCTTCTCTCCGGGTGTCACGGGCAACTGCGCCAACATAGTGTCGTCACGTCCGGAGAACACCACAGGACCGACATAAGCCATGAAGGACAGTATCAGACTGAACATGGAGATAAATATCACGGACTCATCCGCTCCTTTCAGACGGATGGTCAGGGCGGAAACGAGATAGACAGCAAGCGTCAGCAGCGTATACAGCAGCAACTGCTTCCTTATGGAACGTCCGTGGACATTATAGAGGTTCATGCAACGCCTCCACGAGAAACGGTCGGAGTCATTCTTTATCATCGCTTTCAGTATTGAGGATTGACAATAGCCCGTCACGTGCAGGCGAGAGCAGGGCTGAATAGATTAGGCCATAGTTCACATCCGAGGCCTCGCCGGTGTCATTGACCACTATGGAGCGGAACATACCGGCCTCCTGGTCCATGAAAATACGCTCGACAGGCGGGATCGGTGTGGCTATGCATCTCACCTTGCCGGCTATCTCCCATGTGGGGCAGCAGAGCAGCAAACGTCCGTGAGACATGACAATGAGGCCGTCATACAGCTCCCTGAGGTCCGATACCGTGTGGGTGGAGATTATCACAGTCTGATTCTCGCCGATATTGCGGGCCAGCATGGTGCGGAGCGCTTTCTTCGACGTGATGTCAAGCCCGTTGGCCGGCTCATCGAGCAGAAGCAGATCCACTCCGAGAGCTATCACATACGCGAGGAAAGTCTTGTGGCGCATTCCGAGAGAGAGGGAAGCCACATCCTCATGGCCGGTGAGACCGAACTCCGCCAGATTTCTGTCAAACACATCGCTGTCGAAACAAGGATAATAACAGGAATGGATCTCGGCAAACCCGCGGATGTCACGCGTCGGGATCTGCATATCGTCCGGGAGGAAAAAGATCCTTCTTATCACCGAGGGCCGGCGCTCGGCTGTATCCTCACCGTCAATCAGGCAGCAGCCCGAATCCGGAGGGAGCAGTCCGGCCATGAGCCTGAGAAGTGTGGTCTTTCCGGCTCCGTTTTCCCCGAGCAGCAGATGGATTCCGCACGGTATCGCGGCCGATACTCCGTCGACAGCATTGTCAAACGGCTTGAGGTATCTGAAACTGAGATTTTCGAGTGTTAGCATTTGATCCGGATTGAAAGATTATACTTTCTCTACTTTATACCCCTCCTTGCGCAGGAGCGAGATGAGACCCTTCTCGCCGGGAAGATGGCCGGCTCCGACAGCGATGAGCACCGATGCGGTGGGCAGAAGAGCGGAGAGCACCCTGAGCCAATTGGCATTGCGCTTGTTGATAAGTCTGTCGGCGGTCTCCTCCGAAGTCATCACGGGGTCTTCCATAATGGCGAGTATAGCGTCAAGATCACCCGCCATATAGGCAGAAGCAAGTTTCCTGGCCATGTCGAGCGAATATTGCTCGTTGCGCACACCATCCATGAGATCGGCCGCCTGGGAAGCTATCGAGCCGCCGAAAAGCACGGCACACTGCTCGTCAAGAGTCTCCAGACCTCCGATTTCCTTCCCGAGAGCGGCAGCACGTGCCTGCACCACACCGTCAAGCTGCTCCGCGGGGTTGAAACCGGGGAACACGGTCTGGGTCTGTGCCATAGCTATCACAGTGCTCACCATCGAGGGTTTCAGGGGTTCAAATGCGGCGGCTGTGACCTGAGGTCCCATATAGTGCCGGAGCATCGTGGTGAGCGAATCCATCTGGGCCCGGTCAAGCACCTTGCTCAGAGTGCTGTCGGCAGGGGCCATGGCGGCCATGGCCATGAGTTGCTGTCCGGATGGCGACATGGCTTCCGACATCACCATCTCACCATACACCTTGTCGACACCGGCAAGTATGGCATCGAAACCTGGCAGACTGTCAAGCAGAGCCGCGGGTGCCACATGATGTGTGCCGAGCAGATATGAAGGACTCTTGAGACCATTGCCCGTAATCTTCCAAAGTATCTGGGCATTGACGGCCATAAATGTGGTCAGGAGAAGCGCGAGGGCGAGAGTGATCTTTTTCATTTTATTCGGTTTCTATTGGTTGTTCCGGTTGTGTAGTGTTTAGGTGTTGTACATGACTAACACACTGCAAAGGTATCACCATTTTTCAATTCCGCCAAATAATTTCATGACTTTTTTCCAAAAAAATAGTAATTTTGCATTACAGGTATCTGTGACAGGGGTAAAATGTAATAAACAAACAGAATGAATCCACTCGACAACTTATCAGTATATGACATCATACTCGCCAGCGGGTCTCCGCGGCGTCGGGAACTGCTCGGCCTGCTCGATATCCCTTTCAGGGTCGACACATCCCATCCGGTTGACGAGACCGTACCGGAAGGTATGGCTCCGGAGTTGGTTCCGGCCCATCTCTCGACAGTCAAGGCCATGGCCTACCCGCTCGACGGTCCCGGCAATCCGCTTGTGATCACTGCCGACACTGTGGTGATACTGGACGGTGAGGTGCTGGGCAAACCGGCCGACGAGGCTGCAGCAATCGCCATGCTGGCCATGCTTGCAGGAAAGACCCAGAAGGTTGTGACAGGAGTGACCATCCGCTCACGCGAACACACCGAGACATGGAGCTGCATGAGCGAGGTGGAGTTCGGTCAGCTCTCGCAGGAGGAGATAGAATATTATGTGAAGAAATACCGCCCGCTCGACAAGGCCGGAGCGTATGGCATACAGGAATGGATAGGCGCCGCAGCCATAAAGGAGATCCGCGGAAGTTTCTATAACGTCATGGGGCTCCCGGTACATCGCCTCTACCGCGCGTTGAAAGAGCTCTGAAAAAGATTACCGCAGCGTGAGGGCGAAACCTTCGCGCGGTTTAAGAAGGGGCACACCCTCCATTCTGCCGAATTCCCATCCGATCAGCCGCGGACTGTCAAGTCTAAGCCGCTTCTGCACCTCCAACGCCACAAATCCCATGGTCATGCGTAGATTGAGCTCGATGCACGGATGCACGGATTCACGGCCGCCGTCACGATATATCATCATATCGACACCGAGCGGACCGGTGTAGTGGGGCGCCACTATCACGGTGAGCGCATCCACGAGCCGTTGTATGTCGACCTCATGCCCTATCCTGTCCGCGAGCGTGTCCTGCGGTGCCACAAGATTGCCTGTATAGGCTCCTTGTGCCGCGGTGGCAAACACTGACCATCCGACGAAATCCACCTTCACCCCATCGCTCGTGAAAAGCGCGGCGAAATCTCTCACTCTGTCGAACTCACGCTCGACCATCACGCTCCCCTGCCTGTGTATGATTCCGGCCACACGTGACGCAACCGTCCCGGCCGGAAGGCCCCGCGTACTGAACACCCCACGGCCTGAACATGACCATGGAGATTTAAGGAACAGTCCGCCACCGGCGATAAGATCCATCTCCGAAAGAGCCGACACCTCCCTGCCCGCCATATCGCCGCATCCGAGCATACGAAGGATCTCCACCGACGTGCGGCGGTGGCTGAGCTGCCGCATCCTCTCAAGACTTTGCGACGAAGGAAGACCGCCGGGGCTTACACCTGCCTGGATGAACTGACGGGCTGCATCCTCGCTCCATCCCCATGGCCGGGGCTCGCCATCCGGGCCGATTGATGCCTCGAGCCCATATTCATGCCGTAGCCATTCCACTTCATCGGGAGTGGCATCGGGCGCAACCACCTGCTCGCCTCCGGCGGCCCACCAGACGGGCATGAGCCCTCCGGCGCGATGAAGCGAGCAAACCCTCGGGGGAGGTGTGTAGTGGCGACACCCCACCCCGAGGGCAAGATCATTCTCAGGATTGAAGAGAAGCGGCATCAGGCAGGTATCAGAGACCCATCTTAGCGGCTATCCCGGCAGGAACAGCATCCTTATTGACATAGATATCGAGAGTCTTGGCAAGGAAATAGGGCTCGGACACATAGAAGTAGCCATCATAGATCTGATTGGTGTCCCATGAGTTCTTTACCTTATAATACGGAGTGCCGTTCTGGTCGACAGCCTTGCCGACTATGATCATGCCATGATCGTCAGTTGTGTCGTGGGAGTCGAACATCTCCTGACGGAGCTCCTGGGTGACGGTGATCTCCTCACGCGGACCCTCTATCTTGTTCTCCTCTTCCTCACGCTCCTTGTCGGCGAGCTTCACCCAGCGGGCCAGCTCAGTGCCTTCCATGTCGCTCTCGGTCTTTTTCTTAGGGATAACGGCATAGCCTTCTTTCCACTTGAATCCGGGTTCGCTCACATCGGCAGCCCAGGCAACGGAGTAGCCGTTGTCGAGCGCATTGTCAACGATGGCCTTCATCTCCTCCATCGGCACATTATAATAAGGCTCCCACAGCCAGTTGTCGGCCACCTCGAGAGCAAACTTCGTGTAGAAAGGATGATGGGTGAACGAGGTGACAGGCACATAGTCGGCTGTATTGATGCCGAGAGATGCGGCGAAGCTCTGCGGAGTGTAGGTCTGACCCTCGTAGACAAACTCCGACGGCCGCTCGCCGAGATATGCATCGAGAACGGAGTCGAATCCCTTCTTCCAGGCTGTCGACTTCTTACCCTTCTTCTCGTTCACATTTGTCACAATCCCCCTCAGCACCGGGTCGAGCTCATAATGGTCATGCTTGGCCTCCCCGTAATCGAGTCCCTTATAAGCCTCCTCGGGGACAATGCCATAGTTGTCGATCACATACACAACATCGGGGCAGGCTCCTCCGGCTGCGAAATTGGTCTGTCCATCCATTCTCACATAGCGGTCAGCCTTGTCCGAATAGCAGTGGCGGACAATCCACATCTCGCTGAGATCCATCTCCTTGCCGGTCTTGCGGAGAATCTCGTTCTCTATGAACCCGAGGCCGGAAAAGCTCCAGCAGGTGCCCGATTTGTTCTGGTCCTTCACAGGGGTTGTCTTGACCACAGTGACATCAGTGAACTTGAATCCCTCCGGTTCTTTCTCTGCCTTCTTTTTGGCCGACACTCCCATGGCGAGAGCCAGACAGGTGGCGGCGACTATGTATTTTTTCATTGTCTTTTGAATTGATTTTGATCGGTTGAAGTGCAAAGGTATCATAAAATTGGCAAACTTTCAAGAAAAATTCCTACCTTTGCGACCAAATCACACAAACGGACAGAATGAAACGCATCATATTATCGCTCCTCCTCATAGCAGCCGCCCTCTCCAACGTAGCCAACGCCCAGTTCCGCTGGGGTGCGTCGCTTGGCGGCAACTGCAACAATTTCACATTCAAGCAGGATCTTGTCTCGGTGAAGCAAGCCTTCGGCGCCACCGCGGGTGTGAGGGCCGAGATGATGTTTCCGGGCATCGGATTCGGCATAGATCTCGGACTTATCTATTCCATGAGGGGTGCCAAGGTGAATCTCGGCGAACGACTGATCTGGAGCTCGCAGGGCTATGGCAACGAGCATATCAACATCCACAATATCGACATTCCGCTCAACCTCAAGTTCAAATGGACGCGTATGCAGGGACTCGAGGACTACGTGGCCCCGTTTATCTACGGAGGCCCCGTGCTCACCATCCAGGCCGGACACAGCAAATGCGACGCCATGAAATTCTCCGGCGGCGAAGTGGGTCTCGTGGCCGGACTCGGTTTCGAGGTGTTCAAAAACTGGCAGATCGCCGCCTCATATACCTGGGGGATGACATACGCGCTGAAGACCAGGCAGCTCACCGATTTCTCGGCGAGAAACAAGACCTGGGATCTGCACCTCACATACTTTTTCTGATCCGATACGTCTGAACAGTTCAGCCCCGCCGGTCGTTTAACTATTGTTAAACACCTGCATCATGGCTGCTACATCTACCGCTACACCAACGCCTATGCCCAAACGGCATGGCAACATCGTGCTGGACGTGATGAATTTCATCGTCCTCATCCTCTCGGTCCTCCTCATAGTATTCATATCGGTCGACACATTCAAGAAAATCAATTTTCTTGAAAACTCCGTCTATATGCACTTCCAGTTCTGGGTGTGCATCATTTTCATCATCGACTTCTTTGTCGAGATGCACTATGCCGGCAACAAATGGCGCTTCTTCCGGCACCGGATAGCATTTCTACTGCTCAGCATCCCTTATCTCAATCTCATTTCGCTCCTCGACATAGAGCTGTCTGCCGACGCGCTCTATTTCGTGCGCTTCATCCCCCTCGCGCGCGGAGCTTTGGCTCTGTCCATCGTGATCGGCTATGTGTCGTCCAACGCCGTCACATCCCTGTTCATGTCCTACATAGCCATAATGCTATTGGTCACCTACTTCTGCAGTCTCATATTTTTCCAGAAAGAACAGCCTGTCAATCCTCAGGTCGACACCTACTGGACAGCTCTGTGGTGGGCGGCCATGAATATGTCGACCGTCGGATGCGATGTCTCGCCTGTCACCGTGTCCGGCAAGATCGTGGCGGTGATACTCCCCATTGCCGGTATGGTCATATTCCCCCTCTTCACCGTCTATCTCACCGACTATGTGAGCCGTCAGTCAAAGAAAGGCCGCGACCAGTGACAGCGACACAGACAGAGGCAAACCTGCGCTTCGCTTAAAATTTCAATATTTTTCTGATAAAAACACGTTAATATTTTGGTTATTTTGTAAAAATTATATATATTTGCAAAACAACCTAAAACAATATATCATGAGAAAACTTGTAATTGCTGTCACATTATTGATGATATGCGCCATTAGTTGCACATCCTTCAATGATGCTCCGGATTTCCCATCTGTCAAGAACAAATCAACCCGATACATTTCCTCCAAAGAGGCCTATGACATAGCAGTCAGCGGCTATCATGACTTTGGATTCGATAAGAATTCAAGGAGCAACAGGCCAGCATCCGTATATCTGTATGATACATCAGTAAATCAGGGACGTGGATCGGAACAGGATTCATCCTTTTACATCGTCAATTTTATTGATGGTGGCTTTGCTGTTGTGGCTGCACAAAGAAACAACCCTAACCCTATATTCGGAATAGCGGAAAAAGGGAAATTCTCTGCCGATGACAATCCTAATCTCCAATATTACATGGAGCTTGGGAAGGAGTATTACGCCAATTTCCCAACCGGACCATGGAGACCATGGCAAGAGATAGACTCCGCTTTTACATTTGAGCCAGATTCTACTGTCACTTATATAAATAGATATGTGCCAACTAAATGGGGACAATGGTCAAGTTATAATTTTTATTGTCCTCTCAAAGATAAAGGAATCGGAAAAAAGCCGGCCGGTTGTATACCTGTTGCAATGGGACAAATCATGGCATTCCATAGATTCCCAACAACAATAGAATACAACGACGAGCTTATACCATTGTACTGGGATGAAATGCTCTATTGTAACAATATTGAAGATCTAGAAAATATTTCCTCCATTGGAGTAAATGATATACAGCTACTGCTCCATGCTTGTGGAATCTTATCCGACGTAAAGTATGAGGATGAGGTGTCATTTACCACAATGCGTAAAGGCTCATTTGCCTTGAACAAAATTGGATTTTATGCCCAATTTTACAAACGACCAACAATAGAACAATGTATAACCTCTCTTCGTGATTACGGACCCTTTATTATGTCCGGGAAAAACCCAGAAGATAGTATCGGCCATGCATGGGTCACAGATGCATTAAAAAAAGTAGAACTCTCATTCAGATGGTCTTTCGAAAACGGTCAAGAGCCTTATCGTATAGATTATTACTTTGACATGAACTGGGGGGCAAAGGGAGTAGGTGATGGGTTCTTCATTATTCCGGCTGAACTTGATTCTGTAATACCCCCATTAAAGAATGTCATTTATAAAGATTTGGAATGTATTCTTAACATCAATCCCGCAACATGAAAGCATCAGTTGTATTTATTACCGTGCTTATGCTTTGGAGCCAAGCATCATGCCAACTATCGAGATCTAACACAGATCCACAGCATGAGGTATACCCGGCAACGGCCTCAGACTCTATGTCTACAGTTAATCACAGCGAACAACTTGACCATGACAGGCAACCTGAAGTGGAAGAAGTGGAAACGGTGTATCTCGAAAAATCTGAGATAAAGAAGGTCGCATACGGACTCAATGGCTTCTCTCTTGACGTTGTAAGAAAACTTAGAAACAGACTGAGGCCAAATTATGTCATTTCTCCTCTTGGAGTGGCAATAAATCTGTCAATGACACTCAATGGAGCCAGCGGAGAAACAAAAGATGAAATAATTAAAATCCTCGGTCTGACACAAGATGATAACACAGTGTCTCTTCTCAACAGTTTCTGCAATCTTATCTCAAGCAATCTGAACAATCCCACTGATTCCGGATTATCGTCTTTATATACATCCTATTGGATACGTGACAAGTTCAGAATCAAAGATAGCTTTATAGAGACCTGTCGTAAACAATATCACACAAGTATATACGTAAGAGATCTTTCGACAGAAGCCACAATGCGCGAGATAAATGATCTGGTATCACAGAACACCAACGGACTTATAAACAACTTCCTGTCAAGTCCCCTTAATCCGGCCACAAACGCCGCTCTGCTTAATACAATTTACCTCAAGGGGAAATGGGATACGCCGTTCAAGAAGGGTCAGACAAAAAAAGAAGTATTTCACAACTATGACGGTTCAGAAGGCAAATGTGACATGATGATCCAGAGAAACGAAGGATATCAGTTGAAAGAGTTTGATAATTTCAGGTTAATTCATTTTCCTATGGAGTCAGACAGATATGGTGTTGATATTCTGTTGCCTTGTAAAGGTAAAACTGTTGCTGAAAGCCTTACCGAATTGACATCCGAGAAATATACCAAGTGGAGAAACTGGTGTGACAGAATAGGTTGGGATATTATTAAAATCCCAAAATGGGAGATCGAGACTGAGACTCTTTTCAAGCCTACGCTCCAAAGGCTTGGTCTGAGATCGCTATTCGATTCGGAAGCTGATCTTTCAGGAATCACAGATCAGGAGCCGTTCTTTATCGGAGACATAATGCAGAAAGCCAAATTCATCGTGAATGAGGAAGGGGCCGAAGCTGCCGCCGCTACAATGGATATGGCCGTGGGTAGTACATTCGACGGGCCAAAGAAAACAGAGCCTACCGAGCTTATTATCGACCGCCCGTTCATGTATATCCTCACTGATACCCGGACCAACACCATCCTGTTTGTAGGTGAGATCAGGAAGTTTGACCCTTGAATGCCTTATTGGCCGGAATGATAATTCTGACGAATTTTTCGGCTCAAAACCATCTGAAAATTTGCACGTATGTCGGAATTTTTGTAATTTTGCCCCGCAAAAGTGGAAAGGAGCGATCTCCTTCCGCCAAGCCATTAATTATTAACTAAATCCAACCAACCAAAGAAACGACATGATCATCGTACAAGTAAAAGAAGGTGAGAACATCGAGAAGGCTCTCAAGAAATTCAAACGTAAATTTGAAAAGACCGGCGTTGTACGCGAACTCCGCTCACGTCAGGCCTTCCAGAAGCCCTCTGTGACAAACCGCAAGAAGATGATGAAGGCTGTCTATGTACAGCACCTCCGTGCCAACGAGGAGTAATCGTCCGGATCGTCCCCAAAAGTTCCAACCAACCGAAAGGAGGCTGCAATAACCCGAAAGGGAGTCACACACCTTAATTTATTTGCATATAAATCATACGACCCACCATGGCGGTGAGGATTTTCTCCGGACAACGGACGAAAATTCTTCATCGCTATTGTTATGACCTTATGAACCGTTTCTGCCATACAATTCTCATGATACTCATCCTCGCGGCCATTGCCACGGGGTGTGGGTCTATGGCAGAGAGCAGTCCGGAAGCTATCTACCGTGCTGACGGAATAGAGGTCTACAACGACAGCATAATACTTGACGGGAAAGAATATAATGCCACGCCATCCAACGGAATCACCGGAACGGAGACATACAAGGCCGACAGCGCCGCACTCCCCGGACCGGCGCTTGTCTCCGGTTCCCGTATGGCCGACGCCCTGTTTGCAAAAGCTCTCGGCGGGATTGATCATGACGTGACCGTCACGGCGACAGACATATTCCTCTCGCTCGCACTCCTGTGTCCTGAAGCCTCGATGGAGAGACTGCGCAATCTGCCGCCGGACGGTGCATGGGCTGCCGCTGCATGGGAAGTCTACTGTGTCACCGGAGACCGCAAATGGCTCAAGGAGTCCTACTCAGTCATATCCGGATGGCTCACAGACACCCGCGGACAGGAAACAATCTCGACAGGCATCCCGGAATATATGCAGCCTGTCAGCGACTACTTTCCACGGCGGATGGAAGAGGTGGATCTCATTCAGGTGAGATCACTCGGAACAAACACATGGCGGTTCCGCGCGCTCGAAGTAGCGGCTCTGATGGCAGGTGAGCTCGGACTCAAGGAGGAGAACACACTGCGCCACCGTGCCGGGGCACTGCGCGAGGCCATAAACGACACATTCTGGGAACCGGCCATGAGCTGCTACGGACAATATCTCTACGGGGATATGTATCCCATCCTGTCGTCAGCCTCCGACAATTACGCCGGGGCGCTATGTCTGATCTTCGGCATAGCCACCTGGGAAATGGCTCAGGCAAATGTGGAATCGACCGTGACACTCCCGCGCGGCATCCCGGTCACCTACCCCTCCCTCCGACCCGAAGGGGTGATCATACCGGCGGTGCAGGCACTCCACGGCATAGCGGCGGCGGCAGTGCATGACCAGTCGGCCCTTCGCCAGGCCACAGGCACACTATGGGCATCCATGCTTTCCGGCAATGATGCTTCAGCATGGCCGGCCCTGCTTCTGCGGGGAATACTCGGCATATCACTCTCGCCCGACGGCATCACAGTCAATCCATTTATCCCGGCCATATTCTCCCCCTCGCGCACCCTCAGGGGGCTCAGATACCGCGATGCGGTGATCGACATAACCATCAACGGCACCGGCGACCGCATCGCCTCGGCCACTCTCGACGGCACTCCGGCAATGTCGGCCTTCATACCGGCCGACATCAGCGGACACCACACACTGACAATCACCCTCACAGGCAACACCCTTCACGCACGTGAGCTCAACATTGCCAAGGATGCAGCCATGCCACCGACACCGAAAGTGATCTGGCACACATCCCGCGAGGCCACCATCGCCGACAGGACTCCGGACACCGGATATGACGTCTATGTGAACGGAGTGATGACCGAGAGCCTCCGTGGCGACACTTATTCGGTGAGCGGCGGCGGCACACAGGTCATCGACATCGTGCCGGTGACGACAACAAAACGTCCGGTGGCAGGGTTCTCCCCAGCCCCGCACGTATGCGCCTCACCCATAGATATCATCTCGATTCCGGCATCCACCATCACCCCGCGCCGCTCACCCCTCCACCTTATCAGACACAAGGAGACAGCCACACGCTACATCGAGCTGGCCGCACGCCACAACACACGGCTCACATTCTATGTCAACGCCCCGTCGGCAGGCGAATATTTCCTTCACATACTCTACTCCAACGGAACCGGCGAGACTGCAGTGCGCACCGTCGAGGTCAACTCCCGGCCGGGAGGCACGATAGTATGCCCGCCTGTGAGGAAAGGCGACTGGGTCACCACCGGTCCGTCGACCACGATCACGGTCCGGCTGAAAGAGGGGCAGAACAAACTGTCACTCTATTACGTCAACACCACAATTCTGCTCAACGAGATAAAACTTCTGAAGAAATGAAACGCATCGGAATCCTCTCCGACACCCACTCATGCTGGGACGACCGTTACGCCATCCACTTTGCCGGTTGTGACGAGATATGGCACGCAGGCGATATCGGCGACATCACCATCATACAACGACTCGAGGAGGTGGCCCCGGTGGTCAGGGCCGTGCGCGGCAACATAGATCATGGCGACGTTTGCCGGAGATGCCGCGAGGCGGAGTGCTTCGAGACCGAAGGGATACGCATCTGGCTCACACATATCGGAGGATATCCCGGAAAGTATGCGCCGGGGCTGGCACGCACCCTGGCAGAAAACAGGATAAACCTGTTCGTATGTGGGCACAGCCACATACTGAAAGTGATGCCTGACGCCCGCCTCGGGCTTCTGCACATCAATCCGGGAGCCGCCGGCTATCATGGATGGCAGACAGTGCGCACACTCGTGAAACTCACCCTCGACAACGGACACATGGGCGAACTCGATGTGATCGAACTGGGCAAACGTGGCTCCGTCACACCATAGTGAGACGCGACAGTTCCAGACGGGAAGCACACCGGCGGATATCCTGCAGAGTGACACCACGGATGGCATCAAGAATCTCACGTCCGGTCATGGCGTGGCCGAGATAGAGTGTGCTGCGGGCCATTGACAGAGCCGACTGCTCGGTCTGGGTGGAGGCCACTGTGAGCTGTCCGATATATTGTGTCTTGGCTTCATTGAGTTTCCGCTCTGTGAGTTTCCCATCGCGCAACGGAGCAATGACATCATCAACCAGACGGCAGCAACGGGCCACATCCCCCTCATCGCAGCCGAAGTATATTGTAAACAGTCCGGTGTCGGTCATAAGTGACGTGGATGCGTCTATGGTATAGACCAGCCCGCGACGCTCGCGCAGGGCCACATTGAGAAGCGAGTTCATCCCTGGGCCGCCGAGCAGATTGGTCAGCAGCGACATGGCATAGCGCATGGGATCATGCAGGCCGTCTATCCTCGCGCCAAGCACAGTGTGGGCCTGATGGCTTCCGATATTCTTTACCGTGGAGAAAGCCGGCACCTCTACCGGAGCCACCCGCCCACGCGGGACGTCAGGACGGGTGAGCGTGGAGAAATAGCGTTCGGCAAGCCTGACAAAACGGTCCGGACTCTCCGGGCCGGAATAGAACAGCACCATCTCTCCGGGGGTATAGAAACGCTCAAGCCAGTCGCGGCACACCGAAGAGTCAAGACAGTCCACGCTCTCGCGCGAACCGAGTATCGGATGGGCCAGTGTGGAACCGGCATAGACCATCTCCTCGAAATCATCGAATATCCCCTCGGACGGAATGTCGAGATAGGTGTCAATCTCGTCACACACCACCTGCCGCTCCCTCTCGATCTCCACGGCCGGGAAACATGATCCCTCCACAAGGTCGGAAATCAGGTCGAGGGCACGGGCCAGATTCCCTTTCGGGAAAGTGGAATAGAGCATCGTCTCCTCTTTGGTGGTGTAGGCATTCAGCTCGCCACCCACACGCTCCATCCGGTTGAGGATATGCCACGCGCGACGGCGCGATGTGCCTTTGAATATGGTATGTTCCACGAAATGGGCCAATCCGTAGTGGCCCGGGGCCTCGTCGCGGCTTCCGGCATTGACCGCGAGGCCGCAATGCTCCACGGCAGCTCCCCCGCGGCGGCGCATCACAATGCGCAGGCCGGTCGAAAGTGTGGCGTAATGAAATTCCTGTTCCATAACAGGTGCAAAATTACTCCATTATCCGCTATTATCCAAGAAAAACAGAGCCGCCCCGTCTTTTGATGAAAAACGGGCGGTGTCCGGGTCTGCTTTTTCACAGCTTTTCCCGGACACCGTCTGTATTCCTCCTGCAGCGGCAATCCTATTGATGGATATATTTCTTTCCGCCCTTGATGTAGAGATGACCCTTGAGGGGATTTGTCACGCGGCGCCCCATGAGATCATATATCACCCCGGCATCCGCCCCTCCACTGCCGGCGGCATCAAAGACATCCCCGATTCCCGAGGTCGGATCCTCGGCTATGTTGGTGAAATAATTCCAGCCCGGACTTGTGCGGTAAGCCTCCACCGATCCGGCAGGAACATAGACAGGGGTATCGGGTGAGACCACCTCGAAGAATGGATAGTATTCGAGGCCAACCACCATCGGTGGCACAGGTCTGAGCGAGCGGATATTCCTCAGTTTCTGCGGAGCAGACTGGTCAAAACACAGGAATCCGAGTTCACCTACACTCTCCGGAATCACAATTTCCTCCAACGCATTGTGGATGAAGGCCGACGGCCAGATGCTTGTGACAGTTCCCGGTATTTTCAGTTCAGTCAGCGATTCACAGCCGGCGAACGCCAGATCCCAGATCTCCTTCAATCCGTCTGGCAGCACAAGCTCCCTGAGCGATGGACTGAAATCGGCAAAGGCTTCGGGTATACGCTCCACCCTCGAGCCTTCGGCAAACACTATGCTCACCAGATCAGGACATAGCTGAAACGCATAGCTCTCTACCGATCGGCATGACGCCGGGATCACAACCCTCTCGATATGGCTTCCGTTGAAAGCCCAGCGCTCTATCACTTCGACCCCTTCGGGAATCTTTATCTCCTTGCAGTTCACACCTGTATTTTTAAAGGCATGGCTCCCTATGACCTTGAGTGTTGACGGAAGCTTGAACTCCGTCACAGCCGTGCAATTCATGAAGCACTCCCCCTTGATCTCCTCAATACCTTCAGGGATGACCAGAGGAGCACCCTCAAGATACCTGCAGTTCTCGAACGCACCTCCGCCCAGATCCCTGACTGTCTGCGGGATATCTATGGAGGTGATATTGAGATTTGCAAACGCATCTGTTCCGATCCGCTCGAGATTCTCCGGCAGGACTATCGCTGTGAGCTTGAGCCTCGTGACGGTCGATTTCCCCGACTCACCAGTGTCAAGGAATGCTCTATCCGGAATCTCATTATTCGCCGGAAGTGCCTTTGAAAGATCGAGGGAGGCGAGCGCTCCCGAAAACGAGCATTTCCAGAGAGTGTTGAAGTCTCGCTTGTTCATCGGACCCGCTACCGAAAGCTCCTCGACAGTCATAGCCTTATCACCGAGTATGCTCTTCAGGGTTCCCGGCTCTGTCAGAGTGACATCAAGACGGGATGTCTGTGCAAAGACGCACTCGCACCCCGCCACCAGCAGAGACAAAAGAATTGTAGTGAACCTCATGGTATATATTCTATGATTACAATTTTAAAGACGTTCGCCCGTAAGAACCGGTGATGTTGCGGTCTGAGCCGATTCGGGCTCGTGGCCATCAGGCAAACTATCGTTTGGACACAGATAATCAACATGGTCATTGATCATATTCCGCAAATCCGGCTCAGTGGAGCAAGATACGAAAAGAATGAAAGCAATGATGCCGATTGAGAAAATTCCTACTACTGAAAAGCGTTTCATGGATGAATGTAATTTTAGGGGTTTGAATTAGTGCAAAATTAGTGAATTAATACAGCTTTCGCCTTGAAACAAGCAAAAAAAGTCTATCACAAAACAAAACCAACACTTTATAAATCAATACTTTATACAACTACTACAATGACAAATCTATCATCAAGCATTATTTGTGGAGTGAAGGGTATGAATTGTTATGATTTAGGGTGATGATTTGTTAAATATCCAATTCATGGCAGGTCCCCGAAGCGATTATTTAAAGTAGAAGAGTATAGTATCTGCCACAGAATCGTCCATATTCTTCAAACGACTCCTCAACCTGCTTTTACGATTATATATGATCGAAGGGCTAATATTCATTATAAATGATATTGATTGAACCGAAAAGCCTACAATTGAAAGCAACATGAGCTGAAAATCTTCATCCGAAAAAGAGCTCTTCCCTTTTTTCAATTTAGAAATTGCCCCATCCGTAAGTTTATCAATATCCTTTTCAAGAGACAACAGACTGGATCCTCCAAGATTAAACCCTGTTATGAGTTCCTGTATCTCGGCATAAGTTGTATCATGTCCCTTCTTTTTTATTCCATTCTCATGATAAGTGCGACATAAGCTATCGAGATGATGATAACTTGATGCTATGAAATTTGCACCTCTTGTCAGATTCGCTGTCAATGACTCTTCAATATCCTGTCTTGATATTGAAGCTTCTTTTAAATCCCGTGTCAGATTCTCTACTTTAAGTATGAAAATATTCTTTTCCAGAGATAACAGCCGCTCCTTCTGACGATGTGTCACAATATAGCCTCTGATAATTATGGCTGCGATGATAAGCACAATTATGCTCAGACCGGCGATAACCATTATCAATTCCATTGTCTTTTGCTGCTTTTCATTCAACTCTTTAGCTCTCTTCTCACTAAAGTCATTTAAAAGCATCGTCACATCTTGCTTCACAATATTGTTCAATACACCATTCATCGAATCAACCACCTGGTTCAGCGTATTGTAAGCTTCAAAATACTTGCCCTGCGCTTCCAAAACTTCCCATGGGTTAATTGCATCAGGATCAGATTCATGCATCTCGGAAAGGATAGAATCTGCCTTATGCATATCTCCTATGGCGAGACAGACGTTTGCAATAAAATATTTTTCTTCATTGCTAAACTGACGGTTCATGATCGGTTTAGATTCAAGATAATGGTGATAAGCTGAATCTATATTATCGCAAGCATATTCCGCATTAGACAAGAGCACTAGACTATTCGAAAGCAAATTCGTGTCTCTTGCCTCTTTGGCATATTCTATCGCGCTTTTGGCTAACTCCGAAGCCTCACTGTATTTATCGGCTAATATACAAATCTGCCCCAATGAAAACTTCTGATATGCAATATACGAGGAATCGCCATTATTTATGAATGTATCCAATGCTCTGCGAGAATATTTCAGACTCTCTGACACTGAATAACATGAACTTAGAATAATGCTGATAGATTGATATACCATACCGAGAAGATAATGATTTTCTGAAGACTCAAGCAATTCCTCTGAATAAAGGAATTCCTCCAATGCGTCTCTCATACACCCTCGAGAATCAAGATATTTACCTCTAAGAAAATGAGCCTCAGCGAGGCTGTTTTTATCTCCCGAGGAAGAATAGTAATCTATAGCAGTATTTATAAGGGAATCATCCTGCACATTCTTATACGATTTGTAAAGTGACCATGATTTCAGCAATGCGTGTCGGGCTGACAAGGAGGCGGTGTTAAGTGCTGTTGAATCAACTGATTCGAGCAGTGCGAGCGCTGAATCGGGTGCGGTCTCCATAACAGACTCAGCGGCGTCGAGTGTGGAGCTGACAGTGGATCGCCCGCTGCATGAGGACAGGAGCAGTATGACAAGAAGCGTGATGAATGATATGAGATGGTACATCTGATGGCGGATTTATCGCAAAAGTAGTGAAAAAAGCGATAAATCCGGTAAACAGGCCGTAAAAAAGCTTAAAACAGATGGCCAAGGAGCTGAAAAGGGCAAGTCCGGACAGCCGGAGGATGAATATAGGTCTGTGACAATGCAAGCGCGTGATTATCCGGCGGATAATCACGCGCTTGCATTGTAAATATGTTGTTCCTTATCCTTCTGTGCGGATGGCTCAGGGTCGAATCACACGGCAGGCAGAGTCATGCCGCGGAGGATAGCATCCTTGTTGAGCGGGAGGAGATGGTGGTGGCGTTCCGGCAGGGCTTTCCTGAGTCCGGCCATGACGGCATCCACCGTGACAAGCGGACGCACCTTGATGAGAGCGCCGAGGAGCACCATATTGTAGGTTTTCGACGAGCCGAGCTCAAATGTGGCCTCCATGGCATCGACGGGCACAATATTGATGTCGGTGCGGGTCGGAGCATGGTGGATGCTGTAAGGATCGTAGATGAGGGTCCCGCCCGGTTTCACCTTGCTCTCGAATTTATCGAGACTCTGCTGGTTGAGAATTACGGCGGTGTCGTAGGAGTTGAGCACGGGGCTTGAAATGGCGGCGTCAGAGAGTATGACAGTGACATTGGCCGTACCTCCGCGCTGTTCGGGGCCGTAGGATGGCATCCATGTGACCTCGAGGCCACCCATGAGACCGGCGTAGGCAAGGATCTTACCCATCGAGAGCACACCCTGTCCGCCGAATCCGGCTATAATGATTTCTTCTTTCATTTGCTGACAGTATTTTTGATATCGCCGAGGGGGTATTTCGGGAACATATTCTCTTCCATCCAGCGGTTGGCATCGGCGGGAGTCATCTTCCATCCCGACGAACAGGTGGACACGATCTCGACTATCGAGGTGCCCAGACCGGCCATGGAGTTCTCAAACGCCTGACGGATGGCCTTCTTGGCCTTGCGCACGGCGGCGGCGGTGTGGACACTCTGCCGGGTGACGTAGCAGGTACCGTCGAGGCGCACGGCGAGATCTGTGATATTGAGCGGATATCCGTTGAGGTCGACACGGCGTCCGTATGGGGTGGTTGCGGTGACCATACCTTCGAGTGTGGTCGGAGCCATCTGTCCGCCGGTCATGCCATAGATACCGTTGTTGATGAATATTATGGCTATGTTCTCGCCGCGGTTGGCAGCATGGATGGTCTCAGCCGTGCCTATGGCCGCGAGATCGCCGTCGCCCTGATAGGTGAAGACAAGCCGCGAAGGATTGAGACGCTTGACAGCGGTGGCGATGGCCGGCGCACGTCCATGGGCGGCCTCGATCCAGTCGATGTCAAGATAATTGTAAGCCATCACGGCACAGCCCACCGGGGCAATGCCTATGGCGATATGTTCGGCGCCCATCTCTTCGATCACCTCGGCCACAAGCTTGTGGACCACTCCGTGGGAGCATCCGGGGCAATAGTGCATGGTGTTGTCGTTGAGCAGCCGAGGTTTGGCGGCCACGACGTTTTCGGGGCGGCGTATATCCTGAGGTGTCATAACGCGAATTTTTCTTTTAGTGCGACAAGTATTTCGTCGGGGTCCATCACGATGCCGCCCAGACGGCCGAAATGATGGACGGGGACGCGGGTGTCGAGGCTGAGGATCACATCCTCGATCATCTGTCCGGCGTTGAGCTCGGCCACGAGAATACCCTTGACCTGACGGCTCAGACGGGCTATCTCATCGGCAGGGAAAGGCCACAGGGTGATGGGGCGGAGCAGTCCCACCTTGATTCCGGCAGCACGGGCCTCCTCGACAGCCTTCATGCAGATACGGGCCACGCATCCGAAGGCCACGATGAGATATTCGCAGTCGTCCGTGTGAAACTCCTCACATCTTGCCTCGTTGGCCTTGATGAGATCATATTTCTCCTGGAGGTGTATGTTGTGCTTCTCCATGAGATGCGGATCAAGCTCAAGTGTGGTGAGCACATTCGGTCCACGCGATTCGGGCTTGCCGGTCACCGCCCACGGACACTGGAGCGCCACCTCGGCATCGGTGCGTCGCGGACGCACCGGAGGGAGCACCACCTTCTCCATCATCTGCCCTATTATGCCGTCGGCAAGCATCATCACCGGGTTGCGGTACTTGAACGCGAGGTCGAAGCCCAGAGGCACGAAATCGGCCATCTCCTGCACCGAGGCCGGAGCCAACACGATGAGATGATAGTCACCGTGGCCTCCACCTTTGGTGGCCTGGAAATAGTCGGACTGCGACGGCTGGATGGTGCCCAGACCGGGACCGCCGCGCATACAGTTGATGATCAGCGCCGGCAGCTCTCCGGCAGCTATGTAGGAGATGCCCTCCTGCTTGAGGCTGACGCCCGGACTGGACGACGATGTCATGCAGGACTTGCCCGTCGATGCACCGCCGTAGACCATATTTATAGCAGCGACCTCACTCTCGGCCTGAAGCACCACCATTCCGGTGGTGTCCCACGGCTGAAGCTCCTCGAGGGTCTCGAGAATCTCGCTCTGCGGAGTGATGGGATAGCCGAAATAGCCGTCAACCCCGCATCTCACCGCGGCGTGGGCTATGGCTTCGTTGCCCTTCATGAGTGTTACTTCCTGTTCCATATCTCTGAGATTATTTTTCTACCACCCGATAGACTGTGATACATCCGTCGGGGCAGACTGTGGCACACGCGGCGCAACCGATGCAGGCGTCGGGACTCGAATCGCACACATAATGGTAGCCCCTGTCGTTGACATCCTTTGTGGACAGCGACAGGACATCACACGGGCAGGCGATGACACAAAGATCGCAACCCTTGCATCTCTCGCGGTTTATATCCAGCGCACCAATAATTTTCGCCATATACTTTTCTATAAATCATGTGTGACGCTTGCATTGATGAATATGATGGCCGTCACACTACGTTTTTATGTTATACAACACAAAAATAATCAAAATTCCCCTAAGGGAGTCCTTAATAATGCATTTTTAACCTATTGCACAACATATAAAAGTGTGAGCAGGTATGTTAATATTCGCTAATTGATAGTCAATTAGAGCTATCGGCCACAGAGGTGTCCTTTGCAAATGTGAAAATATGTTTATCAAGGTTGGTGTTCGCCACATGGATTCTCACACCCTCCACTCCGGGCATCTGCCACACGGGCGAGAGGTCGAACGACGCATAATAGGCACGGTCGTGGGCATCGACAGGCTTGTCAAGCTGATGCACAAGATAAAGCTCCGGCCAGGCCGAACCGAGTGTGGCCGGATCGGCGGCAAGGCAGAATATGCGCGGGTCAGTGGTATAGGTGAGCCGCAGATGGACGTTGAGATAACCGCCCGAACGCCACATCGAATAGAGATATACCCCGTCACGGTCCCATCCGTCATACTCCTCGCGCCACTGTGTGACCACAGGGGCCGAATTGATAAGCGATGCGCTGAGAAGTCTCACCGGACCGGATGTATATGCCTCGCCCGAAGCCGGGAGATAGGTGATGAGCATACGGGCCGGAATGCGTTCCTGCTCGACATTGACAGCCCTGTCGGCCGTGAGCTCGAGCGCCGGAGTGTCATCGACCTTGATGAGCGTGAACGAGGCTTTGCCGCCGCTGTTGCCGTTGAAGGTGACAATGTCCGTAAGAGGCATCTCCACCGTCCCGTCAAACCCCTCCTCGCGGCAGGAGCCAAGGATGAGGGCGCAACAGGCAATCACCGTCGCAAGTATGTGTCTGGTCATGGCTGGAGTGTATATCATCATCGTTCAGGTATGACTATCCGTCCATCCCTCATGTGGATGACACGGTCGGAGTTGGTGGCGAGCGACTCGTCGTGGGTGACTATTATGAATGTCTTTCCTGTGGATGCGCGCAGATCCAGAAAAAGCCGTTGCAGCTCGTCGCGGTTGCGCGAGTCGAGGCTGCCTGTCGGCTCGTCGGCAAGGATGACACCGGGATCGTTGACCAGCGCGCGGGCCACCGCCGCCCTCTGGCGCTCGCCTCCGGAAAGCTGCCCGGGCTTATGTGTCAGCCGCTGTCCCAGTCCGAGCGCGCCGAGCAGCTCGGCGGCACGTGCCAGAGCCTTGGCCCTCCCTGTGCCCGCTATCATGGCCGGAAGGGCCACATTCTCGGCAAGAGTGAACTCCGGCAGGAGCTGATGGAACTGGAAGACGAATCCCATGTTGAGATTGCGGAAATCCGCCAGACGCCGCTCCTTCATGCGTGTGATGTCCGTCCCGTCATAGACCACCGATCCGGAGTCGGGGGCGTCGAGCGAGCCTATTATCTGCAGGAGCGTCGTCTTGCCCGCACCGCTCGGACCGACGATGGAGAGAAACTCCCCGTCGGCTATGGTCAGACTCACCCCGTCGAGCACTCTGAGCCCGTCGAAGCTCTTCACTATGTCATTGACCTCGATCATGATTGCTTTTGATGTTACTGGAGAAAAAGAGGAGGCCGGGGCACTTCAACCAACCTTGCCCCGGCCCCCCGTCAATGGGGTATCATATCGAAAGCCTGCGGAGAGTCTCGATGAGCTCACGCTTGATGGGCTTGTCGTTCTTGATGGCCTTGGAGAAAGGCACGTATGCAATCTCGTCGTTGCGGATACCTATCATCACATTGCGCTGGTCCTCGAGCAGGGCGTCGATCGCGGCCGAGCCCATACGCGATGCCAGGATGCGGTCAAACGCCGTGGGCGAGCCTCCGCGCTGGAGATGGCCGAGGATGGAGACGCGCACATCGTAGCCGGGATATTCGTTCTTCACACGCTCGGCAAGACCCATGGCCCCGCCTGTGACAGGACTCTCGGCCACAAGTACTATCGAGGAGTTCTTGCTCTTGCGGAAGCCATGCTCGATAAGCTCGGCAAGCTGGTCGACCTCGGTGGAGATCTCCGGGATGATGGCAGCCTCGGCTCCCGATGCTATCGCACCGTTGAGCGCCAGGAAGCCGGCATCGCGGCCCATAACCTCGATGAAGAAGAGCCGCTCGTGGGAAGTGGCCGTGTCGCGGATCTTGTCGACACACTCCATGATGGTATTGAGCGCCGTGTCATAGCCTATGGTCGAGTCGGTGCCGTAGAGATCATTGTCGATGGTTCCGGGCAGACCTATGATGGGGATATTGAATTCGTTGGCGAATATGCGGGCGCCGGTGAGGGAACCGTCACCGCCGATCACCACAAGCGCGTCTATCTCCTGACGCTGCAGGTTGTCGTAGGCCAGCTGGCGACCTTCGGGAGTTGTGAATTCCTTGCAGCGCGCGGTCTTCAGTATGGTACCTCCCGCCTGGATGATATTGGAAACGTTCTGTGTCTTGAACTCTACAATCTCGTCGGTGATCAGTCCTTTGTAACCACGGTAAATACCTTTTACGCGCAGACCGCCGTAAATGGCCGAACGGGTGACGGCACGGATGGCGGCGTTCATGCCGGGGGCGTCACCTCCCGAGGTGAGGATGCCCACACATTTTATCTGTGACATTGTATCTATGGATGAAGTGATGTTGCAAAGATAGTGAAATTTACCGAACGTCAGCCATTTTTCATCGAAAAAACTTTTCCGGCCACTCCGGAACGTCTCTTCGGAAACAGTATATCCGACCCTGTTTTTTCGACCTCGCGGCGAGAACAAAATCCGGATTCAGGCCGTTATAATAGCGTAATAAGGATGGATCTCTCACCCTGAAAACTAAAAAACACCAACTATTTAAGCAAACTCGACATGAGCACACCCCATCAGCCCAAAACTCAGGAACTTATAGACCTAATCGCCCGGAACGGGTGGCAGGACAAGTTCCAGAAAGCTTTCGAAAAAGCCAAATCCTATAACGTCCAGGAAATGGACGACATCAACTCTCTCGACGATTATTTTGACTGGCTTGACGCAAACCTGCGCTGGATACCTGTCGAGAATAAGTTCGGACGCGCTATGTTCAACCACATCTGCAAGTTCTACTTCATTCTAGACCAGTCGCCTGTCAAGGAACTTCAGAACCCAGTCGTGCCTCACGACGTATCTCAGCCCCTCTCCCCCCTCTCGGCGTGGATGAAGGACTATATCCGCGAGCTCGGCAAGTTCCTCGATTCACCCGAGTCGATCACTCCTGAATCGGTCAAGTCATTCTATGATTCGCCCGAATTCAATATGGCCGAATATCTCGAGCCCCGTGGCGGATGGAAGACCTACAATGAATTCTTCGCCCGCAGCTGCAAACCCGGCTATCGTCCCGTGGCAGCCATCGAGGACAGCACAATCATCACCTCGCCGGCCGACGCCACATTCGACGGCGCATGGGAAGTGCGTGGCGACGACACCATCGAGATAAAAGGTATCCACTGGAAAATAGCCGAACTTCTCGAAGGAAGCCCCTACAAGGACAGATTCGCCGGAGGTATGTGGACCCACTCGTTCCTCGGCCCGAGTGACTATCACCGTCAGCACGCTCCCGTGAGCGGACGTGTGCTCGAGTCACGCGACATCATGGGCGTTGTCTATCTTCAGGTCGAGGCTGTGCCCGACCCCGCCACCGGCCGCAACAAGCTTGAAGGCAAGAGGGTGGCAAAATTCGATGCCCCCGACGAGCCCGGCTATGAATTCATGCAGAACCGCGGTCTCGTGGTGATGGAGAGCGCCATCGGCCTTGTAGCCATCCTTCCTATGGGCATGGGTCAGGTTTCATCAGTGGTCATGACCGCCGAGGCCGGCAGAGTGCTCCGCAAGGGTGAGGAGATCAGCTACTTCCAGTTTGGCGGCAGCGATATTGTGATGGTGTTCGAGGCTGCGGCCAACGTACACTTCACCGCCACCGTCGGCCAGCACTACAAATATGGCCGTGTGTTAGGTCAGGCTTATCCTGTGGCCAAAGGCATTGAACTTCTTTAATTATAGCTATATGCCATAATGGCACCGTCCCGGAGAGACATCACGTTTCTCCGGGACGGTTTTTCTTGTTTTGCCTTAGTATTATTTTGCCTTAATAATGTTAACTTCCAACACCCGATGATACTATCTTAACATTTCATTGCCAAAAAATACAAATATGCAAAAAATCATTTGCAACGTAACATCACATTTTGAATTTTATTATTAACTTTGTGGTGTTGCTCAAATAGACCGAAACATAACGATACACATTTCTTCCCTACAGCTTACCTGAACTCCTGGCCATGAATAAGATTATAACCGAGATTACACCATTGTCGGAGAAGGACTGTTTCTACTTGGTAGACAGGCTAAAGGACCGATTCACCTACCCGGTGCACCGACATGAGGAATTTGAATTGAATTTTGTAGCCGACGGTGCCGGTGCGCGCCGTGTGGTCGGTGACTCCATGGAGACCATCGGAGACTTTGACCTCGTGCTCGTCGGCAACGGTATAGAACACGGCTGGGAACAACACAAATGCAGCAATGACAAGATACGCGAGATCACCATCCAGTTCTCCCGCGACCTTTTCGGCGAATCTCTTCTTGGCAAGACCCAGCTCGCCTCCATAAGACGTATGCTCGAGGTGAGTTCAAACGGGATAGCATTCGGCAACACGGCCATACTCAAAGTGTTCAACCGCCTCGACAATCTCACAAAAGCCGAGGTTGGGTTCTACCGCATACTCGAGATGATGGCCCTGCTGCACGAACTGGCCGAGAGCGGCGACTACCGACCGCTGTCATCATCGTCGTTCGCATCCCTACAGCCCTCCGGCGACTCGCGCCGGGTTTTGAAAGTACAGGAATACATAGCCCAGCATTACAAGGAGGACATCCGTCTGGCCGAACTGGCCGAGCTCGTTGGCATGACACCCACCGCGTTCAGCCGTTTCTTCAAGCTGCGCACAGGGCGGTCGATATCCGAATATCTCATCGACATCCGCCTGGGCCACGCCACACGCGCGCTCGTGGACTCCACCACATCGGTGGCCGAGATATGCTATGAATGCGGATTCAACAACGTCTCCAACTTCAACCGCATCTTCAAGAAAAAGAAGGGCAACTCACCGAAAGTGTTCCGCGACATCTATCAACATCATAAATCACTCGTATGAAATCCAATCTTCCAAGTCTTGCAATGGCTCTGGCGCTTGCCGCCACCGCTTTCTCGTGCGGCAACACATCCGGCAACAGCGCGGCCGACACATCCGCCGACTCGCTCGCCGCATCCACAGTGAGCCCGCTCCACGTATCGGGCACAGCCCTGCTCAACGCCGGTGGCGACACAGTGGTGCTCACCGGACCATCGCTCGGATGGCACTCGAACTGGGGACGGTTCTACAACGAGGGGACAGTCAGAGCCCTCAAGGAAAAATGGGGCGCCAACGTGACCCGTGCAGCCATCGGCGCCCACGGTAGCGGAGACTGCATGAAGACATACGATGCCGATTCGACCTATGCCGTCGACTGCGCCATCGCGGCCATCGACGGAGCCATAGCAAATGATATGTACATAATCTGCGACTGGCATTCCCACGAGAAGACCACCGAGAACGCCAAGAAATTCTTCAAGGTCATCTCAGAGAAATATGGCGACTCACCTAACATAATATATGAGATCTGGAACGAGCCTCTCGACGTGGAATGGAGCGAGGTGAAGGACTACGCCGCCGAAGTGATCCCGGTGATACGCGAGAATGCACCCTCCTCGGTCATAATCGTCGGCACCCCGAAATGGGACCAGGATGTCGACGTGGCCGCCCAGGATCCGATCGACGAGAAAAACCTCATGTATGCCCTCCACTACTATGCCGGAACCCACAAAGACTGGCACCGAGAGAAAGCCGACAAGGCTCTTGCCGCCGGACTCCCCATTTTCATCTCCGAATGCGGCTCCATGGCCTGCACCGGTGATGATGCCATAGATCTCGAATCATGGCAGGCATGGATCGACTGGGCTGACAAAAACAAGATATCCGTGGTGATGTGGGACATCGCCGACAAGGACGAGACCTGCTCGATGCTCATGCCCACCGCCTCCGACAACGGTATGGAATGGAAAGATGAGGATCTCAAGGAATGGGCACGCATAGCGCGCAAGACCATCAACGACCGCAACGCCAGATGAAAGGTATGCGACTAAGGTTTTCAATCCTCCAGATAGCCCTTCTCGCCGGGACAGGTATCGGAGCCGTGGAGCTCCCTGACATAATCAGCGACAACGCCGTGCTCCAGCAGAAAAGCGATGCCCGGCTATGGGGCTGGGCCAGACCCGGCGATACCGTCAGGGTGACACCGTCGTGGGACGGAGTGACCCGCACCGCCAAAGCCGATCAGGGCTCAGGCAGATGGGAACTCACTGTCAGCACCCCCGCGGCGTCGTATGAACCATACGAGATCACCTTCGACGACGGCTCATCGCCCGTGAAGCTATCCAACATCCTCATAGGCGAGGTGTGGTTCTGCTCCGGACAGTCCAATATGGAGATGCCGCTGCGCGGTTTCGGCCACCAGCCCATCGAAGGAGCTGCCCAAGCCATAGCCTACTCAGGAAAATATCCACATATCCGTATGGCCAACGTCCCTAAGACCCAGAGCTATAAGGTGGAGGAGAAGGTGCCGGGAAAATGGCTCGTGTCATCACCGGCCAATGCTCCCGAATTCTCCGCGCTGGCCTACTTCTTCGCCCGTTCGCTGTCAGATCTCACCGACACCCCGGTGGGTATAATCAACTGTGCCTACGGAGGCTCGAAACTCGAGAGCTGGCTTCCACGCGAGAAGCTCGACACCTATCCCGGCTATGACATGGCCGCCGAGGAGAACGACACGAAGATGGGTCCCTGGCACCGCATCGGTGTGCTATACAACGCAATGCTCCACCCCCTCATAGGCTACACCGTCAAAGGTTTCCTATGGAACCAGGGAGAAAGCAATGTGGGCAGGCATGATGAATATCCCTCACATCAGAAAGACCTCGTCGAGCTGTGGCGCGACGAATGGGGACAGGGGGAACTCCCCTTCTACTTTGTCGAGCTCCCACCATGGAGCTACGGCAACCCCGACGGCATCGACGGAGCCTTGTTCCGCGAATGTCAGCACAAGTCAGCGGAGATAATCCCCAACTCCGGCATAGTATGCACCACCGATCTCGTCTACCCGTTCGAGGTCGAGGATGTCCATGCCAGACAGAAACAGCCGATAGGTGAGAGACTCGCTTGGCTCGCTGCCTCGCGCACCTACGGCATCGAAGGTATCCACACCGACTATCCCCGGTATAAATCCGTCGACTACCTCGGCGACAAAGCCGTGCTGACCTTCGAGAACCGCTGGGGAGGCCTCAACCCCAACCTCAACATACAGGGTTTCGAGGTGGCGGGAGCCGACAGGGTGTTCCATCCTGCAAAAGCCGTGGAGGACTGGAACTCGATGGCCATCACAGTGTCATCACCCGAGGTGAACGACATCAAAGCCGTGCGCTACAGCTTCCGCAACTTCTCGCCCGGCACACTCAAGGATATGCTCGGACTCCCCCTGATCCCATTCCGCACAGACGACTGGGACGCGAAGAGTGATTCCGGATCCAAAGACCAAACAAAACAATAAGAACAATATGTACAGACGTATCATACTGCCGCTGGCTATAGCCGCTGCCACACTTGCCGGATGCGGTGGCCACAGGGAGCAGTCTTCCGGTGACGCCGCAGCCGACGATGCCATGCCATTTGTCACGGTGCGCGACGGAGAGTTCCGCATCGGCGACTCAACCTACCGCTATATAGGTACAAATTTCTGGTACGGAGCCATACTCGCATCCGAAGGACGCGGGGGCGACCGTGAGAGGCTCGCCCGTGAGCTCGACTCGCTCAAGGCACTCGGCATCGACAATCTCCGCATCCTCGTGGGAGGTGACGGCGAAGAGGGACTCGCATCCCACATATCACCTACCCTCCAGACCGCACCCGGAGTCTACAACGACACCCTGCTGCGCGGACTCGACTATCTGATCGAGGAGATGGGCAAGCGTGATATGCGCGCCGTGCTCTACCTCAACAACGCCTGGGAGTGGAGCGGAGGATTCTCCACCTACCTCGAATGGGCAGGGGCCGGCAAGGCTGTCAATCCGGCCCACGACGGCTATCCCGCCTATATGAAATACGCCTCCGGATTCGTGCGCAACGACTCTGCCAAAGCGCTTGCCGCCGATCATGTCCGCAACATCGTGAGCCGCGTCAGCACCATCTCAGGTCTCCCCTACTCCAAGATTCCCGCCATCATGTCATGGCAGATCGCCAACGAGCCGCGTCCGTTCGCCGAGGAGAGCAAGGAGGATTTCGCCGGATGGATAGCCGAGACCGCCCGCCTCATCAAGAGCATCGACCCCAACCATCTTGTATCGGTTGGCAGCGAGGGCTCGTGGGGGTGCGAGAACGACATGAGCCTGTGGACAGCCATCCACTCATATCCCGACATCGACTATGCCACCATCCACGTATGGCCCTACAACTGGAGCTGGGTAAAGGAAAATACCCTCACCGACAGCATCGGAGCGGCCTGTCGCAACACCACCGCATATATCATGGACCACCGCAAGGCACTTGCCGACTCCCTGCTGAGCCACGGAGCCGCCATGAAGCCCATAGTGCTCGAAGAGTTCGGCTATCCGCGCGATGGCATGGCCACCGCTCCCGGCTCAGCCGTGACAGCGCGTGACCGCTATTATGACCATGTATTCGCCACCGTCACCTCACCCGACGCCCCGCTCGCCGGTGTCAACTTCTGGGCCTGGGGTGGTCTGGCCAATCCCGCCCACACCACATGGCAGCCCGGCGACGACTACACAGGCGATCCGGCACAGGAAGCCCAGGGGCTCAACTCAGTGTTTGCCTCAGACAGCACCACCATCAATATAATAAAAAAAGCTACAGACCAACTCTGAATTCCACCGTCAAGCCCGGCTTCCGGATACGGCGATTATCCGGAAGCCGGGCTTGTCATCTGTGATAGAAGCCTGAATAAGTGGCAAATATACACACATAACGACCTGGCATCCAAAACACAAAATATTGGATAAAATAGTACCATTTCTTATCGTTACTTTGCCCTAATTTTGCTGCATAGAACCTATTACCATAACATAAAACATATAACAACATCCACCGAACAGAATGTCATAGAACCACTAACAATCAGAAAATCAATTATCTATTACCTTAAAATTGCAATATGAAAGTAACAGTTTCCGACCTTCGGGGTCTGTTGACGGCGCTGCTGATGTGCTTTGTGCTCAGTGCCTCCGCGCAGGTCTCAGTGACAGGAATCGTGCAGGATAAGACGGGCGAACCGCTTATCGGCGCGACAGTGCAAGAGAAGGGCAACACTACCAATGGCACAGCCACCGGTATTGACGGCGATTTCGCTATCAAAGTGAAAAACACCAACGCCACACTCTTAGTTTCTTACGTGGGAATGAAACCCCAGGAAGTAGCCCTCAACGGCCGTGCCAACGTGACGGTCACACTTGAGGACAATGCCGAAGTGCTCGACGAAGTCGTGGTGGTCGGCTATGGTACAATGAAGAAGAGCGACCTTGCAGGTGCCTCGACCTCACTCGGCGAGGATGCCATGAAAGGCTCCGTGATCACCAACCTTGACCAGAGCCTCCAGGGCCGTGCCACCGGTGTACAGGCCGTGGCCACTTCCGGTGCTCCCGGTTCTTCCTCATCAATCCGTGTGCGCGGCCAGGCCACCATCAACGCCAATGCCGAGCCTCTTTATGTGATCGACGGTGTCATTGTCCAGGGCGGCGGTGATTCCGGCGCTTCATTCGGTCTCGGCGATGCCCTCGGCAACGGCAAGGTGTCGACCATCTCACCCCTCTCCACCATCAACCCCTCCGACATCGTGTCGATGGAGATTCTCAAGGATGCCTCGGCTACCGCCATCTACGGTGCGCAGGGCTCCAACGGTGTCGTGCTCATCACCACCAAGCGCGGTAAGGCCGGCGAGGCCAAGTTCACCTACGACGGTCAGGTGGCATGGAACCATCAGGGCAAGCGCCTCGACATGATGAACCTCCGCGAGTTCGCAGGCTACTACAACGACCTCGTGGCCACAGGCCAGCAGAAAGAGAACGAGACCTACCGCGATCCCTCGCTCCTCGGCGTGGGCACCAACTGGCAGGACGCTATCTTCCGCACCGCATTCCAGAACCAGCATCAGGTATCGGCCCAGGGCGGCACCGAGAAAGTACAGTACTACGTCTCCGGTTCATACATGGACCAGGAAGGTACCCTCATCGGCTCCGACTTCCGCCGTTTCTCTCTGCGCGCCAACCTTGACGCCCAGCTCAAGAGCTGGCTCAAACTCGGTGTGACAGCCACCTACTCGGACATCGACGAAAACCTCAAGCTCGCCGACGGTGAGGCCGGTATCATCAACTACTCGCTCACCACCGTGCCCGACATACCCATCTACGACATCGACGGCAACTACTCGTCAGTGGTACGCGAAGGCTACACCAACCCCAACCCCGTGGCTCTCGCCATGCTCGACGAGATCAAGCTCCACCGCCGCAAACTCACCGGCAACGTATTCTTCGACGTGACCCCCATAAAGAACCTCACATGGCACGCCGAGTTTGACTACGACGTCAGCCAGCACAAGGGTGACCGCTTCAAACCCACTGTCGACCTCGGCGGCTGGGTGCGTTCGGCCAACTCATCATCCATCCAGAACAACAACTCCTGGTTCTGGGCCCTCAAAAACTACGTGACCTACAACGGTGAGTGGAACAAGCTCTCCTACAACGCCATGGTGGGACAGGAATGCTGGGAATCACACTACGACTACCAGTCTGTCTCCAACACCGGTCTTCCCTCCAACGAAGTCCACAACCCCCAGCTCGGAACAGGCACCGCCACCATCACCGCAGGATGGGGTTCATCGGCAATGGCCTCGTTCTTCACCCGCGAGACCCTCAACTGGGACGGCAAATATATGCTCACCTACACCTACCGCTACGACGGTAGCTCCAACTTCGGTCCCAAGAACCGCTGGGCAGGCTTCCACTCTCTCGCAGGCGCATGGCGCTTCTCGAACGAGAAATGGTTTGCCAACACCTCCGACTGGTTCAACAACGGTAAGCTCCGCCTCGGCTGGGGCCAGACCGGCAACGCCAACATCGGCGCATTCGCATGGGGCGTGGCCATGACCCGTATGCCTTCGGCTCTCGGCGCAGGCTACCGACCCGCCAATATCCCCAACGAGGCCATCAAGTGGGAGAAACAGGAACAGTGGAACCTCGGTCTTGACCTCGCATTCCTGAACAACCGACTCAACTTCACCGGCGACCTCTACAACAAGACATCCAAGGATATGCTCATGTCCATGCAGCTCCCCTCCTATATGGGAACACAGGGCAACGGCTCCTCCGCTCTCGCGGCTCCCAAGGGCAACTTCGGCGAGATCGTCAACAAGGGTCTCGAGCTTGAGCTCACCGGCCGTCCATTCGTGGGCGAGTTCGAGTGGGAGACAAGCATCCAGTTCTCCTTCAACCGCAACAAGCTGAAAGCCCTCACCGGCACCAAGAACGCCAACCTCGTGGGCTACGGCCAGTGGAGCGACGTGGTTTCGGTTTCCGAGATCGGCCAGCCTCTCTACAACTTCTACGGCTACGTTGTCGAAGGTGTCTACAAGGATCTCGCCGACATCCAGAACTCACCCAAGAGTGACAAATATCCCGCCAACGGCGTGTTCAACAGCGCCAACACCGTATGGCCCGGCGACCTCAAGTTCAAGGATGTCAACGGCGACGGCAAGATCGACGAAAACGACCGTACAGTCATAGGCAACCCCATGCCCGACTTCACTTTCGGCTTCAACAACACATTCCGCTACAAGAACTTCGACCTGTCGGTGTTCATCAACGGTTCATACGGCAACGATGTGATGAACTACCTGAGCATCAACCTCACCCACATGAACTCAGCCTGGGCCAACCAGCTCAACTCGGTGAACGACCGTGCCAAACTCGTGCCCATCGACCCCAACAAGGCATACGCGGCAGGCTCCTACTGGTACAATGACGTGACAAACGTAATGGTGGCCAACCCCGACACCAAGATACCCCGCGCCGTCACCGCCGACCCCAACGACAACGACCGTATCTCCGACCGCTACGTAGAGGACGGCTCCTATATCCGCCTCAAGAACATCTCGCTCGGCTATACATTCGATTCCAAGGTGCTCAAGAAGCTCCATCTCCAGAGCCTCCGCGTCTACTGCAACCTGCAGAACCTCTGCACCTGGACCAAATACAAAGGCTACGATCCCGAGGTGGGCGCATCCACTCAGGACTCTTCAGGTCTCGTCTACGGTCTTGACTACGGCCGCTATCCCTCTCCCAAGGTCTACTCCTTCGGCCTGAACGTATCTTTCTAATCTCTCTTAAAAACACAAGTAATGAAAATTGCCAAAAGCTTAAAATACAGCCTGGTCATAGCAGCCCTCGGAGTCGGAGCCACCTCCTGCAACGACTTCCTGGACCGTCCCACCGACGACAGCTATACCGCATCCAACTTCTACCAGACTGCCGAGCAGTGCTACCAGGGCGTCAATTACCTCTACAACTCACCCTGGTATGACTTCCAGCGCGGCTTCATCAAGATCGGCGAGATCATGTCGGGTCTGCGCTACGAAGGTTCGTCGCCCTACCTCACATTCACCGTCAACGGCACCGATACCGACCTCGTGAATATGTCATATTCGCTGTGGGCTGTGATCGGCCACTCCAACAACGTCTACGAGAACCTGGGCAAGTCGCCCGCTCCCGAGGAAGTGCGCCGCTACTGCCAGGGTGAATGTCTCACATGGAAAGCCCTCGCATACTTCTATCTGGTCCGCACATTCGGCGATGTGCCCATCATCCACTCCAACTCAGCCGAGCTCGAGAGCGGCACCTACAACAGCAAATTCAAGGTGCGCCGTGCCGATGTCTACGAATACATCATCATGACCCTCGAGAAAGCCATCGAGCTTCTCCCCGAGAAAGCCGCTCAGGGTGGACGAATCGACAAGTACTGTGCCAAGGGTCTTCTCGCCAAGGTATATCTCACCAAGGCAGGCCTCAGCGGAACCCGCGATGCCGATGATCTGGCCAAGGCCGCATCATACGCCAAGGATGTGATCGACAACTCCGGACGTCAGCTCATGCCCGAATACTCCGACATCTTCCGTCTGAAAAACAACGTCAGCGACGAATCGCTCATCGCATGGCGCTGGAAAGCCGGACGTGACCCCTGGACACAACAGAACACCCTCCAGAGCGACCTTGCTCCCGTAGGTTTCGATGAGTTCGGCGACTGCTGGGGTGGCTACGGCGGTCCCTCCGTCAACCTTCAGGACGCTTTCGGTGTCAATGTGCTCGAGGATCCCGCCCAGCGCCGCGATCTCGACAAGCGCCGCAAGGCCACAATGATGCTCCCCGGCGACAAATATGAATACTTCTGGACCGACAAGGGTGGCTTCGATCCCCTCGACTTCTGCTATGACGAGGAGTATGGCAAAGGCGGCCCCGGCGAATGGCAGTCCGGCACAGGCGCCTGGAACGTGAAGCATCTCTACGGCAACACCTACGACCATGTGTCGGCCCTTGGCGTATCGCCTGACAATATGGCCAACGAGCTCGCCACACACATCCTCCGTCTGGCCGATGTCTACCTTATCTTCGCCGAGGCAAAGATGGGTACAGCATCGTCGACATCCGATGCCGACGCCGTGGCAGCCTACAACGCCGTCCGCTCACGTGCGCTCACATCCTACGATCCCGTCTCGACAATCACCTACGACGACATCTGGAAAGAGCGTCTTCTCGAGCTTGCAGGTGAAGGTGACCGCTGGTATGACTACGTGCGCCGTTCCTACTGGGACATGAACTACTGCATAAACGAGCTCACCACCCAGCGCCGCAACACATACTGGAACATCAACAACCTCTACAAGGCATGGCACAAATCAGGCCGCAAATCGTGGAGCGTTGAAGCCGGTGAGGAAGCACCCAAGTATGACACCGACACCCCGGCACCCAACGTGACCGCATCGTCGTTCACCCTCCCCTTCCCCTCGGCCGACGTCGTCTACAACCCCAACCTCCTCAAGGATCCCGTGGCCTGCGATGTCCGCACCGAATACGCCTACTAATCATCATCTTCAATCCAATCCGTAAATTCACATGAACCATATATTCACAGGCAAACTTGCCATTGTCCTGGGCGTGAGCGCCATGGCTTTCGCTACGGTGTCATGCGACGATGAGCCCGACAAATACAAGTCGACCGGCGGAAAGCCTGTTGTCGAGTATGTCCGCTCCACCGATCCTGCAGCAGCCGACTCACTCCTCACCGGAGCATATCTGAGCAACACCGTGTGTCTCGTGGGCAAGAATCTCCGAGCCATCCACGAGCTCTATTTCAACGACCAGAAGGCTGTGCTCAACACCTCGCTCATCACCGACAATCACCTCATCGTGACTCTCCCCTCCCAGATTCCCGCCAAGGTGACCGACAATCTCTATATGATCAACTACTCGGGCGACACCATCCCCTTCCCCTTCAAGTCGCTCGTACCCGCCCCCAAGGCGTCGACCATGTCGTGCGAGTGGGCCCCTGCGGGAAGCACAGCCGTGATCTACGGCGACTTCTTCGTCAACGATCCCTCCATGGAGATGACCATCACCGACGGTGCCGGCAACAAGGCTGAGATCACCGCTCTCGAGCAGACAAAGCTCACCATCACCGTGCCCGACAACTGGGAACCCGGCTATCTCAACCTCACCTCCATCTACGGTAAGTCAAAGTCAAAGTTCCGCTATAAGGACGACCTCAATATCCTCTTTGACTTCGACGGTTCGCACGGCGGACTCCTCGGCGGCCACGGCTGGCACAACGCCAAGGTCTACGCTGACCTCTCGGCCGAAGGTGTGTCCGAAGTGACTCCCATCGACGGCAGCTTCATGGCTTTCGGTGTCACCGCCTCATGGGGTGCCGACAGCTGGGGTGCAGGCGAGGATGACGGCCATCTCGAATATTGGCCCGAGGATACTCCTGAGAATCCCCGTCTGAGCTCGATGCCCGACTTCGCCGATATTCTCAAGCGTAACGACTGGACAGAGCTTCAGGTGAAATTCGAGATGTGCGTACCCGCATCACGCCCCTGGAAATCCACTGCTATGTCGATGATGTTCACCCCCTCTTCGGTGGTTCACATGGCCAGCAAACCCAACAACGAATATCTCTATGAGTCAGGAGTCTGGGAAGGCGTGGGCTATGCCCGTGGTTTCTATCAGCCGTATGCCGAGCTGAAGGATGCAGGGTTCAACTTCAACACCAACGACGAATGGATCACCGTATCCATGCCTCTCAGCGCGTTCCGCTTCAACAAGAACGGCGAGGCCATGACCGAACTCTATAACAAGGACTCGTTTGATGGCTTCACCATCGTCTTCGCCGGCGGTGATGCAGGTGCCGACTGCGAACCCGTGATCTGTGTCGACAATATCCGTGTCGTGCCCATCGAATAATATTCACCAACGAGCATTATCACTAACAAAATGAAAACATTCCGAAAAATATATTCATTCCTTGTCGCCGCATCGGTGACGGTGGGCTCGCTGGGCTTCACCGCCTGTTCCGATGACGATGATGTCATCTCCGACAACAAGGATGGCGTAGAACTGACCTATTTCGGCACTATGCCCGCCACCCGTGGCGAGACTATCGAGATCCACGGCAAGAACCTCAACAAGGTCAAGGAAGTGATCTTCCCCATCGAGGAGGTCGTGACCGACTTCACCCGCAAGGGCAACGATGTGATCCTTGTCACAGTCCCCGAGGAAGCACTGGCCGGACATCTCCGTCTGCTGACAGCCTCAGGTGACACCCTCACCTCGAAGTCACTCCTCACCTACGTCGAGGAGATCACCGTCACCTCCATCACACCCACCTCAGACCTTCTCCCGGGCGATGTGATCACCATAGCCGGTGACTGTGTCTACAACATCGCCTCCGTCACCTTCGGCGGCGGTGTGGAGGTGCCCTCCACCGAGTTCATCTCAGCGTCACGCTACGAGCTCAAGGTGGCCGTTCCCCGTGAGGCCCAGAGCGGCAGCCTCATCCTCTCGGACGGAAACGAGGACGAGCCTTGGGAGTATGTCTCGGAAGAGCAGCTCTCGATCATCTCACCCGAGGTGACCGCTCTTGACAAGGCTGACTACGACTTCATGGACAAGATGGTCATAACCGGTAAGCATCTCCAGTTTGTCGACAAGATCACCTTCCCCACCGATGTCGTTCTCGAGAGCGATGAGTTCACAGTGTCGGAAGACGGCACCACCATCACCCTCGAGGTGCCCGACGAGTGCAACGAAGGCGTGATAACCCTCACCCTCGCCAACGGTCTTACCATCGAGACCCCTGCGTTCACACTCCCCGTCATCGCTGTTGAACGTGTGCTCCTCAACGGTAACGAAATCGACATGAACGCGCCTATCGAGGATCTCGAGGTGGGCAACGAGCTCCGCTTCGAGGGTAAGAACCTCCACTCCGTGCGCCGCATCATCCTCCCCGGAGCTAAGGAGAAGTTCAAGAACTTCACCCTCGAGGGCACCACCGCGATCACCTTCAATATCCCCGAAGGCTATCAGGACGGCAGTCTCGAATTCTATCAGAACTCCTCGAAATCACTCTTCTTCTCAACCTCCATGCTCGTCGAGCTCCCCTTCATCTGGAAGGGCAACCTCGAACTCGCCGGTTGGGGTGGAAATCTCATGGTGTTCGACTGGGATGCATCGCTCTGGAAGAAATTCATCCTCCGCGAGGGTGCTGTCAACAAACCCGGCGTCATGACCCTCTATCTCAAGGCCAACGACGAGGAACAGCACTATCTCAAGCTCACCTACGGTGACTGGAGCACTCCCTGGACCAATGCCGCCGCCGATCCCGCATTCGATGCAGGCGCCGGAGCTGTGGCCATCGACCCCTCGGCTGCCAACTACAAGATCGAGGTGACACAGGCCGACATTGACCAGATCACAACCGGCGGTATGGTTATCTACGGCACAGGCCTCACCATCACAGCCATCAAGTATGAACCCGGCAAGACCCTCGGCGGTGGCGACGAGCCAGGACCGTCCAACGATCCCATCGAGATCTGGAGTGGCAACGTTGACCTCTCATGGGGTGCCGGTGGACGCGTATGTGTTCCCGCCGAAGCCTTCGAGACCGCCAAGGCCGGCTCGATTCTCCGATTCACCATCAACTGCAAGGTCGACACATGGTGTCAGGCTCAGGTAAATGACGGCGCCTGGACCAACGACTGGACATGGGAAGCCAAACTTCCCGAGGATCTTGTGGACGGCGACGGAAATCCCATCACCTCCTACTCGTTCTCAGGAGCGTTCGTCCCCTCTGATATGTTCGGATGGAACAACTTCCCCAACATTCATGAGGCCGACTTCATCCTCACCCAGGAGCATATCGACCGCATCCTCGCCAACCGCGCTGACTGCGGCGATGAAAACGCCATCGACTGCGGCCTCATCGTGCAGGGATCAGACATCAACATCACAAAGGTTGAGATCGTGCCCCAGAACTAATCACCCAACAAAACACTCTGAACTAATATGAAACTCAATAAATTGACCCTTCTTGCTTTCGGTGCGGCCCTCTCGATGGGCTTCACCGCCTGCAACGACGACGATGTGGAAGTGGTTAACTACGGAGATGCCATCTCTGCCACGGGCGCCGGTCTCCAGGGTGCGACAGATGTCAACCCCCGCACCACCGACATCACCGTCAACTTCAATGCCGATGTCGAGCCGGCCAACGTCTCCAAGATCATGGTCAACGACATCGTGCCCGACTCCGTGTCGGCCTCAGGTTCAACCCTCCTCATATATATGGAGGACGGTCTGAAAGCCTCGACCGACTACACCGTCACACTCTATCCCTACTCCGTCCGCGGGGCCAACGAGGAGGAGCACCGTTTCCTCACCGAGACATTCTCATTCTCGTTCACCACCGGCAAAGCCTTCTCGAAGGATGCCGTGGCCAAAGCTCCCGTAAACCCCAACGCAACAGCCGAGGCTAAGAAGGTCTACTCTTTCCTCCTCGAGAACTATGGCACCAAAACTCTCACAGGCGCCATGGGCGGCGTGGCTTGGGAGAACGGATATGCCGACTTCATAGCCACCAAGTCGGGCAAATATCCCGCCATCGTAGGCTTCGACTTCATCCACCACATCGAAAGCGAGCAGGGTGCCAACTGGATCAACTACCGCGACATCACCCCCGTCAAGGAAGCTTGGGAGAACGGTTCAATCCCCACCATCACCTGGCACTGGAGAGTGCCCGAAGAGGATGATGCCGACCCCAACAATCCCGTCGCCTCCTTCGAGAATGTCATTTCCGACCAGGAATTCGACGGCTCCAACTGGGGTGCATGGCTCGACCTCGCCATCGGCGACTGGGTCAACAGCATCAACGAAGGTGAATATCTCATCTTCAAGGTGAAAGACGGTGCAACAGGTGCCATCGGTATCCGCAACGAAGACTGGAGCAACCTGAACGGCGTTGACTTCTACGACACCACCGGCAACCTCGCCATCGAGTGTACATCTGAATTCCTCGACGCCCTCAAGGCCAACACCGCCGTCCATATCAGCGGCAACGTGGTGATCACCGGTATTATCCATGCCGACACTCCCGCACTCGAACCCAAAGTGACATACAGATACGATGGCAATAAATTCTCACCCTCGGCAGCTTGTTTTGAAGGAACACCCGAGCGCGCCATCATCGACGCCGATATCGCAATCATAGCCCAATATCTCGGACTCCTGCAGGATGCCGGTATTCCCGTGCTGTGGCGTCCCTTCCATGAAGCCGCCGGCGACTACTCCTGGGGTGCATGGTTCTGGTGGGGAAAGCACGGTGATGAAACCACCAAGACTCTCTGGAACTACCTCTATGACCAGCTCACCAACAAATACAAGCTCAACAACCTGATCTGGGTGTGGACCATGCAGACATCGGCTGCCGGCCAGCTCGCCAACATCAATCTGCTCAGAAACGCCTATCCCGGCGATGAGACTGTGGATATCGTCGGTACAGATATCTACAAGGACAAGCTCGGCGAGGATGTGTCCGCCGAGTACAATCTCGTGGCCAATGCCATCGGCCAGCGCAAGATCGTCGCTCTTTCCGAGGTGGGCAATCTCCCCGACTTCGAGGCCGGACTCAACAACGAGGCCTGCTGGAGCTTCTTCATGAACTGGTATCACTCCAACGAATGGGAAGAGTGGGATTTCTCTGACAACAACACCCGCAAGGGATGGCGTCAGGCTGTCAACCTCCCCTTCATGCTCAACCGCGGTGACTTCTCCGTGAAGTAACAACCGTCGCTGACGCTTTCCAATCACAGGGCCGGGGAGGCTGATACCCTCCCCGGTTCACCAATTTCTCTCTCTTCAAACATAACGTAAACAACTTATCTGACGATTTATGAAATACGGCTATTTCGATGACAAAGCCCGCGAATATGTCATCACCGAACCCAAGACACCCTGGCCTTGGATCAACTACCTAGGCAACAAGGACTTCTTCTCACTGATCTCCAACTTTGCCGGTGGCTATTCCTTCTATAAGGACGCTAAATTCCGCCGCATCACACGATACCGCTACAACGGTGTGCCGATGGATGCCGGTGGCCGCTATTTCTACATCAAGGACGGCGACACCGTCTGGAATCCCTCATGGAAACCATGCAAGACCCCTCTCGATTTCTACGAGTGCCGCCACGGCATGAACTATACCGTCATCACCGGCGAGAAAAACGGCCTCGAGGCTCGCGCTCTCTTCTTCGTGCCGCTCGACACCCACGCCGAGATCACCAAACTCACACTCACCAACAAGACCGACCGCCCCAGGTCATTCAAACTCTTCTCGCTGATCGAATGGTGTCTGTGGAACGCCGCGACCGATATGGAGAACTTCCAGCGCAATTTCTCCACCGGCGAGGTGGAGATAGACGGTTCCACAATCTATCACAAGACTGAATACAAGGAGCGCCGCAACCATTACGCATTCTACACGGTCAACGCCCCGGTGGACGGTTTTGACACCGACCGCGAGACATTCATAGGACTCTACAACGGTTTCGACGAGCCGGATGCCGTGATGGAGGGACATTCGCGCGACTCCGTGGCCCACGGCTGGAGCCCGATCGCCTCACAGATGCTTGACATCACTCTCGCTCCCGGCGAAAGCCGTGACCTCGTGTTCATGCTCGGATATATCGAAAACCCGCAGGATCAGAAATGGGAGAGCACGGGTGTGATCAACAAGGCTCCCGCCCGCGAGCTGATGGCCCGCTTCGACACCGCCGCGAAGGTGGACCAGGCCTTCGGCGAACTCCGCCGCTACTGGGACAATCTGCTCGACCGGTTCACCGTCCACACCTCCGATGAGCGTCTTGACCGCATGGTCAACATCTGGAACCAGTATCAGTGCATGATCACCTTCTGTTTCTCACGCTCGGCCTCGTTCTTCGAGAGCGGCATAGGCCGCGGCATGGGATTCCGCGACTCCAACCAGGATCTCGTCGGCTTCGTCCACCAGATTCCCGGCCGTGCCCGCGAGCGCATCATCGACATCGCCTCCACCCAGTTTCCCGACGGCGGATGCTATCACCAGTACCAGCCGCTCACCAAGCGTGGCAACAACGACATCGGCGGCGGATTCAACGACGATCCCATGTGGCTCATCTTCGGCACCGTGGCCTACATCAAGGAGACCGGCGATTTCTCGATCCTCGATGAACCCGTACCCTTCGACAATCAGCCCGGGTCGGAAGTGCCGCTCATGGAGCATCTGCGTGTGTCGTTTGACCATGTGATCAACAATCTCGGCCCTCACGGTCTCCCTCTCATAGGCCGTGCCGACTGGAACGACTGTCTGAACCTCAACTGTTTCTCCAACGATCCCAACGAATCGTTCCAGACCACTGAGAACAAGTCGGAAGGCTCGAAAGCCGAGTCGCTCATGATAGCCGGCCAGTTCGTGATCTACGGACGCGAATATGCCGCTCTCTGCCGCCACCTCGGCATGGAAGAGGAGGCCGCCCGCGCCGACAGATATGTCAGCGAGATGGCCGAGGCTGTCAAGCTCCACGGCTGGGACGGAGAATGGTTCCTCCGTGCCTATGATTTCTACGGCAACAAAGTGGGCTCGCACGAGAATAAGGAAGGAAAAATCTTCATCGAGTCACAGGGATGGTGCACCATGGCCGGAATAGGACTCAAGGAAGGCCTCGTGGAACTATCGCTCGATGCCGTGAAGAAATATCTCGACACCGAACACGGCATTGTGCTCAACAACCCTGCATTCACCGAATATGTGATGGAATACGGCGAGATCTCCACCTATCCCGCAGGCTACAAGGAGAACGCCGGCATTTTCGCCCACAACAACCCCTGGGTGATCATCGGCGAGACCGTGCTCGGCCGAGGCAACCGCGCCTGGGAATACTACTCGAAGATCTGTCCCGCATTCATCGAGGAGAAGAGCGATCTGCATAAGGTGGAACCCTACGTCTACTGCCAGATGACCGCCGGCAAGGATGCCGCCCGTCCGGGTGAAGCCAAGAATTCCTGGCTCACAGGCACCGCCGCATGGAACTGGTATGCGATCACACAGTTCATCCTCGGCATAAGGCCCGGATATGACGGACTTGAGATCGACCCCTGCATACCCGATTCATGGAACGGATATGAGGTGAGCCGCGAGTTCCGCGGAGCGCGCTATGACATCTCGGTGGTTAATCCGGCTCATGTCTGCCGCGGAGTCCGCACACTCAAGGTCAACGGTGAATTCATCGAAGGCAACATCATCCCTCTGTGCGCACCCGGCTCGGTCAACAAAGTGGAGGTCACTCTCGGATAGAGCCACGCCCGTCACCAATCACAACACACCTCAATAAACAGAATCATAGAAATGAAAAAAATCACATCACTGTTAGCAGCCTCCCTGATGCTGTTCTCATGCTCCGGTACGAAGGAATCGGCAGACGACTCAACGGCAGCCACTGCTGACAGCGTGGCCCCCTCAGCACGTCTCGCCGCCCGGCTCGATTCAGCCGTGGCACAGGGCAGATATTTCTTCGGCCACCACGACGATACCGCATACGGCAACGGATGGAAATATGTCAAGGGCAACTCTGATGTCAAGGCTGTCACCGGACAGTATCCCGGTCTGATGAGCTGGGATTTAGGCTTGATCGAAGTTGACTCAACAAAGAATCTCGACGGCGTTCCATTTGAATTCATAGCCTCCGAGGCTGCTGACCATGATGCCCGCGGAGGAGTCAATGCCATCTCATGGCACGTGCTCAATCCCATCACCGGAGGCAGCTCGTGGGATGTCTCCGCCGCCCCCCTGCCCCTGATGGCTGACAATCCGGCCGTGCGCGACACTCTCGTGGCATGGATCGACCGTGCGGCCGACTTCATCGGATCGCTGAAGGATAAAGAAGGCAATCCGCTTCCCGTCATATTCAGGCCGTGGCATGAAAATTCCGGCTCATGGTTCTGGTGGGGAAGTGACCACAGCAGCCCCGAGGAATACATAGCGCTCTGGAAGCTTACCCGCGAGCGTTTCGACGCCAAAGGTGTCGACAATGTGCTGTGGGCCTACTCTCCTGACAAGGATCTCACCCGCGAGCAATATTTCGCCACATATCCCGGCGATGAATACGTGGACATCCTCGGAACCGATATCTATGCCTTCGACGGTGCCGACGGTGAGGAGCAGTTCCGGTCACGGATAAGCAACCAGCTCCCCTACGTATGTGACGAGGCCCGCAAACGTGGCAAGATCGCGGCTTTCACCGAGACCGGCCTTGAGGGCCTCGAGGTGACCGACTGGTACACCCGAGTGCTCGAACCCGCAATCAAGGATCTGCCGATAGCCTACGTCTGTGTATGGCGCAACGGTACCCACGACCGTCCGCAGCATTTCTATGTGCCCTACCCCGGCCATAAGGGTGCCGATGACTTCAAGAAATTCCATGACAATTCAAACGCTATATTTGTAGAATAACACACGATAATGACAACATTCGAATACCGCAAGAACCTCATCCTCGCCCGTTACGAGGAATTAGTTTCCCGCCCCAACATAATGCTTGAGGGAAACGGAATCTTCAACCGATATGCCCATCCTGTCATCACGGCCGACATGGTTCCTCCGACATGGAAATATGACTTCAATCCCGAGACCAACCCTTGGTTCATGGAACGCATAGGTTGCAACGCCACCCTCAACTCCGGCGCAATCAAGTGGCATGACAAGTATCTCCTGGTTGTACGTGTCGAGGGTATGGACCGCAAATCGTTCTTCGCCATCGCCGAGAGCCCCAACGGAATTGACAATTTCCGTTTCCGCGAGCGCCCCATCACGATGCCCGATACAGACAATCCCGGCACCAACATCTATGATATGCGTCTCACCGCCCATGAGGATGGATATATCTACGGTCTCTTCTGTGTGGAGCGTCACGACGAATCCTGCCCCGGCGATCTATCGGCAGCCACCGCCGCCTGCGGCATAGCCCGCACCAGGGATCTCGAAACCTGGGAGCGTCTCCCCGACCTGATCAGCAAGTCACAGCAGCGCAATGTGGTGCTCCATCCCGAGTTTGTCAACGGCAAGTATGCCCTCTACACACGTCCACAGGACGGATTCATCGACACCGGCAGCGGTGGTGGAATCGGTTGGGCGCTCATCGACGACATCACACGCGCCGAGGTGAAGGAGGAAATCATCATCGACCCCCGGTACTACCACACCATCAAGGAGGTGAAGAACGGTGAAGGCCCCCATCCCATCAAGACCTCACGCGGATGGCTCCATCTTGCCCATGGTGTGCGCGCCTGCGCTTCCGGCCTGAGGTATGTGCTGTATATGTACATGACCTCGCTCGAGGAGCCTTGGAAAAAGATAGCCTCACCTGGGGGGTATCTGATGGCCCCGGTGGGTGAGGAATATATGGGCGACGTGATGAACGTGCTGTTCGCCAACGGCTGGATAGCCGATCCGGACGGAAAGGTGTATATCTACTACGCATCATCTGACACCCGTATGCACGTGGCCACATCGACCATCGACCGTCTCGTCGACTATTGCCTCAACACCCCCGAGGACGGCCTGACCACTTCGGCTTCAGTGCGCACCATCAACACTCTCATCGACAACAACAAGAAATTCATCTAATACCCCTGTGCGGGGCGCGCCGCGGCGCGCCTCCGCATTTTTTTATAATCACCATGTCAGCACCGCTAAGTCTAAAAGCAGGTTATGGTTTCGGCGATATGGCTTCCTCAATGTTCTGGAAAGTCTTCAGCTATTACCTGCCGTTTTTCTATGCCAATGTATTCGGCATCTCCCTGGTCGACACCGGCATCCTACTTCTCGTGACCCGTATCTGGGACGCTGTCTCCGATCCGATGATGGGAGTCGTGGCCGACCGCACCAAGACCCGCTGGGGAAAATACCGTCCGTATCTTCTATGGGTGGCAGCACCATTCTCGATATGCGGCATACTCCTCTTCACCACTCCCGAGTGGGGATATGCCGCCAAACTGGTATGGGCCTACGTGACCTACATACTCATGATGACTGTCTATACCGGCATCAATGTGCCCTACGGAGCCATGCTCGGTGTGATCACCGACAATTCAGCCGAAAAGACGGTCTTCTCGTCCTACCGTATGTTCTTCGCATACGCTGGATCCTTCATAGCCCTCTTCGCATGGGATCCCCTCTGCTCAATGTTCAAGGACAGCTTCGGCTTCTCGCTCCAGAGCTCGTGGCAATTCGCCATGATAGTGATAGCCGTATGCTGCTTCGTGCTCTTCCTCCTGTGCTTCAGTCTCACACGCGAGAAACTCACCACCGTAAGCACCGCCTCGCTCGGCAGCGACATCAAAGCTCTCGTCACCAACAAACCTTGGTGGCTTCTCAACGGAGCGTCACTGTGCTTCAACCTTTTCAACACAGTGCGCGGTGCCACAGTGGCCTTCTTCTTCGCCGACATCATAGGTGGTGAGCAGCACATAATCATCTTCACCCTCTCCATCCTCTTCTATTCCGGTCTCTTCCTGGGTGTAGGCGAGGTGGCCAATATGGTGGGTGTGGCCCTCGCGGTGCCCATCACCAACCGCTTCGGCAAGAAACCGACTTTCATACTCGTCGACGCGCTACTCATCATCTTCTCGGTGCTCTTCTTCACACTCTCCCCCGCCTCCAACGCCGGCCTCCTTCTCATGCTTCTGCTTCAGGTGGTCATCTCCGTGCTGACAGGCGTGATGGCGCCACTCGTATGGTCAATGTATGCCGACGTGTCCGACTATTCCGAACTCAAGACATCGACAGCCTCAACAGGTCTGATATTCTCGTCAGCCTCTATGGCCCAGAAATTCGGAGGTGCCATAGGCGGTGCGGCTGTCATGTGGCTGCTGAGCGGATGCGGCTACGTGGAACGCAACGATTCAAACGCCGGGCTTGACATAGTCCAGCCCGACAGTGCCATAAGCTGTCTGTGGATGCTCATGACATTCATCCCTGCCGGTGTGGCTCTGCTCTCTCTTGTCATAGTGTGGTTCTATCCGCTCGACACCAAGGAGATGAACCGTATAGTCAACGAACTCCATCTGCGCCGCGAGGCTGTGACCGACGGTTCGGTCAAGGCAGCCGAAACCCACATTGTTGAACCTGACTGATTTGAAAAAATATGGAAACTGAACAGTTTTCTAAAGAACTCCTCGAGAATCTCACCTGCAACATTCTCCCCTATTGGCGCAATGAGATGACCGATCCCCGCGGCGGGTTCTACGGCCGCCGCGACGGCAATGACAATCTCGTGGCCGACGCTCCGAAAGGTGCCATACTTAACGCCCGCATACTCTGGACATTCTCGAGCGCATACCGCGCCCTTGGCAATCCCGACTATCTCGAGAGCGCCACACGTGCCCGCGATTACATATATGACCATTTCTTCGACCGCGAGCATGGCGGCACATTCTGGAGCGTGAATGCCGATGGCACACCCGATGACACAAAGAAACAATTCTATGCCATCGGATTCATGATCTACGGTCTGGCGGAATATTTCCGTGCGACCGGCGACGAAGAGGCACTGGAGAATGCGATAGCACTCTTCCGCTGCATCGAGTCGCACTCGCGCGACCGTGAGAAAGGGGGCTACATTGAGGCTGCCACCCGCGACTGGCAGCCCATCGCCGATATGCGTCTCAGCGACAAAGATGCCAATGCCTCAAAGACCATGAACACCCATCTGCACATAATCGAGGGGTACACCAATCTTCTCCGTGCGCTCAAGGAGAGGGTGCCGGACCATGAGGCTATCCCCGAAGTGGATGAGGCTACACGCTATCTGCTCCGTATCTTCCTGGACCGGATTGAGAATCCGCATACCCATCATCTTACATTGTTTTTCAATGATGATTGGGAGAAACTCGACGACACCGAAAGCTATGGCCATGACATCGAGGCTTCATGGCTTTTGCTCGAGACCGCCCAGGTGATAGGCGACGATGCCCTGACCGCCGAGACTCTCCGTCACACATATCATATAGCCGAAGCAGGCCTGCAGGGACGATGCTGGGACGGGTCAATGGTGTATGAACGACACGCTTCCGGACACTATGACAATGACAAGCACTGGTGGGTGCAGGCCGAAAACGTGATCGGCCAGCTCTATCTGGCCTGTTTCCACGGCAAACCGGAAGCTCTTGAAGCCGCACGACAGTCATGGAGATATATCGTCGGCAATCTTGTCGATCCCGCCGGCGAATGGTACTGGTCGCGCAAATCGCCCTCCGGTGACATAAACCGCACGGATGACAAGGCCGGATTCTGGAAATGTCCCTACCACAACTCCAGAATGTGCCTCGAATCCATCCACATACTCGGGCTCATCAACGAGCGTTAGAAACAACGGTATATACAGAAACAACAACGGATGAACTCCTGCTGCGGGGTTCATCCGTTGTTGTTTGTAACGTCAGGTCTGTGTGTCAGATGCATGAATCAAAAATCTCTATTACCAAAAATCAATACCAATCAAAGTTTTTTTCCTAAAACAATCTTTTTTACCATTCGGAAGGTGTGCCTCACGGAAACCTTTTTCTTCTATAAACCAATCATCTGCAAAATTACGGGGGAGGGAGGAGGATGAGTGTATCTTTTATCTGTAGTCCGCGAACTGGGTCTGCAGTTTCTTGCGGGCGAAGAAGATGCGGCTCTTGACGGTGCCGAGGGGAAGGTTCATC
>CAJUKP010000013.1 GCA_910587165.1 uncultured Duncaniella sp.
ACGCATCGTCGCCTTGGTGGGCCGTTACCCCGCCAACTAGCTAATGCGCCGCATGGCCATCCGCAGCCGGAGTTGCCTCCTTTAAATCCCCGGAGATGCCTCCGGGGATTGTTACGCGGTATTAGACGGAATTTCTTCCGCTTATCCCCCTGCTGCGGGCAGGTTTCATACGTGTTACTCACCCGTGCGCCGGTCGCCGGCGGAAGTATTGCTACCTCCCCGCTGCCCCTCGACTTGCATGTGTTAAGCCTGTCGCTAGCGTTCATCCTGAGCCAGGATCAAACTCTTCGTTGTTTCTGTATTTGTTGTTCTTTTCTTTTCTATTTTTATAATAGAGCCGAAAGGGACTTACAGAGAATTGTTCTGTTTGTCTTGCTTTCGCAACTGAGATCCCTGCCGTCGGAAATTCCGCTCGGCCGGTCTCGACTGTCTCTTCTGTAACGCCGGATATTCTTGTATTTATTTCCTTGGATGTTTGATTGACGAGAGATTTTTCATGTCATCCCTGAGGATGACACCGTCTCTTGTACTACTTCATCGTTGCAATCATTTCAAAGTTCTCTCGCTTTCTCTTTCGAGAAACCCCGTCGAAAAAGCTCTGCAAAGTTACGGACAATTTTCGAAACCTGCAAACTTTTTGAGGATTTTAACATTGTTTTAACACTTGGTGGTGAACTTTCATTCAAACACCGGGGTTATAACTTGTTGCCTTGCCTCTGCAAGGGTTACTCCCGAAAAGCGAGTGCAAAGGTAGACACTTTTCCATTACCCTCCAAATTTCAAACTCAATTTAACACTTATTTAACACTTAAAGGCCGTTTTCTCCCTTTTTACCCCCTTTTTTAGCCATATTTTAGCTTTTCAGAGGATTCATCAAAAAAATATCCGGCACAGCACAATGGTTAACACTACCATTATAACTGTACCGGTATATAAAGTGAATTTATCCTCGCTTATTTAACTTTCACCACACCTCCTGCAGGAATGGTCACGGGAATCCGCTCCTCATCCATGACAACAGTCGTGCTTCCGCCAAGAGGTGACGAGACACTAACGGAAGTCACCTTTCCATTTTTCCATTCCATATCCACAATGAAGCCGCCACGCGCACGTAGACCTTTTACACTTCCGTCGCTCCATGCATCAGGCAGAGCAGGAAGCAGAGTCATAGAACCGGGGGTGGACTGGATAAGCATCTCCGCCACTCCGGCCGTACCGCCAAAATTGCCGTCGATCTGAAACGGAGCGTGAGCGTCGAGCAGATTGGGGTATGTCCCTCCCCCACTTCGACGGTCAGGCCCTTCATAACGATCAGGGGACACATATCTGAGCAGACGGCGATACATATTATAAGCCTTCTCACTCTGGAGCAGCCGGGCAAGAAGGTTGACACGCCATCCGGTGCTCCAACCCGTGGTCTCATCCCCCTTTATCTCGAGAGAACGTGATGCGGCGTCGGCAAGCTGAGGTGTTTCCGACACTGAAATATGCCTGCCCGGATACAATCCGAACAGATGCGACTGATGGCGATGGCGCGGATCCTCATCCTCCCAGTCATAATACCATTCCTGAAGATTGCCTTTCCGGCCTATCTTATAAGGATAAAGACGGGGTAGCGTATTATCCACTTCTTCGCGGAAGCCACTATCGACGCCAAGAGCCTCGGCGGCGTCACGTGCATCCATCAGACACTGACGTATCATGGCCAGGTCAGCCGCACCTCCATAGAAAGTCGCGCCATGATAACCGCCGTCTGTGACATACTTGTTCTCCGGTGATGTGGAGGGAGAAGTCACAAGATGACCATCCCGCTCAATGAGCCAACCGAGACAAAACTCAGCCGCACCCTTGAGCACAGGATAATATTCCTTGAGAAATTCCCTGTCACCTGTGAACAGATAATGCTCCCAGATGTGTGTGGCGAGCCATGCACCACCCATATTCCAGTTGGCCCATACCGGATCACCGGAATTAAGACCGACAGGATTGGTCATGGCCCATATATCGGAGTTGTGTCCAAGGGCCCAACCGCGGTCAACGCCGAAATAATGACGGGCGGTCTTCTCCCCGCCGACCGACAGATTCTTTATCCAGGGAATCAGAGCCGTCGCCTGAAGCTCGCCGAGCCCGGTCACCTCAGCCGGCCAATAATTCTCCTCCACATTGATATTAGTGGTATAGTTGCTGCTCCAGGGAGGAAGAATATATTCATTCCACAAGCCCTGGAGATTGGCAGGCACACCCTTGGTGCGCGAGGATGCTATGAGGAGGTAGCGCCCGTAGTTGAAATAAAGCTCCTCAAGATCCGGATTTGTCTCATGAAGATCAGTGTAACGCTTCAACTGGACATCGGTAGGCAACGAAGCGATAGAATCAGGTGTGGTGCCAAAATCAATTTCCACACGGTCATACAGATCCCTGTAATCCGACAGATGGTCGGCGAGCAAACTGTCATACCCCTTGGCGACCGCACGGTCTATGCGGCCACGCGACAGTGCGAGATAATCCCGACCCTCGGTGGCTGGATTCTTATCGAAACCGTTGAATCCTGTCACATTAGTTATATAGAGAACGACATCCTTGCTTCCGCATATCTCAAGTGAGCCATCGGGCATGGAGGCAACATAGCCGTCGGAGGGAACAGCCTTCACTATTGTGGAGAACGGTGTGCCTCTCCCCTCCTCGTAACGGAGTTTCTCCTCAAACGAGGTATAACCGGGAAGAGACAGATATGCGGCATGGCCGACCGATGTTATGGCGCCGTCATTGGCTGTCACCTTATGTGGCAACTGGGAATCAAGACGAATCACGGCGTCAACAGGAGTGTCGCTGTGCATACGTACAACAATGACGGAATCTGGTGCGGATGCAAAATAAGTAGTGGAACTTCTGTTCTCCTTTCCCCCTCTGTCGTCTACAAGCCAGGTACAGGCAACAGCATCCTTCACACTCAACACACGGCCATAGTCTGCCGGCGTCATACCGTCGCGCCCTCTGTATGTGATGGTCAGGGAACCCAGCGGTTGATAGTTCTCACTGTAATGCCCCTGCACCTTCATGTGCAGCGAATCTGCCTCACGATAATCTCCACGGTCAAGAGCAGCACGTATCTCAGGAATAGCCTTCCATGCATCGGGGGTAGTCACTCCGCTTTCCGGCTCACCGGTCCATAGCGTGATATCGTTGAGTGACAAACGGTCTTCCCCGACGCCACCATAGATGATGGCGCCGAGGTTGCCGTTGCCTATTACTATCGTTTCCTCGAAATACTCAGCCGGACGGTCGAACCTGAGGAGATAATTCTCATTATCATCTCCGGCGATTGCCGGAAATGCCGTGAGCACCCCTATGGTGAGTGCCGGCACAAGGAAAAAGTTTTTCATGTCGTTTGAAATGTCAGGGATTGTAGCTTATTGGGGGAAAGAGGGAGGAGAGAACACCTGTCGGGCACATAGGCCCGGGATGATCAGACGTTGAAGAGGAAGTGCATGATGTCGCCGTCCTGCACCACGTAATTCTTGCCTTCAACGGCCATTTTACCGGCCTCGCGCACCGCGCTCTCGCTTCCGAGAGTCACGTAATCGTCATATTTTATCACCTCGGCGCGGATGAAACCCTTCTCGAAATCAGTATGGATCACACCGGCACATTTAGGAGCCTTGCTGCCGTCAATGAAAGTCCAAGCCCTGACCTCATCGGCACCGGCGGTGAAAAATGTCTTGAGATTGAGCAGAGCGTAGGCTGCACGGATAAGGCGGGCCACACCGGACTCCTCCAGACCGATCTCGGCAAGGAATTCCCGGCGCTCCTCGTATGTGTCGAGCTCTGCGATCTCACTCTCGGTCTGCGCCGCAACTATCAGCAGCTGGGCATTCTCATCCTTGATAGCCTCGCGCACCGCATCGACATACTTGTTGCCATTCACAGCCGATGCATCATCGACATTGCACACATACATCACAGGCTTGGATGTAAGGAGGAAAAGCTCGCGGGCAAACTTCTGCTCGTCAGGTGTCTCCAGTTCGACGGTACGCGCGGGAAGTCCCTGCTGAAGTGCCTCCTGGAACTTGCGGAGCACCTCATATTGCATCTTGGCCACCTTGTCGCCTCCGGTCTGCGCCTGTTTCTGAGTGCGGGCTATACGGCTTTCGACAGTCTCAAGATCCTTGATCTGGAGCTCGTAGTCGATAATCTCCTTGTCACGCACAGGATCGACATTGTTGTGGACATGAGTCACATTGTCGTCATCGAAGCAACGGAGCACATGAAGGATGGCATCAGTCTCGCGGATATTGGCGAGGAACTTGTTGCCGAGACCCTCACCCTTGCTCGCGCCCTGCACGAGACCGGCGATATCAACAATCTCCACCGTGGCGGGAACGATAGAACGGGGATTGCACATTTCCACCAGCTTGTTAAGCCTGTCATCGGGCACGGTGATCACACCGACATTGGGCTCGATGGTGCAGAAAGGGAAATTGGCCGACTGGGCCTTTGCGTTGGAGAGACAGTTGAAAAGAGTCGACTTGCCCACGTTGGGGAGTCCGACTATGCCGCATTGAAGTGCCATTTTATTATTTCTATTCTATTCTTGTTCTGATTATTTCTGCAAAGGTAGCAAATATTTACGATATGGCGAAAAAGGAGTTGTCGGGATGGGCCATAAAGAGATAGAAACGCGCCAACACGTCAACCGGAGCCTCAGCCCCGCGCAGATGCAGCATCCTCCCGCCACAGGAGCCGAACATCTCATCCTCGGTCATCACGACATCCACCCCACCCCAGTGGCGGGCCAGATCGGCCGCGACAGCAGAAGGATCGGAAGTGGTGTAAAGACGCGCGCCGACCGACTGGGATAGCGCCATAGCCTCCCTGCCGGCTTCCGAGCATAGAGCGGTGGCGAGTCCAAGCGACCGTGAGAGCCTGACCACCTCGGCTGCAAGTGCCGAAAGGCCGCGGCTCACCACGAGGATACGCATCGGAGGAAATGCGACCGACAGCTCATTCACCGCACCCTGACGGCTACGTTTGGCCGCCACACTTACCGGTCGGCCAAGACGACCCGAACGGTAATCATCCATACGTTTTTCAAGATAATTGTCTGCCATTCTGTTTTCAGAATTAAAATCCCTGCAAAAATAGGTAAAAATCACTAATTTTGCACCCTGAAAAAAGAAGAATTGACATGAACGCAGCCATCATCCGCCAACGGCTCAAACCGTGGATGCTTCCCATAGCAATGCTTGGAGGAGTACTGTTCCACAACTTCATCGACGCCATCGCATTCATCGCGCCCTATCTGATATTCGTGATGCTTCTCATCACATTCTGCCGTGTCAGACCGTCAGAGTTCAAGGTGACACGGCTCTCGGCCGGACTGATCACCGTGCAGATAGCCGGATCCATCGCACTCTACTTTCTCATCCTTCCCTATAGCCGGGAAGTCGCGGAAGGAACATTCATCTGCGTCTTCTGCCCGACAGCGACCGCGGCACCGGTGATCACAGGTATGTTAGGGGGAAGTGTGGCACGATTAGCCACCTTTTCCATTATATCCAACATATCGGTGGCCGTGCTCGCCCCTGTGATATTCACACTCATGGGAAGCGGAGAGACCTCGTTCACATTTCTTGAATCGCTCACCCTGATAGCCACACGTGTGGTGCCGCTGATCATCCTGCCTCTCTTCACGGCCCTCGCCCTGCTCCGGTTCATGCCCAAGGTCCACCACACCATCTCATCCCACCAGAATCTGTCATTCTATATATGGGCACTGTCACTTTTCATCGTGGTGGGCCGTGCCGTCAGTTTCATCATGAGCGAACCGGCCGATATGATACCCGAGATGGTGATACTCTCGCTCTTCTCTCTTGTGGTCTGCTGCGGACAGTTCGTGGCAGGAAGACGCATAGGTTCAAGATGTGGCGACAAGATAGCCGGAGCACAGGGCCTCGGACAAAAAAACACAGTGCTCGCTATCTGGATGGCTCTCACCTACCTTCATCCCATCACTTCAGTGGCACCGGCCGCCTACGTGGCGTGGCAGAACATCATAAATTCCGCACAACTGTATTTTAAGACCCGTGCCGAAAACCAAAAGGGAGCGTGAGGCGTTAAAATTCAAAGGACCCGTTTTAAGCCTTTTTTAGTTAAATTTTGCATAAGGTCATGGCAGTTAACAGTATGTACGAAAGCCTCCTCACCCTTCCTCTTTTCAAGGGTCTGAGCTATACACGATTGTCGGAAATCGTAGGCAATACCCGCCTTGCATTTCTGAAATACCTACCCGGTGAGACAATACTCACCGCCGGGGAGCCGTGCTCACAGATCAAATTCGTGATCAAGGGTGACGTGCGGCTGACAATCTCCAACTCCACTGACAGCTTCAGGGTGTCGCAGACACTCAGGGCCCCTGCCCTCATATCGCCTGACTTCCTGTTCGGGCGACACACCATGTATCCCGGCACAGCCCGGGCCATCGACACTGTCTCGATCATGCAGATTGACAAAGCCGATCTCATACGGCTGCTGCAATCCGACGAGATATTCATATTCAATTACCTCAATATGCTCTCCACAAACGCCCAGAAAGCCATCGACGGCATCATAGCCCTGACATCCGGGTCTCTTGAGGAGCGCATAGCCTACTGGATCATCGCCCTTACCCAGCTCGGATCAGACGATATCGTGCTCTCCGCCCGTCAGCGCGACCTCTACACCCTCTTCAATGTACAGCGTTCTTCATTCATAGCCACACTCGACTCACTCAAGGAACGCGGGATCATCGACTATGGGACAAACGAAATCAGGGTGCTGTCCCGCCGCGCGCTCAGATCTGTCCTGCTCAAAACCCCGGATTAGGAATTTTTACACCTATTATATAGGAAATCTTGCCGAGTTTCACTAATTTTGCGGAAACCAAAACCGCAAAACCATGACCTATGACAATATTCCGGCCCGCATAGAGGCCTTCCGTGCCAAAATGCTCGATGCCGGTCTGCAGGCGGTGATACTTCCACGCACCGACCCGCATCTGAGTGAATATATCTCCGACCACTGGCATATCGTCCGCTATCTCAGCGGATTCTCCGGATCGGCCGGCACAATGGTGATCACCACCGACAGCGCCCTCGTATGGACCGACAGCCGCTACTTCCTCCAATGCGCCAAGCAGATAGAAGGAACCGGTATCATTCTCATGAAAGACGGTCTGCCCGACACCCCGTCGGTGACCGACTATCTCGTGACCACCCTCCACAAAGGTGACACGGTAGGCATCAACGGTCTGCTCATGTCGATTGACGACACCGCCACTCTTGCATCCCGCCTCCGGTCTGCCGGACTGGGATTAAAGGTCGACTTCGATCCCACGGACAGCGTATGGCCTGACCGTCCGGCAATGCCATCCGACAAAATCTTCGTCCATGATGAGAAATATTCCGGCGAGAGCGCATCCTCACGCATAGCCCGCACCCTGGAAGCTGTGAAAGCCGCGGGAGCGGATTCATATTTCACAGCCGCACTTGACGAGATAGCATGGATGCTCAACATCCGCTCCAACGATGTCCACTGCTCACCGGTGGCTGCATCGTTCCTGTATGTCAGCCCCGAAGGCTCCACTCTGTTTGTTGATGCCGCGAAACTCACACCCGAGGTCGAGGCACACCTCAGATCCGCCGGAGTGAACACCCGTCCCTACGGATCACTGACAGCCGAACTTCCCGCACTGACATCCGGAGCCACTGTGCTCCTGGCCACCACAAGTGCATCCGGAGCAATCGAATCCCTTCTCAAAGGCCACTCCATAGTCGCCTCATCACCTGTAGCCATGCTCAAGGCTGTGAAAAACGACGTGCAGATAGCCAATGTGCGCACATCCCATGTGCGTGATGGCGTTGCCATGGTTCGCTCGCTCATCGAGATAGAGAAAGCCGTAGCTTCAGGCCGCCCTCTCACCGAGATAGACGTTGCGGAGATACTCGAGAGCAACCGCCGCAAAGGAGATCTGTTCTACGATCTCAGCTTCGACAGCATCTGTGGTTTCGGCCCGAACGGTGCCATAGTCCACTATACAGCCACCCCCGAAAGCAACACGGCTATAACCAAGGACAACCTCCTGCTCATCGACTCGGGCGCGAACTACCTCGACGGAACTACCGACATCACCCGCACCATTGCCATCGGAACTCCCACGGCTGATATGCGGCATGACTTCACACTCGTGATGAAAGGACATATCGCCATTGCCACCGCCATATTCCCCGAAGGCACCCGTGGCGCACAGCTCGACGCCATGGCACGTATGCCACTCTGGAAAGAAGGCAAAAGCTATCTCCACGGCACCGGTCACGGTGTGGGATTCTTCCTGAACTGCCACGAAGGGCCGCAAAGCATCCGTCTCAACGACACCCTCGCGCCACTGACACCCGGAATGCTGACATCCAACGAGCCGGGCGTATATCTGGCCGGCCGCTACGGTATCAGATGCGAGAATCTCGTGCTCACCATCCCCCACTCCGAGACAGAATTCGGAAAGTTCTATGCTTTCGAGACCATCACCCTATGCCCCTTCGACCGTTCTCTCTTCGACACATCCATCATGTCGGACGAAGAGATCCGCTGGGTCGACAATTACCATTCACGCGTCTTCGAACTGCTCAGCCCCTCGCTCGACGAAGAGGAAAAGGCATGGCTCGAGGCCGCGACACGTCCACTTGCATAACGATTAAATCAGCAACATAAAATGGCACTCATCATACCTGTGCGCGGATTCACTCCCGAGATCGGCCGCGACACATTCCTGGCGGAAAACGCCACCATAATCGGAGACGTCGTAATGGGCGAAGAATGCAGCGTGTGGTTCAACACCGTCATTCGCGGCGACGTCAACTCAATACGCATCGGAAACAGAGTCAACATCCAGGATGGTTCCGTACTCCACACTCTGTATCAGAAATCCACAATCGAGATCGGCGACGATGTCTCGATCGGCCATAATGTCACCATACATGGAGCCAAGATACACAATCTTGCACTGATCGGTATGGGAGCCGTGGTGATGGACGATGCCGAGGTGGGCGAAGGTGCTCTCGTGGCAGCAGGTTCCGTCGTGCTTTCACGAACCAAAATAGGACCGAATGAACTTTGGGGAGGAGCTCCGGCGAAATTCATCAAAATGGTCGATCCCGAGACATCCCGGGAACTGAATACAAAAATAGCACGCAACTACCTCATGTATTCAAAATGGTACACTGAGGAATAGTAAGTTAACGGTCAGAAAAGGATACAAAACGACAAAAGTTCAAAAGGAACAAATATTTTATTGATTCAGATTCATCAGACTGATAAAAATAAAAAGTTTGTTCCTTTTGAACTTTTGTCTTTTTGTATCCTTTTCCTGATCAACTACCGGCCGCTGCTGACCGGATCTTATCCCAGGTGAAAATCTCAAGCAACTCATCAAGTCCGGCAGGGCGCGGAGAGTCGGTCAACCCGGCCTTATGAGCGAGAAGCCCGAGAATGTCATGTCTGCCGTGAGTCTTGCGTAACTCTTCCATATTCATTGATCTGTCACGCTTCGAGAGCCGCTGTCCCGCCTCGTTGCACACCAACGGCAGATGGGCGAATTCCGGAGCCTTGAAACCGAGAAGATCATAGAGATAGAGCTGCTGGGCGGTGGAGAGCAACAGATCCTCGCCTCTCACCACCTCCGTGATACCCATAAGGGCATCATCGGCCACCACAGCCAACTGATATGCCCATGCCCCGTCGGCCCTTCTCAATACAAAATCTCCGCAATGGGTGGCCAGATTGACACTATGTGTCCCATAAACCCGGTCGGTGAAAGTGATTTCACGGTCAGGCACGTAGAGCCGTGTTGAATGCGGCGTGGCCGGTTCCGGCACCGTTGATGGCATTGCGGCCGGACGGCATCTCCCGCCATATATCACCCTGCCGTCACTCTGATGCGGGGCCTGGGTGGCCATGATGTCGGCACGTGTGCAGACACAAGGATATGTCAGTCCGCTCGCTGATATACGCTTCAGACACTCCGCATATATGTCGTGACGACAACTCTGGCTGTATGGACCGTCAGGACCGCGGTCGTCAAGGCCCCCCTCATCCCATTCAAGTCCAAGCCATGCGAGATCATCCTCTATGAGACGGCTGAACTCCCGTTTGCTTCTCTGAGGATCAAGATCCTCGATCCTGAGTACCCACTTTCCACCTTCCGACTTTACCGAAAGCCAGGAGATAAGCGCCGTGAACAGGTTGCCGAGATGCATTCTGCCGGTAGGAGATGGGGCGAAGCGCCCCTTGGCTAATGATACTTTTTCCATCATGGTGCAAAATTAAGTGTATTTTTCCGCTATTCCAAATATCCATAAATCTATTCTGAAACTCCTTTTTTTCGGCACCTCGTTTGATTATATGACAACAAAGAGTCACCTTTGCATTGCTTTAGCGAATTCAAAAACCGAGTCGCCTAAGCGACCCGTCTACAACCCTAAATTATTTATCATAAGTCATTCTTGACATTTTACATCAAAAACGTGGCGGCACACAGATTTCATCTGATTCCGGAGTCTTAGCCGGATAATATAAAAAACACATCGTGCCACCCTTTAGTAGAATAATCGCCCGGAGGCCTCTTTGTAGAGGCGACCACGCGATATGAGTTTGATTTAAGGAGACAGCCCCGTGAGGCTGTCTCCTTTCGTATTTTTTACAGGTCGGTCCGTTATCAGTTACCGATCAGGACAAGGGTACAAAAGACCAAAAGGACATAAGGAACAAAATATTTTTTAGTATTCAGATTCATCAGACTGATTCTAACTGAACAAAAATAAAAAATCTGTTTCTTATGTCCTTTTGGCCTTCTGTACCCTTGTCCTGATCGGTAACCTTTTGTTCTGACCATCAATGGTTGAGCGGATTACCATATATCATCTTGGATGACTCGCGGTAAAGATCGCCAAGGCGGTGGAGCAGTTCTTTTGTTTTCATATTCTTTCTGTTTTGTTGTTGTGTCAATTTACATATTTTAAACAAACGAAGCTGAAAATATGTTCGACAACATAATTCCACAACACCATCAGACTCTATCCACCTATCCTCTTGACATTGCTCACCGACCTCGGGAGCTCCTCGGGATAATGGGTGACAAATATCAGAGCCGCCCCACGGCTGTCAAGCAGACTGTCAATCACCCTCCGCAGCAACTCCTTGCGTCTGGAGTCGAGACCCTGGAACGGCTCATCAAGCACGAGCATGGCCGGTTGACTCACAAAAGCCCTCGCAAGAAGCACCAGACGCTGCTCTCCCAACGAGAGATCCCGGAAATGCCTTTCCGCAAGATGATCTATCTCAAGAATCCCAAGCCACATACGCGCCACATCTCTCTCAGCCTGTGTGGCCTTGCCATAGCGGCGGAGCCCCGGGCGCAAACCCTCGATCACAATTCCTTCCACCGTAAGCGGCGACCGGAAATAGAGCTGCATCTCGGGGCATACGTAGCCCACATTATCCTTTATGTCCCAGATGGTCTCGCCACTTCCACGGCGACGGTCGAAGATGTGCACCTTGTTGGAGAAAGCCTGCGGATTATCACCACATACGATGCTTAGGAGCAGTGACTTTCCACTCCCGTTCGGGCCTGTGAGCATCCAGCGCTCACCACGTCTCACCACCCAGTCAAATCCCGAAAGAACGGTCCGGTCGCCATAACGTAGCAGTCCGTCCGAAATCGAGAACGCCACCTCATGGGGCAGCATAGGCGCCCCGGGAGCCGGAAATTCAAAATCACCGGCCACGGATTCCGGTCTCTCATCACGCAAGGCCGAAATCTCATCCTGTCCATACAACTGACGCACCACACGGCAATTGTCAAGGCATATCACACTGTCCGTATAGACCGGAATCTCGGCATTGTCACACAGAAGCAGCACAACCGAAGTCCCCTCCTCCTTGAGAGAGACAATGGCCCTGTCAAGCTCCTCACGTGAGGACGCATCAAGCCCGATATATGGATTGTCGAGCACAAGGAGGTCAGGAGCCGACAGCAACGCGTTTATCACCAGCAGCTTCCTCAATTCTCCACTTGACAGATAGTTGATCTTCTTTTCCTCCGCATCTCTCAGACCGAGCGAGGAACATAACGGTTTCCAGCGGAGATCGTCCACCCTCGCCCCCATCACCTCACCTACAGTGGGCACATAGTCATTTTCCGATGACTCAAGCCGCTGATCGAAGCGCAGGACATCAACCCCGGTGAACGAATGGATATCAGTGAATTTCAGCATTTTCACCTTCATGCCTTCCTCACAGAACCTGAGCCGGTTTCCATAGGCATACCGCCCTTTCTCAAGAATCGTCCCGAGCGTTGTCTTGCCCGAACCGTTAGCTCCGGTCACGACCGTGACTCCGGCTGATATGCCGTGGCCGGCAGTGTCGGCAATGACAACATCGCCATATTTGAGCATAGGCGACAGAAAATCTATTATATATGGTGTCATTTTATAAGAAATACATCCTCTGTTTTTACAATTCTCATGCAAAGGTACACATTCCACCGTCAAATTCAAAATCCTGAGAGACCGGCCAGACTTCACAGGTCACCGGCAGGGAATACTATTGAAATGCCCCCTCAAATCCACCCCCTGCCTTATTGCAAAAGTTGAAAAAAAACATTACCTTTGCGATGTACAATTCTATTATCGTAGAAAACCCTAATATCAACTTAATATAACATGGTAAGTTATAAAGAATTAGGTCTCGTGAACACCAAAGAGATGTTTGCCAAGGCCATCAAAGGCGGCTATGCCGTACCCGCATTCAACTTCAACAACATGGAGCAGCTCCAGGCCATCATCAAGGCCGCAGCCGACGAGAAATCACCCGTCATCCTCCAGGTTTCCAAAGGAGCACGCAACTATGCCAACCCCATCCTTCTCCGCTTCATGGCGCAGGGTGCTGTTGAATATGCCAAGAGCCTCGGCTGGGAGCATCCCGAAATCGTGCTTCACCTCGACCATGGTGACAGCTTCGAGCTCTGCAAGGACTGCATCGAGAACGGCTTCTCTTCAGTGATGATCGACGGCTCACACCTCCCCTACGAGGAGAATGTGGCCCTCACAAAGAAAGTTTGCGACTACGCTCACCAGTATGACGTGACCGTAGAGGGTGAGCTCGGCGTTCTCGCCGGTGTGGAGGATGAGGTTTCTTCCGACCACCACACCTATACCGACCCCGAGGAGGTGATCGACTTCGCCACCCGCACCGGTGTTGACTCACTGGCAATCTCCATCGGCACAAGCCACGGTGCATACAAGTTCAAACCCGAGCAGTGCACACGCGACCCGAAGACCGGCCGTCTCGTTCCTCCCCCCTTGGCATTCGACGTGCTTGAGGCTGTTGAGAAGAAGCTCCCCAACCTCCCCATCGTGCTCCACGGCTCTTCATCTGTTCCCCAGGACGAGGTTGACACCATCAACAAATACGGTGGCAAACTTCCCGATGCCATCGGTATCCCCGAGGAAGAGCTCCGCAAGGCCGCCAAGATGGATGTATGCAAGATCAACATCGACTCCGACAGCCGTCTGGCCATGACTGCAGCCGTCCGCAAGGTGCTCGCCGAGAAGCCCGCTGAGTTTGACCCCCGCAAATACCTCGGCCCGGCCCGCGACAACATGGAGAAGCTCTACAAGCACAAGATTGTCGCTGTGCTCGGTTCCGCCGGCAAGGCTGAATAATCTCCCCCTGCATCTATGATATCTCCCGCATAAGGGAGTGAATGAATATGAGAGGACAGGAACGACAACCGTTCCTGTCCTCTCTGTTCATTCAGCTACGGGTTCTCTTCTCCGCCGTATGATAAAAACTCCACTGCCTCCCTCTTGTTTATCATACTGTTTTTTCTTAACTTCGCGTTGTGAATAATCTATCCTCCACACACCAGCCCATGAGATGGGACAGGCTGATAAGCGACAAGCGTTTTGGCCTCGAGCACTATCACGACTCAAAGCCGGGAGTCCGCAGCGACTTCCAGCGTGACTTTGACCGCCTCATTTTCTCCTCTCCCTTCCGGAGATTGCAGAACAAGACTCAGGTTTTTCCGCTTCCGGGAAGCATCTTCGTCCACAACCGTCTGACCCACAGTCTTGAGGTGGCCTGTGTCGGGCGCTCGCTCGCCACCGAGGTCGCCATCCGCCTACGCGAGAAACACGCGGGCGAACCCTGGCTTGGATGTCTCGACAGCATCGGCGACATAGTGGCGGCCGGATGCCTCGCTCACGATCTCGGCAACCCTCCGTTCGGCCATTCAGGCGAGAAAGCGATCGCCACATACTTCAGTGAAGGGGCCGGACGCCATTTCCGCGACAAACTTTCCGAAGAGCAATGGCAGGACCTGATACATTTCGAAGGTAACGCCAACACATTCCGTCTGCTCACCCACCGTTTCAACGGAAGGCGCCAGGGCGGATTCGCCATGACATATTCAACGCTGGCATCCATAGTGAAATATCCGTTCGAATCGACCCTCGCCGGGAGTCATGGCAAATTCGGATTCTTCGAGAGCGAACGCGGGAGTTTCATCCGTGTGGCCGACGAGCTCGGCATGATACCGGTCAGCGAACCGGGCGGGAAAGTGAAATATTGCCGCCATCCGCTCGTCTATCTCGTCGAGGCCGCCGACGATATATGCTATGAGATAATGGATATCGAGGATGCCCACAAGCTGAAAATATTATCCACCGAAGAGGTCATACCTCTGCTTCTCAGCTATTTCGATGACGCCCGTCGCTGCCACATCGAAAGAGTGATGGAACAGGTGGACGATGCAAACGAAAAGATAGCCTACCTGCGCTCGAGCATCGTCGGAGTGCTCGTAGGTAAATGCGCCGATACTTTCGCCGCTTGCGAAGCCGACATTCTGGCAGGTAATTTCCGCGGGGCCCTCATCAACCATATAACCGAACGCGAGCGCGAGGCATACCGTAGATGCGAGGCCCTGTCTTGGAAAAGGATTTACAGCGCCGGTGATGTGGTGGAGATCGAGCTTGCCGGCACACGCATCATCTCATTCCTTATCGACGAGCTTGTCAAGGCTGTGACCCAGCCGGAACTCAACTACTCCAGACTGCTGTTGGCCAAAGTGCCTGAACAATACGAGATAGCATCTCCAACTCTCTACGGCAAGATACAGGCCGTGCTTGACCACATTTCGGGCATGACCGATGTCTATGCCCTTGATCTTTACCGCAGGCTCAACGGTATGAGTCTGAAAATCAACAACTGATGAAAAGATACCTCCAACTTCTTCTCCTCATGCTCCTCCCCATCCTTCCGATGGCGATGAGTCTCGACGAGGTGCCGAACGTCCATGTGGCCGACCGCACCCGTTATGTGTCCAATCCCTCCGGAGTGCTGTCGGCATCGACAGTCAACTCCCTCGACTCCTATATAGGCAATCTTTGGCGCGACACCTCTGTGGAGTTTGTCGTGGTGGCCATCGACGAAGTCGACCCTGAATATACCCCGGAGGAATTTGCCACCAGACTCTTTGAGAAATGGAAAATCGGCAAGGCCGACAAAGACAACGGCCTGCTCATGCTCGTCTCGCTCAACGACCGGGCGGCTGTGATCCGCACCGGCTACGGCGTGGAGGGTGCCGTGCCCGACATCGTGGCAGGGCGCGTCATACGCGACTCCATGTTCCCGAAGTTCCGCGAGGGGGACTATGACGGAGGTGTCACGGCAGGTGTCACCCGCCTCGGCGAGATTGTCCGCGACCCCTCTCTGGGCGATGAACTCAAGTCATCGCAGGCCAACGATGCCCATGCCGGCGAAGTGGACTTCGACAGCGACGAGCTCTTCAGTTTCTATCTCCGCTTCTCAGCCGTTGTGGCCCTCTTCTCGCTTCTGGTTGTCATATACCTGATCATCTCCACCCGCCGTCAGAACGACGTGCAGCGCTGGCAATCACTGCACCGTTACTTCCTCGCCTCCGCCATCCTTGCCTGTATCACCCTCGGAATGGGTGTCCTGGCATTCGGACTGCTCGCGTGGAAGATGCACCGGGTGCGCCGCCATAAACGCAAATGTCCCAACTGTGGCACACGAATGACCCTCATAGACGAGGAACACGACAATGACTACCTCACCCCCGCCCAGGATATGGAGGAGAAGCTCAACTCTGTCGACTATGATGTGTGGCATTGTCCCAAATGCGCGCAGACCGACATTTTCCCTTATGTCAACGACAGCAGCACATACAAGGAATGTCCCGTATGTCACGCCCGCACCTACGGAGTGGTTGAGCGGCGCATAATCCGCGAAGCTACCGAACGTTATGAAGGCCAGGGCCTGGACCGTTACGTCTGCCGCAACTGCGGACACCATGACGACCGTCATTTCAAGATCCCAAGGAAAGAGAGCGATGCCGCCGCTGCCGCCGCTCTCGGAGCTGTGCTCGGATCGGCCGCACGTGGAGGCGGCGGAGGAGGTTCGTTCGGTGGCGGATCGTTCGGTGGCGGCATGACCGGCGGCGGCGGTGCCGGTGGCCGATGGTAACATCCCATGACCCGTCAATCCGTCAAAGCATTAACCCGCATAATCACTCATCCCCTTGCTCACCACCATCGCCGACTTCATCTGCGGCATACCGCTGTTTCTGCTCCTCATCGGTGGCGGATTATTCCTGTTCATCCGATCAGGCATGGTGTCACTGCGCTCTCTTCCGGCATCGCTAAAGGTGCTCCGCGAGAAACAGACCCGCGACTCAGGCTCACAGATCTCATCGCTCCAGGCTCTCGCCTCGGTGGTAGCCGCCACGGTCGGTATGGGCAACATAGCCGGTGTGGCCATTGCCCTTGTCATGGGTGGCCCGGGAGCTATATTCTGGATGTGGGTAAGCGCACTTGTGGGAATGTCCACCAAATATCACGAAAGATACCTGACCACGAAATACAAGACCACTCTCCCCGACGGCAAACCCGCCGGAGGCACCATGTTCATCATTGAGAAAGGACTCGGACCGCGGTGGCGCTGGCTTGCCTTCACTTTTGCAGTAGCCGGAATGTTCGGTACGCTGTGTATCATGAACGCCAACCAGCTCACCGAGGCGCTCACATCCACCATCAGCCGTCCGGTATGGATCGACACCCTGTCACAAGGCATCGGATGGACTGCCGACACGACATTCCGTCTCATCATCGGACTCTGCATCGCACTGCTTGTGACACTCGTCACCATCGGAGGCATACGGCGTATAGCCGGAGTGGCCTCATGGCTCGTACCCGTCATGGTTGGACTGTATTTCCTGCTGGTCCTCTACATCATTGTCACACATATAAGCGAGGTGCCCGGGGTGTTCCGCACCATATTCGCCGAAGCCTTCAATCTGAGAGCCGGATGGGGCGCACTGGTGGGGATAGCCGTTATCGGCGCTCGCCGTGCGGCACTTGTCAACGATGCCGGAGTAGGCACAGCCACAATCATGCACGGAGCCTCATCCAACACCGATCCGCGGCGCGAGGCTCTGATAGCCATGCTCGGCCCCGGCATCGACTCCGGTTTCGTATGCACGCTGACCGCACTCGCGCTCCTGCTGTGCGGCGACTTCGGGCTCGGGGCCGACGGCAGCATCAAAGGGCTATCCCTCGCCATGCAATCATTTGGCAATGCCATACCCTACGGCGAATATCTCCTCATGGTCATAGTGATATGCTTTGCCCTTTCATCAATGTTCAGCTACAGTTTCTATGGCACCCGCTGCGCATCCTACATATTCGGCGAACGCCATGGCCGCCATTACATCTGGGCTTTCATAGCCACCCTCGTCATCTTTGCCGTCATGCCACTCGGCATGGCGGTGGGCTTCTGCGACCTTTTCTACGCTCTCATGGCATTTCCCACAATGATCACCCTCATCCTCCTCCGCAAAGAAGTATCGTAGCAGCTTTATCCGGATACTTCCCCAATGATTGATCGCACCTAACTCTATTGCTTTTATCTTTCAGAAATACATAAATACTATTATATTAGTATTATTTAACTAAAAAAATAATAATATTGTAATTTATTTTTGTATTTTTGCATCAAAACATAAAATCACATTAATAACTATATAGCCATGAGAACATTTTTTCTATTTGTGACTATACTTGTAGTCACTCTTGTAAGCTGTTCATCTTACGAGGAGCCTGTATTTGGCAAAAGTGAGCAACAATCTTCGAACAAATTCCTGTCCAACTCGGAAGCTTGTATCATAGCCTCCAAAGCCTTTGCGGATTTTGGTTTTGAACCTCAGAGCCGAACTGCACGTACAGCTTTTGCGTCCCTCTATCGTCCGTCTTTCCCCTCCAGAAGCATGGAGGATACAACATTTTATGTTGTCAACTTCTCCGAGGGAGGATTTGCCATAGTATCAGCAGACCGAAGCTCGAATAACCCTATAATCGCAATCTCTGATGAAGGTCAGTTTCATGAGGATGGGGATGAAAATGTGCAGTTCTACATGAACTATGCTTCAGACAGATTTGGTCCCATTCGTGATTCTACAAAAACAATTGTACAAAAACTGCACGTTGACACAGTAATAACCTATCACGACAGATTCATGCCTACACTTTGGTCTCAATTGGATCCATACAATCGTTACTGTCCTATCTTGCCGAACGGAGAAAAAGCTGCAGCGGGGTGCGTCCCTGTTGCCATGGGACAGACAATGGCTTTTCATCGTCGACCTACGTCAATTAATGGATACAATCTTGATTGGGAACAGATACTATGCTCAAAGTTTCTAAATAAAACAACTTCCGAAGGAGTTGAAGGCGGCGCTCATCTTCTCCATGAATTGGGTAAAATGTTAAATGTAACATATAGTGAATATGGGACAAGTGCATATATGCCTGATGCAGTAGATGTTTTTAAAGAACTCGGATATCCGGACGCTGAATACGGTTCAGATTTGATGAAATGTATCGAAACCTTGAAATTACATGGCCCTGTTCCGGTAAGAGGTTATAAACCAGGCGAAAGATCTGGCCATGCATGGGTAGCAGATGCAGCAAAAATACTCTTGTTAAAAACCGCATTTAGTCTTAGTCCGGATGTTACAGAGTATTATCTCCACATGAATTGGGGTGCTGCCGGTGGAAACAATGGATATTTTTTAGTAAATCCGGAATATAATAACAATGACATTCACGGACATAATTACCTTGATTACATCACAGGAGTAAAATAGTAAGCTATGGCCAGATCTAAATTTTCTTCTTTTCTGCTCATTTTCGGGCTTGCATTCTCGGCGCATGGCGTGGAGAAGAACCGCATTGAGTATGACGGGCTGTCATACGAGGTGATCTCTGAGGGAGAGCATACGGTCTCTGTGACCGGCTATCTTGGCGAGAAATTCACTGAAAAGCCCAAGACTGTGATTGTACCGGCCACCATCACAGTCGGGAATACCCAATATACCGTTACGGCTATAGGAGACGAGGCATTCCATGAATGTCGCGACATCACCGACCTGACTGTCCCTGAGACAATAACCGAAATAGGTGACTATGCTTTCTCTTATTGCGTATCGTTGAAAGAAATGCACATACCGGCATCGGTAAAGAGCATCGGCAAAGGTCTTTTCCAAGACTGTTGGTCGCTCGCCGGGATTGATATCCCTGAAGGACTCACTGAGATACCTGACGATATGTATCATGCCTGTGACAAACTTGAAAAGATAACCATTCCCGCATCAATCACAAGAATAGGCATGAGCGCATTCGGCAATTGTGTCGGACTTAAAGAAATCATCTTTCCGGAGACTCTGAAGGAAATTGATGACCTCGCTTTCATCAACTGCCGGAGATTACAAGCTGTCACACTGCCCTCATCTCTTGTGAAATTAGGTTCAATGGTTTTCTCCGACGATGAAAGTATTGAAAGCCTTTCATTACCTGCCTCGCTTGGCTCCATCGGGATAGAAGCTTTCTATAATTGCCGTTCACTCAAGACCATCTATTCATGGGCGCCAAATCCTCCAGTTCTAAAAAAGGAGTGGCATCCCGTGGGAGGAGATCCTGACCTGTATCCTGACAATAGTGTGTTCGGGAATGTTCCTGCAGATGCAGTAGTCTACGTTCCTGCCGGAAGCTTGGACCTTTACAAGGAGGACAGCGGATGGAACAACTGTTTCAGCGATTTCAGAGAAATGCGTGGTTCGGTAATATACGATGTCATTACCGAAACCTGGGAAACCGGCGCGAGATACTACAACCTCAACGGCGTCTGTCTGCCCGGAGTCCCCTCCGAAGCAGGAATATATGTGAAACATTGCGACGGAAAGAGTTCAAAAGTAATAGTGAGATAAGAACCAACCAGGAAAAAGATACAAAAAGACAAAGGGACAAAAGAAACAAATTTTTTTAATCAGTCTGATAAATCTGATTTCAAAAATAATCTTTGTTTCTTTTGTCCCTTTGTCTTTTTGTATCTTTTACTTGAATGGTAACTTTCCTGACCTATACTATACAAGATGTCCCACGAGCTCCTCGCGGTCGCCGGGCAGGAGATCCACCACTGGTATCTCGATCATGGTATAGGCCCCGGGAGCAAGACGCATGGAAGCTCTCGCGACACCGACAAGCAACTGGGCTGTGAGGGCGGGATTGTTGATGGACATATTGAACTCAAAACGCTGATTCTGAGTCTTGCCTGACACACCCTTGCGGATCATGTGTACGCCGTGGCCCATATCCTTCACAGCGTCAACACTCTCCACAGCCATGACGTGGGTCTCGTCGGAGGCAAAATAAGGATCCTCCTTCACAGCCTTGGTAACCTCCTCGAGGGATGCTCCCGGCTCAAGCTCCACATATACCATGCGGCGGTGCACACCATCGCCCAATGGCATGGTCATGGAAAGGGCATTCCTTACACCTGCCTTCGACTTCACACACACGGTGTGTCCCATGCTCATGCCGGGGCCGAAGTTGGTATATGTAAGACCCTTCGGAGCGGCTGCCTCCATAAGTGTACGCACGATCGAGTCACTTCCGGGATCCCAACCGGCAGAGATCACCGCAACCTTACCGGCCTTGCGGGCTGCCTCGCCCAGCGAGCGGCGCAGCTCGACAATCTTGGTGTGGATGTCAAAACTATCCACAGTGTTGATACCCATAGCGAGAAATTCGAGAGCATACTTCTCGACCTCGCGTGTCGGTGTGCAGAGTATCGCCACATCCACGTGACCAAGCTCACGGATGTCAGTGACCACCTTATAGGATGTCAGTTCAGCGGGAACATCGGCCACCTTGCGGCGCACCACACCTGCAATCTCAAAGTCAGGAGCTGCCTCGAGGGCTTCAACTGTAAATTTTCCGATATTGCCGTAACCTACCACGGCTGCACGAATCTTAGTCATAATCTTCTTTATTGTTTTGTGTATTGTATATATTGGTTAGTTTCTTGATAGTCGCGGGAGGATGTGAGGGAGAAATATCTTTTTGTAAAGCATCCGTTCAAAAGGGAACAGTGACGGATGTGAAGTGATGAAATCCACCCCACGCATCAGTTTGCCGGAGCCGGATACCGGGAGCAAGCCAAATCCGCGCAGTCTCTCCATCAGCTCCCTGAACTCTCCGGAGGAAATGTCAGACGACAGGACCCTACTTATGAACGGAACCATCTGACGATGGGCGAAATCCTTTAATCCGTCAGCATAACGGGGAAACCTCTCCACAGCATCAGATGCCGTGGAAAATATCTTCATATAACATTCAATGCTCTTGCGCATTGCAGATGGCGAACGTCGTTTGATGGCTGATCCGGAGTGATCTACATAACGGTAGACCGGACAATCAGTGATAACCAGCCGGGGATTACACAGCAGGAATCTGAGATCGAAAAAAGTATCCTCGGCCATGATCATATCCTCCTCAAACCGCAAGTGATGGCTATTGAGGAAATCCCGTCTGAACAATGACATACAAACCGACCACAGCAATCTGCCCGTACCAAAGAATTCTGCCGTATCACCCTCAAATACAACCTTGCCATCCGTCACAGCGGTATCGCAAAATCGTTTATTTGCTTTAGCATCAAGTGTCACCGAACTGAATCCAAGAAAATCCGTATGATCCCCGTCAAGGAAATTATCAAAAAGGTATCTGTAAGATCCATCAGCAATGTAGTCATCTGAATCAAGGAAATGAACATACTCACCTCCGGCTACTGAAAGACCTGCATTCCTTGCTGACGATACACCACCGTTTGTCTTGTTTACCAGACTGAAAAATTCCGGATGCCTGTCTACGTAGCTTTGACAAATCTTCTCCGAATTATCAGTAGAGCCATCGTTGACAAGTATCACCTCCATTTCACCTTGTTTCATGCCCTGCCTCAACACCGAATCAAGACATTTTGGAATAAAACCGGAAGTATTGTAAACCGTGATTATCACAGATAGTCTCATGATTACTCCCCCTTTCCGGTCAGTCTGTGAAACAGATCCATCTGCCTGGCTATTATTTTATCAATTGAGAAATCCGCCGCACGTTCACGGGCCGCCGCGCCCATCCTGCAGCGCAACTCATCATCAGCCATCAATAGCGACATCTTTTCGGCTAATGCCTTTTCATCGTCCACCGGGACAAGAAAACCATCCTTGCCGGGAGTAATGATATCCTTCGGACCGCAGGGACATTGAGTGGAGACAACCGGCAACCCGCACCCCATAGCCTCTATTATTGACATGGGAAAACCTTCACAATTGGACGAAAATGCAAAAAAAGCAGCTTTTTCCAAAACTGACATAACATCTGATGTGTAACCTTTCAGAAACACACGGTCAGTCATTCCAAGGACATTGATCAACTCCAGAAGCTGTTCCTTTTTGCTACCGACACCATAAATTTCAAGAGTCCAGTCAGGGAAAGCGGAAGCTATACTTGCAAATGCTTTTATAAGCAATGGAAAATTTTTTATCGGATCAAGACGACCGGTGGAGATAATAGTTTTGGATCTGGATGTTGAGACAGACCTTTCTTTCAACGGATATGGATTGGGCATGACTTCCATTTTATCCCATCTCTTCCAATTCTCCTCATAATCCTCATTGGTCAGCGACAGCACCTTGTCATATCTCTTGATAGAGAACACGTAGTCAAGTTTCTCACCGATAAAAGCCACTATCTTTTCATGAAAAGTCCGGGCATACAGCTTTCTGTAATGTTTTGCAAAATGTATCTCTCTTATGCACTTTGCTTGACCTGCCACAGAGGGCAGAATAAACTTCTCTGCTGACCCGGTGCTTATTACAATATCAGGCCTGATTTCAGAAAACACCCGGAGGTATGCCCTACGCAATCGGCGGAAGACATTAAGCTGATTGAATAGACTGCCCACAAGATTCCTGACATTCGACCCATATATATTCGTGCCAAGATCAATCACCTTGACAGCAGGCACCACACTATATGTCGCCCCGTTGGAAACACTTGTATCACCGACAAGAATATATACCTCGTTGCCGGGTATGGCGGCAAGAGCGTTAGCTTTTGCCACTGTGACACTCTGGAGACCACCGAGGACACTGAGCGAGTCTATGCAATAGCAAATTCTCATATTTTATAAAACGAAAGAAGGACGGCAACGGTTCAATCAAAAAAACCGCTGTCCCGTCCCTCTGTATTTTCAATCAGATTTGATTATTTGCCGACAATCGACTCGGTGTCGCGGGCAATCATGAGCTCCTCATCAGTAGGGATGACAACGACAGTCACTTTTGAATCGGGAGCGGATATCACAGCCTCCTTGCCACGCACCTCAGCATTGACAGCGGAGTCGATCTTCACACCCATGAAGGCGAGAGGTGCACAGACATTCTCGCGGAGCGATGTCTGGTTCTCACCAACGCCGCCGGTGAAGACGATGATGTCAGCGCCACCCATTTCGGCTGCGTATGAGCCGATATATTTGATGATGCGATGCTCGTACATATCAAGAGCGAGCTTGGCGCGCTCGTTGCCGGCCTCGATGGCCGCGTCGATCTCACGCATATCGCTTGAGACCTCGCTCACACCGAGCATACCGCTCTCCTTGTTGATCAGCTTCTGCAGATCAGCGGCCGAGAGATTGTGCTTGAGCATGATGAAGGCGAGAGCGCCCGGATCGACGTCACCGACACGTGTACCCATCATCAGACCTTCGGTGGGAGTGAGACCCATCGAGGTGTCGATGCTCTTGCCATTCTCCACTGCGGTGATCGAACCGCCGTTGCCGATATGGCAGGTGATGATCTTCTTGTCCTTGATGTCAACACCGAGGAATTCACAGGCGCGCTGCGACACATAGCGGTGGCTGGTGCCGTGGAAGCCATAGCGGCGCACACCATCCTCTGCATAATACTTGTAGGGGAGAGCATACATGAACGCCTTGGCGGGCATGGTCTGATGGAAAGCGGTGTCGAACACTGCCACCTGGGGAACCTCAGGCATAAGGGAAGTGATGGCGTCGATACCGGTCATATTGGCGGGATTGTGGAGAGGAGCGATGTCATAGCACTGCTTGATCATCTCCTTGACTTCATCGGTGATGAGCACGCTCTCCGAGAACTTCTCTGCACCATGCACCACACGGTGGCCCACCGCATCAATCTCGGCGAAGCTGCCGATGCAGCCCTCCACGGGATCGGTGAGAAGATTGAGCACTGCCTTGACAGCTCCGAGATGGTCGACGAGTCCGAGCTCGATGATAGCCTTGGAGCCATCAGCCTTCTTATATTTGAGGAATCCGGCGGGCAGGCCGATCTTCTCGACTCCGCCTTCGGCCATAACGACATCGCTGGAGGTGTCGATGAGCTTGTATTTCACAGAACTGCTGCCGCAGTTAAGCACTAAGATTTTCATGTTGGAATATATGGTGATATGATGATTGGACTATTTGCTTTCCTTTGCGCCGATGGCCTGGTTGCAGGTGATGATGACAGTCTTGTAGATATCCTCGGGGAAGCAACCGCGAGAGAGATCGTTGACCGGAGCTGCCAGACCCTGGAGAACGGGACCTACAGCCTCAACGCCGCCGAGACGCTGCACAAGCTTGTAGGCGATGTTGCCCACCTCAAGCGAGGGGAACACGAGCACATTGGCACGGCCGGAAAGGGGGCTGTTGGGAGCCTTCGAGTTGGCCACGCTGGGGACGAGGGCTGCATCAGCCTGAAGTTCACCGTCAATCACAGTGTCGGGATCCATCTTCTGGGCGATCTTTGTGGCCTCGATCACCTTGTCGACCATCTCATGCTTGGCGCTACCCTTGGTGGAGAAGCTGAGGATGGCCACACGGGGCTCCATTCCGGCGATGTCGCGGGCTGTCTGGGCTGCTGATACAGCGATCTGGGCAAGCTCGGGAGCGGTGGGGTTGGGGATTACGGCACAGTCGGCGAAGATGAGCAGACCGTTGGTGCCGAAAGGAGAATCCTCGGGAAGAACCATCACGAACGCACCGGATACCACATTGATGCCGGGCTTGGTCTTGATCACCTGGAAAGCGGCACGGAGCACATTGCCTGTGGTGTTGAGCGCGCCTGCCACCTGACCGTCGGCGTCACCGGCCTTGATCATGAGGCAACCGAGATAGAGAGGATTGGCGGCAGTCATGCGGGCCTCCTCCATGGTGATACCTTTCTTCTTACGGAGCTCGAAGAAGAGGGGAGCATATTTGTCGATAACCTTCTCATCGGCGGGATTGACGATGGTAGCCTTGGCGATATTGCTGAGTTTCAGCGAATCGGCCATGGTGAGAACCTCCTTGGGGTCACCGATGATGATGATGTCGGCGATTCCCTCCTCTATGAGGCGGTCGGCGGCGGTGAGTGTACGGGGTTCGGTGCCTTCGGGCAGCACGATACGCTGGCGGGAAGCCTTAGCCTTGGCGGTAAGTTTTTCAAAAAGTCCCATTTGTGTGTCGGTATTAATATATTTAAGTTATTACTATTCTTTATATTGAAGTATTGATCTCTGTATTGATGATTTTTTATTAGCCACAAAGTTACAAACATTTCAAGCAAAAGCCAAAAAAAAATACTACCTTTGCACTTTCAAAATTCAAAACCAGTCATACATATCTTACTAACGAATTATGGGAGGTTTTTTTGGCACCGTCTCGGCCCGTCCGTGCATCGTAGATCTGTTCTATGGCACAGACTACAATTCCCATCTCGGCACAAAACGTGCCGGACTTGTGACCTTCGACCCTGAGAAGGGCTTCAACCGCAAGATCCACTCTCTCGAGCGTGACTATTTCCGCTCGAAATTCGAGGACGAGCTCGACTCATTCCATGGCAATCAAGGCCTCGGCGTGATCAGCGATACAGATCCTCAGCCCATCATCGTCAACTCTCACCTGGGACGCTACGCTGTGGTTACAGTGGCCAAGATCAACAATCTGCGCGAGATCGCGACAGAATTGCTCGAGCAGAGGATGCATCTGAGCGAGCTCTCGGCCAACAACATCAACCAGACCGAAGTGGTGGCCCTTCTGATCAACATGGGCAAGGACTTCGTGGACGGTATCAATCTTGTCTATAAAAAGGTGAAAGGCTCCTGCTCGATGCTCATCCTCACGGAAGACGGCATCATCGCCGCCCGCGATTTCCTGGGACGCACACCTATCGTCATCGGAAAGAAAGACGGAGCCTACGCGGCCACAAGCGAGACCTGCGCATTCCCCAACCTTGACTTCAAGGTAGTGCGTGATCTCGGACCGGGTGAGATCGTCAGAATGCGTGCCGACTCTCTCGAGGTGCTCCGCCAGCCTTCGAAAAGGGAGCAGATATGCTCGTTCCTCTGGGTCTATTACGGCTTCCCGGCAAGTGACTACCTCGGAATCAACGTCGAGGATGTGCGCGAGGCCGGAGGCAGGGCCATGGGCAAGGAAGATCCGACGGACGCCGACTGTGTGTGCGGCATCCCCGACTCAGGCGTGGGCCACGCGCTCGGCTATGCCGAAGGCAGCGGCATCCCCTACCAGAGAGCAGTGCTGAAATATACCCCCACATGGCCCCGAAGCTTCACACCGGGCAATCAGTCACGCCGCGACCTTGTGGCCAAGATGAAGCTCATCCCCAATCCGGCCATGCTCAATGGCAAAAGCGTCGTGTTCTGCGACGACTCCATTGTCCGCGGCACACAGCTCCGCGACAATGTCCGCACATTCTTCGACTGCGGAGCCAAGAAAGCCCATGCCCGTATCTCCTGCCCGCCGCTCGTCTACGGATGCCCGTTCATAGGATTCACATCATCGAAGAGCGACATGGAGCTTATCACCCGTCAGGTCATCAAGGATTTCGAGGGTGACGACAAAGCCCACCTTGAGGAATATGCCACAACCGGCTCGCCACGTTACGAACGTATGGTGGAGGAGATCGCCCGCCGTCTCGGACTCTCGACCCTCAGATTCAGCAAGATCGAGGATCTCATAGCCTCGATAGGTCTCCCCAAATGCCGCGTCTGCACCCACTGCTTCGATGGCACCGGATGCCACCCCGACGAGGCATACGCCGAGGAGAACAACGGTTGACAAGTAGAATACTCATAGTTTTCTTTTTTTGGGATACTATCTGTTTTAATTATGCGCAAGCCGCCCGGCAACTTCATGGTTGCCGGGCGGTATTTTTTTAGAGGGTCCGATATTATTTAAGCTCTTCGCAAGGCTTGCCGTCGATCTTGAGATTGACGAACCTCACACCCTCGGCAAGACCTGAAAGGTAGTTTCCGCCGGAGGTCACACCATTGAACGTACAATTCTTGAGCTCCACATTGCGGATATTGCAGATATTGTCATATCCCACCATCATTACGCCATATTTGCTTGACTGACAGGTGACATTTTCCAGAAAGACATTCTGCACGATGGGAGGAAAGATGTGGTTGCACAGTTCCTTGCGGTCATACTGGAGGTTGATCTTGAGCACAGCCTCCTTGCACTGGCCCACCTTGACATTGCGGACGAATATGTTCTCGATCACACCGCCACGGCAGTCGTTGGTCTTGATACGTATCACTCGCTCCAGTTCGGGAGAGTCCATCTCACAGTTCTCCACGAAGAGATTCTTGTAGCCGCCGGCGATCTCACTGCCAACCACTACTCCACCGTGACCGTTTTTCATCTTGCAGTTGCGCACGATCACATTCTCGGTAGGCACATTGGCCAGACGTCCGTCGCGGTTGCGGCCGCTCTTTATGGCGATGCAGTCATCACCGGTGTCGAAATAACACCCCTCGATGAGCACATTCCTGCACGACTCGGGATCACATCCGTCACCGTTGGGACCATCGTTCTGCACATGGACATTCCTCACCGTCAGATTGTCGCAATATACGGGGTGGATCACCCAGAACGGCGAGCGGAGCAGGGTGACACCCTCGATGAGCACATTGCGGCACTCCACAGGGTTGACCAACTGCACACGCATACCATAGCCATCGCCCAGACGGCGCTGTTCCACAGGCACACCCTTCTCGTTCCACTCCAGAAGAAGCGGGCGGCCGATGCGCTGCGACACGATACCTTCTTTCCATCCGAAACGCGGGGCGCCGCACATGGCCCACCAGTTGTCGCGTGATGCTCCGCCGTCGATCACACCTTTGCCGGTGATGGCTATATTCTCCTGCTTGTAGGCATAGATCATCGGCTGATAGTTGTAGCATTTCACACCTTCCCAATGGGTGTAGACCACGGGATACTCCTTGAGATCGCTGGTGAAAAGCAGGGTGGCGCCCTCCTCGAGATGGAGGTTGACATTGCTCAGAAGCGTGATGGGTCCGGTGAACCATGTCCCTTTCGGGATGATCACACGTCCTCCACCCTCAGCCGAGCACCGTGAGATCACGCTGTTGATCAACTCGGTATATAGATACCCTTTGGTTGACGACACTTTCCCGTAGTCGAACAGACGGTAGTCCTTGTTGCGGAATTCAGGTGCCTTGATGTGGCTCTCCACCTCGGGATAGAGTTCGCTCCAGGCTTTTGCGGCAGTATCGTAGCCCTTCATGGGAAGGATGCCCGCCACGAGGAGCGCGACCGCCATAATAAATGTTTTCATGATAATTTGGAAATGAGATTTGTGATGATTAACGCACAAAGATACTCATTTTATTCCAATCTTCCAATCGTGGCGAGCAACCGGGCCACAGCTTCGCGGGGTGATGACGTCGATTCAAGACATTTGATGAACAGTGACCCTATGATGGCACCCGAAGAATAGCGGCAGGCCTCACCGAAGGTCGATGGATTGGATATCCCGAATCCAATAAGACGGTTGTGGACAAGATCCATCCCGGCGATGCGTCTGAAGTATTCCACAGCCTTCCCGTCAAAGCGCTCGCGGATGCCGGTGGTCGATGCCGTCGAGACCATGTAGATGAATCCCGAGCAGTTCCCGTCGATGAGCCTGATGCGCTCCTCGCTCGTCTCGGGGGTGATGAGCATTATCATGTGGACTCCATACCCGGCACACAGGTCCTTGTAGTCACGCATATATTCGCTGAAAGGGAGATCAGGGATTATGATTCCGTCGATACCCGCATCGCGGCATCGGCTGAACACAGACTCCATACCCATCCTCAGCATGGGATTGAGATAGCCCATGAGCACAAACGGCATATCAGGCACCCTGCGTCTGGCCTCCGCCACATCGCTGAAGAGACGGTCGAGTGTCATTCCGTTGTCTATAGCCACGTTTGAACTATGCTGTATCACCACGCCGTCAGCCATGGGATCGGAAAACGGCACACCGATCTCCACCATATCCACACCTCCGGCAGCAAGCGCCTCTATGACATCCGCGGTGCTATCCGGGTGTGGAAATCCGGCGGTGGCAAACACTGAGAGTATTTCACTGCTCTTTCGGGCAAAAAGCGAGTCTATTCTGTTCATTTCCAATAAATTCTTTAATAAGTTCCACATTCTTGACTCCCGGAGCGTCCTCAAAACGTGAGTTTATGTCCACACCGGCCATTCCGGGAAACGACGGCAGTGTATCATCCGGACCGATTCCGCCGCTCAGCAGCCAAGGGGTTGAAAGAGGATAATCCGACAATATATTCCAGTTGAATTTCTGTCCGGTTCCACCCCGGGCGGCCGACCTGGTGTCGAACACGAACATATCCACACACCCCTCGTAACGTCTGATCTGATTCCAGTCCGGGGCATCGCTGAGTCCGATGGCCTTCCACACCCTCAGACCTGTCGCTGAGAGCGCCCTGCAAAAATCAGGGCTCTCATCGCCGTGGAGCTGTGCTGTCTCAAGACCATAACGGCTACAGATACCGGCAACCTCATCCACGGAGGCATTGACGAACACTCCGACGCCTCTCACCCCCGATGGCAGCTCCGGAGGCATTCCGAGGGCGCATCTCGGCGATGGAGGATAGAAGATAAACCCCATGTAATCAGGGCCGAGAGCCATCACATCGCGTATGTTGCGCGGATCTCTCATGCCGCAAACCTTCCACATCATCATCCTTTGAGAAAATTTTCAAGCGCGAGCGCCGGATCACTTTGTTTCATGAAAGTCTCACCGATCAGAAATCCTCTGTAGCCCGCATCACGCAGCCTTCTGACCTCTTCCATAGAGCTTAGCCCGCTCTCGGCCACCTTGACCACAGTATCGGGAAGCTCCGGGGCCATCTTCAACGACAGCATCGGATCAGTCCGGAATGTGGTGAGATCACGGTTGTTGACACCGACCATATCAACATCGGGGCAGAATTTGTCAAGTTCGGCCATGGAATGCAGTTCCAGAAGCACCTCAAGATGATGGCGGTGGGCCTCGCGGGTGAGTTTCTCTATGCTCTCGCGGCTCAGCGCCGCCGCTATAAGCAGGACGGCGTTCGCACCGTGCAGACAGGCCTCGGCAATCTGATAGCGGCTCACGATGAAGTCCTTGCGCAGAAGCGGGAGCCCCGACGACCGTGCGGCAAGGGCAAGATCGGCCGTGGAGCCACCGAAAAACACTGTGTCGGTGAGCACTGAGCAAGCCGCCGCACCGGCCCGCTCATAGCCGGGCACCACATGATATGCCATAGCCAAGGGATGGATCTCACCCTTCGATGGCGACCGGCGCTTGAACTCGGCTATGATGCCTGTGGGGCTGTCGGTGAGTGCTTTTTTCATAGACATCCTGCGCCAGGGCACAACACAGCAGTCCATTGGCATGGCATCGGCCATCGCCTCCACTTCCCGGCGTTTGTTGTCAAGTATTCGGTCAAGTATATTCTCTTTCATATTACCGGCGTCATGAGTTTAGTTCCACAAATTTTCTGAATGATGCCATCGCGGCCCCTGAGTCTATCGACCGGCGGGCCTCGGCCACCGCTTCTGATGGGCTGACCGAAGGCTCAAGCGTCATGATGGCGAAAGCCGCGTTGGCCACGACACAGTCACGGCGGGCCGGAGATGATGTCCCGGCAAGAACACTGTCAAACACAGCGGCGGCCTCGGCCACAGAATCTCCTCCCGACAGTTCCTCGCCGGAATATGTATCCATCCCGAGCATGGCCGGGGTGAAAAGACGTTCGCCACGGGACGTGACTACCTTGAACGGTGATGTGAGCGAAATCTCGTCATAACCGTCGAGCGAATGCACCACCGTACACTCCACACCCTCCTGAGCCGCTATATATCCGTAAAGTCTCAGAAGTTTGAGATTGTAGACACCGAGAAGCTGATAGCGCGGCATCATGGGATTGACCAGAGGCCCGAGCATATTGAAGAAAGTCCTGACACCGAGCGCCTTGCGCACTGCCCCTACACTCTTCAGCGCCGGGCTGAAAAACGGAGCGTGGAGATAGCACACTCCACTCTCCTCAAGCGAGCGGGCCAGCCTGTCGGAATCGGCGGTGAACCTCACTCCATGGTGTTCGAGCACATTCGAGGCACCCGAGACAGAGGTCGCCCCATAATTGCCGTGCTTCACCACCTTTCGTCCTGTCCCCGCCACCACAAAGCATGATGCGGTGGAGATGTTGAACGTATTTTTTCCGTCACCCCCTGTCCCGACAATGTCAATCGCCTTGACATCGCCCAGATCCACCGGCACACGGCGTTCAAGAATGGCATCACGAAACCCGCGCAACTCGTCGAGGGTGATGCTGCGCATCAGATAGACGGTCATGAAGGCCGAGAGTTGTGCGTCGTTATATTTTCCGTCGGCGATGTTGAGCAGCACATCCCGCGACTCGGTCCGGGTGAGCCTCTTGTGCTCGAACATCTTGTTGAGAAGTTTCTTCATATCAATGCTTCAGCCAATTTTCAAAGATTCCGATACCCATAGGGGTCAACACTGATTCGGGATGGAACTGCACCCCTCTCACGTCGAGACTACGGTGACGCATGGCCATTATCTCTCCGTCTGGACTCACGGCGGTGACCTCGAGCTCGTCCGGAAGGGTGCCGGCATCCACTACCCACGAATGGTAGCGGCCTATACCTATCTCATCAGGAAGACCGTCGAAAAGGTAGTCACGGCGTATTATGCGGGCGGTGGAACTGATACCGTGCCACACCCGGTCGAGATTCCGGAGCCCGGCCCCGAACCTCTCCCCTATCGCCTGATGGCCGAGACACACCCCGAGAATAGGTTTCACCGTCGCATACCTCTCGAGCAGCCGCGGCAATATGCCGGCCTCGGATGGAATTCCCGGTCCGGGTGAGATTATTATGCGGTCATAGCCGTCCACCTCTTCAAGAGTCATGCTATCGTTGCGGCGGACATCAGGCTCGACACCGAGCTCACGCACAGCATGGACTATGTTGTAGGTAAACGAGTCGTAATTGTCAAATATCAACAGTTTCATTTATCAACCCTCTAAAATGTTTCGGCATATTCAAGCGCCTTGACCAAGGCACCGAGTTTATTATTTGTCTCCTGAAGCTCCATCTCAGGCACCGAACGGGCCACAATCCCGGCTCCGGCCTGAAAATACAGTGTCTGGTCATGACTCAGGAAGCTGCGGATCGTTATGGCCTGATTGAGATTTCCGTCAAAACCGATGAAACCGATACACCCGCCGTAGGTCATGCGGCTGTGCGGTTCGATGGAGTCTATGAGCTGCATGGCCCTTATTTTTGGAGCACCGCTCAGGGTTCCGGCCGGAAATGTGTCGGCAAACAGACGATAGACATCGGCTCCCTCGGGCAATTCACCCTTCACTCTCGACACCATGTGGATCACATGGCTGTAATACTGTATCTGCCGCAGAAACTCGATGGACACCTTCCCTCCCTCGCGGCTCAGGTCATTGCGGGCAAGATCCACCAGCATGATGTGCTCGGCGTTCTCCTTCTCATCCTCGAGCAGCGCCTTGGCCAGTTCATGGTCACGCTGATCATCGCCGGTGCGGCGGAATGTCCCCGCTATGGGGTCGATATATGCCGAACGGCCATCAACCCGCAGATGGGTCTCGGGAGATGAACCGAATATACGGAAATCACTGAAATCGAAGTAAAAAAGATATGGCGAAGGATTGACACATCTCAGCGCACGGTAGACATTGAACTCATCACCTCCGAACCGCTGGGCGAACCGGCGCGACAGCACTATCTGGAACACATCGCCTCTGAGAGCGTGCGATATGCCGCGTCTCACCATTTCCATATACTCGCCATCGCTGACTGTCGATACAGGCTCCCCGTCGGTTGAGAATGGATAGCAGGCTATATTATTGTTGTTTATCACGCTTATGAGCTCGTCAATGCTCTCACTCTCACCGGGAGCGAGATGCTCATAGACCGTAAGCTGGTTCTTGTAATGGTTCACCTTCACTACATATCGGTAAAGGATATATTTCATGTCGGGCACCTTGGCAAACCGCTCCTCTTTGCGGGTCACGGCCACTTTCTCGAAATATCTCACCGCATCGTATGCCGTGTAACCGAAAAGTCCGTTCACACCGGGATCTGTATCGCCGGAGATTTCAAACGATTCCACATACTTCCTCAGCTCGGCCACCACATCCACATCCGGCCCGAACGCCATCTCAATCGGCAGCGAGCACGGGTATGACAGCCCGATCCGCCCGTCAGCCACCGTGAACGATCCTATGGGACAGACACCTATGTAGCTCACTGAATTCTGGCTCGTATGGTAGTCAGAACTCTCGAGCAGAGCCGACTGAGGGTAGAGGTCGCGGATCTTGAGATAGATACCGACCGGTGTCTCGAGGTCGGCAGGAATCATGCGCGACACCACTTTAATCTTGTTTTTCATATCCGGACAGTATCTTTGAGAGCCATATATGTGTGCATATCCTTGTCCCCGCGGCCCGAAAGGTTGAGCACAACCGTATCGTCCGGGGCGAACCGCTTCATCTCGAGCACCCCGAGAGCATGGGCCGACTCGAGTGCCGGGATTATCCCCTCGGTGCGTGTGAGCCTGAATGCAGCCTCGAGCGCGATCTTGTCAGTCACGGCAAGCACCTCCGTGCGCCCGGTTCCGGCAAGATATGCGTGAAGCGGGCCTATGCCCGGATAGTCAAGCCCGGCCGAGACTGAATACGGCTCGATGATCTGCCCGTCAGGCGTCTGCATCACCATGGTCCTCGATCCATGTATTATCCCCTCCGAACCGACATGGATGGTAGCGGCCGTCATGTCTGTATCCACCCCCATGCCTGCAGCCTCGGCAGCCACGAGCTTCACACCCGGCTCATTAATGAAATGATAGAACGCACCGGCGGCATTGCTTCCCCCGCCTATGCAGGCCACTACATAGTCAGGACACTCCGAACCCGTCATCCCTTTGAGCTGGCTGCGTATCTCGCGGCTTATGACGCTCTGGAAATGGGCCACCATCTCCGGATAGGGATGCGGACCGACGGTGCTTCCGATCACATAATAGCTGTCGGGATTGCAGCACCAGTCGCGTATAGCCTCGTTTGTCGCATCCTTGAGAGTGCGGTTGCCGCTCTGCACGGCTTCGACCTTTGCCCCGAGCATTTTCATCCGCTCCACGTTGGGCGATTGCCTCTCCACATCGAGAGCGCCCATGTAGACCACACACTCGAGCCCCATGAGAGCACACGCGGTCGCTGTGGCCACGCCATGCTGTCCGGCACCTGTCTCCGCTATGATTCTCGTCTTCCCCATACGCTTGGCCAGGAGCACTGATCCGAGGGCGTTGTTGATCTTATGTGCTCCGGTGTGACACAGATCCTCTCGTTTGAGATATATGTTTGTGCCATACAGTTCGCTGAGACGCGAGGCCTTGTAAAGTGGAGTTGGACGGCCCACATAGTCGCGCAGGAGAAGGTCGAGCTCTCTGTTGAACTCCTCATCGGCGGCATAGCGGTGAAAAGCCTCCGTGAGCTTTTCGACATTATCGTGAAGTATCTCCGGAATATATGCACCCCCGAAGCGACCATAGTAGCCCTCGGCATCTACCGGGAGAATTGAGTGAAACCTTTTCATCTTTATTTATGGAATGAGTGTGTTATGGAAACCGTTTTTGATAAAAAAAGAAAGCCATCATGGTTTCTCTCTCGAAACCCGATGGCCAATGTGCTTTTTGTGTGGGAATTGTATCGTAGCTTTCGCGCTATGGATGGACAAAGCTTCACCGCCATCGGTAGTTGTTACCGACGCGCCACCAATAAGTGCGATTATTTAGACGATTCATATTATTTAGATGTTTCATGCTGCAAATTTACAATCAGAAAACCAATTTTCCAAATAATTTACAACTTTTCTTTTGATTTTTCTTATAATTTTATTTTTCACCATCCATTATGATGTACTTTCGCCTCATCCCACTTGTCCTTCGGCTTCTCCTGCCGTGCCGGTTTCCCGATGGGCACCACATTGAACGGGACAATCCCTTCGGGGAGACCGAGTATATCCCTGACCGGATCCATCCTGTCGGCGTGGGGATAGACACAGGTCCACACTCCACCGTAGCCTATGGCATGGGCGGCAAGAAGCAGGTTCTCGGTCGCGGCAGAGAGATCCTGCACCCACAGGTCGTCGTCACCGCCATTCAGGAAATGCGACTTATCGCCACACACCACCACTGCCAGCGAAGCACCGGCTGCCATCTTGGCGTATGGCAGAGCCTCGCCCAGCCGCTCGAGCAGACGGCGGTCATCCACCACCACAAACTGCCACGGCTGCTTGTTGACAGCCGACGGAGCTGCCATGGCGGCTCTGAGAAGGATCTCCACCTCATCAGGTGCGATCACAACTCCATTCTCATATATTCTCACGCTCGTGCGTGTGAGGATATTACCTATTATTTCTTTATTTTCCATATACTGTAAATACATTTCGGGACTAAAAGGTTTGATTGGCAAAAATAATAGATATTCAATTGCCGTAAGATTTATATTTGTATATATGATATGTTAAAATACCTTAATTGAGTGTATTTTTACGCTTTATCACCTTATTAATTGATTTATAACTTTCACCAGTGGTTATTTTTGATTAATTTTGCACACTGAAAAATCCAATAGTTACCGCATGTCTGACAACAAGAAAATAAAGACCGCGCTGGTGTCGGTCTTTCACAAGGACGGTTTGGAGGAGATTCTGTCCCTCCTCAACAGCAACGGAGTAAAGTTCCTTTCCACCGGAGGCACACGCTCGTTCATCGAGAGCCTTGGCTATGAGTGTGCAGCCGTGGAAGACCTCACAGGCTATCCCTCCATCCTCGGCGGGCGCGTCAAGACGCTCCACCCCAAAGTGTTCGGCGGAATTCTCAACCGTCGTGACAACGAGGGAGACCGTGAACAGATAGCTAAATATGAAATTCCCGAGATCGACCTCGTGATCGTCGACCTCTACCCCTTCAGCGCCACGGTGGCATCAGGTGCTCCCGAGGCCGATATAATTGAAAAGATCGACATAGGCGGCATATCGCTCATCCGCGGCGCCGCCAAGAACTATAAGGATGTGGTCATCGTGGCATCCAAGGCACAGTATGCACCCCTCGCGGAGATGCTCAGACGCAACGGCGCCGAGTCGTCGGTTGAAGAGCGCCGCTGGTTTGCAGGACAGGCCTTCGCCGTGTCATCTGGCTATGACACCGACATCTACAACTACTTCGCCTCCACTCCCGTGGAAAGCCCCATCCCATCCTGCGAGGAGCTCAGAATCGCGTTTGACGACTCGAAACCCATGCGCTACGGTGAGAACCCCCACCAGAAGGGTACATTCTACGGCAAGTTTGACGAGATGTTCGACCAGCTCCACGGCAAGGAGATCTCCTACAACAATCTCCTTGACATCGACGCTGCCGTGAGCCTCATCTCCGAGTTCGATGTCAACGCCCCCACATTCGCTGTGCTCAAGCACAACAACGCCTGTGGCCTTGCCACCCGTACAACCATCGCCGAGGCATGGAAAGACGCCCTCGCCGGTGATCCCGTCAGCGCATTCGGCGGCGTGCTCATCACCAACGGAACAGTCGATGCCGAAGCTGCCACTGAGATCAACAAGATTTTCTTCGAGGTCATCATAGCTCCCTCCTACACCGAGGAAGCCCTTGAGATTCTCAAACAGAAGAAAAACCGCATCATCCTCGTCCAGAAGCAGCCCCTCGCCACGACCCGCCAGTTCCGCTCATGTCTCAACGGCGCACTCGTGCAGGACCGTGACCTCAAGATCGAGACCGTCGATGACCTCAAGCAGGTGACCACTCTGGCAGTGACCCCCGCACAGGCATCCGATCTGCTCTTCGCCAACAAGATCGTGAAGAACTCCAAGAGCAACGCCATCGTGCTCGCCAAGGACAATATGCTCCTTGCCAGCGGCGTCGGCCAGACATCGCGCGTCGATGCCCTCCGTCACGCCATCGAGAAGGCTAACTCGTTCGGCCTCGACCTCAACGGAGCCGTGATGGCATCCGATGCCTTCTTCCCCTTCCCCGACTGCGTGGAGATCGCCGGAAATGCCGGTATCACCGCTGTGGTTCACCCCGGAGGCTCAATCCGCGATGGCGAGAGCGTTGACTACTGCAATGCCCACGGCATAGCCATGGTCACCACCGGTTTCCGCCACTTCAAGCACTAATTCAATTTCCTCTCCCTTAATAAAACAAGACTTCAAACCATAACATGGGATTATTCTCATTCACAAAAGAGATCGCCATTGACCTCGGCACGGCCAATACGATCATCATACACAACGACAAGATCGTCATCGACGAGCCCTCGATCGTAGCCATCGAGAAACGCACAGGCAAACTCAAGGCTGTGGGTCGTCAGGCCAAGCTCATGCAGGGCAAGGAGAACGACGATATCGAGACCATACGTCCTCTCCGCAAAGGCGTGATAGCCAACTTCAACGCCGCCGAGATGATGATACGCGGCCTCATCAAGAAGGCCAGCTCGAAGAGCAACTGGTTCTCACCATCCATGAAAATGGTGGTGGGTATCCCCTCCGGCTCAACCGAAGTTGAGATCCGTGCCGTGCGCGACTCCTCGGAACACGCCGGCGGACGCGACGTCTACATGATCTACGAGCCTATGGCGGCAGCCCTCGGCATCGGCATCGACGTGCTCGCACCACAGGGCAACATGATCGTCGACATAGGTGGCGGCACCACCGAGATCGCCGTGATCTCGCTGGGCGGAATCGTCTCCAACAAGAGCATCCAGGTGGCAGGCGACGACCTCACCGACGATATCATGGAGCACATGAGCCGCGTCCACAACGTGAAGGTGGGCGAGCGCACTGCCGAGCAGATCAAGATTCATGTGGGATCGGCCCTCACCGAGCTCGACAATCCCCCGGAGGACTACATTGTCCACGGCCCCAACAAGATGACAGCACTCCCCATGGAGGTGCCCGTGAGCTATCAGGAGATATCTCATTGCATCGAGAAATCCATCTCACGCATCGAGGCAGCCGTGCTCCAGGCTCTTGACGAGACCCCTCCCGAACTCTACTCCGACATTGTGATGAACGGCATCTTCCTGGCCGGTGGCGGCGCGATGCTCCGCGGCCTCGACAAGCGCCTCACCGACAAGATCGGAATCCAGTTCCACATCGCCGAGGATCCCCTCCTCGCTGTGGCAAAGGGCACGGGCGTGGCTCTCAAGAACATCGAGACATTCTCGTTCCTCATACGCTGACACTGAAAAGAAAACCATGAATTACAGGGACGCGCCCACGAACGCGTCCCCGTAATTCTTTTTATCAACAGCCACTTCCAAAAGTGAACGAGCTTCTTAAATTCTTCGTCAAATACAGCAGTTGGTTCCTCTTCATGATATATGTGGCGGCCGGATGCGCGTTGCTTTTCTCAAGCAATCCCTTCCAGCATCACGTCTATCTCACTTCGGCCAACGTGGTATCCTCTGAAGTCTACCGCGGAGCCAACTCGATCACATCCTATTTCTCACTCCGCGACATCAATGAAGACCTGCAGCGGCGCAACTCCGATCTGGAGCTTGAGATATACAGGCTCAAGGAACAGTTGCGCACGGCCGACCAGAAATTATATGCCGACACAATGACCGTCGACTCAGCTCTGTCGCGTTATCATTTCATAATAGCCGATGTGATCAACAACTCCATCAACCACACCCACAACTACATCACAATTGAAAAAGGACGTCTCGACGGCATTGAGCCCGAGATGGGTGTGATGGACCAGAACGGAATCGTGGGCATCGTCAATGTCGTGGGCGACCATACGGCCCGTCTCATCTCGGTGCTCAACCCCTATCTGCGCCTATCGTGCAAGGTGAAAGGTGCGGCTCAGGTGGGTTCGCTCGTGTGGGATGGCAAAGATCCGGGCGAGGCGATACTCGAGGAGCTGCCGAAACACGCCCGTTTCGTCAAAGGAGACACAGTGGTGACCAGCGGCTATTCCACAGTGTTTCCCGAAGGTGTGCCCATCGGAACCATACTTTCGGGGCAGCGCGACCGCGAGGACAACTTCTACACCCTGCGCGTCAAGCTCTTCACTGACTTCTCCACCCTCTCCACAGTCCGCGTGATACGCGACAATATGAAACAGGAGCTCCAGACCGTGGAGAAGGAGCTTCAGATCAAAGATGAATTCTGATTTCTCCCGCCAATGAGTAAGACCACGCTTCAGTTCATACTCCTCTCGCTGGTGCTCGTGCTGGCACAGGTGCTCGTGTTCAACCACATCTGCCTCTTCAATCTGGCAGTCCCGATGGTGTTCATCTACGTGATCGTGCGGCTGCCCATAACCCTCAACACCAACCGTGTGCTCACGGTGGGATTTTTTCTCGGCCTGGTGGTCGATATCTTTTCCGACACCCTGGGAATGAACGCCCTCGCCTGCACCATACTTGCCATGGTGAGACGGCCGGTGATACGCCTCTACGTACCCCGCGAGGAGGATCTCACCCGCCCCGAGCCCTCGCTCCAGTCGCTCGGGACCCCTGTCTATCTTAAATATCTCCTCACCATGTCGCTCATCTATTGCTCTCTCATCTTTCTGATAGAGTCGTTTACATTCTTCCATCCTCTCCAACTCGCTCTGCGCATAGTGTCAAGCACCATCCTCTCGATGCTGCTGATGCTCGGCATAGACTCCCTAATGACTCCCCGCAGTGAGAAAAGACTATAATCTTGCACGCCGCCGGTATGTGATCGGAGGCTTCATCTTCATAATAGTCATCATATATCTTATCCGGCTCTTCAACCTTCAGGTGGCCGACTCCAAATACAAGGAATATGCTGACTCAAACGCATTTCTGCGCAAGGACGTTTTCCCCTCGCGCGGCATCATCTACGACCGTGACGGCAGACTTGTGGTCTATAACCAGCCCGCATACGATGTGATGATGATTCCCCGCGACGTCACCGAGTTCGACACCCTCGACTTCTGCAACGCCGTCGGGATCACCCGCGATGACCTTGTGAAACGTCTCGCCGACCTGCGCGACAAGCGCAAGAATCCATCCTACTCCACCTATTCCCCCCAGCGGCTGCTGACACATCTCACCGCCGAGGACTACGGACGTCTGCAGGAGAAACTCTACCGCTTCCCCGGTTTCTATATCCAGAAAAGAATACTCAGGGAATACAACTACAAGGCGGCCGCCAACGTGCTCGGCAACATCCGCGAGGTGTCCCAGAAGGATATCGACAGGGATATGTACTACCGCCCCGGCGATTATATAGGCGATATCGGCGTCGAGCATACTTACGAGGAACACCTGCGTGGCCACAAGGGGGTCGAGGTGCTGATGCGCGACGCCCTCGGACGAATACAGGGCCGTTACGAGGAAGGGGCGCTCGACCGCGATGCCGTGGCCGGACGCAACATAAAGCTGAGTCTCAATATCGAGCTTCAGCAATATGCCGAATCGCTAATGATGAACAAGAAAGGGGCTGTTGTCGCCATCGAGCCGGCCACAGGAGAAATACTGTGTCTTGTATCCGCACCGACCTACGACCCCTCGGCTCTGATAGGCAGGGAGCGCGGAGCGAACTACAACAAACTGATGAGAGACCTCGACAAGCCTCTCTTCAACCGCGCCATACAGGCCACCTATCCGCCGGGATCGACTTTCAAGCCCACACAGGGACTCATATTGCTCGAGGAAGGGATCATCACGACAGGCACCATGTTCCCCTGCTATCACGGCTTCATCTCCGGCGGTCTGCGCGTAGGATGTCACGGCCACGGCTCTCCCCTCCCGCTCAAACCGGCACTCCAGACCTCCTGCAACGCCTACTTCTGCTGGGGATTCAAGGCCATGGTGGACAAGAGAAGCAAATACGGGACATCGGCCAACGCGTTCGACATCTGGAAGAAACACATGGTGTCGATGGGATATGGCTACAAACTCGGAGTGGACCTTCCAGGCGAATACCGCGGATTCATACCCAACGTCGATTTCTACAACAAATGGTATGGCGACGGCCATTGGAGCGCCAACACCATCATATCCATCTCCATCGGCCAGGGCGAGATCCTCGCCACCCCTCTGCAGATAGCCAACCTGTCGGCCACCATCGCCAACCGTGGCCACTATGTCACGCCGCACGTGGTCAAGGAGATCCAGGACACGGTGGTTCCGGCCGAATACCTCCAGGTCCACACCCCAACCATAGCCTCCCACTGGTACAACGACATAGCCGAGGGTATGCGTATGGCTGTCACCGGCGGCACCTGCCGTCTGGCCAGCCTTCCCGACATAGAGGTATGCGGAAAGACGGGAACCGCACAGAATCCTCATGGACGCGACCACTCTGCATTCATGGGTTTCGCCCCATACCACAACCCGAAGATAGCCATCGCGGTCTATGTGGAGAATGCGGGCTTCGGCGCAACATTCGGTGTGCCGATCGGCTCGCTCGTGATGGAGAAATATCTCAAGGGGTCAATTGCGCCAGAGAGAAAATATCTTGAGGAGAGAATGCTCCACAGCAACACCATACAATTCGCCGGAACGAAGAAACACTAAAAGGTTGTTAAAAAACATGAGGCAACAGGACGATAAATCATCATCATCTCTGCGCTACGTCGACTGGTTCACCGTGGTGCTGTATCTTCTGCTTGTCATGGCCGGAATGGTGAGCATCTACGCCGCGAGCTATGACTTCGACCATGCCAATATGCTGAGCTTCACTGAATTCTCGGGCAAACAGTTCCGCTGGATAGGACTGTCGCTCGTGCTCGGTCTCGTGCTCCTGCTGATAGACGTCAGGGTGTATGAGAACTATGCCTATGTGATCTACGGCGGATTGCTTCTTCTGCTCCTCGTCACGATTTTCATAGCGCCCGACATCAAAGGCTCGCGCTCGTGGCTCGTCATCGGCCCGATGAGTCTCCAGCCGGCCGAGTTCGGCAAATTCGCGACCGCGCTATGCCTTGCCAAGCTCTTCTCAAGCTACAACTTCGTGCTCAATGCCTCGAAGGCCAACTACTACCGTGCCCTGCTCATCATCTTCCTGCCGATAATTCTGATTCTCGCCCAGAAGGAGACCGGATCGGCACTTGTATATCTCTCACTGTTCTTCGTGCTCTACCGCGAGGGTATGAGCGGACTCGTATTGCTCGCGGCCCTCTGTGCGGTGGTGATCTTCGTGGTCGAGGTCAAGTTTACAGGAAGTCTCATAGTGGGCATCCCGTCGGGACAGGCGGCGGTCTTCATCCTCATCATGGTGCTCATTGTGGCCATGCTCGCCATATACTGCAAACACATCGAGGGGGCGCGCAACGTGCTCCTGTGGTTTGTGGGGACAGGTGCCATAGTCACAGCCCTCGAGATGGCCGGAGTGGCCGTCCCCGGTCTCTTCTATTTCATAGGTGTGATCGCCGTGGCTCTCGCCTACTGTATACTGCTGATGTTCAAGACCAAGGCCCGCAACCTCATCATAACTGTCGGCACCGCGGTTGCCTCGGTGATATTCATGTTCTCGGTCGACTATGCCTTCACCTCCATACTCCAGCCGCATCAGCAGATGCGAATCAAGGTGGCCCTCGGAATCGAGGACGATCTCAGGGGAGCCGGCTACAACGTCAACCAGTCGAAAATAGCTATCGGCTCGGGCGGACTCTACGGAAAAGGCTTCCTCAACGGCACACAGACCAAGCTCAAATATGTGCCGGAACAGCACACCGACTTCATCTACTGCACCATAGGTGAGGAAGAGGGCTTCATCGGTGCTGCAGCCGTACTGCTTGGATTCCTTGTGCTCATACTGCGCATACTCGCGCTGGCCGAGCGTCAGCCCACAGTGTTCGGCCGTGTCTACGCCTACTGTGTGGCAAGCTACCTTATATTCCACATATCCATCAACATCGGCATGGTGATAGGGCTATGTCCTGTCATCGGCATCCCGCTCCCGTTCTTCAGCTACGGAGGCTCATCGCTGTGGGGATTCACATTCCTACTGTTCATACTGCTGCGCATCGACGCATCACGGCGCGAACGCTCATTCTGACAGACTTACCTATTTTCTATCACATAATTCTTTTACCACCATGAAATCCAACAATACCTTTCTCTTAGCGGTGATAGTGATTCTCACAGGAGTTATAATCGGAGGTATCTTTGCCGTAAGAAACAAACCAAACGTTCAGACTCAGGAAGAGATCATGGAATCCGTCGTGCGGAAACCATCCGGTTCTGTAGAGCCACAGACAGTCAACCCCCAACCCGTAGCCCGGCCGGCGGCTACGGCGGAAGTGCCGGCCCGCAATGAGGCGGCATCGTCACTCGACGACCTTATTGAGATCATATCGGTCACACGTCTCACTCCGGCTGACATCTCATCACTTCAGACGTCGGAACTGCGCATCCTCCGCAACGCCGTCTATGCCCGTCACGGCTACAGATTCAAGAGTGCCGACCTCAGGGATTTTTTCGGACGTTACCGTTGGTACACACCCTCCAAGAATGTGGTCAGCGACTCTGAACTCAGCCAGACTGAACAAGCCAACATAATGCTGATCAAGAGTTATGAATAAACTGTTGATACTGCTGGCGGCTACCCTGACTGTCTGTTGCAGCGAAGGCGCACGTGGAAATCTGACAGAATCAGAATCTGTATCCGGCCAGATTCCGACCCCTGCCTCTCGCACCGTTGACACCATCCCTGCCGGAGCACTCGCTCTCATTGAAGCATATCCCGACTGGATCAAGGGATACAGCAACGACTCCATCCTCCTTAAAGATGGTTCGGCTATCGTGTATGATGACCACAGGGATAAGGACTTCACCACAATGCTCGATGACAGCGACATCGAGGATATGTTCTCCATGACTTACGAGGTCAGAACTCCGCCATCCTACCTCGCCGATGCAGGACGATCACGCTCGGAGATGCTTTTCAAGAAAATGTATGGCTCCAGCGCCGCCGCGGTCCAGGCCACACTTGTCCCTGTCAGATGGTTCGGCCAGACTGTCAGATTCACATCCGTGAACGGAGCTGCCGACTCGCTCAGAGCGGTAGCCGCCGATATAGCCGGACATCCCGACTTTAAATCCTTCGCAAAATATCTTCAGAGCTCCGGCACTTTCTATTGGAGAAAAGTCAGGGGTGCGCGGCGTCAGAGTGCCCACAGCTACGGGATAGCGTTTGACATAGCAGTGCCCCACAGCGATTATTGGCTATGGAAGAACCCGGCAGCCAAAGAGACCGACAGCATCGCTTATGCCAATAGGATCCCATTGGGTCTTGTGGAGATATTCCAACGCCACGGCTTCATCTGGGGAGGTGCCTGGTATCACTTCGACACGATGCACTTTGAGTTCAGACCTGAAATTCTCGGTTATGCACGGTCGCTATCCGAATCTACGGGGAAACATGAACACTATTGACAGCGCCACCATCACCGCCAGCGCCCAGGGATAATAGAGATAAACGAACGGCGCCACCGGGGGTATGCCGGCGAGAGATGTAGCCAGAAGTGTCTGCGCTCCGTAAGGGATGAGACATTGCACCACACAGGAGCATGAGTCAAGCAAAGAGGCGCTCTTGCGCGGGTCAACACCATACCTTTCCCCTATGTCGCGGGCTATTCCACCCACCGTGATTATAGCCACGGTATTGTTGGCCGTGCAGAGGTTGACAAGCGCCACAAGCACGGCTATGCACCCCTGTGCCCCACGCTTTCCGTTCACCCGCGCCGAGAGACACTGGAGCAGATACTGTATGCCTCCGGCAGCCTTGATGATCCCGAGCATACCTGAAGCGAGAAGTGTCACAATAATGAGGTCGCCCATGGAATCTATGCCGGTACCCATCGCCCCGAAAAGCGAGATGATGCTGTAGCCGCCGGTAACGCCAAGCAGGATAGCGGCAGCGATACCTGAGATCAGCACTATCATCACATTCACCCCGCACGCGGCCATCACAAGCACGACAAGATATGGCAGCACAAGCCAGGGTGAATGTGAACCGGTCACCACCGGCTGTGAGGCCCCTTCGCTGAGCATCACATATATCACAAGGGTCACCACCGCGGCGGGCACGGCCAACCAGAGATTGGCCTTGAATTTGTCGGCCATCTTGCAGCCCTGCGAGCGTGTGGCCGCTATCGTGGTGTCGGAGATGAATGACAGATTGTCGCCGAAAAAGGCTCCGCCCAGCACCACAGCCACATAGAAGGCGACACTCCCGCCTCCCATCCCGGCCATCTCCGCGGCGAGAGGAGCCAGAGCCACCACCGTGCCTACGGATGTTCCGATGGAGAGGGATATGAAACAGGAGGCTATGAAAAGTCCCGGCACAATGAACCGTGCAGGGAAGAAACGCATGGTCAGCTCAACCGTGGCATCAATCGCCCCGATCTCCTTTGCCAGAGCCGCAAAAGCTCCGGCAAGGATGAAGATCCACACCATATACAGTATGTTAGGATGGGCCGCTGCACGTGAGAATGTCTCGATACGTGCCCCCAGACCGCCACCATTGGTATAGATCAGCAAACCCCACATCGAGGCTATGACTATGGCCACGGATAGCGGCATCTTGTAGAAATCGCCTATCACGAGCGATACCACCAGATATGTTACCATGAACACGGCCACCGGCGAAAGCCCCAGCAGACCGCGAAGGGTAGTTATACGGGGCAGCTCAACCGGTCCCCCAATTTTTCGCTGCATAGAGAGTCTGATATTTCAAAGGATGTAAAAACATCCTTCTTGATTACACATTATCGGAATTTCAGAGTGTAAAGTTAGCAAATATTCGCCAAAGCTGCAAAAATTCAAAGTCTCACGCCAAATCCCACCATCAGATTCTGCGGATCCTTGAAGTTGCCCAACCGATAACCTACATTAAGGAACACGCTCCTTGTGAAGAATGTTTTCAGTGCGAGCATCTGATAGAACCGGCGGTTGCCTGCCGGACACACCACATCGTAGCCCAGACCTGCATCGACCGTGAAAATCGGCATCGTCAGTTCCGCATGGGCCGAGAGTCCGGCACTGATCTGTCTGGCAAACGGCGGCCTCTTGAATTTGATGTCGTCACCGCCGCTGCCTTCCACCCAATAGGGTGCTATCCCGGCGCTCTCGTCCCACTGCACCTCCACTCCCGGACCTACGGCACACCAGCGGTTGAGCCGCCGCAACGGCGTGAACTGCACACCTATCACCCCGAATCGTCCGGGGCACAGTTCGGGATAAGAGGGCGAACCGACAAACACCACCCTTTTGCGCCATGCTCCGAATGCCACAATGTCATATAACCATCTCCCGCGGTCTGCCTCACGCTCAAGGGCCGGGTTCGCTGCCACGCTCCCGTTACCGGAGCCAAGTCTGCAGGCCACACCGAGGGAAACCCCTATGGAATTAACGCCACCGTTAGGCCATGAGGTATTGCCGTTCGAGAAATGCGTGCCCTCGATGCCCAGCATAAGACTGCACATCTCCGTCAGCGAATAGTTCAGCCTGACACCAAGTCCCATCATGGCTGTCACCGGTGTGCTGACAGCCGCATTGCTCGAGGCGACCTCTCTGTCGTAGTGCTTCCAGCCGAAAGCAGCCCCGAACTTCCACTCATATTCCAGCTTCAGACAGCCGGACAGGCATATAAACGGCGCACCTTGATACACGTATGCCGTGACGGGTGTGCCCAACAGATCGTTTGCGAAAAACGAGTCCGCACCTATTCCGATACCCTGATACAGCCCCTTGTAAAGCACTCCCTCCTTCGTGTCCCCTCTGAAACTGAGATCTGTCCTGACTGACCCTGACAGACTCCGCCGGATCCTCTTGTCTCTCGGATTTGAACCATCCAGATAGACATTTGTCCCGGGCACGTATGCCGGTGTGACTTCCACACCGATACGCCACACCGGCGGACGCGAGAATCCGCCCGGTATGCTGTCGGCCAGAGCCGACATACCCACAACCGCCCCGAGACACAGGGCCATCATTTTCCTAATCAAAGACATTTTCATCCTATTCGATACAAGACATCCGCCATACCGGATCCGGATCCGTGGCATGGGGCAAAAGTAGATATTTTTATCCGATTATCCCTCAACAAATGTAAAGAACCAAACAATTTTATCCGTCTTTACCACGTTTATAAAGTATGGAATTACGGTCACAATCTCTCACAAGATACATACTCCCTCTTCGCGAGGGAGGTTCTCTCCCTGCTTTGGCCGAAGCCGACGACGGATTCCGATATGTGGTGAAGTTCCGTGGCGCCGGTCACGGCTCCAAGGCACTCATTGCCGAGCTCATCGGCGGAATGGTGGCCCGGTCGCTCGGGTTCAGAGTGCCCGAGCTGGTGTTTCTCGACATTGATAGCCGTTTCGGTATCACCGAACCCGACGAGGAGATCCAGGATCTTCTCCGCGCCAGCGAGGGCCTTAACCTCGGACTGCATTTTCTCGACCGGGCCATGACAATGGATCCTTCGGTAAATGTGATTGATCCGCTCACCGCATCAAAGATTGTATGGCTTGATGCGTTTCTCACAAATGTAGACCGCACACGCCTGAACACCAATATGCTCATCTGGAACAAAGAGCTGTGGCTCATCGACCATGGAGCCTCACTCTACTTCCACCACTCATGGCGCAACACAGAAAAGGCTCCTCTCGACCCGTTTCCATTCATCAGGAACCATGCGCTCCTCCCTGCCGCCTCACGCATAGCCGAGGCTGACAAACTGATGCGTCAGGCAATCACACCACGCACCCTGTCGCATATAGTCGACCTTATCCCCGACGCATGGCTCATCAGCGAGGGTGACACCCTCACTCCGGCCGCGAAACGCGATGTCTACCGCGATTTCCTCACACGCCGTCTGGCAAATTCATCAATCTTTGTAAAACAAGCCATAGATGAACGAGAACGCCTTACTATATGAATATTCCATACTGCGCTATGTCCCGTCCATAGAGCGCGGGGAATTCATAAACGTCGGACTGATGATGATGTGCAAGCGCCGCCGCTGGCTCCGCACGGCCATCACCGTCAGCAGAGAACGGATCATGGTTTTCGATCCCGGAGCAGATATCGCAACGATCGAACGGCAGCTATCCATGTTCTCGACCACCTCGCCGGCGTTGGCCAATCTCCCCGTGGAGGAGCGTTTCAGATGGTTCTCCGCTGTCAAGAGCGCATCCATCCAGACATCGCGCCCACATCCGGGCCTCATACCTTGTGACGACGGGACGGTCCCGGCCAAGGAGATCCTCGATGCCGAATTTGACCGCCTCTACTCCATCCTCATACTCTGACATGACCATTTGACAAAATGAAATACTTCTTAATCCCGGCATTTGCCTCAGCCATATTGCTCGCATCATGTGGCGGACAGTCCAAAACAGCCGACAATTCACAGACAGAACTCCCACAACCTGACATACAATGTATGTGGTACATTGAGAATGTTGTCATCAACGACACCCTCTTCGCCCGTCCGTCAGACGTTGACCCGGAGAGAAACCAGTCGTTCACCTTTGCCGACGGCTCATTCGGAGTGAACACAAACTGCAACACCCTTGGCGGCGAATATGTGCTCAAGGGCGATTCCATCTCATTCACAAACATAATGACAACTGAAATGGCTTGCGACAACGAGCAGGTAGAGCGTCTGGTCATGCGCATACTACCCGAAGTCAGGACTGTGGACTGTGTGAATGATTCCACAATACGTCTCAACACTGATTCCACGGCATATATCCTGTTGAAGAAAGCGCCCTTCGCACAGAAGTGCCGCGAACCGAACGAAGCGGAATAACAGAGTGATCTATCTGGCTTTTCTCCTCGACTGCCACACGTGACGTTCGTCCTCCGTCATCTGCTCACACGCATAACTGAGCATGACCGAAGGCATACGGGTCACATTCACGTCAAGAAACCCGCGAATTTCTTCCCTGTAGCCCATCTTCCACACTTCGCGCAGCATCCAGCCCGCTGCCTTATGCAGCAGATCGTGAGGGCTCGACAGCAGATATTCCGCTCTGTCCAGACACTTTCCGGTCCTGCCGTTGCGGGTCAGCATCCAGGTGCTGACCATGGCTATACGTTGCTGCCACATCGTATGTCCGTCCGGTCTGATCCAGTCATCCATCAGAACGACATCGGGATTCATGACCTCATGATTGCCGACAATCTTGATTGCCGAGAGATCCACAAGATCCCAATTGTTAATGTACGGGTGGAGAGCCGTGTAGGTGTCGAAGATCACGGCCATCTCCTCCGCGTCCTTCCTTCTGAGCGCTCTCAGATATTGCTCCACCATAATCAGGAGTCCACACAGACGCACCTCATGGAGCGGCGACCTTACGAGCTTCACGGCCTCGGCAAGCGGAGTCTCCTTCCACGCTTCCCTCACCACCATGCGCACCTGCGGATTCCGTAGGCCGATGAATATGTCACCCTCCCCGTACTGCCCCGGGGCGGTCTTGAAAAACCTGAGCATCTGCCGGGCCTGATGCCCGTCCGCCATACTCTGCAATGTGGCCTCTATTTCAACGGCTTCTATCATTGATTCAGATAATATTACATTTATATGTGATTCTTTAATTCCCGGGAGAGGCGTATCGAAACAATAGCTCCGGCCACAAAGTTAATAAAATTATGAGGATCCCGACATACTTTTTAGAGACAGTGGATCACCGGCAAGGAGGCCATCGAGCTTGTCAGACAAAACGAAGGGCGGTCCTGACCATATCAAAAAAGGATCGGGACCGCCCGATGGTCTCTTATGACCGGAGTCAAGCCTACTTGCTGAGATACTCCGTGTAGAATGCGGCTATCTCATCCATCGGTATGATGTCAAGACGGTCGTAAAGGTCACAGTGAGAGGCACCCTTCACTGTCAGCATCTGCTTGTTGTCACCCTTGAGCATGGCGAATGTATCCTTACCGAAATAATAGGAATGGGCCTTGTCTCCATGAACAATGAGCACGGCATTCTCAAGCTCATCGGCATACTCGAAAAACTTGAAATTCAGGAACGGCAGATTGGATGTGACGTTCCAACCGTCATTGGAATTGCCGGAGCGGACATGATAGCCGCGCGGAGTCTTGTAATAGGCATGATAGTCCTTGACAAACTGCGGGGCGTCATCGGGCAGAGGATCCACCACACCACCGCCACGACTATACATTCCGTTCCTGTAGTCGGCCGAGCGTTGGGCCGCCATGGCCGCACGTTTGGCATTGCGCTGTTCCGCGCTGTTTTCCGAGTCGAAATATCCGTTCGCATTCACTCTGGTCATGTCATACATCGTAGATGCGACAGTAGCCTTGATGCGCGGATCATTGATGGCGGCCTCGATTGCAATGCCACCCCATCCGCAGATGCCGAGAATGCCCACTTTTTCAGAATCAACATCGTCGCGGTTGACAAGATAGTCCACTGCCGCCGAGAAATCCTCAACATTGATATCCGGCGATGCGACACGCCGTGGCATACCGCCACTCTCGCCGGTGAACGACGGGTCGAAGGCTATCGTAAGGAAACCACGTCCGGCAAGTTCCTGTGCATACAGTCCTGACGATTGTTCCTTTACCGCACCGAACGGACCGCTCACGGCAATCGCCGGCAATTTTCCGGATACTCCCTTGGGCTTATACATATCAGCCGCGAGAGTCACACCATAGCGGTTGACGAAAACCACCTTTGAATGATCAACTTTGTCACTCTTCGGGAACACCTTGTCCCATTCCTGTGTAAGCTCCAGTTTCTCCACCGGAGCCAATGACGTGTTTTTATTCATATTATTCATATCCTGAGATCTTGCTGTCAGCCCGCCTATCACCAGCGCCGCCGACAATATTGTTTTTGATTTCATTCTTTTAAAGTATTCCGATATTACCAGTGCAAAATTACTGCAATACGGCAAGCGCGATGTACCAATAAACCCGATATGATTACCAAAATCCACTATTAATAGGAAATATCTTATAAAAATAGTAAATTCGCATCTGAATGTCAGACTCATGAAGAATAAACTCAAAATCAACAGACCGGGAGATTATTAATTATAAACTACATCGAGAATAAGCAATGAAAGTATTGACTGTCAACGGAAGTCCTCATCCGCATGGATGCACAGACCGGGCCTTGCAGGAGTTTGAGCAGACTCTTGCCGGATGTGGCATTGAAGTCGAGCGCATCAATGTCGGCAACAAGGATATCAGAGGCTGCATAGCCTGCAACTATTGCCGCGAGCATGGCAGATGTGTGTTCAATGACATTGTGAATGAGACGGCCCCGAAATTTGCGGAGGCTGACGGCATAGTTGTCGGCACCCCCACCTATTATGCCGGAAGCAACGGACAGGTCCTCTCTTTCCTCGACCGGCTGTTCTACAGCACGATGAAGACGGTGAACAAAACCATGAAGATCGGCGCCGCGGTGATCTCATCACGTCGCGGAGGTTCAACATCCGCCTTCGACGAGATCAACAAATATTTCACCATCAGCTCCATGCCCATAGTGTCAAGCACCTACTGGAACGAGGTGCATGGATTCGTAGCCGAAGATGTCGAGAAAGACCTTGAAGGCCTGCAGACCATGCGCAACCTTGCCCGCAACATGGCATTCATGATAAAAGCCTTCAAGGCTCAGGAAGCCAAAGAAGGAATCCCGGAACAGGAGCGCACCTCATTCACCAGCTTCCTCAGCAAATGACACCCTAACCCCGGATGACATCCCCCCTCCGGTCTTCACTATCAAAAGATTGGAGGGTTTTTCTTTTATACTTTAAGGAAAATGTATATCTTTGCGGATACCCACAAACCCATATCACCATGTTACGTAAGATTCTTGGCATTGTCACCGTTTGCCTTATTTCTGTCACCGCTCATCCGCAATCAACCGACGAAAAAATCGGCCATGCCATGAACACGCTTGATTGGTTTGCACTCGACTCGATATATTCATCTTCTCCCAAAGATTCAATCCACCCCTTCCTCGAGGTATACTCCCGCTGCCTTCTGGGAAACCGCCTCAACCGACCGGATGTATCAATTCCCGCTTTTCAGGAATTACTGAATACTCAATCGGAATATCTTGATCTGAATAATCTGATTTCCTCGACATTTATGTTCGGAATGGATCTGAGCAGAATCGGTCAGAACGGGAAGGCTGCTGAAATGACCCGCTCTATACTTGACGCGACCAGGCAGCATCTCGACACAATAACTATTTCAAATCTTACCTCACAGGCAAACCGGTATGCCGCGCTTGCAGACTATAAGCCTTACCGGATAAAATTCGACAATGAAAATAGTGGCCGTATTCCTTTTACCATTATCCCCGTAGGACCAAAAGAGAAAGAATCAGTGCTGATGCACCTGCAGGAAAGCACAATCAACGGGATTGCGGCCGACATCACATTTGATACAGGGGCAGGAACAAACCTGATGTCTCCCGAAATGGCCGAAAAATACAATCTCATCCCTTTGGAAAACACCAGGGTCGAAGTAATCGGCATGGCCCGGAAAGAAGGCTATATGGCTATGGCAAAAGAGATCAGATTAGGCAATGTCACGATTTCCGATGTGCCCTTCACTGTGATATCCTTATCTTCTGAAAATAGCGAGGCCGACCGGTATATAGATGCTTTCAATATCGTCGTAGGCAGTGACCTGATGCTGCAGCTTAAAGATCTGACTCTGGATTTCATCAACCGTCAGATAACAATTCCCTCTGTCGCGCCGGAAAAAAGTGACGCTATTGCAAATATGTGCTTCTCACCGACTATGAACCTGCTCACACCGGGGAAAATTCTCACAACACCGGTGCTGATGTGCCTTGACTCCGGAGATGCCGCCTTTGGGTATGTCAATGCAAAATTCTATGATGCCAACAAGGTATATGTTGAGCAGAATGGCAGGCCGGATTCCCTACGATATGCCGGTATCGGCGGCTTTTCAGTCGAGAATTGCTATTATCTGCATGACATCCCGGTAATGATAGCCGGGACCACAGTCTCACCATCTGAATTTGTGGTTAAAACACAGATTTCTGAAAACACATATGACTATGACGCTCGGATAGGACTGCGCACTATTATGTTATTCGGCAAAATACGGTTCAATATGGTCGACTTTGTCATTTCAGTGGATTCGCCCGGATCATCAGCTATAGTAATGCCCGCGTCATACACATTACCATCGTATAAACTACCCAAAGACAAAAGCCCTGACTTATGGCAGACTATCGGTTTTATCGGCATGAGTATTGCTAATGGCTTGCTGAACCACAATGCGCCAGCCATTCCCGATCTTTAGCCATATTTTTTTAGCATCGACCGCATAATCAATGATAAATCATGACAAGAATGGCAAACTTAAACCATTATAAATTATTGTTGGCGCTATGTATTTTCAGCACCATACAGGCAATGGGTAAGTCAATCAGTGCCGCCCAGGCTTTGGACTACTCATTGACCGAGTTGACATCGGTGACACATACCAATGCCGACCCATCACAGATGAGCCTGGTCGGGCAACGAAAATATAATGACATTACAACACTCTATATCTTCTCATCTCCGTCAATGTATGTGATAGCTTCGGGAAATGACAATGTTCCCGGGTTACTGGCTTACTCACTCGACAGAGGTTTCTCTCCGGATATATCTCCATCAATGGAATGGTGGCTGGAACAATATTCTCAGCACATCGGGACGACCGATATTTCATCGAAACCGGTCAACAATGAAAATCGAAGTCCTGTCCTCCCTATGATTTCTTCCGAATGGGATCAGTGTGCTCCTTACAACAATCTGATTCCGCAACACAACGGCAATACACCTTATACCGGATGTGTAGCCACCGCTATGGCTCAGATCATGCGTTACCACGGATGGCCGGATAAAGGAGAGGGTACGATTCAATGGACCTGCAATCGTGACTACGCTTCCCACGATCATTCCTATGATTTTGAAATTCAACCATTCGACTGGGAGAATATGGCCGATAGATACGATGGAAGTGCGACACGGGAGCAAGAAAATGCCGTGGCGGCTTTGATGTATGCTTGTGGAGCGGCGGCTGAAATGCAATATGGCTATTCAGCAAGCGGTTCATTCCTCTATCTGGCAGCAAGCGGATTGATCGAGCACATGAAATATGACCGGGGAATGGAATATCTGGAAAGCAGGTGGTTCGGCAACATTGATGAATGGGATAAGATATGCTACACGGAAATCTCCGGGGGACGACCGATCCTGTATGGCGGAGAAAATGATGTAAGGCACACCCGCCACGCATTTGTGCTTGACGGATATTCCGAAGAAGGCCTATACCATATAAACTGGGGATTTGGCGGGGAAAACAACGGCTACTTCAGACTCACGGATTTCTCCTATCCCGGAGGAAATTACCGCCTTAACCATGTCATGGTGAGAGGAATAAAGCCATTGGGCGAGCCATCTGCCTTTGTCCCTGCAATATCATTGGAGGAACGGTTCAAAACCAATGAAGATCATTATACCCGCAATGCGGATGTGGAAATATGGTTTATGGAGGATTTCCGAAATGTATCACTTACAGACTTCTGGTTTTGGCATGGAGTCAAGTGCGTGCCGACAGACGGTTCACCGGAATTTTATGTCAGCAGCGACGATGAACATTGGTATCGCCCGCGCGGTGTGAACCGTTTCTTTACTATTTCAGCTGATAAATTCCCAGTCGGAATATATGATTTATACCCGGTTTTCAAGACCGACACCACGGAATGGACGCCTTGTTATCGGGATCGCTCCGGAGAAGAGAACTGTGTCAGGTTTGAGGTGACAGAAACCGCAATCAACTCATCGACATCTTCGATTGAGGATGTCCGTGTTGACGACATAAAAACCACTGTCTATTATGACTTGTATGGCAATAAAGTCAGCCATCCTCAGAGCGGCATATTCATTAAGGTTGCAAACGGAAAAGCAACCAAAATAAAATTTTAGTTACTTAGACTCAACTTGTATTCTTACTTGTACTTTACTTAGTTTTTCCAGTTGGTCTTTTTATGTCATACATATATCCTACTGTGCCATTTTAATCTTTATCGTCTTCTTTGTGATAATAAAGAGATTTCCCTTTGTCGGTCAAACCACACCTTTGGTTTGGGGCGTTAGAGCTATCAGGTTGCTCTAACATTATCAATCCTTTCTCCAACGAAGGCTTTATATACGTCCTAATGAACACCAGTTATGGCACAAGACGGCCATTTTTCAGTTCCGACTGCAACAAGTCATAGACGTATGCCGGACTTTCAATATAAAGTCCTGTGGAAAAGTCCTCCAATTTGGAAAATGTCTCTGAATTGTGGAAAGTTGAGATCGCTTCCGTCAATTCCATTCCTGCCCGTTCCACAAGATAGCGGACTACATCGGCCGATATGCCCTCAAATAAATAACGTGCGTTCCTGTCTTTCATAATTTTTTCAGCATATTGACCGCTGCCTCCGTATGGAAAAAATATTGTGATGTTACTTGTGAGAATTTAAGTTCCTTTACAAGTTGCTCCTCTGAGATGAAATTTTCCGTAAACATACGGAGCAGACGAGCAATCGTATCATCAGCAACCGGACCTATTACTATGTCGTAATCATGGCATGGCTGCGAGACATTTATATCGCGGTTGGACATCACAAACCTCGCCCACTCCTCATCAGGAGAATCGAAGGTTTTTATCTTCAACCCTGCCTTGACAGCATTTTCCAAATCAAACTCAAAGGCTGTTAATGCAGGTACACCCCTGAACATTTTTACTGTTCTTGCCGCCATCCTTTCAGCCTGAAGCCGTAAATCGGTAAGATAAAATCCTTTTCCGAAATCTTTGTAAGGGCGGCACTTTTCGAGGTCAATCCTATCAATTACAGTGTTTGAACCATGATACAGTATCATATTATAGCCCCTCCGTTATTTCGGCAGACAACCGTCAGGTCATCCACACAGTCATTGAACGACAATGTATGTTCCACGTCATAAAACTCGGTCAGAAAATCAATTCCCTTGAAGCGAACAAGGTAATTGCTTGCCTCACGGATTGTAAGACTGTGTTTTTTTGAGAATTCTATTATAACCGTCATGATATAGTCGATGACATTTTTGTCTGCTTTTTTCTTCGGTTTCAGTTCTACGACAGGTTCCACCTCAAGAGCATCCGCTATTCTATGGATTGTGTTAAAATTAATACACAACCCGTTTTCAACTTTTGATACCATTGCTTTCTGCACACCAATCATGACACCTACATCCTCTTGGGTAAGTCCCTTGCTTTTACGCCGCAGACACAGCAGCTCCCCGATGTTCTTGAAGTTTGTATTCATGGCGCAAATATAATAAAAGTTTCTTATTTGAGAAACATCTGAATATAGTAAATGTTCAATCGTCTTAGAATATGTTTACTTTTAACTGAGATTAAACATTAGATATGGCCAATCAAGAATTTGATAATGGCAAAGTCAATCATGCGACTGCCCCTCAGTTTTGTTGACAAACGGTTGACAATTCTTTTATAAAAAACCAATCACTTGATTTACAAATGATTGGACTTTATGATGGTGACCCGGAGAGATTTATCCCGAAGGGTGTTAAGTTCTTTGTCTATCAATACGTTAGAATTTTTGAAAATCATGGATGTTCCCTTTTTGCACACCCGGACATTTCAATGTTCTTCGTATATCTACAACGCAAAGTTAGCAATAATATTCTGATTTTCGGCTATTTCCTGTGTTAAAAATAATCATCGGTAGCACTCTCGTCTTTGAGGGTGCTACTTGAGTTATGCTTATACCACCCTACTTAGCCTTACTTTCTCTTATTGGTCATTAACACTGCGAAAACTCCGAGAGGTGTGGCGGCTCGTGTTGGCGTCGGTATGCCGTCAAACGGTGACGGTGAGCCGTAGTTCACTGACACCCATTGACCGCATCCCGACTATTGGAACGGGCTAAACACCGACCTCCTCAATGCCCTGTGAGGATGCGACAGGTGTGTCGCCTCACCGGACTCTCATCGTCAGTCCGTGTTCTTCACGCCCGTTCCGGGTTTGGAATTGAGCCGCCACGCCACTCTCCGTTTAGTTACGCCCACGGGAGCAAGAATGTGACCACCGCCGATCATTCGCAGGCTTCATTAACGTCGGAAGTCACATACTTGCTCTGTCCGGGGATACATTATAGCCTTCTACAAATAATCATTTTCGTATGTCTGTCGTCCAGTGTCACCCTGAGGGGCTGCGCCGGGCTCTACTTTCATGTCGGTTATAAGCGGAGTTCAAAGTGTGTTCGCTCGTGGCGATGAACGTGCCGGAACGG
>CAJUKP010000014.1 GCA_910587165.1 uncultured Duncaniella sp.
CCCGCGACCCCAACCTTGGCAAGGTTGTGCTCTACCAACTGAGCTATTTTCGCAATCTTTCAATTTGCTTTCAATCGGTGGTCTCTTTCCGTTTTTGCGATGCAAAGGTAGGAGTTATTTTTGGATTGTGCAAATTTTCAGATCTATTTTAACATCTGTTAACGCGCTTGAGGCGTTTCTGGCGGAAATAAGCGGTTGACGATGGCAGCTATCGCACCATCGCCTGTCACATTGCAAGCTGTCCCGAATGAATCCATCGCAATATACAATGCTATCATAAGGGCGATCTGTTGCTCGCCGAAGCCAAGAATGCTCTGCAGAAGCCCTATTGATGCCATTATAGCCCCTCCCGGAATTCCGGGAGCTGCAATCATTGTGATTCCAAGCATGGCTATGAAATGAACGAACAGTCCGGCATCATACGTTTGTCCATGCATGATCATGAGTGCGAGAGCGCACGCCACAATCTTCAGTGTGCTTCCGCTGAGATGTATGGTGGCACATAGGGGTATGACAAACCCTGCTATATCTTCCCTGACTCCCATAGTGATAGTCTGACGCAAGGTCACAGGGATTGTGGCTGCGGATGACTGGGTGCCGAGTGCAGTGAAATATGCCGGCATCATTGTCCACAACATTCTGAATGGGTTCTTCCTTGCAAAAAGCGATGCGATTATATATTGGAAGAGAAGCAGCAGGATGTGCATCAGGAAGATGATGCCGATGATCTTGGCGAAGCAGTTGACTATCATTCCAACTTCTCCCTGGGCTGACATACATAGGAATATTCCGAATATATAGAAAGGGAGGAGAGGTATGATAGCCACGCGTATTGTCATCTCCACAATTGTGCGGAATTCGTCAAAGACATTTCTGAGGGTTGTTCCCTTCAGGAATGCAGTGCCGAGTCCAAGCATAAAGGATGAGACCAATGCTGTCATTACCGGCATTAGCGGAGGTATGTCAACGGTGAAGAATGGCACTGTCTCCGTGTGCTCTGTGGCCATCTGAGCTGTGGTGAATCCGCTGATCAGAGACGGAAATGAGAGTGAGGCTGTGGTATAGGAGAAGATTCCGGCAAGAATAGTGGCACCGTATGCCAATAATGCTGTCACCACAAGAAGTCTTCCGGCTCTGACACCGATGTCGGCAATGGCAGGAGTCACGAATCCAATGATAATCATCGGAATTATGAATCCGAGAAATTGTGAGAATATGCCGTTGAATGTGGCGAAAGATCTCGATAGCCATACCGGTGCGACAAGACCGATGAGCGCACCGGCTATGATGGCTATGAATATGAATGTGAGAAGACCTGGACGTTTCATTATTTCCAAAGTGCGTTAGAGGCATCAGACGGCATACGCCAATCTCCTCTCGGGGAGAGGCACACAGATCCGACCTTAGGGCCGTCGGGCATACATGACCGTTTGAACTGTTGTTGGAAGAATCGTTTCATGAACACATCGAGCCATTTGTCGATTACCTCAGTCGGATATTTCCCCATATCAAATGCTTTATAGGCAAGGAACTTTATGCGGTCTTTGGAGAAACCGAACCGGAGCATATAATACAGGAAGAAATCATGAAGTTCGTATGGGCCTACAAGATCCTCGGTTTTCTGGAGAATCTCTCCTGAGACTGAAGCAGGAATGAGTTCCGGGCTTATTGGGGTGTTGATGATATCAAGCAAGAGTCGGCGGGTCTCTGAACCTTCAGGCTCCTTGGACGCGAAATAGTCCACAAGATATTTCACGAGTGTTTTGGGTACACCGGCATTCACTCCATACATTGACATATGGTCTCCATTGTATGTGGCCCATCCAAGTGCAAGTTCCGAGAGGTCTCCGGTTCCGAGCACTATTCCGCCAAGACGGTTTGACAGATCCATCAGTATCTGTGTGCGTTCGCGGGCCTGGCTGTTCTCGTATGTCACATCATGGACTGCCGGATCATGTCCGATGTCCCGGAAATGTAGACTGACAGCATCTGCAATCGGGATCTCCATAGCTGTCACTCCAAGTTGCTTCATCAGGCCTACAGCGTTGTCATGTGTGCGGTCGGTGGTTCCGAAACCCGGCATTGTCACGCCTGTTATACCAGTGCGTGGCAATTTAAGCCGGTCAAATGCTTTCACAGCGACAAGCAAGGCAAGAGTTGAGTCAAGACCACCGGAAATGCCTACGACCAGAGATTGGCAATGTATGGCATCAAGTCGTCTGGCCAGACCTGCCGCCTGGATGTTGACTATCTCATCGCATCGTTTTTCCATCGCATCCTTTGATGACGGCACAAAGGGATGAGGATTAATGTGACGGTAAAGCGGCTCTGAACTGTTGTACTCGAAGTCAGACCCGGCAGGTGAGGGATTGATATCTCTGATACCGTCCGGGACATAGTCCTCGGCACAGTCGGCGAATGTGGTTGTGTGAAGACGGTCACGTCTTAATGCTTCAATGTCAATATCGGCAATCGCGATATTATCCGAAGGATTCCATCGGTCATTCGATGCGATTATCGAGCCGTTTTCGGCTATTATGGCTTTACCGTCAAACACAAGGTCGGTGGACGATTCCCCCCAGCCTGCCCCTGAATAGGCGTATGCGCAAAGACAACGGGCTGACTGTTGGGTTATGAGGCTTCGCAGATAGTCGTATTTGCCGATTAGGTCGTCGGATGCGGAAAGATTCAGAATAACCTCGGCTCCGGCTAATGCGATGGTCGATGATGGTGGAATCGGCACCCATAGATCCTCGCATATCTCCACGCCGAAACGTGCGCCATGACTCTCGAATACCATATCTGAACTGAGTTCAAACTTCTGGCCAAGTATATTGACTGCTCTATGTTCCCCCTTTGCCAACGGACGCCACCAGCGGCGCTCATAGAACTCGTTGTAGTTCGGAATGTATGACTTTGCCACAAGGTCAACCTTGCCGTTTCGTATGACTGCCGCACAATTGTACATCGTTCCGTCGCATCTGACAGGCAGTCCAACCACGAAATGGCCGGTCATTTTTTCCGAGACCTCGCGAAGACGCATCAGAGCTCTTTCAGCGGCTTCAATAAGGGTACTGTTGTGGAATAGATCGGCACACGTGTATGCCGTGATACTCATTTCCGGGAATACGGAGAGTTCCACCTTCTTTTCCTCCATGAGATGGAGGGTTTTTATGATTTCTTCAGTATTGAAATCCACGTCGGCGGGGCGAACAGCAGGTGCGCACGATGCCACGCGTAAAAATCCATTGTTCATAGTCCAATCTTATTATAATGCCACGAAATTAACAAAATTTTCTCAACTTTCCCCAACTCGGCAGCTTCTATTCAATCATTTTTGTTAACTTTGCGATAAAATCATGTTCTGGATGACACATTTGCTATTGCTCTTCAGTTACACGGCACTCCTGTGGGTCATTGGGGCAGCTTATTTCGCGCTTATCATAGCGATGATAGTCTCTGTCCTGAGTGAGAACAGGAATCCGGTCAGGTCTATCGCATGGGTTACGGCGTTGTTGCTTTTCCCCGTGGGGGGCGCTGTGCTATACTATTTCTTCGGGCGGAGTCTCAGAAATGTCAGGATGATCTCACGCCGAAACCGTAGGAAGCTTCTTAATTCAGACGCCCAGAAACCTAAGGGGAAACTTCATGGAGGTGTCTCGGCGGATGATCGCAGATGTATGAGATTGCTATATTCGGTGGCGGATTCACAGGTGTATGCAGATAATACAATCCGTATTTTTTCTGATGGACAGTCACACTTTGATGCTCTGTTCGAAGACCTCAGCAAGGCACGCCACTTCATCAATATCCAATTCTATATAATAGCCAATGATGACCTTGGACGCCGGCTTAGGGATATCCTTATCGAAAGGGCGGCAGCCGGAGTCAAGATCAGGGTTATATATGATTATATAGGTTCTTTCGATGCCCGGCGCCGTGATTTCTTCATGCGTATGAAGGGGGCGGGCATAGAGGTGCATTCATTCTTCCGTGTCAGATTCCCTGAGAAACTCAACCGTCTGAACTGGCGTAATCATCGTAAGGTGGTTGTGATCGACGGTGTGACGGGATATATCGGAGGTATGAATGTCGCGGAGAGGTATATTGATGGAGGCCGGAGATTCAAAGGATGGCGTGACACAGCTGTCAGGATTACAGGAAGCGCGGTGGCCGGTCTGCAATACAATTTTGCGGTTGACTGGAAGTTTATGGGGCATGAGCTTCTTGTCGATGAATTGCCGGTGCACTCCGCTGAAGCGGATGATTGTGTGAAGACCGACGACTCCGTGGATGGGGTCACGGTGCAGCTTGTGACCTCCGGCCCGATGGACCGTTGGGGAAATGCGTCCATGCTTTTCATGCGCGCTATCTCGCAGGCCGAGAAGCGGATATTCATACAAACGCCATATTTTCTTCCGTCTGACGGCTTGCTCACTGCCTTGCAATGTGCCTCACTCTCGGGAGTTGATGTCAGAATAATGATTCCTCTGAAATCCGATACCTCGCTTCTCACCCACGCTTCGTTCAGTTATGTGGAGGAATGTCTGCTCGCGGGGATAAAAATACTTCTGTATGACGGTGGTATGCTTCATGCCAAGACGCTTGTGGTGGACGATGATTTCTCGACCATAGGATCGGTTAATTTTGACTTCCGCAGTTTTGAGCATAATTTTGAGGAGAATGTGGTGATGTATTCTCGTGAGATCAATCAAAGGCTTGCCGAGTGCTTTATCAACGACTCCGCTGTGTGCAGACGTCCCAAGATAGGCGAATGGGCGAGACGTCCGCGTAGCATGAAAATCAAACAGGCGCTCGCCCGGCTGCTGAGTCCGATCCTTTGATGTCTTTTGTCTCGGACTTTTTTAGCTACGGGGCGAATTTATTTTGCTATGAAGTGAGGCCGAAATTTGCGACCTTTGCTCCGAGGTTGATGGTACATAAGCAATACAAAGAATGTCAATAGTGTTCATGCAATTTGATTTTTCGAGTTACTTTGCAGACGATATTACTCGGAGGTTCGGGCAAAGCGGCTGATGCGTTCATTGACGATGCGGAGGTAGTTGCGCTTCATCTTTTCAGTTAGGTAGCTTCGGCCGATCAATTGGATGGCTTCATCGGACAGTGTCATGAAACGGTCAAGGATTCTGTTGGCTCGCTTGCTGACCAATCCGATTTTGGTCGCGAATCTCTCGAAGTCGAGTCGGCATGGGTGACCGGTGCGGTCATATACATCGCTCTTCTCAATATCGGGCGACAGGCCGCTGTCAAGACCGAGATCATCACCATCTACGTGAATGCTTGTGTTCAACAGGTCATAGGCAGGAGCAAGTCTGTAATCCTGTCCGTCAAGAATCAGCGAGAAGTTTTTGAGATGCGCGTCACCATTGGCATAGATATAGTTGAATACCACAAGCGTGAAGAACCGCTCCATATCCACCATCCATGCGGCGACATTGCTGCGGATTGCTTTAGCTATATCCTCATAACTACCGTTGTACTTGAATTGCGTTCCGGATACTTGCTCATTCTTGCCTACCAACGAAGCGAAATCTTCCATAGGCATTTTACTGCCGTCTGGCAAAATGTCGAATCTACGTGTTATGTATATTGCCTGACCCTCAGGGGTGAAACACAATCCGTTGCTTGCTGTCTGAATCCCATAGGCCTGCGAAGCAATCTGCATGGTCAGATGCTCGTTTGCCGGAATCTGTTTGCGGTCGCGCAAGGTCTTATCCCATGGAGCCGGTTTCAGTATATGGGTGGATCGTTCACCGTCCTGCGCAATGCGAATCTTCCCATTCTCAATTATAGCCGGGAACTTTTCTTGCACACCTGACACGGATATACGGTGCATAGCCTCAACAACATCTCCGACATTACGGAATTCATCAATGTTGAAATCAAGTATCGGTGATACTTTTTTTGCACCAAACAGCAGCTTGGAGGCTTTTGGACAGTATGTATCAAACCCCTCTTGAAGAGAGGATGGACAATTCTTTATCTCAATCATGACTTGAAGTTCTTATGTTTGCAGCACCAATGAAATCCTTATCGGCCATTGCCGACAGAATACCGAAAAAATCCTTCTCGTCAATTCTGAGCGTCCGGCAAATTACTCCACGATTCGCCCCCTCGGGAATCATATTAGAGAAAAAAGGAAATAGCGAGTCAGATTCAAAAGCGTCCTCTCGTTTAGGTAAAGTTGCTGAAATCGGAGGCAAGTCTGAAGAAAGATATTCCGGATCATACATGAATGTATAACCGGCTCCCGGATTTAACTCCGTCAGCACTCCGGCCTTGGTGGTATTATAATAAACGTCAAGTTGTTTCATCGGTCAATAAGCATTAAATGGTTTTACGCACTCGATACTCAATCTCGATGCCGAGTACATCAAGAATTTTCTTGATGGTACTTAGCGACGGATTACCTTGACCTCGCTCAATATCTTTGACCGTGGCCACACCGACCTGTGCCATCTCCGCTAAATCCTGCTGAGTAAGCGAAAGCACCTCGCGCCTTTCTTTCATTAAATCTTTCAGTTCCATAGTCTAATATACCATACTTTTCCGCAAAGATAATCATAAAATCCCTTGCTGCAAAATAAAAGTACAAAATAACATACTTTTTCATGAAATCTCCTTGGGATTACATAAAAACAAGCATAAAGTATGACATATCATACCTAAATGCAAGGTGTGATTTTATCAGTTAAAAAGAGTGGTGATTTCGTAAAAAAGTCTTAACTTTGCAACCTCAAAAAATCGGAAAAGATTGTTTTAAAAAACTGTTACATCATTTATGGAATGGCTATTTGACTTGATAGGTCCCGGACACACGGAGCTTGCGAGCACTTTGGTGCTTTATTCTTTCGTGATAGCGTCCGGTATCTTCTTGGGTAAGATCAAGCTGGGAGGGATCTCACTTGGAGTCACCTTCGTTTTGTTTGTCGGTATTGTAATGGGCCACTTTGGCTATGTGGTCAATGCCGAGGTGCTTAAATTTGTCAGGGAGTTCGGTCTCATACTGTTTATCTTCGCGATAGGTCTGCAGGTGGGTCCCGGTTTCTTTTCATCTTTCAAAAAAGGAGGCGTTTTGCTCAATGGCCTTGCAGTGCTGATCATCGCGCTCAATGTCGCTATCGTACTGTGTATATTCTACATTGACGGAAACACCTCGATATCGGCTCTTGTCGGAGTCATGTCCGGTGCTGTGACCAATACTCCCGGTCTTGCCGCCGCCCAGCAGACAGCAGGGACAACCGAAGCCATCAATCTCATGGCCATGGGTTATGCTGCAGCATATCCTCTTGGTGTGATCGGCATCATCCTCTCCATGCTTGTCGTTAAAGCTGTTTTCAAGATAAAGGTTGAGGATGAGATCAAAGCAATAGAGACCGAGAGCGAGGAAAGCCAGCAGAAACCTGTGATAGAGTCATTTGAAGTCACCAATAAGCTGATTGACGGTAAATCGTTATATGAACTTCATCAGATCCTTGACTGTGATTTCGTTGTGTCACGTCTCATGGGCACTGACGGCAAAGTCATCATACCCACATCAAAGACAGTGCTTCATGTTGGTGATAAGATCTATGTAGTTCTCGGCCCGGCTGATGAGATGAAGTTCCATGGTGTTGTGGGCCATCAGATCGAGATGGATTGGGAAGAGGTTCAGAGCACAGTGCTGTCCCGCCGTATTGTTGTGACTCAGAGTAAGTATAACGGCGTTGCTCTCGGATCTTTGCGTCTTCACACTGCATATAGCCTCAACTGCACACGTGTCAACCGTGCCGGTGTCGATCTTCTCGCATCCCCGAGCCTTCGTCTGCAGATCGGAGACCGTCTTGTGGTGGTTGGAGACCCTAATGACATCGAACGTCTCGCCACCCGTCTTGGCAACTCGATGAAGCGCCTCAATCAGCCCAATCTGATCACGATATTTATCGGTATCCTCTTCGGTATAATCGTAGGCTCCATCAATGTCGGATTCGGCATGAAACTTGGACTTGCCGGAGGTCCGCTTGTTGTGGCAATTCTCATAAGCCGTTTCGGATATAAGCTCAAACTCGTCACCTATACATCATCCTCGGCCTCGCTGTTGATGAGAGAATTGGGTATATGTCTCTTCCTCGCGTCGGTGGGCATCTCTTCCGGCAAGGGTTTTGCCGAGACCGTGTTCAACACCACCGGAATGTGGTGGGTCATCTGGGGCTTCATAATTACCTTTGTGCCACTTCTTGTGGTCGGCTTCATTGCCAGAGGTGTGTACAAGATCAATTATCTCTCCATAATGGGTCTTGTCTCAGGCGGCTGCACCGATCCCCCGGCCCTCGCATACGCTAACAACTCCACAGGCAGCGATGCTCCTGCTGTGGCATATTCAACCGTTTATCCTCTCACGATGTTCCTCCGTGTAGTGGCAGCTCAGGCCCTGGTGCTCTGTCTGTTCTGATAAACAAGACAATAATATTCGGAATTAAGTGGATGGTGCTTCGCTATTGAAGTTGCCATCCACTGTCTTAATGAAAGTATCTGAAGGAGAGCTACGGTCGTAAATTTTTCCGGGGTCATGTCATATTTTTCCCGGAATTAACGCTCTGTTAGCATCTTTTTTAGTAATTTTGCAGTCATAATAACGCCTTGTTGGCGTAAACTCTTCACTATCACATCAAAATTCTTATGATTGACAACTTGCCACCAATCAAAGTCTTTGCCGGGACCAAGTCGCAGTATATGGCAGAGGAAATCTGCCGTGACCTTGGTTGCGAACTCGGTCAAATGAACATCCAGTACTTTGCCGACGGTGAATTTGAAGTTTCGTTTGAGGAATCTATCCGCGGTTGCGAGGTATATCTCGTACAGTCGACGTTTCCCAACTCGGACAACCTTATGGAGCTTTTGCTCATGATTGACGCAGCCAAGCGAGCCTCGGCTGATTCGATCATCGCGGTGATCCCCTACTTCGGTTGGGCCCGTCAGGACCGTAAGGATAAGCCGCGCACTTCCATCGCTGCCAAACTTGTGGCAAATCTGCTCACGACCGCCGGGGTTGACCGTGTGATCACAATGGATCTCCATGCTGATCAGATACAGGGATTCTTTGACATCCCTGTTGACCACCTCTATGCCTCGTCAGTGTTTATCCCCTACATACAGACTCTCGGTCTGAAGGATCTCGTGATAGCCTCTCCCGACGTGGGTGGCGCAAAACGGGCCAACAGTTATGCCAAGTATCTCAATGTGCCTCTCGTGCTTTGTCACAAGCAGCGAGCCAAGGCCAATGTTGTGGCCAACATGACCGTGATTGGCGATGTGGCCGATAAGGATGTGATTCTTATTGATGATATGGTCGATACCGCCGGTACGATCACCAAGGCCGCAGACCTGATGATGAAAAACGGCGCACGTTCCGTGAGAGCTCTTTGCTCCCATGCCATCATGAGTGATCCGGCATCGGAAAGAGTGGATAATTGCGCTCTTGTTGAGATGATGTTCACCAACTCTATTCCGTTCCACAAGAATTGCCGCAAGGCAACTATCTTATCTGTGGCCCGTCTGTTTGCCGACACCATCCGCCGTGTGCATACCCATGAGTCCATCTCATCCCAATATCTCATCAAATAAGCAAGCCAATGAATCTCAAACATATCATGATAGCATCAGCCGTCGCGGCTTCACTTGCATCCTGTTCCGGGAATGAAGGGAGCGACAAGGAGGTTCTGGTTGACAAACCTGAGTTTGTTTCCAAGGATGGCAAGTTCACCATCGACGCACTCGAGGCATTAGGCCGTGTGAGTGAGGTCAAGGTATCTCCTGATGGTAAGAAAGTGCTTTTCTCCATTTCTTACGAGAGTGTGGAGCACAACAAGAGCAATGCCGATCTCTATGTGATGAATCTTGACGGATCCGATCTTCGTCGGATTACAAGAACCGCAGCCTCTGAATCCGGCTTTGTCTGGATTGCCGGTGGCGAAAAGATTGCATTCGTATATCCCGCCGACGGTAAACCTCAGCTTTGGATGATGAATGCCGATGGATCTGACCGCAAACAGGTTTCTGAACTTGAAAAGGGCATCCAGGGATTCCTTTTCTCTCCCGATGAAAAGAAGGTCGTTCTCATCTCCAATATCAAATATACCCGTGAGGCCAAGGATCTCTATGCTGATCTGCCGGAGGCTACCGGACGTGTGATAGATGATCTCAACTATAAGCATTGGGACGAGTGGGTCACTGAAATCCCCCACCCTTTCATAGCTGATTTTGACGGCTCGAAACTTACCGGCATAACTGATATTATGTCAGACGAACTCTTCGAGTCACCCGTCAAACCGTTCGGAGGTGCGGAGTCGTTCGCATGGTCTCCTGATTCGAAGAGCCTTGTATATACAAGCCGTAAGAAAGAGGGCATGAAGTATGCCATTTCAACCAATACGGATCTTTATCTCTATAATCTGGAAGACAAGTCGACCCGCAATCTCACTGAGGGTATGATGGGCTACGATACCAATCCGGCATTCTCGCCCGATGGATCTACCCTTGCATTCCTGTCGATGGAACATGACGGTTATGAGAGTGACAAGAACCGTATCTTTACGCTTGATCTCGCTTCCGGCAACAAGACGGATCTCACTACAGATTGGGATTACACTGCCGATGCCATCGCCTGGGCTCCTGACGGAAAGAGTCTCTATTTCCTTGCGGCAAAGGATGGTGTGACACCGATTTTCAATATCAATGCGGCTACACGTGAGGTGAAGGTTGTGGCTGACGGGATGTGTGACTATGCTGCTCTCGCTCCTGTTGCCGACGGTTCGCTGGTAACCCTCCGTCACTCGATGCTTTATCCCAATGAGGTATTCCATATCAACGCATCCGGAGAGGTGAAACAGATCTCTAATGTCAACACTGATCTTCTCGCATCTCTTAAAATGCCAAAGGTTGAAAAGAAGATGGTTCCGACAACCGATGGAAAGGAAATGCTTGTATGGGCTGTGTATCCCGCCGACTTTGACTCTACCAAGACATATCCTTCGCTGCTGTACTGCCAGGGTGGTCCCCAGCAGGCAGTAAGTCAGTTCTGGAGCTATCGTTGGAATCTTGCACTTATGGCATCCAATGGATATATAGTCATAGCTCCCAACCGCCGTGGCCTTCCCGGTTTCGGCACCGAATGGAATGCCCAGATCTCCGGAGACTATGGCGGCCAGAATATGAAGGACTATCTTGCCGCGGTAGATTATATGAAGCAGTATCCCTATATTGATCCTGCCCGCATCGGAGCTACAGGAGCAAGTTATGGTGGTTTTTCGGTCTATTGGCTTGCCGGAAATCACAACAAGCGTTTTGCCGCTCTTCTTGCCCATGCTGGAATCTTCAATATGGAGGCTCAGTATCTCGAGACAGAGGAAATGTGGTTCGCCAACTGGGATATGGGCGGTGGAGCAGTTAATGCACCGGCAAATTCAGCAGATATGCCTGACTATGGTGCATTCTGGCGCAAGGACAATGCCATTGCCCAGCGTACATTCGCCACGTCGCCACACCGCTTTGTGGACCGTTGGGATACTCCTATCATGATTTCTCACGGTGAACTTGATTACCGTATTCTCTCTTCACAAGGCGAGATGGCTTTCAATGCTGCTAAGCTTCGTGGCATACCGGCTGAGATGGTTATCTTCCCGGATGAGAATCATTGGATTCTTAAACCACAAAATGCCATCCTTTGGCAGCGTCTTTTCTTCAGATGGTTTGACCGTTGGCTCAAGAATGAAGGCAAGGAGGCTGAATAGTCGATTGCCCGAAATTAAGTAATATAAGTAATCCCCGGATTTCACAGCCTGTGAGATCCGGGGATTATCTTTGATGTTAGACTTTTATTATTAAGCTATCGCTTTGTCCTTAGAGCGTCTGTAGCCATAGGCTATTATCACTATGAAACAGATAAAGGGAAGGATGAAGGAGACATTTACGGCCGGAAGATTCATGATGGTGCCACAGTCAATGATACTTGCCTGAAGCGGAGGGAGAACTGATCCTCCGAGAATGGCCATGATAAGACCGGCGGCACCGAACTTGGCATCCTCGCCCAGACCTTCGAGAGCGATTCCGTAGATTGTCGGGAACATCAGTGACATACAGGCCGATACGCCTACAAGACAGTAGATGCCCATGCGGTCCTGGAATCCGATGACTCCGACGGTGAGGATCGCAGCTACAACGGCGAGTGTGGCCAGAAGTTTGCCGGCATTCACATATCTAAGCAGCATAGTACAGATAAAGCGGCTGCAGCAGAATATCACCATGGCTATGATATTGAACTTCTGTGAGAGTACTTCGGCGCTCTTTTCGTCCATACCTTCAAGCATGAATACACGTGTGCCATACTGGATGATGAATGTCCAGCACATGATCTGTGCACCGACATAGAAGAACTGGGCAATCACGCCCTCGCGGTAACGGGCCAGGGAGAATATGCGTTTCAGGGTGGCGGCAAACTGGATGCCATGTGATTTGTCGCCATTCTTAGGCATACGCATCAAGGCAATGACTGCAAACATGACGAGCACGACAATGCCGATGATGATATACGGTGTTATGAGGACATTGAGGTCGGCATCGCGGATGGCCTCGAATTCAGCATCTGACAAAGTGGCGCGCGCCTCACTGTCAAGCGGGCTCAGACGGGCCTGGATGAAGTTCATGGCCACATACATTCCGAGCAGTGATCCTACGGGGTTGAATGACTGGGCCATATTCAGTCTTCGCGTGGCTGTTTCCTCTGACCCCATGGATAGAATGTAGGGATTGCAGCTTGTCTCAAGAAACGATAATCCGCAGGTCAGGATAAAATAAGCGGCGAGGAAAGGATAATAGGCTCCGGAAAGCATGGCCGGATAAAACAGGAATGCTCCGGCGGCGTAAAGACCGAGACCAAGTAGCACTCCGGCCTTATAGGAATATTTGCGAATGAATATAGCCGCCGGGAAGGCCATGGCGAAGTATCCTCCGTAGAATGCAACTTGCACGAGTGTGCCGTCGGTCACACTCATACGGAATATTTTTGAAAAGGCTTTGACCATGGGATTCGTGATGTCATTGGCAAATCCCCAGAGCGCAAAGCAGCTTGTAATCAATATGAACGGGACGATATAGTTCACCCCATTGTATTTAAGCAGTGATTGTTGGTCTTTCATGGGTGTTGGTTAAAGATATTTTATCAATCGTAGATGTGGAACACTCGTTCCATTGGCTGCCATTTATCGGCTGATGAGGCTCCCGGTTCCGCCACTTGGAATATCGACATATAATCTTCCCATTCCTGTTGGCGGGGAAGAGTGGCGAGCCGGTTCATGGCGTTCTCGAGATCAAGATCGGCAGGGACCTCAAGAATCATGAAAAGTCGAGTCCCCCTGATATAAATGTCCATGTCAAGGATGCCGACTTCCTTTATCCCGGCCATTATCTCCGGCCAGAAATGCTCCCTGTCATGACGCCTGCGATATTCAGTTATCAGGTCCGGATCATCTTTGAGGTCAAGAGTCCGGCAGAAACGTTTGACAGGCACTTTATAGTCTTTCACGGGATATCCCTGTTCTTTGTTTTTCATTGGATTTGATTTTTAAGACAGAGGGGCGCGTTACTTGCGCGCCCCTCTGAAATATTTGAGATGAGTCAGAGGACGTCTGTTTTCCTCCGGCTTATTTGTAGATCGGACCGTAGTTCTGGCAAGCCCTGTAATCGGATCCCTCCTTGTCCATACCGAATGAGTTCCAGCATGAGGGACGGAATATATCCTTGTCGTCAATGTTGTGCATACATACAGGTATGCGGAGCATTGAGCAAAGAGTGATCACATCCTTGCCGATATGGCCGTATGATATTGCGCCATGGTTGGCTCCCCAGTTATTCATCACTGAGTATACATCCTTGAAGGCATCACGGTCGGGGCATAGACGGGGCACAAACCATGTGGTGGGCCATGTGGGGTCGGTACGCATATCAAGCACCTTGTTGATCTCCGGATCAACATCTACTGTCCAACCTTCTGCAAGCTGAAGCACAGGGCCGAGGCCTTTCACAAGATTGAGACGCATCATTGTCACAGGCATTCCACCCTTCGAGAGGAAGTTGGATGAGAAACCTCCGCCACGGAAGTAGTCGCGGTCTGCGGGATACCATGTGGTGGCGGCGAGACACTTGTCGACATCCTCCTGAGTCATTTCCCAGAAAGGTTTCATTGTGGGTTCGCCATTTGCATCTTTCACTTGTCCTGTGCCGTCGAGAGTAGTGGCTCCTGAGTTGATAAGATGTATGATACCGCCGGAGGCGCGTCCGGTAAGTTCCTTTCCGGTCACACGACGTACTGCCTCAGGGCTCCAGTATGTGCGGACATCGCTGAAGATCTGGGCGCGATTGGTGAGAAGATGTCCGAAGAGCATGGCAACACCGTTGCAGGCATCATTCTCGGTGGCAAGCACGAATGCTTCGCGGATACCGTTCCAATCAAATGATGTGTTGAGAAGAGCTTCTGAGAAATCACCGTTGGGATAGAAGTCTGTCCACTGGCGCTGGCCCTGGAATCCGGCGGCGATGGCATTGTGGCCAAGTGCCTCTTCCTTGAATCCAAGCTCCTTGAGACGGGGATTGCCCTGCATGAGATCGCGCATGATGATGGTCATCTTAACCACGAACTCCCAGTCGGCATCTTTCTGCTCGCGGGTTTTCTTTTTCTCGGGACGGTTTTTGAAATCCTCACCTTCGCGGGGCATACAGTTCTCCTTTGTCCAGGCCATGGCCTTCTCGAACTCCTCTTTGTCATAGATACCCTCGCTCATGCGGCGGATAATCTCGGTGAGGTCGATTGACTCGGTGCGGATACCGAGGTATTCCTGGAAGAAATCAGGATTGACGATTGATCCGGCGATACCCATGGATACTGAACCCATTGAGAGGTAGCTTTTGCCACGCATGAGGGCCACAGCGAGAGCCGCGCGGGTGAAGCGGAGAAGCTTTTCGGCCACATCGGCGGGAATTGTGTTGTCATTGAGATCCTGCACGTCATGACCGTAGATGCCGAAGGCGGGAAGTCCTTTCTGGGCATGAGCGGCGAGTACGGCGGCAAGATATACAGCTCCGGGACGTTCGGTGCCGTTGAAACCCCAAACGGCTTTGGGCCAATAGGGATTCATGTCCATGGTCTCTGAACCGTAGCACCAGCAGGATGTTACTGTGATGGATGCTCCGACTCCTTCGCGCTCGAATTTATCAGCGCAGGCAGCAGACTCGGCTACACGGCCGATGGTGCCGTCAGCGATGACGCACTCGACGGGTGTGCCGTCCGGATAACGGAGATTGGACGATATGAGGTCGGCAACGGCCTTGGCAAGGTTCATAGTCTTGTCTTCGAGGCTTTCACGGATACCTCCCTGACGACCGTCGATAACTGGACGGATTCCTATTTTAGGATGTTTGCTCATGATATTTATAAAGATATTTTGGATTTGTTGTTCTTAGTGATGCAAAATTAGCGATTATATCTTCGCGCGTTTTATAATAACTGTTAAATTCTACGAATTTTTACTTGTTTTCTTTCTTTTGTAACATTGCTTGAAGTCGCAAAGACCGCACGAGTATTCAAGTTTCCTTACATTTTCACCGAGCCCGATCACACCGCTGACAGATTTTATTGGAAGCATGAGTGATGAGTCCGTGAGTGTGACACCACAGGGGTTCTCTTTGGGAAATGTTGAGAACAGGGCGTGTTGCTCTGACACGTGCCATCCGCAATAGCCCGGACTGAATCTGTTGGTGTGTTTCCATCCGTATTGTGCCAGCAATTCCTCAAGAGCTTCTTCCATGCGATCGGCAGTTTTCTCAGCGATGACACTGCCGATTGAGTCGGCGATGAATACTCTCACCATATCTCCCTGTCTCATCAGGTTCTGTTGGAAATGTTCGAATTCCATTCCTGCAGTGGCGACAAAAAACACGAATCTTGCTGATCCCTTGAGTTGGCGTGAGATAATTCTGCCTATGGAGAAGTGCCGTCCCACGGCATCAAGTGTCATGCTTTCAGTGTCAAGCGTTCCATCAGCCACGAAAAAACAGAATTGCGGATGCGTCAGAGCACGTATCTCCTCGATCATCCGCGCGGTTTCGGTCGCGGTGGCCTCGTCGGGTGGAATGTTGCCGTATCCCATCTGCTCATAGATTTCAACGGGACTGAGACCGAGTTCGTCGAATGTGAGAGTCCGCTCGATCATCCGTTGAACTTTTCGAGTGCCTCGAAGAATGCGTCGATATTCTCCATAGGAGTATGCGGAGGTGTATCACATCCACTTGACAGGACAAAGTTGGGAAATCCCCTCATGGCCTCAAGCAGATGCGTGGTCTCTTCCGACATCTGTTCCGGTGTGGCATCCTTGAAGAGTGACACCGGATCGAGATTGCCCATTGTGAGTGCTGTTGGAGGCACATCGCGGCTTACCTCGGTCATGTCACACTTGTTGCCGAAATGATATCCGGCAGAACCTGTAGATACCATGGCTTTTGTGCAGTGTCCGGTGTTGCCGCAGTTGTGTAGGATCACACTGAAGTAATCGTCCTGGACCTCCTCGACGATACTCTTGACATAGTCTGATGAAAAACGCTTGCAATCCTCGTCAGACATCAGTCCTGCAGCCGGCTCGGCCATCATCACGGCGTTGACGCCACATTCCTTGAGAGCCTTGCAATACTTGGATATGAATTTTGTGCATTTTGACAGGAGGAGATGCGCTGCCTCCGGATCCTGATATATCAGCATCATTATCTCCGACATATCATAGAGTCGTCCGGCAAGAGAGAAAGGACCGATGCAACCGCCTATTACCGGCCGGTCCGTTATGGCTCTTGCCGCAAGGAGGTTGGCTTTAAGGTACTGTGGCACACGTCCTGCTTTCAGTGAGGGCACCTCAAGAGCCCTGATGTCAGCTGCCGAATCAAGCAGATGGCCGATAACCGCGGGTACCTCATTGTCTGTAAATGAAATCTCCGCCCCGAATGCCTCAGCCTCAACAGTGAGATCCATTATGACAGAAGCTGCCGCTGTGGGATATTTATCTGCAAGAGCCTTGATGGCATTGAAGTGGATATTACCGTCACTGCAAGCCTCAAGCACGGTATTACCGGTCAATTCAATCCCCGGATGTGTCATGACAGGGATGGCTGCGACCTTTTTATCGCGGATGAGAGAACTCATCCATTCTTTCATGTTGATTCTCATGGTTTGTGTTGTGTCTAACCTCAGATATAAGTTGGTCAATAAGACTCAAGGATTGCAGAGCATGGTGCCGGCATGGGCATGATGCAAACAGTCCGTTACTGAATCGCGATGCAAAGATAGCAAATTTTTAGCTAAAGTTTTTCTTCTTTTCAACGATTATCACTACTTTTGCATTACCTTAAACTCTATATGTAATCATGAGAGAAATTCTATCCGCGGCCGCCATCGCGTTAATAACGTCAATGTCACTGCATTCCGGCAATATATATGTATCGTCTTCCATTGGTGATGACTCTGCATCCGGGAGTGTGGATATGCCTCTGCGCACTGTCGGCGAGGCTGTGAAGCGTGCACGCGAGTGGCGACGGCTCAATGCTCCGGAGGCAAATGAGGATATAAGGATAGTCCTTGACAACGGTATTTACGAGCAAGGTACCTCTCTGTTTATCAGACCGGAGGATAGCGGCAGCAATTCGTCATCGACAATCATCACATCGGCTCCCGGAGCCAGGGCTGTCATAAGCGGTGGAATCAGAGTGAAAGGATGGAAGAAAGGAACAGATGATCCCCGTGTGGCTGCCGGTCTCCGTGATAAGATATGGGTTGCAGACGCACCTATGTATGCTAACCGTATAGTGGAATCGCGCCAGATGTATGTGAATGGAGTGAAAGCTGACAGAGCATCACAGTTCGCACCCGGAGAGATGGCACGAATGATTGATTTTGATATAGCCGACAGGAGCATAACGGTTCCGGCTCCTGAAATGGATCTTTCATCAGCCGGTAATCTGGAGATGACAGTCCATCAGCGGTGGGCGATAGCAATTCTCCGGGTAAAAAGTATGGTTCCCGATGGGAAAGGAAATGTAAAGGTGTATTTCCAGGATCCGGAGAGTACACTTGAATTCTCTCATCCATGGCCTCAACCTGTGATTGGCGGTGAACGTGGAAATTCATCATACTTCTTCGCCAATGCGCTCGAACTTCTTGACAATCCCGGCGAATGGTATCAGGACTACCCCTCCGGCAAGATATATTATTATCCTGCGGATGGTGTTGATCCCGGGACGGCCGATATCGTTATACCACGCCTTGAGACAATACTGACCGTTGACGGGTCAGAGACAAGAAAGGTCAGGAATGTGAAGTTTGAGAATGTGTCTTTTGAATATGCAGCTTGGCTACGTCCCAGTCTGGAAGGTCACGTCACTCTTCAGGGCGGATTCCGATTGCTCGATGCTTATAAACTTAATGTGCCCGGACTTCCGGAGAAAGCCGAATTGGAGAATCAGGCCTGGATAGCACGTCCGGAATCTGCCGTCACGGTAAGCAATGCTTCCGGCATAGAGTTCAGTGGATGTACATTCAGCCATCTCGGCGCAACGGGCCTTGACTTTGTGGAATCAGTCAATGATTCGCGCATTGAGAATTGCCGTTTTACCGATATCGGTGGTACTGCCATTCAGGTAGGTACTTTCCCCGATGGCGGATTTGAGACCCATGTCCCATATATTCCGGCTGATTCTACTGAAATATGTTCTGACATCACTATCTCGCATAATCTTATTGATGATGCCACCAATGAAGACTGGGGATGCGTAGGTATAGGTGCGGGATATGTAAGAAACCTTACAATATCCAACAACGAGGTTGCTCATCTTAACTATTCTGGAATATGTGTCGGCTGGGGATGGACTGCCCTTGAGAGCGGGATGAGAAACAACCGGATAACAGATAACTATGTTCACGATTTTGCCGCGAAACTATATGACGCCGGCGGAATATATACCCTCTCAAATCAACCGGGATCCGTGATTTCCGGCAATAGGATTGAAAATCTCATTGACTCACCCTATGCTACGAATTACCGCGGTTTCTATATCTATTTTGACGAGGCCACCGATGGATTCACCGTGGAGAATAATTTGTGTCCCGACTCCGAGTTCGGTTACAACCGACCGGGACCGTCCATGGTGATACGTAATAATGGGCCTCATGTGGTATTAAATAAAAAGAATTAACAACCCGATGAAACCAACCAACTATCATCTATTTGATTTCCTTGATTTCGATGTCGATCTGAGCCGTGACGAGTCGTTATGGAAAGCTTGTCGCCCTACGTCAGTCGAGGCTGTCGATGGAGACATCCATATTACAGTGCCATTTCAGAAGCAGATGCTTGATAATGACATGGCTGCTGATACCTCGGTGGAACGTGAACATCATACCCTCATTCTTCGCCAGTATGGTGATAAGACCATGCGTGTTTTCATGGGATTCGGTCAGATTGCCATGACTGATGAATCAGAGATGCTCATGCTTAATCCATCCGAGACTGTCCGGAAAGCTCTCAATGTTGAATTTATCGACGGAGAGTGGATTATCACTACTGAGGATGGAGTGTGCAGAGGCGTGGTGAACATGAAGGAACCGGTTCTTGACCGATGGAGCGATCTTCAGCCCGATCCGCAGGAGACTCTTGATATGCGTATCTATCCCGATGGAAAACGTGAGATCCGGTTGGCGGCTTATGATCACTTCTCCCCTCCCCGTTACGATGCATTACCACTTGCATTCTGTAAAAGTGGTGAAAAAAGGGAAAGGGCTACCCTTTCGTTTGAATGTAAACATGACGAGTGCTTCGCAGGAACGGGAGAGCGTTTTGCCAAGATGGATCTCAGTGGTCAGACTTTTTTCCTCAAGAACCAGGACGGACAGGGCGTAAATAACAGACGTACATATAAGAACATCCCGTTCTACGTTTCCAGCAGAATGTATGGTGCGTTCTATCATACCCATGCCCATTGCAAGCTGTCGCTTGCCGGACATTCTACGCGCTCGGTGCAGTTCCTTAACGATCAGCCGCTTGTAGATACTTTTATCATAGGCGGAGATTCGATGGAGGAGATTATCCGTCGTTATCGTGATCTCACCGGCTATCCTTCGATGCCACCGCTGTGGAGTTTCGGAGTGTGGATGAGCCGTATGACATATTTCAGTGCCGATGAAGTGAATGGAATTTGCGATCGTCTGCGCGAGGAGCATTATCCCTGTGATGTGATTCACCTTGACACGGGATGGTTCCGTACCGATTGGCTGTGTGAATGGAAATTCAATGAGGAGCGCTTCCCGGATCCTGAAAAGTTCCTCCACGACTTGAAGGACAAAGGTTTCCGGGTGACTCTGTGGCAACTCCCTTATGTCGCGAAGGATGCTGAGCAGATTGACGAGGCCCGGGCAAACGAGTATATCGCGCCTCTCACCAAGGAGCAGGCCTCGGAAGGGTCAAACTTCTCCGCGTTGGACTACGCCGGTACGATCGACTTCACGTATCCTGCCGCAACAGAATGGTATAAAGGCCTGTTGCGCAATCTTCTCAATATGGGAGTTGCCGCCATCAAGACCGATTTTGGCGAGAACATACACATGGATGCCAGATATAAGAATATGTCACCTGAGCTTCTTAACAACCTTTATGCTATTCTGTATCAGAAAGCAGCCTGCGAGGTGACTGAGGAAGTGACCGGCGATGGTATTGTATGGGCACGTGCCGCATGGGCGGGTTGCCAGCGCTATCCGTTGCATTGGGGCGGTGACTCATGCAGTTCATGGGACGGACTTGCCGGGTCATTGAAAGGTGGACTGCATTTCGGTCTGTCAGGTTTCGCTTTCTGGAGTCATGATGTCCCGGGCTTCCATACACTGCCCAACTTCATGAACTCAGTGGTGGATGATGATGTATATGTGCGTTGGACTCAATTTGGAGTTTTCACATCCCACATACGCTATCATGGCACAAACAAGCGTGAACCGTGGTATTATCCCAACATAGCGGATATTGTCAAGAAGTGGTGGAAACTCCGTTACGCTCTCATTCCCTATATTGTGCGTGAGAGCGAGAAGGCCTGCAAGAGTGGTTCTACCCTACTCCAGGCAATGATGTTCCACCATCCGGATGACCCCACCGTGCGTCATATCGACGATCAGTATTATTTCGGCGACTCATTCCTGGTGGCTCCTGTCATGAATTCGGAAAACCGCCGGGATATATATCTTCCCGAAGGCCGCTGGGTAAACTTCTTTACCGGAGAAAGCTTCGAGGGTGGCCGTTGGCTCAAGGATGTTGAGGTGCCGTTGGATGAGATGCCGGTATTTGTCCGTCCTGAGGAAGAGATCCCGTTCTATCCGGAAGAAGTGGAGTGTACCGACCAGATGGATCTGTCCAAGTCCATCAAAATATATATTGGCTCACATTTCAAAGGAATATGGGCTGAAAAACCGTTCAACGAATAAACAGTCGATATCTCAATGAAGACTTGGAAAGAAAATCTCGAAGAGACTAAGCAGCACTATAGGGACTGGTGGAATCATAAAGGAATAGTCCTCAATATGTGGGAGCATTTCCAGAATGGAGTGAAGCCCCATGCCGACATACCCGCTCCGGCTGATCCCGTCAGTCTTGACCAGAAATGGTTTGATCCTGCATGGCGTGCCGAATATCTTGACTGGTATGTGGCCCATAGCTCACTGAAGGCAGATATGCTTCCCGTGGCTAATACGCAATTGGGTCCGGGATCTCTTGCCGCGATTCTTGGCGGTGTGTTCGAGGGTGGGCCGGATACCATCTGGATTCATCCGGATCCTGACTATAAGGATGATTTCTCGTTCAATCCAGAGCATCCCAACTTCCTTTTGCACAAGGAATTGCTCAGAGCTGTGAAGGAGAAAGCCGCTGGACATTATTATGTCGGTATGCCTGACCTTATGGAAGGACTTGATGTGCTGGCGGCTATGAAAGGCACTGATAAGGTGCTTCTTGACACTGTGATGCAACCGGAAGTGCTTGAACGTCAGATGCAGCAGATCAACGATATCTATTTCCGTGTTTTCGACGAACTGTATGATATAATACGGGAAGGTGATGAAATGGCATTCTGCTATTTCTCATCGTGGGCTCCCGGGAAAATGGCTAAACTGCAGTGTGATATCTCCACGATGATCAGCACCGAGGACTACCGCAGATTCGTGCAGCCGTTTATCCGCGAGCAGTGCCGGAAGATTGACTACACGCTCTATCATCTTGACGGAGTGGGCGCTCTCCATCATCTTCCTGCTCTTCTTGAGGTTGATGAGCTCAATGCCATCCAGTGGACTCCCGGTGTGGGAGAGCCTCAGGGCGGTTCCCCGAAATGGTATGATCTTTACAGGCGTATACTTGCGGCCGGAAAGAGCATCATGGCCTGCTGGGTAACCCTTGATGAACTTCGTCCGCTCCTTGATAATATCGGAGGTGACGGTGTGCATCTCGAGATGGATTTCCATAATGAGGATGAAGTCGAGGAGGCTATGAAGATTGTCGAGGAATATCGCGGACGTCCTGCCATAAAGCATGAGCAGACCGATGTGATCACTCTTTCCGATCCTGATAAGGAAGTGGCTGATATCATAGAGAGAGTGGAGCGTGACGAGACCGACGACAATGCCGGTATGGCATTGGCAATGGATTCCGCGTTGATGAAATCTTTTGAGGATCGCATACTGGTCCTTGACGGAGCTATGGGAACCATGATACAGAGCTATGGTCTCGGAGAACAGGATTTCCGTGGAGAACTGTTCGCGTCACATCCGACATCTCTCAAGGGTAATAACGATCTTCTTTCGATCACCCGTCCTGACGTGATAAAGGAGATCCATCGCTCATATCTTGAGGCAGGAGCTGATATTATCACTACAAACACATTCAACGCACAGGCTATCTCAATGTCTGATTTCCATTTGGAGGATCAGGTGGAGCCTATTAATGCGGCCGCTTGCAGAATAGCGCGTGAAATAGCTGATGAATACACAGCCCTGACTCCACGTAAGCCACGCTTTGTCGCCGGTTCCATGGGCCCGACATCCAAAACCTGTTCCATCTCCTCTGGTAGTGTACAGCCCGGATGGGAAACATTCACGTTTGACCGTCTTGTAGAGGCATATACCGTGCAGGCTTCCTCTTTGGTGGCAGGAGGTGTGGATGCACTTCTGATCGAAACCATTTTTGATATCAAGAATGCCGAGGCTGCTATAAAAGGAGCTGTGAAAGCCATGAAGAATGTGGGGAAGGTTGTGCCTCTGATGCTGAGTTTCAATGTCACCACGCCGGATGGGCATAATATGCTAGGACAATCAGTGGATGACTTCCTTGAATCACTTTCCGGCATTCCTGTCATCTCTGTAGGGCTTAATTGTGTGCCTGATGCCGGGGCAATGGCTCCATTGCTGAAGCTTCTCGGTGAAAAGTATGATTATCGGATCAGTCTGTATCCTAATGCCGGACTTCCTGACTCAACAGGCCGATATTCGATGACTCCCGAAAATATGCGCGCATCCGTATGGCCCATGCTTGAAGGACACCTGCTCAATATGATCGGAGGTTGTTGCGGCACAACTGACAGACATATCAGATTGTTGGCTGAGGCAGTGCAGCCATTTGACGGCCTCTATCTGTCACCTCATATACCCGGAGAAAGGACGGTTGCGGTGAAGCCGGTTGTGGTACCGGAAATCCATGCTCGCCATGAAGTGCATGAGTGTGAGTGCTGTGCCCCCAAGGCAAATCAGACGGTAAATGCCGATGGAGTCTTTGAGGCTATTCTCGCCGGTAAAAGCGATGACTGTGCTGCAGCTACCAAAGCCGCGGTTGAAGGTGGCATCTCTCCCCAGGAGATCATAAACGGACAGATGATCAGAGCTATGGGTGAGGTTGGACAGCGATTTCAGGATGGGAAAGCATTCGTGCCGCAATTGCTCATGGCCGGCAGGGCTATGAAGTCCGGACTTGAGCTTCTTAAACCGATGATGGCCGGTGAGGCATCGTCGACGTTGGGAAAAGTGCTTATCGGCACTGTCAAGGGTGACCTTCATGATATTGGCAAGAACCTTGTGGCTTCAATGCTTGAAGGCTGTGGCTTCGAGGTGATCAATATAGGAATTGATGTCCCTGCCGAGGCTTTTGTGGAAGAGATCCGCAATAGTAAGCCTGACATACTCTGCATGAGTGCGCTGCTCACAACAACTATGACTTATATGAAAGATGTGATTGATGCCGTCTCGGCAGCCGGCCTTCGTGATAATGTGAAGATCATGGTGGGCGGTGCTCCGGTAACAGAGGCATTTGCCGAGGAAATCGGAGCCGACGGCTACAGCGACAACGCCAATACAGCCGTGGCTCTCGCCCGGCGGCTTGTCGGAGCCTGACAGATGTAGCATGAATAACCTTAAATCATTACCTAAATAACAATGAATGAAATAACAATGCGACCGGTGGACTGGGCGGTACTTGCCGCCTATTTCATCGTTCTGTTAGGAATTGGCCTATGGGCCAGTTCGAAGAGCAAGAAGGGTGCCCATAAGTTTCTTGCGAGCAATTCGTTGCGGTGGCATCATATCGGTTTTTCAATGTGGGGCACCAATGTCGGTCCCTCAATGCTTATTGCCTCGGCGAGTGCCGGTTTCACAGCCGGAATAGTCTCCGGTAACTATGCATGGTATGCCTTTGTGTTCATTGCGCTTCTTGCATTTGTGTTTGCTCCACGCTATCTTGGAGAGAAGATCACCACTTTGCCTGAGTTCATGGGTAAGCGTTTTGGTGAATCGACACGCAATATGCTCGCATGGTATACGATTGTGACAGTCCTTATTTCATGGCTTGCACTTACCCTGTTTGCTGGAGGTATCATTATCCGTCAGGTATTCGGTATACCCATGTGGTTGTCGGCGTTTATTCTCCTCGGAATCTCGGCCTTCTTTACCATTTTGGGTGGACTCCGGGCCATAGCATATACCAATGTATATCAGATGGTGCTCCTGATAGTGGTGTCTGCCACACTTACGATTGTCGGAATATGGCATCTCGGTGACCATTCCGTTGTCGGTGGCATCTCGACACTCGCGGATAACAGCGTGGTCCCGTCGCATTACTGGAATCTTTTCCAGCCGAATGACCATAAGGAATTCCCGTGGCTCCCCATCCTTCTGGGTTATCCTATTTCCGGCCTTTGGTTCTGGTGTACCGACCAGTCGATGGTTCAGCCTGTACTTGCGGCGCGTAGCATCGAGGAAGGTCAGAAAGGTGCCAATTTCACCGGGTGGCTCAAGATACTCGACGTGGCTATCTATATAATACCCGGTGTGGTATGTTTTGCATTATGGAAAAAGGGATTCTTCGGAGGTGCCATGATCGAGCCGGACAATGCTTACATGACTCTTGTTTCTTCTCTTTTCCCTGTCGGTATGGTAGGTCTGGTCATCGCCGTGCTCACGGCCGCGCTTATTTCGACCATCGGATCTGCCCTCAATGCACTTTCGACTGTGTTTACCATGGATATCTATGTGAAGAATATCAATGTCAACGCGTCACAGAAGGAAATCATACGAACCGGCCATATCGTGACAATTGTCGGGGCTCTTGTATCGGTCATGATAACCGTTGCGGTGGACAATATCAAGGATATGGATCTGTTCAATGTGTTCCAGTCTGTGCTGAGTTTTATCGCTCCTCCCATGGCGGCTGTGTTTGTGATGGGTGTTTTCTGGAAACGTTGTACCACTCTTGCAGCCAACGTGATCCTAACATTCGGTACTATCTTCAGTATCGGCTGCGGTGTGCTTTATCTTTGGGTAATCCCTCAGGCCACCGAACATATTCACTTCATGATGCTTTCGTTCCTGATATTCGTTGTGCTTGTGGTTACGATGGTTGTCATCAGCTATGCCGACAAAGCGGTGATCGAACGTAAACCGATGGCGGTGATCGAGAGCAAACTTTCGCTCAGCACCAAAATGGCTTGGCTGCTCCTTGCTGTTGTCATGATCTCTCTCTACATATTTTTTAATGGAAATTAACAATCAATTCTAAAATTGAATAAAATGAGTACAGAAATCCACTCGCCGCTTAGCGGCATCATCCCTCCTCTTGTCACTCCGCTTCTCGGCAATGACACTCTCGACGTAGCAAGTCTTGAGAATCTCATAGAGCACCTCATAGCAGGTGGCGTACATGGCCTCTTCATCCTCGGCACCACCGGTGAGGAGCAGAGCCTTAGCTACCGTCTCCGCAAGGAAATGATTGCTGAGACCTGTCGTATAAATGCCGGCCGTCTTCCTGTGCTTGTCTGCATCACCGACACATCTCTTGTCGAGAGTGCTGCCCTCGCCGCTTATGCCGCTGATCACGGTGCATCAGCCGTGGTAAGTGCCGCTCCCTACTATTTCGCTCCTGCACAGCCTGAGCTTGTTGAGTTTTATGAGGATCTTCTTCCTCATCTCCCCCTCCCCTTGTTCCTCTACAATATGCCCAGCCATGTCAAGGTCAACTTCGCACCTTCGACAATCCGCCGTATAGCTGAGAACAGCAAGGTGATCGGCTTCAAGGACAGCTCAGCCAATCTCCCCTATTTCCAGTCTGTGAAGTATATCATGCGTGACCGCCCGGACTTTTCCATGCTTATGGGCCCGGAAGAGGTTACCGGAGAAAGTGTGCTGATGGGTGGCAACGGCGGCATCAACGGTGGCGCCAATATGTTCCCCGAGCTTTATGTAGCCATGTATAATGCGGCTCATGCAGGGAATGTGGCAGAGGTGCGTCGTCTCCAGCAGCTCATCATGCAGATCAGCGCTTCCATTTACAGCGTAGGCAGCTATGGTTCAAGCTATCTCAAGGGTCTGAAGTGTGCCTGCTCACTGCTTGGGGTAATCAAGGATGACTTTGTTGCCGCACCTTTCCACAAGTTCAACGAACCCGAGCGTCGCAAAATACGTGAGGCTCTTGATGCCCTTCCTATAAAGGACGGAAAAATCATACTCTAAGACTCTCTCCGAGCAGAGAAGGCGGTCAGCCGCCTTCTCTGCCGTTTTTCTGCCTTAAACGACTACCATGAATATAATCGACCTAATTATTTTCCTGCTCTTTACTGTCGGCACAATTGTCTTCGGCTATATGTTCGGGCGTAAGAAGCAGAGCAGTGACGAGTTCACTCGAGGAGGCGGCAAGGTGCCCGGATGGGTTGTCGGTCTCTCGATATTTGCATCATTCTGCAGCTCCATTTCATTTCTCGGATACTGTTCCTCTGCCTTCATGGGCAATTGGAATGCATTCGTTTTCACTTTGTCCATCCTTCCGGCAGGATTGTTGGCCATGTGGTACTTTGTCCCGTTCTACCGTTCGCTGGGAAGTATCAGCGCTTACAGCTATTTCGAGAAAAGGTTCGGACGTTGGGCCCGTCTTTATGCATCTGTATTCTATCTTTTCACTCAGGTGTGCCGCTCCGGAGCGATATTGTTCCTGCTTGCAGTGCCCATGAATGTCCTTATGGGATGGAACATTCCTATTGTAGTGACAGTGACCGGCCTCGGCATTATCCTGTATAGCCAGAAAGGAGGTCTCAAATCGGTGATATGGACTGAGGCTCTTCAGGGTGCGATACTCATCGGAGGTGCGGTGATATGTCTTATCGTACTTCTCATGGGTATGCCGGAAGGCCCGTCGCAAGCCATAGAGATCTGTCGGGCGCACAACAAATTCTCCCTCGGAAGTTTTGACGGGAGCCTTGTGGAGAGTACCTTCTGGGTGTGCCTGATCTACGGTATGTTTACTAATCTCAACAACTTCGCGATTGATCAGAGCTACACACAGCGCTATTGTGCGGCACCGTCACTTGGTGAGGCCCGCAAGAGTGCCTTCTGGGGCTCACTGCTGACCATTCCGGTAAATATCGTACTCTTTCTGATCGGTTCATTCCTGTTTGCATTCTATTACATCCATCCTGAATCGTTGCCTGAAGGCACAAAGAGTGATTTCGTCTTTCCCTATTTCATCATTCATGAGATGCCGGTCGGATTGGTTGGACTTCTCATTGCTTCGATCTTCTGTGCCGGTATGAGCACGGTGGCAACGAGTGTCACATCATCGGGCACAATAGTCCTCACTGACTTCTACTCTCACTTATTTCCGAATGCATCGGACGACCGTAAGGTCCTGGTGCTCCGTCTGGCCAGTGTGGCGGTCGGTGTCCTCGGCATAGGCGTGGCTCTTTGCTTCCTTCTCGTAGATAATGCTCTCGATGCCTGGTGGGCTCTTAGCTCGGTATGTTCCGGCGGTGTGCTTGGTATGTTCCTTCTGGCCTATCTATGCCCCAAAGCTAAGAAAGAACACGTCATTCCCGGTGTAATCATCGGTGTCGCCGCATTGATCCTCATTGCCCTCCAGACCAAACTTACTGAATGGATGGATATTCCACAGTTCGTTCATATCAACCTTTCGATAGTGATCTCGACACTGATAATCTTCTTCATAGGATTCATTCTCGTTACACTGAAGGGTAAAAGACAGTAATCAAGAGACTTTTTGTATTGTCCGATATTGTCACCGCGGCCGGAATATTTGGCTTCCGGCCGCGGTGTCGCTTAACATACTTGCCAAAATGTTTGCCTTTTTTTCAATCGTTTCGTAACTTTGCATTTCGATTAAACACTCACACAATGAAGAAACAGACCAAACCGATTCTTATTACCGCCATAGTTCTCGCTGTGCTTCTCATTGTAGCCGTTGGCTTCGGTGTGACACAGGTAGCATCGCTGAAATCACAGGTTGCCGAGGCCCAGTTGCTGAACGAGGAGTTGAAGCTTGACAACGAGCAGTTGCAACTATCAAATGAGTTTGACCTTCTTAATTCCGAGTTCCAGCAATATGAGGATCAGGCCCAGCGTCTTGCCAATGATACTATCCTGGCAAAATACACCGCTGCGAAGGCCAAGGTGGAACAGCTTATGAACGAACTGAAACAGGAGAAGGTCAAGTCTGCGGCACGTATCAAGGAACTTCAAAGTGAGATCTCCACCCTCAAGGGGCTGCTCCGTCACTATATTGCTCAGATTGACTCCCTCAATAAGGAAAACGCCGGACTCAGGGCTGAGAATACGGAGATCAAGGAGCAGAACCAGCGTATGAGCTCGCGGCTGCAGGAGGAGACCCGTAAGAACGAGAATCTGAGTGAACGGATGACATTGGCCGAGAAACTCAACGTGACCGGAGTGACCCTTACTCCGCTCAAGAAAAATGGCAAGACTGAGAAGAATGTCAAGAAAGCCAAGCAGCTGATGGTTAGGTTCACCATTCCTCAGAACAATTCCACTCCGGTGGGTGAGAAAGTGATATATATGCGCCTTGTATCACCTGAAGGTCAGCTTCTCGGCAATGCCGGCTCCTTCCCGTTCGAGGGTAAGAGTATCCCCTGCAGTGCCCGCAAGAGCATAGAGTATTCCGGTGATGAGATCGCGGGGATAACAATATATTGGGATGTCAATCAGGCTCTGAATCCCGGCGACTATACCGTTGAACTGTTTACTGACGGCTATCGTCTTACTTCCCGTCATTTCACTCTGAAAAAATAATCACTACCGTGGATCAGATCTGGCAAGAGGTGATGGCGGTTGATATCACCCCGGCCTCGGCTATATTCCGTATAATGTTAAGCCTCTTTCTCGGCTCGTGCATAGGCATTGAGCGCAAGCGGAAGGGGCAGATGGCCGGACTGCGCACCTTCTCACTCATTTCAATGGGTGCCTGTATTGCCATGATTCTGTCGATATACGTCTGTCAGTCCACCGTAGGCCCTCTTCGTGGAGATCCGTCACGTATAGCTGCACAGGTGCTGTCAGGTATCGGTTTCCTTGGAGCCGGAGCCATCATACAGATGAAAGGTTCGGTGAGAGGTCTGACCACCGCGGCCGGAATATGGATAATCGCTACCATTGGAATGTCGGTCGGCTGCGGATTATACCTGATGTCGGTTGCGGCCACTGTGCTTGTGCTTTTCGTGCTCACATTGCTCGAGAGAATCGAACATCGTGTCAATGTGGGTAATGAGGCACGGACAATACGGCTGAAAGTCAGAGGTATAGTCCGCTCCATTGATCCATATAGGGCTGTGCTATCAAGATTTGACATACATCTCAGTAAGGTATATGTTGAATATGATTATGACAAACAGGAAACCCGGCTCAATCTGCTTGTGCTCATTCATGAACAGGGAGATATGATAGACGTGTTCGATGCTTTGCATGAGGTGATGCCTACGATCACTATCTCGCTTTCCAATCAGGCCGATCTCTCCTGACATTTCAAATAATTAAAAATCCTCACCGTTGATACTGAATTTATTACTTGCTGCCGTAACGGCTGCTGCGCCTGAGTCATTCTCGGTTGAAGGGCTCATCAGCGATCTCGCTTTCATCCTCATACTTGGAGCTGTCACGACCATTCTTTTCAAATGGCTCAGGCAGCCTGTTGTCCTGGGCTATATTGTTGCCGGATTTCTTGCAAGTCCGCATTTCACATATCTTCCATCTGTGACTACGGAAGCAAATATTGATTTTTGGGCTCAGCTTGGAATTGTGGTGCTTTTATTCTCGCTCGGACTTGAGTTCAGTTTCAAGAAACTGCTCAGTGCCGGTGGATCGGCGGTGGTTACAGCCCTGTTCATTGTCTGTGGCATGATGGCGGCAGGTTTTGCCGCCGGGCACATTCTCGGATTCACAAAGATAAACAGTCTTTTTCTCGGTGGGATGCTTTCGATGTCCTCCACAACCATTATAATAAAGGCTTTCAGCGATCTGAATCTCAGGCACCGGAAATTTGCCTCACTCGTGTTTGCTGTGCTCATTGTTGAAGATCTCTTCGCGGTTTTGATGATGGTGATACTGTCGTCTATCGCTGTCAACAATAGTGTGGAGGGAGGCGAGATGCTGTATAGTGTGAGCAAACTTGCATTCTTCCTCATAATCTGGTTTGTAGTCGGTGTGTTTGTCCTCCCGTCGTTGCTCAATTCACAGCGTAAATATCTTAACTCGGAAACCCTGCTAATTGTCTCGATGGGCCTATGTCTCGGTATGGCTGTTTTCTCTGTGGCCTGCGGATTCTCTCTCGCTCTCGGGGCTTTTGTCATGGGATCTATTCTTGCCGGGACAAGTTTTGCCGAACGCATCGAGAAACTGACAATGCCTGTCAAGGATCTTTTCGGATCAGTATTCTTTATTTCTGTCGGAATGATGGTCAATCCTACGGTGATCTATGACTATTGGCTACCGATCATCATACTGTCATGTGTGGTTATAGTCGGAATGATATTTTTCGGGACATTCGGAATGCTTCTTACCGGGCAGACTCTCAGGGTGGCTATCGAGAGTGGATTCTCGCTTACACAGATTGGCGAGTTCGCATTCATCATAGCTTCCCTCGGCATGAGTCTCGGGGTGCTGGATACCCAGATCTATCCTATTGTGGTTGCAGTATCTGTGGTCACGACATTCACTACCCCTTATTTTATCCGTATGGCTGATCCTGTCTACAGTTGGGTGGAGTCTCATCTGCCCAAGCCCTTGCATTTCCTGATTGACAGATATTCATCATCAGCCACCGCTGAACAGAGTGTGGCGAAGGAACTATGGGAGTCTCTTATCAAACGTTATCTCTGGAGAGTGGTGCTCTACTCTATGGTCTTGATTGCCATCTGCATCATATCGCTTAATTTCGCACTCCCCATATTGGTCGATCTTTTCCCGGATTGGGGTAAGTTCCTGACTCTTATGTTGTCGCTTGCCGCCATGGCTCCTTTCCTCATGGCTCTCACCTATCCGGCATCAAAACAGACAGAACGCTCGCGGCTCAGGGAGTGTAATGCAAAGTTTGACATTCCGTTGATAATAATGACTGTCGTGCGGTTGCTTATAGCAATGTGCATAATCGTTTACTTCATCAGCAGTCTTTACTCGATGGCTGTTGGCTGGACTCTTGGAGTGGCTCTCTTCCTTATACTGCTTCTGTCGTTCTCAAGACGTGTAAAGAAACGTCTGTCGCGTATCGAAACGCGTTTTATGGATAATCTGAATGAAAGGGAACTTCGCAGAAGCGGAGCCAAGAACGCTCTTGTCCCGAATATGCACCTCGCATTCATGACTGTAGGTTATGACTGTCCGTTTGTTGGTGAGCAGTTGAAGAATTCCGGACTACGCAACCGATATGGTGTGTCGATCTCTTCAATACAACGTGGCAACAATACGATTATGGTACCCGGAGCTGATGCCCGCATATTTCCGGGTGATATCCTCGGCGTCATCGGAACTGACGAGGAAATACAGGCTCTTCTTCCTGTCGTGGAGGCTTCAGAGGAAAATGACAATGCCTCACCCCATGATGATATCCGTCTCACAAGCATCCGTCTTACGGAAAACTCCCCTCTCATAGACCGGACTCTTCTCACTTCAGGTCTCAGGGACAAGTATGAGTCATTGCTTGTCGCTGTCCAGACAGATAGTGTGTACAATCAACCTGATCCGGCCAGAAAATTCAATCCCGGCGATGTCCTTTGGCTCGTCGGAGATACAAAACGCCTTTCATCTCTCTCTTGATTATGGAAAACGATTTCGCTCTCTCCAATGGCACGATAGTCCAAGGTAGCAAGAACTCCTACCGGATATTGTCGTGTATCAGACGTGACGGCATGGGTTTCACATATATTGGTGAACCCGTCAAGCGTCAGCTCACAACCCCCGCCAAGGTGGTGTTACGTGAACATTTCATGCCTCATTGCTCCCTGAGGGGCGATGATGGTGTCACGGTTGTCACTCCTCCTGAGATCTCCTCTACTGTGGCAACTTGTATGAAAGGGTTTGAGAAGGCATCTATGGACAGGGCCCGAATCTCGGACTCAAGTCCCTCGATCATAAATGTCCTTGACATTTTTGAAACAAACGGGACATTCTATTATGTGGTGGAATTTCTGGACGGTATAACGTTTGAGGAATATGTGAATAGAAAAGGCCCTCTATCGTGGGACGAGACCCGGGAGATCCTTTCGCCGATTCTTGATGCGGTGAAAAAAATGCACACCTACCGTGCCATCCACACTGAGATAACACCGAGCCATATCCGTTTTGTGAATCACCATGGACAGTCAATTCCGGTCCTGTTCAGTCTTTATGCCACACTTCATTTCAACGATGAAGGCAAACAGAACTGGACACTCCCGGTAATGACCTGCCGGACAGGCTATGCCCCACCGGAGCAATACCGGAGCATTGATCATTTCATGCCTGAGACCGATGTATATGCTCTTGCCTCGACGATCGTATTCTCGCTTTCCGGCAAGCACCTTCCTGATTCGAGAGTGTTGACTGAGGAAATTGTCAGGGAGACCCTGCCACCTGCATTGCCTGAGACAACTGTCAAGGCGCTGATACACGCTCTTAATCCTGATCCATCACTCCGGACATCGTCAGTAACATCTTTGCGTGAGGAGTTACGGGAGTTTTACGGAGGAAAACAACGTACCACTGAAGATGATACCGAAGGTGAGATCAGTCTGTGGAGAGAGCTGTTTTACGGGTCGAGAGTTCCGCTTATTATCCTCGCATTTGCAGTGGTGGCGGCAACCATTATCATGCTTATGTGAAATAAATTTGCAATCGTAAGCTTTTTTTCTTAATTTTAAGGCATCGAAATGAACTTTTCCCAAGCGGGAAGCGTTTTCAAGAAGTAAAATATCTCTAACCCCGGTCATGGGACAATGAGTCCCGGACGCCAAAAACACTCTACGAATTATGAAAGCATTGAACATTGTGCTCGCAGTATTAGGTGGTGCCGTTGCAGGTGCCGCAGTCGGTCTCCTTCTCGCTCCTGAAAAAGGCGAAGATACACGTAACAACATCGTGAAGTATCTCGAGAGCAAGGGTATCAAGCTTCACAAGAGCAAACTTGAGGAACTCGCCGACGAGATTGCAGATGAGCTCGGCAAGTAATTGCGGGAACCCCTGACACCAACCACTTTTAACAATTACACAAAGAAACTATGTCGAATCTATCCATACTTTACGCCTTCATAGGCGGAGCCATCGCCGGAGCTGGGGCAGCATTGCTTTTCGCTCCTGAGAAGGGTGCGGATGTGCGCGAGCGTATTGCTGATCTTCTCCGTAAGAAGGGTATTCTGTGCTCCGACAACGAAATAGACGCACTTGTAGAGCAGCTGACAACCCAGATTGACGATTGATTCCGTCTGTCAGCCCGAACAATATAATTTGCGGGGCGCGGAGCCGGCCCTTTCTGCCGATTCCGCGCCCTCATTTATGTCCTTATTCCGCGTATTTCCTCCAAAAATTCATCTCTCGTAATGACTGAGACAACTTCTCAATTCAACTCCCTATGGAATGAAATCAAGGAGAGTCTGAGACTCAACCTTGAATATGCAAAACTGACCGCGGCCGAGAAGGTCACCGTGCTTCTTTCCACCGCAGCATTTGCTCTTGTGGCATTCGTAATGGTCTCGTCAATAGTATTTTTCGTATCGCTCGGACTTGTGCTTCTGCTTGCTAAAAGCACAGGGATGTTCGGCGCTTCAATGATCATGGCGGGCATATATGTCGTACTTCTGGTAATCGCTTTTCTGCTTAGACGTACATTGGTGATTAATCCGATCGCACGGTTTGTGTCTTACCTCATACTCAAAAATGAATGAACATGGACAAGCCAAATACCAAAACCTTACCCCACAATAACACTGAATGGAACGGTTATACCATTGATGAATTGCGATATATGCGTGCATATACCGCAGCAAGAATGGAGATAAGCCGCGAGAGGTTGGTCGCTAAGGTGTCATCAGTAAAAAAGGATGGAATCATGGGAGCCGGCAAAGGATCGGTTGTCGGACGTCTGCTGGGAGCTGTCGGGTATGTCGACATGGCCATACTCGGATGGAAAATATCCCGTCGTGTTTTAAAGACAATGAAGATATTGCGTAGGAAATAGGATCATTTCATATATACCAATTATTATCACATGAACGATTACGTAGAAGCCCGTTTCAATCTCTCCCCGTCGAGCGAAACGCATACTGACATACTTGCATCTCTTCTGGCCGATAATGGATTCGAAAGTTTTGTGCCGGATGAGAAAGGTCTGACCGCATACGTGAAAAAAGAAGATTTTGACGAATGCGCGATCCGGGATGTGATTGAATCTTTCCCTATGGACACAGAGATTGAATTTTCCTTCCAGACAGTCGAGGGAAAGGATTGGAACGCCGAATGGGAAAAGAATTATTTCCAGCCCATTGTAATTGACGACCAATGTGTTATTCACTCGACATTTCATAAGGACATACCGGAATGCCGGTATGACATAGTTATTGATCCGAAAATGGCTTTCGGGACAGGCCATCATGCCACCACTTCCCTTATGCTGCGACGTCTTCTGTCAATGGATCTTTCAGGTATGAAAGTGGTGGATATGGGAACAGGAACAGGGATTCTTGCCATTCTCGCATCCATGAGAGGAGCGGCTGCTGTAGATGCAGTCGAGATTGATGAGTTTGCCTATACAAACGCTGTGGAAAATGTGAAACTCAACACTGCAGAACGTATCAGTCTGCATCTCGGAGATGCTGCTGTACTTGCCACGGTGCGTGATGTCAATCTGTTTATGGCAAACATCAACCGAAATATTATCACGGCTGATCTGCCGGCCTATACCGACACACTCTCGCCCGGAGCCATTGTGCTTCTGAGCGGTTTTTATGAAGAAGACGTATCTGTGATCATGAAGGTAGCTGAAGTTCTTGGCCTGAAATATGTCGATCATACCGTGATGGACAGATGGACCTCACTTCGTCTTTCCTACGATCCGTCCTGACATACCGGAAAGTATTACAATCAGAGCTGCTGTGGCAATTGCTGAAATAGCCGCAGGCCAGAATGATACGGTTCCGAATTTGTCAACCTCGGCCAATATTGAGCCGGGGTTGACTTTTGAATACCACTCCGAGACAACAACCATCGCATTGTTGAGGATATGTATGGTGACAGGAAGCCATATCGACCCTGACCAATATAGAAGATAGCCGAAGAAGGCTCCAAGGAGAAGACGGGGGAAGAATCCGAAGAACTGTACATGGAAGGCACTGAACAGAAATGCAGTGAGCCAGATGGCGGTATGATGATTCAACCGTCCTGAGGCTATGAGACGCTGTAACGCGCCACGGAAGAAAAGCTCCTCGCTGAAGCCCGCCATGACAGCTATGGTCAGGAGGCTGATGATCAGATCGGCTATGGATGTACCGCCCATAAGGATATTGATGGAATCACGGGCGGTATTCTCCGATGTTCTCATCCAGTTTTCGAGGCCGTTCAGAGATTGAGGCAACGAGATTGATTCATTCCAGGCGACAAGTGCGTTCATCGCAGGGATAGAAACAATCATGATAACTACCGACAGGATCAGTACTGATGGTTGGAATCCTCTGTCGGTGGCGAGAAGACGGTCCGGACGATCCGTGACAAGCACAGAAGTGAGAATAGCCGGAACGATGAAAATAAGTAAATCCTGAACAATTGTAGCTATGCGGAGAGATAGAGTCGTGACTCCTCCTCGTGTGATCAGGCCCATTATCAATCCGGCTACGATAAGACCGAAAAATGTGAACAGCAGTAACTGGAAGATTCGCTGGATATATCCGGGCTTCAACCGGGGAAAATCATTCATAGATGTAGATAAAAATCTGATGTGAGATTTCGATATTGTGGTGTGTAGTTATTGTTGAGATCCCTTATTATGACTGGATTGTCATCAATGGAATGTGTCGCTCCTCTCCCCGCCTGAAACAGCACCCTGACTGCCGGACGGCCTTGTCTTGAATAAACCATTGACCGGCGTCTGACATCAAGGCGTTGGAGTGCAAGGAGAAATTCAATCTCAGCTGACCTTTGTGCAGGCGCGATGAATGAGAGCGAATCCTCGGGTGTTTCGATCAGCTTTCCCGCCCATGATATAAGAGTGTCGACATCAAATCCTCTTCCATGTCTTGCGAGAGACCTGTCGGCATCAGGAGAGTGGAGAGTCTCGTTAAAAAAAGGAGGATTGGATATGATAAGCAGTGGAGAGCGGAGTCCAGGACGTCCGGTCCGGAGCACGTCGTTGTTAACGATCTCAATTCTCTCCGACCAGTTTGTCCGTCCGGCATTGCATCGTGCGTCACAACAGGCATTTTCGTCAACGTCGATCCCAATGATATTGGCCAACGGGTTGCGCTGTGCCACCATCAATGATAGAAGCCCTGAACCACATCCGGCATCAATGACAGAGACTGCATTCTCACATTCAGTCCATGCCCCGAGCAACACCCCGTCTGTGCCGACTTTCATGGCACAATGGGAATCGTCGATATCAAATTGCTTGAACGAGAACATTTCAGAACCCGAATCCGGCGTTGTCAATATACAAAGTCAGTCCCGGAGTACCTTCGTAAGGAAGTCCGTTCCCGGCGGAAAACATTACAATCACGTGTGTCGGGCGTGCATCAGGTTCGTCCCACCCTTCTTCAGTGACCGGTACCATCTTTCCTTTGGAATTTTTGGCGTAATAGGCATTATCGCCTGACCGTAAGGCAAGATAAGGTGCATATCCGTTTTTGCGTGATGCGTTTCCGTAGACAAGCGGTAGATTAAAAGACCGTTTCCAAGATGAGCCTTGGCTGAAAAGTTTACCGCCTGTGGCAACTCGCTTGGCATGGATATTGCCCTCGGCATCCTCCCATCGGCGCTGGAGAAACACGAATACCACAGCCTGGTCACGACCCTTGAGTTTCTTCTGCGAACCGAATCCCGTAGCTTTTATGCGATAATCCACATCAGGCATATCCACTTTATAATCGAATACAAGTGATTTAGGACGTTTGGTGTACGGGATTCCCATCTCCATTTTGCTGTAGGGATTGGAGGTGGAGGTGATCGGCTCGATCATGTGTCCGAGAAACATTGACCCCGCCACCATGACTTTCATGTTGATCAGGCCAAGGACTTTTACCTCCTCGAGAAGTGAAGCAAGACGGGCACACTTTCCATTTCCGGGGTCATCTGCAGGAAAAACAGCGCAAGAGCCCTTGACGATTCCTGAAACCTTCGCATATACATTACTTGTACCCCATGGCGATCCACCAAGGGGGGTGTAAGGCTTATTACCTGTTATAGTCTGTGTCGGACCTATTTCATAGAGAGTTTTCTCATGACCTCCTATTATGGCCGATTCGTGTATCTCTCTGGTGACCCATTGATTGAAATTGCCATATTTGATCGGCTCCACCTGTGCAGTCGCGGTTCCCGCACAGATGAGAAGGCAATTGATGATTATAGATATTTTTCTTTTCATAAATAAATACGTCTTTTATTTATAACAAATCCAAATGGGAAAATTCATGATACGCTCCCTTTCAGACTCTGACTTTAAAGAAAGTTTTCCTAAGCAGAAATGAAGCTACAATCAATGCTCCGGAGAAACTGTAATACACTCCAAGATTCCCAAGGGAAATCACTTTGGCAAGGAAAAGAAGCAGTGGGATTCCGACTACAAGATAGCTTACAATAGATATCCACAGCAGCGGTTTTACATTTGAGGTACCGCGCAGAGCGTTGACGTATGTGAGCTGATAGGCATCCGCATACTGGTAAAGCACCATGGGCGGAAGCAGTGTGATGGCCACAGCCACGACATCGGGATCCGGTGTGAAGACCGAGATGAGATGGGAACCTCCGAAAATGAAGATTGTGGATGCTATGGTAGCGAGAAGGATATTGAGCCTGAGACCGGCTGATGTGATTCTCCTGACTCCGTTCATATCCCGCAGACCGGTGAAATTGGCCACCCGGATTGATGTGGCTATACCGAAACTCATGTAAGTCATGAATCCGAGCTGTGATATGGTATTCACCACTTGATAGGATGCCAACTGGATCTTGCCGAACCATCCTGATACAATGGTGCCGAAACTCCATAGGAAACATTCAATTCCGCTCTGTATCATTATGGGATATGATGTGGTCCATACCTGCCGCCGTATTGTTCCTGTCTCTTCCGGAGTGCAATCCGCTGATTCCTTGAAATAACAGCGGTAACGCTTCGAGAAAAACAGGAATAAGACCATGCCGGTCATGCCGAGATAACGTGCGGTGAGAGTGCTGATTCCGGCACCGGTCAGACCGAGTTCCGGGAATCCGAGTTTTCCGTATATCAGCACATAATTGCCGGCGATATTTACAACATTCGCACATAGGATCATCCACATAGGTGTGGCTGTGTCTGTCATACCGTTGGCACTCTGCTGACAGCAGTTGAACACGGCCATGGGGAGCAGCGTGGCAAGTACGATGAGATAGTATGTCCTTACGAGCGGCATTATCTCGGCCGACTGTCCGAAACAGTCAAGAAAGAAATATATGATCCCCATTATAGCGGTGAAGCATAGAGATACGATAAGATTTACCTGCAGGCCGCCTCTCATCGCGATTCCTGCCTCCCGTCTCTCCTTGCGGCTGAAAAGTGCTCCGATTATAGGTGTCATTCCCGATGCGAAACCTATCTGCATCACTGTGGCTATCACAAACAGGGAATTGACGAAGGCCGCTGCCGCGAGTTCGTCTGTACCGTAACCTCCAACCATTATGGTGTCGGCAAAGTTCACCACAATAATTCCGATCTGGGTGACAAGTACCGGGAGCCCGAGACGGAAAAGATTGCGGTATTCAGGTTTATATTCTTTCCAGGATTTATTCAGAGTATTGAACTTCATGATCTTTTGAGAATATAGGAAATCACTTCCTTTTGAATTTTAGAACGTAGTAAAAAGTTTATGCCGAGGTAAACCGTAGCGAATGATACACCTTGGAGTAAACAGATTGCTATAGGTGGAATTCCGGTATCAAGTATCAGGACCGGTATTACCAACGCTATTGCTGTAAGTGCTGCATACGGGGCCATATCGAGCAGATATCGGACAAGGGAACGTGCGGTCAATGATACAACAAACCAGAGTGACACTCCCCAAGTGGCTATTGTGGCTACCAGTTGGCCGCACAGGAATATTTTCAGGCCGGCTACCGGATCTGTCTCAGTTGAGTCGGAGATCCCCGCCACTGTGAACGCGATGGCAACGAGTGCTGCTACATCCCTGATCGCTTCGGTAATCACCAACACCCGTGATTTGCCAAGGGAGAGGATAAAATTACTGTATAATAATGATAGTACGGTGAATATTCCGCGTATTAGCAGGATCTGGAACAACAATATGGAGGCATCCCATTTAGAGGAAAAGAGGGTATGAAACAGAGGGGTGGCTGTCACTATAAGCAGCCCCATTGCCGGAAAGAGCAGATAGGAAGTGAAGCGATGTGTTTTGCCGCATATTCTGGCGAATCTCTCCCTGTCGTCTTGAACTCCTGACAAAAGCGGGAGGAATGTGGACGTGAGAACCTGTGATATTGACATGACCCCCATTTTGCTCCACTTGTCAGCCTGAGTGAAATAGCCGAGAGGTATGAGTCCGGCACGGTTGCCGATGAGGAATGAATAGATGTTTTGGAACACTGTGTTGAGCAAGGACGTGACCATCACTCCTGACCCGACTGCAAAATAGCTTCTGAGGACAGGGACGGAGAAACGTAACAATGGCCTCCATGAGCTGGAGAACCATAGTACCAGGCTCTTGACAGTTGATAGTGTTATGGTTTGCCACACTATGGCCCATGCTCCGAATCCGGCAACCGCAAGATATATACCCACCACAGCAGCAATAACAAGTCCGATGGAATTGCTTACAGCGATCATGCGGACATCCATCCTCTTCATCAGCAGGTTTGTCTGCACTATGGCAGAGGCATTGATGATGAATGACAGAAACATCACCCTTGATAGAGGGACAATGCGCATATCTCCTTGAAAAACCTTTGCAATCCATGGGGCAAGAAAAAAGAGCGCGATATAGATTGCAACGGCTACTCCAAGGTTGAACCATAATACAGTTGAATAGTCAAGGCGAGTGGGTGATTTCCGCTGTATCAAAGCCGAAGAGAACCCACTGTCTACAAACAGGGAGGCAAAAGCTTGAAATACAAGGATTGCTCCCACAAGGCCGAAATCTTCCTGTGAGAGCATACGGGCAAGCACTATGCCTGTGACAGCATAGAGCAACTGCGAGGATACCCTGTCGATCACATTCCATTTCAGGGTTCTCGCCACCTTGAGTTTCAGCCCATCGCTCTCAGTTTCAGACATTACTCCGCAAGAGGATTCAGCTTTGGTCCGACAGATCTGTTCTTAATCTCAGGATGGCCCTTGTAATACACCGAAGTTGAGCCCATGCCGAAGATAGAAAGCTTCTCAACACCCCAGACACCGACCGAACCAGTGCCTGAGCAATTGATTGATACATTCTGTGCCCTAAGGTCGTCAGCCTGGATCACACCGGTTCCCACAAATTTGACATTAAGTTTGTCACAGACACCTGTGGCTACAATCTGCCCGTGGCCAAGGCGGAGATTGAGCTTTACTTCATTTGCCTGGATGTCACGGAGCACAAGAGTGCCGTTGCCTTCGACGACAGCCTCGAATTTAGGCCCGTTTGTGACAGATAAGACTCTGAGTGTTGAATCTGAATTATTAACGGCCTTTATAAGATATTTTGAATGGAGCGTCACAGTGGGGAGCGGTCCCTGGGGCGGGTTCTCGGCTGTGAGTCTCACAGTAAGTTTAGTATTGTTCCTGTCGAAAATGAATGATGACGCGATGGAAGGGTCGCAGGTGAAGACAGCATAGCCGGCAGAATCAGAGGAGCTTGAATAGTCAATATTTATTCCGTCAAGTACTTTGAGTTCCGTAAAGTCCCCTATCTTCAGGCGATATTCACCCAACTGCTGGGCCTGCACCATCAGAAATGACAGTGAGATAATGATGAATGATAATACTTTTTTCATGACTATGGTTATGATTGGCTTGTTAGTGTCTGAACTTCAGCGAGTATTGACATCAGTTCGTCGTAGGTGTCCGCGCGAAGCATTCTTATACGTGTGTCTCTGAAGTGAGGGATACCTTTGAAGAGTGGAGATGCTGCGAGATGCCGTCTTATGTGCAGGATACCGCGGTATTCATCAATACGGTCAATGCTTTCCCTCACCTGCCGTCTGATAAGATCGAATTTCATCGCATTATCAAGCGGGGCCGGTTCTTCCCCACGCAGGGCACAGGATATGTCATGGAAAATCCATGGAGCGCCGATGGATGCACGGCCCACCATGACTCCGTCTACCCCGTAACGGTCAAAGGCTTCCACCGCTTTTTCAGGTGAAGTGATGTCTCCGTTGCCTATCAGAGGAATCTTCAGCCGTGGGTTCTCCTTGACACGGGCGATCATCTCCCAATCGGCCTCTCCGGTATACATCTGTGAACGCGTCCTGCCGTGCACAGTCAGTGCGGCAATGCCACAATCCTGTAGCTGTTCGGCCAGTTCCACTATTATTTTTGAGTTGTGGTCCCATCCAAGGCGGGTTTTCACAGTGACAGGCAGTTTCACCGCGTCAACGACAGCCCGAGTGATAGACAACATCTTTGGTATATCCCGCAACATTCCGGCTCCGGCGCCCTTTCCGGCTACCTTCTTGACCGGACATCCGAAGTTTATGTCGATAATATCCGGCCCTGCCTGCTCCACGATCCTTGCAGCTTCGACCATCGGCTCTATTTCCCGTCCGTAGATCTGGATTGCCGTAGGCCGTTCCCCTGGATCAATGGAGAGCTTGCGGACAGTGGCAGGAATGTCTCGGATAAGGGCGTCAGCACTGACAAATTCAGTGTAGACCATGGACGCCCCCTGTTCCTTGCAGATGAGGCGGAACGACCGGTCGGTGACATCCTCCATGGGTGCCAGCATCACAGGTCGGGGTCCGAGGTCAATGTCGGCTATTTTCATTTTGTAAAGTTATAATTTTTTATCCGGTTTTTAAGAATCAAGTGGACTGAATAGAGAGAAATGTGGAAATAAATCTCAATTAACAATGTCGGCTATGAGGAAATTACTTCCCGCCACGATTACGAATCCGTCAGTTTCCACCGAAGCACGTGCAGCCTCAAGAGCGACATTCACATCGTCGATCACCGTCCCATGCAGGCCATGCTCAGCCGCTCTCTCTGCAAGTTCAGAAGCCTTGAGACCGCGAGGAACCGAGGGAGATGAGAAGAAGAGTTCCACCTCGGGAATCGAGGCTGATATCAAATCAAGTATGGCCGAAAGATCTTTATCGGCTACGAATCCGAGAACAGCCGCCTTCTTTTCCGAAGGTACACTTTTGATCTGCCGGACAAGATACTCCCACCCACCATAATTATGTCCTGTATCAGCGATTGTAAGAGGTGTCTCTCCTATCTTGCTCCATCGGCCGAAAAGATGAGTGAGGCCCGTGACATCGGCCATTCCTGACTTTACGGATGAATCCGGGATGTCGAATCCGATTTCGCGGAGTATAAGCACCGAGCTAAAGACTGTAGCGGCGTTCTTAACCTGATAAAAACCCTTCAGTTCCCCTATCACGGGACCAAAAGGCGTGGTGGGATATAAGTTCCCATCAGCAATATACTCGCAATTGACAGGCTCTGCGAATGTGATCGGTGCTGATTCCATGGCCGCTTTTCTGATAAATACTGATTCTGTCTCAGGTTGCCTCTCCCCTATCACGACCGGTACTCCGGGCTTGATGATTCCGGCTTTTTCAAAAGCGATCTTCTCGAGTGTATCACCAAGCAAAGCAGTATGATCCGGCGATATGTTGGTTATCACACTGAGCACCGGAGTGATGATATTGGTGCTGTCGAGACGTCCGCCAAGACCGGTCTCTATCACCGCTACATCAACATTGTTTCTTGCGAAGTAATCGAACGCAAGTGTTGATGTCAGTTCAAAGAAGCTGGGCGAGAGGTCAGGGTGAGACCCCTTTACCTTAATCCATGTATTCACAAACTCCGTCACCGCTTCAGATGAAATCATCTCGCCGTCCACTCGGATGCGTTCGCGGAAGTCGAAGATGTGCGGAGAGGTATATAATCCAACCTTATAGCCGGCGCTCATAAGGATAGCAGCGAGAGTATGGGCTGTCGAACCTTTTCCGTTGGTCCCGGCTATATGGATACATTGATACTTCCTCTCGGGATTGCCGAAAATCTCAGCGAGTGCTAATGAAGTCCCGAGGCCCGGTTTATAGGCCTCCGCTCCTACCCGTTGGAATACAGGAAGAGAATTGTAAAGAAATTCGATAGATTCTTCGTAATTCATATTGATGTCAGTAGATAATCCATCCGGCTACTCCGGCAAGACATATAATGAGAATCGGATGCCATTTAAGCCAGTATACCATGATAAAAGCAGCAATGCATAGTATTATGCTCCAGATTAACTGATAGGTTTCTGTCCCGAAATTAGCTCCGTTCATGAGAAGGAGGGCCGCTGAGGCTATAAGCCCGACAACAACAGGGCGCAAGCCTGTGAAAATGCCTTCGACCACATCGCTGTCCCGATGTCTGTGAATGAGATGGCTCGTATAGGCCACAAGCAGGAAGGAAGGGATAATGACAACGAGCGTGCATATGACGGACCCAAGGATACCGAACAACGGAGATGACAACTCGGTTGAATACTCTCCGGGTGCCACATAACCAATATATGTCGCTGAGTTGATGCCGATAGGCCCCGGTGTCATCTGCGATATTGCCACTATGTCGGTGAACATCTGTTTGGTAACCCATCCCGGCCCGACTATCTCGCGTTCGATCAGTGCGAGCATGGCGTAACCTCCACCAAATCCGAAGAGACCTATTTTAAGATAGGCCCATATAAGTCTAAGATAAATCATAATTCCGTCTCATCCTCCTTTCGTTGTTTCTCTTCAAGATTTCTCAATGTGGCGCGGTGATGTCTAAGCCAAAGGTATCCGAAAGCACCTCCCAGTATGATATAGAGGATAGGATTGGATATGTATGGCAGGCCTGTCCATATCAGGACAGCAACCGATACCGGAATCATGAATGTTTTCCATCCGATTCCTGCCGATTTGGCTGATGATATGACAGGGGCTATGATAAGAGCCACCACTGCAGGACGGATACCCTTGAATATGGCCGAGAGAGTCTCATTGTTCTTTATGAGATCCGGTGTCAGGAAAATGGCGATCGCGAGAATTATCATGAACGAGGGGAGTATGGTCCCGAGTGCGGCCGCGACCGCACCTTTCATCCCTTTTAGTTTATCGCCTACCGCGACCGCTATATTTACCGCAAGGATACCCGGCAGGGACTGGGCTACCGCAAGAAGGTCAAGAAACTCCTCACGCTCGATCCATCCGTTCTTATCTACGATTTCTTTCTCTATGATTGAAATCATGGCCCATCCACCACCGAATGTGAATGCTCCGATCTTGAAGAAGGATGTGAACAGTTTCAGACAAATATTCTCAGTCATAGTACTTTATCCGGGCAATTGCGAGATTATACTCGTATAGCACGTCAAGATAGTCGCGGTGAGCCGCAATGAAATAATTCAGTTCCTCAATGTAGGTGAGAAATGAGATCTGCCCGGCTTTCAAAGCTTTGCGTAAAAGCTCGTAATGGGATTTATCCTCCACAACCGGAGCATATTCGTCAAGTACTTTGCGGAATGCATCAATCCGGTTATAATCTGCCATGAGCGAGGCCTTGCGCTGATGCAGTGCCATATCGGCATCCATGAGTGCGGCCTCGGCTTCAAGTCTGGCAGCTTTAGATGAGTGCTTCCGTCCCCATGAAGGGAGTGAGATGCCAATGGAGAATCCGTTGAAGTGCTCGTCACCCTCGGTCTCGTGTTCAAAGCCGATTGAGAACCCCGGGAAACCACTGAGACGTTCGACCTTGACCAGCGATCCCGCTGACTCGACCTGTGCCTTTGCAGCTGCATAGCGGGGATCCCGTTCCCTCATTTCAGATAATGCAGATGAGAGCCTGAGGAAATTCATATCGGGATATGAGCCCCCGAGTCTACTGAGGAGCGGATCGACGTCAAGGCCGGCATTAAAATCCTGAAGCTGTCCGACGATGCTTTCGTGTTCAGCCTCGAGATTGTGAAGCTCACGATGCACAGCGATACGTTCAAGCACGGTCTTGTTGTAATCGAGGCGTGTCTCGAGTCCTTCTTCGGCCGCACGCTTGTAATATATCACCATACTGTCTATGTTGTCGGCGATTTCCTTTTGCAGTGACAGCACCTGTGAATTATGAATATAGTCGAGAAGAAGTGTGCGGGCATCGCGTCTGGCATCGAGAAGATTGGCCTCCCGGAGATACTGCATGGCGGTTGATGCGGTCCGGGCAGCCTCTTTCCGGGCTTTGTAGAGGCCTGGCCAGTCGAAGCCCTGGGATACTGATAATCCCCATTTATTTCCGAACTCTGCCTTTGTTCCCCATACACGTGAGAATTCCACTTCAGGGCCGGATAGTGTGTTTTCTGCTTTTAGAGATTCAACAGAGGCTTCAGCTCTTGCCAATTCGGCCTTCAGACCAAGATTGTTTGCCACAAGTTCATCGACAGCCTTGTCAAATTCCGAAGCTGAGATGGTCATAGAAGAGAGAGACAGGAACAAAAGAGCGAATCTATTCATTTCTTGTTTTTGTTAGTCAGATAATAAATGATGGGAACGATGAAAATATTCAGCAGTGTAGAGGATAAGAGTCCGCCGAGAATTACGATGGCAAGAGGAGACTGTATCTCATTTCCGGGCAGATGGCCACCTACGGCAAGGGGGATGAGAGCGAGAGCGGAACTCAAGGCTGTCATTAGAATCGGATTCAGACGGTCGGAAGATCCGTGGATGATACGATCCATCAGCTCCTCTCCTCCGGCACGGAGTGTCTCATAACGGGACATGAGAAGCATACCGTTTCGGGTGGCTATACCCATAAGTGATATGAAACCAATTATGGCCGGGATGTTAAGTTCTCCGGATGTGAGACGCAGAATGATCACTCCACCTATGAGGGCAAGGGGCATATTGAGAAGTATTATTCCTGCACGTGACGCACTGTGATACTGTCCGTAAAGCAGCAGGAAAATGACAATCAATGCGCCGATGGATACAAGGGCGAGTGTGCGCGAAGCGCTCTGCTCACTTTCGAACTGACCGCCGTATGACACATAATATCCTTCGGGAAGGTCTATCTCCGAATCTATTTTCCCGGCTATGTCGTCAACCGTGCCGCGGAGATCGCGGTCATCCACATTCGCCGAGATCACGATCCGGCGGCTGACATTCTCCCGGTTTATCGCATTCGGTCCGGAGGCAGAGACGATATCGGCCACGGAAGTAAGAGGTATCTTACCTTTTGGCGAGTCTATCATCATGGATGAGATTGCATCAAGGGAATTGCGGGCACTTGGTTCTAATTTCAAAGTGAGGTTGACAGGATATCCACCTTCGTATACTTGTGAAACTACTTCACCGGATAATGCCACAGATATAAAATCAGCAAATTCACCCATGGGAATTCCGTAATAGGCAAGCATATCACGACGTGGACGGATATCAAGCTGCGGGCGTTCCATCTGCTGCTCGATATTGACGTCCACTACTCCCGGGACATCTGATATAGCCGATTTTATACGATTGCCGAGAGTGAACAGAGTGGAGAGATCATCACCGAACAGTTTGATTGCAATCTGGGCTTCAGTACCTGACAACATGGCATCAATTCTATGAGATATAGGTTGCCCGATCTCTATGTTGGCTCCGGGAATATGCGAGAGTCTATGGCGCAGATCGGCCACCATTTCTCTACGGCTTCTGCCGGAACCGGAAAGAGTATATGGTGCCTCAATCTCACTGACGTTTACACCAAGAGAGTGCTCGTCAAGTTCTGCTCGTCCGGTTTTTCTCGCCACGGTAGTGATTTCCGGAACAGACATTATTATCTTTTCCGCTTCGCGTCCAATCTCATCGCTTCTCTCAAGTGAGATGCCGGGGAGTGTAGACACGTTTATGGTCAGGGAACCTTCATTGAATTGAGGCAGGAAACTTCGGCCGAGTGTGAAGAATAATCCGACCGAGATGAGGAAAAGCACGGACGTGGTTATCAGGACTGGTCGCGGACGGTTCATGACACGGCCGAGAATCCTGTCATACCCTACACGGAGTTTGCGGGATAGCCAAGGCTCACGGTCAATATGCGCGAGGGATTTCTTGCTGCCAAGAAGATATGAACACAGAACTGGAGTGACAGTCAGCGCCACAAGTGTAGAAGCAAGAAGAGATACGATAAACGATACCCCGAGCGGGCGGAGCATACGGCCTTCCATACCAGAGAGGAAAAAGAGTGGCACGAATGATGCCATTATGATAAGTGAAGAGTTGAAAATCGGCATTCTGACCTCACGGGAAGCATCGTAGACAATCTTAACAACACTCTCACCGGTAGCATGACGTTCACGCAGGCGCTTGTAGACGTTCTCGACATCCACAATGGCATCATCGACAAGCGATCCGATGGCGATCGCGATACCACCAAGGCTCATAGTGTTGATGGTAAGCCCCATGAAATGCAGGGTGATAATGGTGACTATGATTGACAACGGGAGTGCTACAAGCGATATGACCGTAGTGCGCAGGTTCATAAGGAAGAAGAAGAGCACAACGATGACGAATATAGCACCGACAAATAACGACTCCTGAAGGTTGGAGATGGAGTTATTGATAAAGTCTGCCTGACGGAAGATATCAGTGTGTATCTCTACTCCCGGAGGGAAAGTTTTTGATAATGTGGCAAGTTGCTGGTCAATTTTATCTGTAAGAGTGATAGTGCCTGCTCCCGGCTGTTTTGTCACTGTCAGAAGCACGGCAGGCTGAGCCTCAACGGATGCGACACCAAGCCGGGGCTCCTCTCCTCCGACGGCCACTTCCGCTATATCGGAGAGACGTACAAGACGGGCCCCGTCGCTTACAACGACGGAATTGGCGAGTGCTGCAGTGTCGGCTGTCATAATGTCACCTTTCACAATATACTCGTTACCATAGTCGTAAACCACACTGCCGGGGGCGTTGCGGTTCATACCGGCCACAGCCTCTCTTACCTCCGACAGACTGACTCCGTGGCGCTGCATCTTTGCGGGACATAGACGTATCTGGAACTCCTTTGCGTCGCCACCGATTACAGATACCTGAGACACACCTGCAATGGAAAGCAGGCGCGGACGGATCTGGCGGTCAGCTATGGTGCGGAGATCTGTCAATGTTGTGGTTGAATCGGATGTAAGTCCTATTATCAGCATCTCTCCGAGGATGGATGATTGACTGCCAAGGGTCGGACTGCCAACACCCGGAGGAAGATCACCATTGATCTCAGAGAGTTTCTCTGATACGATCTGACGTGCGCGGTAGACATCCGTATCCCAATCAAATTCCACCCATACTACCGAGAAGCCGGTTGTGGATGATGAACGGACTCTTCTCACTCCTGCCGAGCCGTTGACTGCAGTCTCAACCGGATAAGTCACAGTTTTTTCAATCTCTTCGGGAGCCATTCCCGGAGCTTCGGTCATAACGACAACAGTGGGGGCATTGAGATCCGGGAATATATCGACCTCCGTGCGCATCATGACAGCCACTCCGATACATAGGAGGACTCCGGATAACACTAATACCGCCAGACGATTGTCAAGCGAAGCCTTTATGATTCTGTTGAGCATTGCCGGATATATTAGTGGTTATGGGAATGACCTTCCGGGACTACTGTGGATTGTTCGGCAAGACGCACAAAAGACAATCCGGCAGTCACGACCGAATCACCTTCTGATATACCTTTGATAATTTCTGTCCGTTTCCCATCAGACCGACCTATAGTCACGGGGCGCTTTTCATAGTCCTCGCCATCAAGCTTCACGTATACGAAATTTTCGCCGAGTTGTTCTATGAGAGACGATACGGGTACAGATAAAACCCCACTACGCTCGGCTCCCTTGAGGTAAACCTCCGCGGCGCTTCCGGCCACGACCGGAGCCGCGGATGAGAGTGTGAAATATACGGGTATATAGCCCGGGGTTTCAGCTGAATTTGAGGCGACGGAAAGGAGTTTGCCGTTGTAGTCTGACACATCAACCGGTGTTTCCGATGTTCCATGAGGGGTGATGACAGCTCCTGATATGAACGGCAGGAATGAACTGTTTCTTACAGGCAGGAGCGCACGAAGAGTGACAGTGCCTGTCCCTGATATGAGAGCGACGGGAGCCCCTGATTCAAGATATTGTCCGTCATTAGCCACTATATCGGTGATCACACCGGAGCGTGGTGCTGTCACGGAACCATGTGCGGCTGATGGGCTATATGCTGCCAAAGCGGAATTGTAGGCGGCCAGAGCATCATTATATTCTTTTCTTGTCACAAGCCCGTCATCAAGAAGAGGTTTCAGACGGTCAAGCTCACGTTTGGCATTGTCTATCGCCACTTTTGCAGCGGCATTTGGATCACCACCGGTAATCCCCTTCGCAGAAATACGACCGATTGTCTGCCCTGCTTTCACAGTGGCACCGCGTGTGATTCCGGGAGATAGTGAGAATACACCGGAAGTGGGAGCCGAGGCTGTGGCTGCATCTGAGGATGAAGGGAGTATCTCTCCGGATACCCTTATGGCATCACGGAAAGAAGTGGGAACGATCTGTTCGACTTCGACACCGAAGCGCGTCGCATCATCCGGAGACAGATGCACTATCCCCGGTTTATGGTGACTATGTTCATCTTCTGCCCCCTCCTTTTCCACATGATCTCCATGAGTCTCATGGTTATGGCATGAAGTGGTTGCAGTTGAAAGTATTGCGGCAAATGCCAGCATGGTGAAATGGCCGAATTTCATCTTCAAGTGTTTTGACATATTCCTAAAACTTCTACAAAGTTACTCATCTTTTTCTGATTAGGCAAATTTCAGGGGATTGAGTAAAGAGGGGATGTCAAGATCCTGCTTTGCAAAGAAAACAGCAGATAGGAGTAAAATGTTGTGTTGATTTAAGGTAGAGGTGACAATCCCTCCCACTTAACATCCCATGAATCCGGAAAGCCAGGGTTTTTAATGTCGGATCCATCGAATCCGGCACACATCATGGCTATGGCGGTGAGCAGTCCTCCGTTGCCCGGCAGATAACATCGTAAACGCTTGTCCTGCCAGTTGTGTCCGTTAGGTAGATATGTATTCTTGGCGCAGTCCTTTAACAATGCCTCGACAGCTGTTTCCGGATCTCCGCATCTGACAGCGCACATCGCTGTCATAGGATAGTCCCAACCCCATGTCTTTCCCCAATTCCAGTTTGCCATAACCCATGCGAGTGTTTTCTTCATTTTATTGATGTCAATCATACCATGATCTGGTAACACTCCAAAAGCACCGAGCATGGCCGGATGATCGGATATCAGTGGAAGGGTAGAAAATGTCGCCGGGGCTGACTCGGCAGCAAGATAAAGTCCGGACGGGTCAGAGGCGGGTTCCGGCAATCTGTCGGCAATGTCATCCCACTCTGTTACCCTTTCCAATCCTCTGAGCTCACGTAGCCGGTTGGCCTCCTTCAGGCCGAATTTCCAATATGATAATTCGAAGGGGGAATTATATGTCGTCTCAGCTTTCAGAGTCTCTTGTGCCGGGATATATCCTTTAAGCAGATAGCCCTCCCCTTCCCTGCTCGCAAAGTCTGCCATGAATGTCGCCGTCTCGTCAAGCATAGGCCCGAACCGGTCAATGAGTTCATGGTCGCAACCGGCTCGTTGCATGAGTGAGATGAGATATATGATGTGAGGTTGTTGCCATATCAGAAAACTGCCGACTTTCGAGGGTGATTCCTCACCCGAGGGATCAGTCATTTTCATCCATCGGCAACCTTTGAATCCTTGTCGTGCAGCAATCTCTCTTGCCTTGGGCAGTACGGTTTCGTACCATGCGAGCGTTCGGCCAAGCATTTCAGAATGCCCGTAAAGAGGAAGCCAGGATTGATGCCACCATATCATCTCAAGATGATGTTTGCCAAACCAGGAGTTATACGTCAGTCCGGTCTCCTGTGGAGGGATGTCTCCTGCACACTGGATGGCGAGGAGATATTGGCTGAGAACCACTCTTCGCTCGAGTTCCCGGGCTCTTGGATCGGTGCAATCCGAGAAGTCGACCATCCCTGTCGTGTTCCAGAATCTATTCCAGTGATTTCTTGATGCGTCTGAGACTTGGCGGAATGACTGGTTCTTTTCTGCAGGTGGCACGGCGGAGAAACGGGCCGAGAACGACAGAGTGTCTCCATCTGCTGAAAGTGACAGCCGATTGTTGCCGTCAAATCGTAGTTTTGCCTGATTTTCCCATGACAGGGAGACATAATATTGTGTGTTGTCAATCTGCCGTTTTAAAAGGGCTGAATTGGCGGATTTTTCAACTATCACGGTGGAATGGTTGAGAGAGTCTCTCCAATCACAGGCGTCGTCAGCGTGTGCCCCTGTCGGATACGGAAACCGAAGAATGATTCCAGGATGAGAATCACCACCTGCTGTGGTGACGGTTGCGGAAATCATGTCGAGGCCTGGATGGCAAACTGTGGAAACATTGTAAACCGTCTGCCGGAGATTGAATCTTGAGTCTATTTGTCCGGAGAAAAGATCAAGTGTCTGCCGGCATTCGGTGAGGGATTCGGGATCGGTACCTTCGGGCAAAGCCAAACCAATACATCCGAGATGGAGACGGTGAGGGTTTACGCGGTACCATGTGGCCGCATCTTTTTGTCTGCCGGCTTCTTTGAATTCGGCAGCGTATAGCTCGGTGTGACCGTGACCGAAATCATATTCACGGTAACTCTCCTCTATCTTTAAACTATCAGGATTGTCAAAACTATGCCAACCCCATTGGCTTTGTGTGCCGAGCGGTACGCCATTGCGATAGTATTCCGGAAAGGTTTGCAGTCCTGTGATATCTGTGGTAAATGCAAAGGCTCCGTTGCCAACACTGAGAGATGAGAGAGTGTCAAGGGTCGTGATTACGGGACTGTTTCTCGTGAGAAGCGCAATGCGGTCGATCTCTCCCATTATCCTAAAGGGATTCAGAACGCATAGTATCGCTATTAGCAGAAGTTTTTTCATGATTTTCTGATGTTGCTGGCTGCAAAGTTGCAAAAACTTGCGGATTTATGCAAGATGTTGTAATTTTGAGCCATGTTTTCCACTGATGTAAAGCAATATATTGAGTCAAACTGCCTTATAGGTGTTGATGACAAGGTGATAGTGGGTCTGAGCGGAGGGGCTGATTCCGTTGCCCTTCTTGCTGTGTTGGCCGAACTAAGAATTCCCTTGGTGGCTGCCCATTGTAATTTCCATCTCAGAGGAGATGAAAGCAATCGTGATGAACGTTTCTGCCGGGATTTATGCCGTAGGCTTGGATTGGAGCTTCTGACGGTTGATTTCGATGTTGCCTCGCAGATGGACCAGACCGGTGAGTCTGTCGAGATGGCCTGCAGGACACTCCGTTATGAATGGTGGCGTTCTCTTGTCAAGTCAGGAGCAGGTTCTCTGATTGCTGTCGGACATCATCGGGAGGATAATATCGAGACATTCTTTATAAATCTCTTCAGGGGATGTGGGCTTGCGGGTTTGAAAGGAATGCTTCCTAAGAATGGCCGGATCATAAGGCCACTCCTGTTCACTACACGTGGAATGATAGAGGATTACCTTATGGAAAAAGGATTAGGGTTTGTCACTGACAGCACCAATCTCGAGGATGAATACCGGCGTAACAAAATCAGACTGAATATAATGCCGGTGATTGAGCGGGAATTTCCGGGGGCTTCCGAGGCGATATGTAGGACCATGGAGAATCTGAGACGCAATCATACGGTATATACCGACCATATCAGCTGTCTGCAGCGGCAATTTACAGATGACGGCGGACGTATTGATGTGAAGGGAATCATAGAATCGACGTCGGATCCGGCCACATCTCTATATGAACTTATTTCACCGTCAGGATTGAAGTACACTGTTGCGATGGATATAATAAAATCTGTGACTGACGGCATTGACAAAGGAGGACGGCATTTCGGAACATATATGTTGGATCGGGGGACTCTGTATACAAAAGCACCGGAGGCGGACAACAGGGTGCTTGAGATTGAATACATGACGGCCCGGGATTTTGAAGAGATCCTAAAGTCCGGTAAGCCGGGGAATGATGTGCTTTATCTTGATGCGGATGCTGTGCAAGGAAAGCATTTATCGGTGAGAGAATGGCGTAACGGTGACAGACTGGCACCCTTCGGCATGAAGGGTACCCGTCTTGTCAGCGATATTTTAAGTGACGCCAAAGTTCCGCTCGATGAGAAGAAGAATGTGAAGATCGTCGAGTGTGATGGGACGATTCTTTGGGTGGTCGGTTTCAGAACCTCCAGACATTTCCCAATCACAGCAGCGACACAAAGAGTAGCTGCTGTGAGTTTCCGGTGATCTCAGTCAAGTTTGAGCACGGCAAGGAAAGCTTTCTGTGGAACTTCCACAGAGCCTATCTGCTTCATGCGCTTCTTTCCTTTCTTCTGCTTTTCAAGAAGCTTGCGTTTACGGGATATGTCACCGCCATAACATTTAGCTGTGACATCCTTGCGCACAGCTTTTATTGTCTCGCGTGCTATGATTTTCGCTCCAATGGCTGCCTGGATGGCAATGTCAAACTGTTGACGCGGGATAAGTTCCTTTAGTTTCTCACACATCCTTCGTCCGAACGTGACGGCATTGTCCACATGGGTGAGAGTGGAAAGTGCATCGACGCTCTCGCCGTTGAGCAGTATGTCAAGCTTGACAAGTTTTGATTCACGGAAGTCGTGGAGGTGATAGTCAAATGAAGCATATCCTTTCGAGATGCTCTTCAGCTTGTCATAGAAGTCAATCACAATTTCGCCGAGAGGCATATCGAATATCATCTCCATACGGTTTCCTGAGATATATTCCTGTTTGACAAGCTCACCACGTTTTGAGAGGCAAAGTGTCATTATGGGACCGATGAAATCAGCGGCTGTTATCACTGAAGCCCGGATGTAAGGTTCCTCGATACGCTCTATGAGTGTCGGATCAGGGAGTCCGGAGGGATTGTGAACCTCGGTCATGTGTCCCTGCTTGTCATATACACGGTATGAAACGTTGGGGACGGTTGTGATCACGTCCATGTCAAACTCTCTGCCTAAACGCTCCTGGATGATCTCCATGTGGAGCAGGCCGAGAAATCCGCATCGGAAGCCGAAGCCTAAGGCCATCGACGATTCGGGTTGGAATGTGAGTGACGCATCGTTGAGCTGGAGCTTCTCAAGCGAGGAACGCAGATTTTCAAAATCTTCGGTCTCTATGGGATAGACTCCGGCAAATACCATCGGTTTTACTTCCTCAAAACCATCTATAGCTGCATCACAAGGTCTGTTGACATGGGTGATCGTATCACCTACCTTGACTTCACGCGAGGTCTTGATGCCTGAAATAATATATCCGACATTTCCGGCTGACAGCATTTCTGTCGGCTGCATATCAAGCTTGAGCACACCGATCTCATCGGCATTATACTCCTTGCCTGTAGCAACGAATTTGACAAAGTCGTTCTTGCGAATCCTGCCGTTGACTATCTTGAAATAAGCTATGATGCCACGGAACGGATTGAATACCGAGTCAAAAATCAACGCCTGGAGCGGAGCCTCCGGGTCGCCTTTAGGGGCCGGGATACGCTCGACTATAGCTTTAAGAATTTCCGGTACTCCTATTCCGGTTTTTCCACTGGCACGAATAACCTCTTCAGGGCTGCATCCAAGCAGGTCAACAATCTGATCCTCCACTTCCTCAGGCTTTGCACTGTCGAGATCCACCTTGTTGATCACCGGAATAATCTCAAGATCATTGTCGATAGCCATATAAAGGTTGGATATGGTCTGAGCCTGGATGCCTTGTGAGGCATCTACGATAAGAAGTGCTCCTTCGCAGGCCGCAATAGAACGTGACACCTCGTAGGAAAAATCGACGTGCCCCGGAGTGTCTATAAGATTCAGAATATAATCCTCTCCATCCATGTGGAAGTTCATCTGGATGGCATGGCTCTTGATCGTGATTCCGCGCTCACGTTCCAGGTCCATATCGTCGAGCACCTGGGCCTGGAGATCTTTTCCGGCCACTGTATTGGTGTATTCAAGCAAACGGTCGGCAAGAGTACTCTTGCCATGGTCAATATGGGCTATTATGCAAAAATTACGGATTCGTTTCATAGGTGCAAAGGTAATGAAAAAATCGCTATTTTCTTTAGGACTCATTCATTTTTATTATCCGCTGCCTTACTGCAGTCATCATGTCATGCACAGAGATAGGCTACAATAAGAAATATGCCGGTAATCATAGCTACTCGGCAATATGTCCGGTAGAGCATGAATCTATGCCTCATCTCATCATACCGGTCTTTCATCCTTTCTGCCTGACGCAAACGGGAGGCCTGCTGTCCGGCGGTGATCACCATAGCCAACCATCCTCCGGCAACAAGTATTACGCCCATATACAACATTAGTCTGTTCATGATGATGTAACTTTTTTATTTATAAAACAATAAGTCCTTTATTTGGTTTTGAGATACAGCCCGTGGTGCCTTGAGACTGGGCTCAAATCAAAGAAATTTTTAAATTTTAGTAAAAAAGTTGTTCAAAAATTTGCACAGTACGCAAAAAGTGCCTACCTTTGCAGCGCAAAACCGATAAATGGTGAGCATAGCTCAGTTGGTTAGAGCGTCGGATTGTGGTTCCGAAGGT
>CAJUKP010000015.1 GCA_910587165.1 uncultured Duncaniella sp.
CTCTGATTATGAATAATTTACCTCAAAAATACATCCACTCTGGTTTCACATTTGTTTTTAAACAACCTCTTGTTTTCTGCTGAAAGTTTGATTGGTTGAAGAGGTGGAGTTCAGAATTTTCTCTCAAGTATCTGGGTATCCACAATCGCACGTCTCCAACGGGCGAAGTGGGCCTCGCGGGCCTTGCGCTCCTCCTCGGTTGCAGCGGCGATATCCACGGCCGGTCCGGCGGGAGCGTCATCCGTGTCCTCGGAGTGGAGGTGATGCTCGCTGAGAGCGCATTCCCCCTCGGCAGGCAACGGCCTGAGCCGTGCGGCACGTGCCAGCGGTGTCTCGAAGCGGCTTGACGGCTGCCCGTTGTCATCCGTGGTTACGGCCGGGGGCGGGGGTGGCGCGGGGCGGTTGATGACGGGACGCAATTGCTGACGGACGGGGCGAGGCCGTGGCTTCGGCTTCTCCTCGTCGCTGTGCTTGCCTTTTTCTGCCAGATATTTCTTGATCTGTTCATATAAGACAGCACCGACCATGAGCACTACCCAGATTATAATTTTCTCCATTGACGGAAAATTCGTAATTTTGTGCAAATTTACTGAATATTGAGCGTTTCGCCAAAGTTTCATTTTAAAAAAATGGGAAATCTTCGCAAACTATATATAGAGACCTACGGCTGTCAGATGAACGTTGCCGACAGCGAGGTCGTGGCCTCCGTGATGTCCACCGTAGGCTATGAGCCGACACAGAACCTCGACGAGGCGGATGCCGTGCTGCTCAACACCTGTTCCATCCGCGACAATGCCGAGCAGAAGATCATCTCGCGTCTGGCTTTTCTCAACTCGCAGCGCCGCAAACGTCCGCGCACAGCACCCGCGCTCATCATAGGAGTGATAGGGTGCATGGCCGAGAGGGTCAGAGAGGAGCTGGTCAGCTCCCACGGCGTGGATCTTGTTGCCGGTCCGGACGCCTATCTCGATCTCCCCAACCTCTTCGCATCGGTTGAGGCGGGGGAGAAGGCTGTGAATGTGGAGCTGAGCACCACCGAGACCTATCGTGACATAATCCCGGCACGTATCACCGGCAACACTGTCAGCGGATGGGTGAGCATAATGCGTGGATGCAATAATTTCTGCTCCTACTGCATTGTGCCTTATACACGTGGGCGTGAGCGCTCGCGCAGTGCTTCCAGCATACTTGCCGAGGTGGCCGATCTCAGGGAGAGGGGGTTCAAGGAGGTCACACTCCTTGGTCAGAATGTCAACAGTTACAGTTACACCACTCCCGAGGGGGAGGTGATCGGATTCCCGCGGCTGCTGGAAATGGTGGCCGACGCCGCACCTGACATGAGGATACGCTTCACCACATCACACCCGAAGGATATGAGCGACGAGACCATCCGAGTGATAGCCTCACGACCGAATCTGTGCCGCTGGATACATCTTCCGGTGCAGTCGGGCAGCGACAAGGTGCTCAAGTCGATGAACCGCAAGTATACCCGGGAGTGGTATCTCGGACGCATAGCCGCCATAAGGGCCGCCATTCCCGACTGTGGAATCTCGACCGACCTTTTCACCGGTTTCCATGACGAGACCGAGGAGGATTTCCAGGAGACACTCTCGCTTATGCGCGAGGTGGGTTTCGACTCCTCGTTCATGTTCAAGTATTCCGAACGTCCGGGCACTCTCGCCGCGCGCACCATGCCTGACAATGTGCCGGAGGATGTGAAGATCGACCGTCTCAACCGCATGATCGAACTTCAGAACAAACTGTCGCTCGAGAGCAACCTACGCGACGTCGGCAAGACCTTCGATGTGCTTGTCGAGGGGGTGTCAAAGCGCTCGAAGGAGCAGATGGTGGGCCGCACATCACAGAACAAGACCGTGGTGTTCGACCGTGGCGATGCCCGCGTGGGTTCCACCGTCCCCGTCACCATCACTTCCGCCACTTCCGCCACACTGCTCGGAAGCATATCCACTCTCTAAACTTAGAGGTTGTTTAAAAACAAATGTGAAACCAGAGTGGATGTATTTTTGAGGTAAATTATTCATAATCAGAGGGAGCATAGCTGTAGCTATGTGACCGATGATTCTTTCTCGACAAGCTCGAAAGCGGCAAGCCGGTTTAGGGATAATTTAACCAAAAAGACATCCATGAGGCCAATCAAACTTGAAATGTTAATATCTTTAATCCTATAATCATAGATGAAACAAAAGGAAGTTACCTTATATGCATCCAATCTCATGGATGTCTTCTGCCCTGAAAATCGGTCACATAGCTACAGCTATGCTCCCTCTTTTCATGACAGAACCCACCTCATGAGATTGGACTCTGGTTTTCACATTTGTTTTTAAACAACCTCTTATTCTCTCTTCACGAAAATGGACTATAAGAAACTGCTATTCAACATCGACATACCTTCAGGCCATACACCGGCCGAGGGGATGCTTCTTGTGTCCGAGCCATTTCTCCATGAGAAATACTTCAATCATTCCGTGATACTGCTCGCCGATTACGAGAAGCATGGCACGGCGATGGGGGTAGTGCTCAACAATGAGACAAACTACAGTCTTCAGGAGCTTATCTCCGACGTCACCGTAGAGACCCCCATACCTGTCTATTGCGGGGGGCCTCTTGCTGATGACCATCTCTTTTTCCTTCATACATTCGGCGATCTCATCCCCGAGACACGCCCCGTCTGCGAAGGCCTGTGGCTCGGAGGTGACTTCGATGCCATGCGCCGCATTGTCAACGACGGCTATCCCACCGAGGGAAACATACGGTTCTTCCTCGGCTACAGCGGCTGGAGTGAACGCCAGCTCGACGGAGAACTCGAGAACAATGTGTGGGCGGTGTCGACGGCTCCGGATCCTCATGCGCTTCTCAGGGGCTCCGGCGATTCCTACTGGCACGAGAGAGTCCGTGCCATGGGAGCCGACTACCGTGGATGGCTTTACCACCCGCAGAATCCTATGAATAATTAATAAAGAATGTAATAAATTCACAGTCATTCACGTTAATTAATGGTGGACACGAAACCAATCTGAAATGAAACTCAAACCAATCATCATCGCCGCCGCCCTGACCATGTCAATGGCATCGTGCAGCTCGCATAAAAATACACTACCTTATTTCACGGATCTCGCCGGTCAGACCTCCGGCTCGTTGCCCGTGATGGACTATATGCCGGTCATCGAGCCTGACGATGAGCTGTTGATATCTGTCACAGCCCCCGATCCGGCCACTGTGTCGCTCTATAATCTGCCTTCCGCCAATCCCGCTACCCGTTCCACGGTTGTGGCTCCGTCATCGCCCACACAGCAGACCTACGTGGTGTCGACAAAGGGTGACATCGACTTTCCTGTGATCGGCAAGATCCATGTGGCAGGCAAAAATGTCGAGCAGGTCACAGACCTGATTGCCGAAAAGGTGCGCAAGGATGTGTCTGACGCTACGGTGTCGGTGATTCTTGTCAATTTCACTGTAAATGTCGGAGGTGAGGTGGCCAAGCCTTCGCGTATAAAAGTATCGTCCAACCGCTACACTATCCTCGATGCCATCACAGAGGCCGGAGACCTGACTCCCTACGGCGAGCGTACAAATGTCCTCGTGGTGAGGGAGGAGAACGGCGAGCGTAAGTTCGGACGCGTCAATCTCAACTCTTCCGAGGCGCTCTCGTCACCCTATTATTATCTGAAGCAGAACGACTATGTGTATGTCGAGCCCAATGAGATCAGGCAGAGCAACTCGCGCTACGACAACAACAATGCATACAAGCTTCAGGTGACATCAACTATCGTGAGCGCCGCCTCGGTGATCGCATCGCTCGTCATCGCCCTCACTGTCAAATAAAAAACACAATCACCTCCACCTATCATGGCTAATTCAAGAAAGAAGAAAGCAGGAGACTTCATTGATTTCCACTCCATCCTGAAAATGTATACATCGAAATGGTATTATTTTGTCATTTCGGTGATTGTGTTTGTAGGTCTCGGTCTGCTCTTTGTCCGCAAGTATGACAGGAGCATGGCTGTGCGCGCCAATATACTCATAAGCCAGGACAACGATTCCCCCTTCTCGGGGGCGGCTTCCGCCGGGCCGATGGCCGGATTGAGTTCGCTGTTCGGCACAAGCGCCTATGTCGAGGATGAGATTTTCGTGATCAGCTCCCACTCGCTCTACCGTGATGTGGCCAAGACTCTCCAACTCAACAAGACCCACTATGTGAAGGACGGATTCCTCAAGTCGCATCTGTCGTATCCTGATTTCCCGATTGATATCGAGGCGCCCGGTGTGGCTGATACCCTGCGTGTCAACCTTATGTTCAATATAAAGGTGTCCAAGGATGGTCTTGCCGATATCAAGGTAAAGTATAAGCGTGACAAGCTTGCCGAACTTGAGGATGTGAAGCTCCCCGCGGTGGTGAAAACCATCTATGGCGATTTCAATGTCGTGCCCACCAAATATTTCCCCAAGGGTGAGGAGGTGAAGACAAACATATCGTTCACAGGCTATGAGGGTGCGGCTGAAATGCTCACTGACGAGATCGTGGCCGATATCGCAAGCCGTAAGAGCAACGTGATCACTCTTGCCTACGATATCACAAACCCTGTGCTCGGACGTGCGGTTCTCAATGAGATTCTCACGAAATATAATGAGAGAGGTATGGCCGACCGCTCCCTTCAGGGGGAAAACACCGCCAAGTTCCTCTCTGAACGCATAGATCTCCTCGCTACGGATCTCCATGATGCCGAGCTGGCCATCCAGAACTACAAGGAGGGACACGGAATCATAGACGTGCTTGCCGAGGCTGAATATCAGACCACCAAGAAGGGCACTCTCGAACAGGCTCTGCTCGAGCAGGAAACGGAATATGAGGTGGTGAAGATGACCCGTGACTACTTCACGGATCCTGCCCACAAGGATGACATGGTGCCCATGACTGTGAGCAATGAGGGTATGCAGAATGCCATCACGAAGTATAACGACCTTGTGCTGCGCCGTCTCGAGCTGTCATCGGCCTCAAACCCTGACAACTATCTCGTGAAGAAACTCACACGCCAGATTGAAGCCTCGCGTGAGAATCTGCGAATCACCACCGACCGCGTTCTCGCCAATGCGAAGGTGAAGCTTGACGAGCTCCGTGGCGAGAAAGGACGTACAGATGCCCGTCTCAGTTCGATTCCCACACAGGAACGTGAGTATCTCAATATGCAGCGTCAGCAGGCTGTCAAGCAGGAACTTTATCTCTTCCTGTTGCAGCGTCAGGAGGAAAACTCCATGCTTCTGGCCAATTCCGTATCGAAAGGTAAGATCATCGACGAGGCCTATGTGCTCGGGGAGCCGCTCGGCATGAGTCCGAAGGTGATACTTCTGATCTTCTTCATCATAGGTCTGATAGCGCCTGTGGTGATCATATATCTTGTCAAGCTCATACGCAACAAGTTCGAGAGCCGCCGCGAGGTCGAGAGCCGTATCTCAGCCCCGATTCTCGGTGAGATGTGCATTGACCGTTCAGGACGTAGTCTTGTCGTGACAGAGCATGACACATCTTCGGCCACCGAGCTGTTCAGGCTTCTGCGTTCCAATCTGCAGTTCATGCTGTCTGACAGTGACAACAAAGTGGTGCTGATGACCTCGACCCGTTCCGGCGAAGGCAAGTCGTTCATATCTCTCAATCTCGCCGCATCGCTCGCGCTGCTTGACAACAAGAAGGTGCTTCTCGTGGGCATGGACATCCGCAATCCCCAGCTTGCGAACTATCTCGGCATCAATCCGCCGCTCGGACTCACCAACTATCTCTCGTCTGACGCGGTGACACTTGATTCGATAATCACACCTATGAAGGGATACGGGAAGTTTGATCTGATCGTGGCCGGTCCCATACCTCCGAATCCCGCCGAGCTTCTTCTCTCGAAGAAAGTGGATTCGCTTTTCGCCGAACTGCGCAAACGCTATGATTTCATAGTGGTCGACACCGCACCTGTCGGTATGGTGAGCGATACCTTCACACTCTCCCGCATATCTGATGCCACCATCTACGTCACCCGTCTCAACTACAGCTCCATGCAGGATCTCGACTTCATCGAGGATATCTATGAGGAGAAACGCCTCAAACGTCTCTCTGTCGTGGTCAACGGATCCCAGACAAAGAAGGGCTACGGGTATGGCTACGGTGCCAAAAAGGGCTCGAAACGTTTATGACAGGACTGTCGGGACATTATGGTAGAGAAATATAAGTTCTATACGCGCCTCTTCTTCGGTGCGATGTGGGTGTTGCTCTGTTACGGCTTTGTCCGCGATGAGTTCATCCCCGCATTGGCCGGACTGCAGCCGTTTGCCAATCTTCTCTGCGATATTGTCTTCCTTTTCCTCGGCATCGTCACCCTGCGCTCCCGCCGCGATATTTTCATGGTGGTGTCATTTCTGTTCATAGCCCTGATCTCGAAATATCTCAACCATCAGGGGATGTCGGAATGGCTCAACGGTATGCGCGAGTACATCGGACTGCTCTTCACCATCCCCTTCATCCGCTACATGATGGCGCGTGATGACTATGCGGAGCGTTTCACCCGTTCGATGGACAGGCAGTTTCTCATCTTCCTCTATATCCAGGCCGTATGTCTGGTGTGGCAGGTGATACGCTACGGTGCGGGTGATGAGGGTGGAGGCTCCATGGGATATGGACATTCCGGCATTGTCTCTACCCTGATTTACGTGATATCATTCTATCTCATCACCAAGCATTGGAATGAGGAGGAGACGTATATCGAGAACCTGAAGGCCAACCGTCAGTACATATTCCTGCTTCTGCCGACGTTTCTCAATGAGACTAAGATCAGTTTCGTGTATCTGCTCGCTTATTTTGTGCTTCTCATGAAGATCGACCGCAAGATAGTGCTGCGTTTCCTGCTGGCTGTCCCTTTGTTCCTTCTGGCGTTCGTGGTTCTCGGATGGGTGTATCTTACCGTTTCCGAACAGAAAGCCGAGAGGCTTCTGAGCGAGAAATTCTATACGGATTACTTCATAGGGGAGGATATATATGATCTTGCCAACCTCTCGATGCTTGTTGACCAAGGTGATATCGAGACTGACAATATATGGGTGGTCGATCTTCCGCGTCTCGGACGTTTTGTCTTTCTGCCGGAAGCCATGCAGGCCTCCGGTGGCGGCATGATGCTCGGTGCCGGGGTGGGGCAGTTCAAAGGGAATAATTATTTCTCCAAATCCGCTTTCAGCCGGAAATATGCCTGGCTGCTCAACGGATCGACCCCGCTCACGTTCGCATGGCTCGTCCAGCTCGGCATTGTCGGGATGATATGGTTTTTCGTTGATGTGCTGACCGCCATGTTCACACCGAACAGAGCCCCGCTGGCACGCAATCTCAGGCTGTATCTGCTCATGGTGCTCGGTCTGATTCTTATATATCAGGATCAGTTCCGTCTTGTGTATTATTGTGCCATCATCTTTTATATCTATCTTGAAGGGCTGCAGCCTGAATACAGAAAGCTCAATTCAGAATCATGATACCTGTTACATTGTCAGCCAACCCTCTCGTATCTGTGATCGTTCCGGTCTACAATGTGGAGAAGTATCTCTCCCAGTGTGTCGGTTCGATAACCGGTCAGACCCTCAGGGATATAGAGATAATCCTTGTGGATGACGGTTCGCCCGACGGATGTCCGCAACTATGCGACTCACTTGCCGCATCCGATCCTCGCATCAAGGTGATACACAAGGAAAATCAAGGACTCGGACTGGCCCGCAATTCAGGTCTGGAGATAGCCCGCGGAAAGTGGGTCATGTTTGTCGATTCCGATGATCTCATCGCGCTCAATACCCTGGAGTATCTTACGGGGATAGGAGAGAGCAACGAGGGGGTTGACCAGGTGAGATTCCTGAGCTCCAATATCAGCAGCGATGCTCCGTTTTCTCCATCTGTGGCAGACACTGACGGCGATGTGATGATCCTTGCTGAAGGCACGGAAAGGTTTGTCCCGATACTTCAGTCGATAGCCCCGCTCCCCGACGGGATGGTGTCACCGGCGGTCTCGCTTGCGAGCGCGTGGTCAGCCATATACCGCAGGGATGTCATTGTGAGAAACGGACTCAGTTTCCCTTCCGAGCGTGAGTATATAAGCGAGGACTATATCTTCAATCTCGACTTTGCCGCCGTTTGCGGAGGTATTGCCTATACGACAGGCCGGTTCTATTTCTATCGGGTGAGCCCGAAGTCGCTCACCAGGACATTCAAGGCCGACCGTATGGAAAAGTCGGCGTTTCTGTGCGAGAGCATGGAGAAGCGCCTGTCTGACATGGGTATCGGCTATGCGTCACATATAGCAATGGGTGCGATGCTGGTGTATATGCGCGCGCATCATGTCCACATTTTCGAATCATCGTTGACGCTTGCCGGGAAACGCGGGCATTTCAAGGATGTGAACCGCAACAGGCTTGTGAAAAGGATAGCACAGGAATACCGGTTCCCGGCTTCAGCTCTGAAGCAGCGGCTGTTTTTCGCTCTCCGCAGGTCATATTTCGCGGAACTGGCGTTTACGAAATTGATAGATTTCGTGAAGTCTATGGCCGGGTCACGGCGGTAGTATCGCTTTTCTCTTCGTTTTTTCTGTGTTCCAGACTGTTCCGGATGCGCCTGAGCCATCCGAAAGGATTGATTGTGTCAAATTCGCGCTTGAACACCACGCCTATGCCCTGTGTGGTGAGGGCGCTCTTCAGATAATAGTTCTGGTCGTTGTAACGGTTGTAGGCCTTGAGCTGGAATGTGCCGGCACGGTTGAGCAGGTAACGGATGTCGAAATCTCCGATGAAGCTGTTGTTGTTGAGCGACTTGTCACGGTAGCCGAGATTTCCGTTCAGCAACAGGCGGTTGTCAAGCAGATGGCTCGACAGGGCCACATCTACCTCTACGTCCGAGAAATCACCGCGGTCGCTGCGGATTGCCGGAGCGATGCTCCAGTTGTCGGAAAGCTGACCCAGCATGGATCCGAGCCGCGAGGAGAGGGTTGACGATGCCACGGATGCGATCTCGTTGCCATGTGTGGCCGACATATAGTCAGGAGTATAGAAACGGTTGAGGGCGAGCAGATATATGATCTGCCTGTCCATCATTTCCTCTGTCGATACGATTGATCTCACCTTACGGTAGGTGTCGGCGGTAAGCGAGGGGAATTCGAGGTCAAATCCTATCTCGGGCTGGCGCATATCCCCCTTGGCTTTCAACAGGGCATTGACACGCACGGTGGTGCGGTTGAGTTCCGGGTCGTCAAGAAACGATTTGTCCAGATCGCTGAGATTGGCGTTGGTGGAGAACGATGCCGTTATATCGAGCTGTGCGGCGTATGGATCGCCACGGAACTCGATACTGCTCCCCTCGCGGATATTGAAGTCCTTTACCACGATGTCCTGAAGGGTGAAATTGTATGCTCCGCGGTTGAGTGTGTATTTTCCCCACATATTCAGTTCGCCTTCCGAATCATAGCTCATCCTCAGGTGTCCTGAGCCGTGGGCTGTGATCTTGTCGCCCCCCACCGGGTCCATTATAAGGTTGAGGGTGGCTTCGGGAGTCACGTCGATGTTGAATTCCATACGGTATTCGGTGGGTGGTCCTGCCTCCTCCTTCTTGATCCGGTCACGGAGCTGACGCACGATCAGAGGTGTTGGATCGAGGGCGGCGAGCGAGTCCTTGCGGGCTTTGTCGCGGTCGCGGAAGGTGATGAAGTCGTATTCGGCGCTCTGCTCGCGGTCGTCGAGCACGAATGTGAATGTCGATCCAGGCTCGGTGGACATATTGACGTTGATGTCTATAAGTCCCGGTACACCTTTCACTGTGGCACCACCGCGTCCGTAGATTCTTCCATACCACGGATCCTGGGAGTCACGCTCGCCTATGTCGTAGACCAGCAGATCTGTGGCGTCGGAGATCTCGAAGGTGAATGTGGGTTCGTGGAACTGCTTGTGGCCCACACGGCCCGACAGGATGGCGCTCTTCCCGTATTTGTCGGTCAGCACCACGTCGTTGAATTCTATTCTGCCGGGGCGCAGATGCACCGAGTCGGTGACATGATAGGTTGTGTTTGTGAAATCGAGTTTCAACCCGAAGTTGTCGGCGAATATGTCCCCCTCCATATCAAGGTCCTTGAACGTTCCGAAGAGGTGGGCGCTTCCTGACACCTTGCCGGAGATTGATGACGTGAATGCCGACATGAAAGGTAGCATGAATTCAACCGGACTCTCATCGGCTGTGAAGCGGAAATCGAGTGATTCGGTCATGGGGTTGATGAATCCTCTCACGATGGCTGTCTTTCCGTTGGCCTGGGCGATGTCGGCGTTGATCACGATGTCCTTTGTCGTGGTATCCCAGTAAGATGTGATGTCTCCGTCGCCCATCACGCAGCGGTTGTAGCTGAGTCCTTTCACAGACAGACGCGGGGTGTACAGACGTGGCTGCCGGGAGAGCAGTTCCTCGCCATACAGTCGGCCTGTGGCGCGTCCTCCGAAGTTGACGGCATCGCTTATGGCGAGTGTCTCGAATATATAGTCGAGGTCAATGTGATCGAGGGTCACCACCATACGGTCTGTGGAGTCGGCAGATGCCACTCCGTCGATATTCAGGCTCTGACCATGACGGCCGCCACCGAATCCCTCAACGGTGATTCTTCCAGGGATGATGTCTATGCTGCCCGGAAACACACTCCATGCCGTGTCGTTGAACACGAGCTGGGTGGGATGGAAATTGACTCTGGTCTCGATCCCGCCGTTGTCGGGCAGACGTGAGAGCAGTGTTGTGAAGTCAAGCTCGCCATGAAAATCCTTGTCCCGGGCCACTTTCCACCCGATGCCTGTTCTGACGGCATCGTTTCCACCTGTGGATGCCACCTTGAGCTGCATGAGGCCTTTCTTGGTTGGAAGTGTGGTTCCGGCATCAAGCATACAGTTTCGGGTGGTGCCGTTGACAAGAAGATGCAGCGAGGTCTCCTCGATGAGTTTATCCTTGTTCTTCAGATATGGGGCGTCCAGCCTGAGACTGAGGGAGCGTGATCCGGGATCGGTCGCCGCCCGGAGCGTGACCGGATATATGAATTCCACCGGCAGCCTGAAGACTCTCGAGAGGGTGGTGTCGGGATGGATGGTGAGGTCGAGTGTGGCGAGAGAGTTAAGCTCCGTCATGGCTGTGTCTGTCTCAACCCGGGGGAGAATGGCCGGGAATATGTCGGCGACAAGTGATTTCATGTCGTCAGCTATCCCCTTGAAGGTATAATCGCCTTCAAGTGACATATCTACAAGCTGGCTTTTGAGCGAGATGACGCGTATTGAGTCGGCTCCGATTGACGACTCGATGTCAACGGCGGGCACGGATATGCGTTTCCCTTCATCGCCGTAAGCCATCTCGAGATCGTCAATTCTGATCCATCCGGTGATGTCGTCCGGCTTGCGGCCGTTGATCGAGGAGTCGAGGCTTCCGCTCACTACGGACGAGGCCATGGCAGAACCCGGTTTGGCGAACGGTTCGAGAGACAGCGAGCGGAAATCGGCGAAAATCTCGGTGGCCGGTCGTTCACCGGCGAGATCGTGTCCGCCTGAGATGGTGAAGTCCACGCCCGGCGCGGCCGAGGTGAGCGAGAAATCCACGTGCCGGTGGGCAAATGAGGCTTCCGAGGTTATGTTGGTGTATGTCTCCCCTTTGTATGTGATGGAGCTTATCACGGCTTCGGCGGTTCCGTCGATGTCTCCGCGCGCGCCGAGGGATATATCAGCATTTCCGTCTATGGCTATCTCGGTGAGAGGTTCGCCCCCTTTGCCAAGCAGTGATGAGGGGTTGAAACCGTTGGTAGAGATCGAGCCGTCGATCCTTAGCGGTGAATTTTTGCCGTTACGGGCAATACCGCAGTCGATGTCTATGTTTCCGCAGTCGGTGAGAAGTGAACCGTTGAGGTCGATGCTTCTTGATGTAGCGGCCAGTGAGCCGAGCAGGTTCACCTCGCCGAGAGGCGCGAATCTTTTTATCCTGGCGTAGAGTTTATGGCCGGGGGCATCCGGCATTGAGAGTATATCGAGTGCGTCAGGGATGCTGACGTTCAGACTGATGCGGTCGAAATCCAACGCGATGTCATCAGTCGGTCCGCCAAGACCGTCAATGTGTCCGCTGGCCTGCAGATAGGTGTCACGGTCGCGGAGCGACACCGATAGCCGTTCCAGAGCGATGCTGTCAATGCGTCCCTGAAGGTCGAGCTCGATGTCGACAGGAGTATTCATCTCAGCGAGTACCGGCAGGAGCGGCGAGAGGTCAGACGGTGTTATATGTGTGGAAGGGAGTGTGGCCACACGGGTCATGATGTCGGTGGCACGGAACGGACCGTTGAGAACAGAGGGGAGTGTTATCTCGTCAAGCGCTATAGCCGATTCCGGCATTTTCAGTGAGAACCGGTTAAGGATCGACTTCTGTTTGTCGAGCAATATATATGCGGTCATATCGCTCACCGACAGTCCGCTTTTCTCATTGGCAGCGAGACGTTTCAGCTCCCCCTCGATATAAGAATCGCTTATATGCGGGGCCCTGAGGTCAGCACGGATATCGTTGACAGATATATGGTTGCGGTCAAACCGTGATTCTTCATCGACATAAGGCTCGGACAGCACATCGTAGGTGAACGATGAACGGCGCACCACAACCATATTGACCGCGAGATCAAAACGTGACGGTTCCTTCTTCTCTTTCTTTTTAAACCGCGCTATGATCGGGTCGATGTTGAGCGGAGAGCCTATTGAGTCACGCGACAGGCTCACACGTGCGTCTATAAGTTCGGCGTAGGTTATGACCGGTTTGTGATTCCAGAGGCTCTCGCCGAAGCTAATTCCGGCACCGAGATGTCCGACACTGAGAGCTGTGTCGCCGTTGAGATCGAGAACGGTGACATCACGGAGCATGACACGGTTGAACGGCGCGACACTCACACTCCCGATATGGACCTTGGTCCCGAGAAGTGCTGTGAGTTCATTCTCGGCTATATCGCCTATGCGGTTCTGGAACGACGGCAGGGAGAGAAGTATATACAAGATCATTGGCACCGCCACAGGCAGCGCCAATGCGATGACAAGTATTGTCCGTATGATCCTGTAGAGTGTCTTCACTCCGGAGCGGTTCTACATTTGTGCGGCTACAGCTCTGTCGAGACTGCTCAGATCTGTCACGCGCTCGGCTATCACACCCTGACGGTTGATGACGAATGTGGTGGGAAGCGACACGACGTTGTAGTTGAGAAGATTGTTGTTGCCCTCGGCCGAGAGACTGTTGAGCACGGATATCCACGGCAGATTGGCTGCTGTCTGTTTCCAGGCATACTCGTCGGTGTCAACCGACACTTGGTAGATCTCGAGGCCCTGGGGATGATACTTCTCATATACTTTGTTGAGCTCGATATTGAGGGCCGGTGACCACTCGGCGGTGTAGGCGGTGAAGTTGAGCACTACAGGCTTTCCTGCCGCGGTGAGCTCATGCAGGGAGTGCTCTACCCCCTTGCGGTCGAACAGTTTGATCTCGAACGAGCCAACTTCCTGTGCCTCGATGGTCTTGGCGGGAGCTGAGGCCGAAGGTTTGCGGTTGTCGAGATAGAGTTTCTTCAGATATGTCGTGCGCGGGTCGGAGGGGCGGTTCTGGGTGAATGAATTGGCCACAGCGCCTATGATCCGGTGGTCAAGCGACACTGACGGGTTGAAAAGAGGCTTGCCGTCGATACGTTTGCTTATCACATAGTAGGCCACGATACCGTTTGGATCGGCGAGTATCATCTGTCCGAGGTCACGCTTCAGTTCCTCGTCGGCAATCACACCGGCGATTCCCTTCGAGGCTGCCGATGCAGCCAGAAGAGAGTCCACACGTGCCAGATTTGCAGCCTGTGGTGTTCCGCTCACGGTATGGTTGGTGGAGATGTCGGGTGCGGTGGCGTTGATGGTGAGGGTCTCTATCGAGTCGATGGGGAAATAGAGTGAATGGGCGCCTGCACGCAGACGGTATATGTCGGGATAGCCTTGCGGAGCGTGAGAATAGTCAAACTTGCCGTTTTTGTCGGTGGATATCGTGTCGATCACATACCATCCGCCCTGGTTGTTGCCCTCGAGCAACACCACGTCGTTGTCGCCCAGACCGTCGATTGTGCCGTTTATTCTCCATTTGTCGCCGCTGCCCGAGCAGGAGCTTATGAGAAGTGCCGCTGCTGTTCCGGCGGCGAGAAATATATGTTTCATTTCGGTTTCTTGAGATATTGGAAGTACAAAATTACTACTTTTGCACTGAAGATTCATTTACACTTCACACAAAGAATGTTAAATGTGGGTATATGCGTTTAAACTCTTTGACCCATCGGTTGTCTTAACTTCAGTAACAACAAGAAAAACAACTAAAAACGTAACATAGAAAATGAAGAAATTTATCATCAGCTCCACTCTCTTCCTTGCCGCACTCGCCGGCGGTCTCACCGCAAGCGCCCAGACCCAGACCTGTCCTCAGAACAACTGCACGAAACAGACACAGTGCACCACCGCACAGAACTGTGGTCAGCAGAATTGCACTCCCGGTTCTTGCACCCCGCAGTCATGCGCTCCCGGTGCCCGTCGCGGAGGAGCAGCCCGCTGCAACGCTTTCGAGGGTCTCAACCTCTCCGACCAGCAGAAGAGCCAGCTCCAGGCGCTCGGTCAGGACTGCAAGGTGCAGCGTGACAAAAAGCAGTGTGACGGCCGTAAGGAGCGTCTTGCCAAGATCAAGACCATCCTCACTCCCGAGCAGTACACCCAGTTTCTTGAGAACAATTTCGTTCAGGGTGGCAACCGTCACAGCAAGGACATGAAACGTCACCACGGCAAAGCAAAACGTATCGAGCAGAAAGCCGATAAGAAGTAATATCTCAACGGAATGACTCCAAAAATGACAGGAGCCGGTGCCATCCAGGGCATCGGCTCCTGTTGTGTCCGGATGAAAAAAAAGCAGGCAAGCTGTAACTTTTCAGTATCTGTTGCGTCATATAGGCAAAGACTCATTTTTCAGCTATGCAAAAGTTACATTTGTTAATACTGTTCATATCACTGGCTCTCGGAGCTGTAGCGCAGACCCCAGGAGTGGAAGGTGTCGTGGTCGATTCGCTGGGTGAGGGGGAGCCATACGCCACCCTCAGGGTGTTCAGGCTCGCCGATCCATCCGTCACCATAGCCACCGGGCTGACCGGTGATGATGGCAGGTTTCATCTCGATCTGCCCGGCGATGGTGTCTATCGTCTCAATATCAGCGCTACCGGCAAGGATGAGACCGAATTGGAGTTTGATGTCCAGACTTCTGAATCGGTGGCCATGCTCGGCGAGATCGTGCTTTCAGTGCCTGACAATCTGCTCGGAGTAGTTGAGGTGACGGCCCAGCGTCCGCTCGTGAGCCGGGAGATTGACCGTATAGGCTATGATGTGCAGGCCGACAGTGAATCCAAGACCACCCAGCTTGACGAAATGCTGAAGAAGGTGCCGCTCGTGACAGTGGAGTCTGACGGCACTGTGAAAGTGAAGGGCTCGACCGATTTCAAAATCTATAAGAACGGTCGCCCGAACAATTCATTCACCAAGAATTCAAAGGATATTTTCAAAGCCATACCTGCCTCGATGATCAAGAAGATCGAGGTGATCACCGATCCCGGTGCGCGTGAGGAGGCGGAGGGTGTGGGTGCGATCCTCAATATAGTGACACTCGAAAACACTTCTGTGAAGGGGGTGATGGGATCGGCCGGAGTGAATCTCTCGTCCACCAATCCTATCCCGAGTCCCAATCTCTGGATCACTTCACAGGTTGATAAGGTGACGTTCTCTCTTTCGGGAGGCTTGAGCACGATGAACCGCCGGCAGACCGGTAACAACAACGAGCTTGAACGCACATACGATGATACCGGAAACACTCTGAAAAGCCGCACGTATTCCACAAATCCCGGCGCTATGTATTGGGGTAACGGTGAACTTTCGTGGGAGCTTGACACACTCAATCTCTTCACGGCCGAATTCGGCTTCTACAGCTATAATCTCAAGGTGAAACAGGCCGGAAGCACCACGATGACCGCTCCGGACGGATCGCCGGTCTACAGCTATTCATCATATTCGCTCAATAAGCCATACGGTTATCTCGATTTCAACGGGTCGGCCAACTATCAGCATCAGACCGGCCGCAAAGGTGAGATCTTCACGCTCAGTTATGCCCTGTCCACCACGCGGCAGCAGCAGGACGGATATACGGAATACAGTGATCTTTTCCAGTTCCCGCTCCCTTATACACGCATGGATCAGGAGTTTGATCTGCGTTTTGCCGAGCATACCGTCCAGGCCGACTGGACACGTCCGTTCGGAAAGAAGCACAAACTCGATGTGGGCGGAAAGTTCATCTACCGCGACAACCATTCCGTCACCACCTACGACTACGCCGATTACCGGAAGGATTACACCGACTTCTCCCATCTCACATCCATCTCGGCAATCTATGCCGACTGGCGGGGCACTTTCGGAAAGTGGAGCCTCCGCGGAGGTCTGCGCTACGAATACTCCCACCTCTCGGCAAAATACAAGGACGGGAGCCAGCAACCGTTCTCAACTGATCTCAACGATCTGGTGCCCTCGGCGTCCGTGGCCTGGAATGCGTCTGACGCGTCTTCGCTCAAGCTTGCCTATTCCACTAATATCCGGCGTCCGGGCATAGCCTATCTGAATCCGGCCGTTTCGGAAAGTGTCACGGAAATCTCGTCGGGTAATCCGGATCTGAAGAGCGCCCGTAACCAGAACCTCACATTCACATACGGGCTTATCAAACAGAAGTTCAATATGAATTTCAATCTGTCATATAATTTCTCATCCTCCGGCATCATAGACGTCCGCCGTACTGTCGGCGATATGATCTATTCGACATACGCCAACGAGGGGCGCAGCCATAATGTGTCGCCATCGCTCTATGCCTCGTGGACGCCTACGGGAAAGACCTCGTTCATGGTGAATCTCAACACCTATTGGAACAAACAGGAGAACCGTTCGCTGGGACTGTCAGCCTCGGGTTGGGGCGGATATGGCTATATGCGCTATGCGCAGAAACTTCCCGCGAAGATCAACCTCGCAATATATATCAACTACTGGCATAGCGGCAAGTCGCTTTACAGCGAGGTCTACAAGCCACGGTTTGTCGATTCGTTCAGCTACGGAGTCAGTCTCGACCGCTCATTCCTCAAGGACGACCGTCTCACCATACGCATCCACGGTGGTGATATGTTCCTGCCGAAACGCCATTATGCCTACAGTGCCATCAATTCCGGATACTCGTCTGTCTCACGCTCATGGAGCAAGATAGGATCTACTTACTTTTTCCTTGGAGCCAACCTGCGCTTCGGTTCGCTGAACGTTTCAGTGAAGAAGGTCAACAAGGGCATTACCAACGACGATCTCGATGGTCGTAAGAACTAAACTAAGATCAAAATGAACATCTACAGAGGCGGCGAACGGAGCATATTCCGTTCGCCGCCTCTGTATATGTTCATTATTTATAATTTCATGCCGATTCCGAACAGCGCGAAATCGTAGATGCACGGGTCGTCCGGATTGTAACGGCGCAACCGTTCTGTCAGTTCCACCACCGATCTACGGTCATCAGCCTTTCGGGTAAGAAGACCGAGTTCCCTCGACACATCACCCACATGGACGTCCAGCGGGATGAAGAGCTGGGATGGTTTCAGAATGTCCCACACTCCGAGATCGACTATACCGTCGTCTCTCACCAGCCATCGCAGTGCCATATTGACCCTTTTCAAGGCTGTGGTTTTCAGATTCTGGGGCAGACATCTCGATGCCACCGTATTGTCGGCCGGTGAATTGGCCTCGGCGAGCTCGCGGTTCACCCCTTCTATGAGTTTCCATGCCGGAGCCTCTGTCGATGCTATTCCCTCGGCACGGGCGAACTCCTGCAGTGATCCGTGGTTGGCATAGATGCGCCGCAGCCCCCGCAGATAATATTTGAGATGGCTGTTGAAGAATGTCCGGTGTATGTTGTCACTGTCGGCCAGATCCTCATACCCCTCGTCCATCATGTAATCGAAGGGACGGTTGTCCATGAGTCCGAGCAGTCTGTTGCAGTCGCGGCATATCATTTTCCTGTTTCCCCAGGCTATCGAAGAGGTGAGCAGCGAGGTTATCTCGATGTCACGCAGATCCGTGAACCTGTGCGGAAACTGCACCGGATCATCGGCGATGAATTCCGGTGAGTTGATGCGGGCCGCTTCCGAGTCGAGCAGTTCGTGCAGATCGTTGTCTGTCATGATGTCAGGGTCAGAATATTGCAGCGGTGTCGGCAGGAGCGTCTGTCGTTGTGACAGCTGATGCTGTGGGGGCAGGTAGCTAGAATGTGGACATCGCGCTGTCCACCGCATCAATCAGCTCCTGGCTCTGTTTGTCACGCGACACGATGATTCCCTCGGGATTGATAAGCAGTATGCAGGGGATGCCTGAGATGCCGTAGAGATCGGTCGGGATGGTCTGGGCGTTGAGTATGCATGGCCAGTCGAGCTTGTGGCTCTTGATGGCGGCGAGTGTGTTGGGCACCTCGTCCCATACGGCCACACCCACTACATCGAGACCCTTGTCCTTGTATTTGTTGTAGAGCTCCTTGATCACCTTGGTCTGACGGATGCAGGGGCCGCACCAGCTTGCCCAGAAGTCGACGAGAGTATAGCGGCCCGGCTTCACGTAGTCGCTCAGTTTCTCGGTCTTGCCGTCGTATGTCACCTCAAAATCCTTGTAGTGTTTACCTTCGGAAGTCTCAGCCTTTGCAAGGAGGGCATTACGGAGCGACTGGACGCGCTTCGACTCGCCAAGCGCGGGAGTGGAGGCTATAGCCTTGTCGATTTCAGGAAGTCCCATCTCATAGGCACCTTGGAGAAACCAGAAGAGGCCTACAGGGGTTGAGGCGTTCTCGGCAAAAGCCTCGGCCGGGATGGCCTGATAGGCCGCGAGAATAGAATCGCCGGTGGCTTTTTGTATCGAGTCGTTGAGATTGAGGGCCTTGTAGTCCGCTTCAAGACTCTGCATCTTGTTGAAGTAGGACTGCAATTTCTCATTGAGAGGTGTGCCTGATGCATTTCCTGCTGCATCGAGCGAGATGGTTCCTTTCTCGACGATGAAGATAGGGCCACGGTTGCCGTTGACGATCACACGTCCGAGAAAAGGCTTTTCGACATTTCCTTTGAACGAGATGAGCGAATTGCTCACGATAGTTGAGTCAAGTTTGGCGCTCGAGTCCCAGTCTATGAGATAGGCCATGGTGTTGTCCATCGAGGGATCGACGGGGATGTTGACAGTGTAGTTGGGCTGTGCTTCGATGGCGCAGGCGCTCAATGCCAGCACCCCGCCCGAAAGAAGAAGTGAGATCTTGTTCATTGTTTTCTGATGATTATTTGATGCAAAGATAGTGCTTTTCATCTAATAACAACAACCGGAACGGGATTTTTGTCTTTAAATAGTCCGGATCTCATGTGATATGATGATTATTGCGGCAGTGGCTACAGAAACCACTGCCGCAATAACGGGTATCATCAGGTTTATTCCGGGACATAGATTATGTCGCCGTTCTCGAGTTCATAGGCCACGCCGACGCGTTTGCCTCTGTTGCCGTCGGACGATTTGTCCTCCGACGGGGTGTAACGGTTGATTTTCTCTCCCTCTTTTGTTATGATCTCCATATTCTCCTTGCCCGGGTTCTTGACCATAGTGAAATCTTCCTGCGAGAACATCTCGGTCATGTTGTAGCGGCTTACGAGGGCCACCATGAGGGCTACGGCAAACACCATAGCGACATCGAAAAGATTGCTCACAACACTCATTGGATCGGAATCTTCGCCATGGCGTAGTATTGATCGTCTGCGTCCCATCATTTCAGATCCTTAATGGTTTGGGCCACAAAGTCAAGTATGATGAGATTATGCAAAGCCCATCGCTCTTTGGCCTGCTGTGTGACAAAGCCTATGGCACTCACGACAAGACCCACCACTGTGGTAGCGAACGCCACCTGCATATTGTAGGCCATCGAGGCTATGTCGCCGGTGGCGAGTCCTACGAGCGCCGGACCCATGGGGATTAGTGTTCCCATCAGCCCGAGTATAGGTCCCATCTTGGTGAGAATCTTGGAAGTTGCCACGTTCTTGTCGGCCTCGAGTTCATAGTCCGACACAAGCAGGTCGATGCGGGCCTCGTTGCCCTGTGCCTTCACGATGGCTTTCAGGTATCTCACCGCCATTGAGCCGTCCGCGTCAGGAAGGCTCTCCACGAATGTTATCACCTCGCCGGGGCTGAGGTCGCGTATGCGGCTGTCGAGCATGGCGGCTGTCTTCCGTTCAGCCATATATTGGCCGAAGAATACCCCGATGAGCAGCAACGCACGTAGAAAAAAGTAGATCAGAAGCACGATGACCGGGACGAGAAGCCCTGTCGAAATCCAGTAGAGAATGTTTGATATTATATTCATTGTCTTATGATTTTTTTTGAAAAATGATGTAACCTGTTGTGGCGGACCCCAGAGTAAGCAGCACAATGGTGACCAGAGCGGGGAGATTCAACTCGTTCACACCGGTTGCGGCTGTGCGTCCGTTGACGGTGGCCACCACACCGAGTGCGCCGATTATGCAGTTGAGGTAAAATATCAGTTCGAGCCGCTGGGAGGTATCGGGCAGAAGATATTTCATTCCGGTTCCGGACAGCGGGACGGCCAGCAGAAGAAATGCGCCGAATCCGTATCCCGTGAGGTAGAAGTCGGTTCCTGTGAATGCGAACACGAGCTCGACGAGACAAGCGAACACCACAGGAAACACCATCAGTCCGGGTATTGCGAGGAGTAATGTGCGGAGGATTCTTTCCTTTAGTGCACGGGCCGGACCCGAGGCGGCGATGATGCAGAAGGATAGTTGCATGGCGACGTCGATGGTGAGCAGTACGGCGGTGTCGAGCATCAGCTCCGGCGAGGCCAGCCACTCCTCTATCCGCGTCTTCGACTGGCTGATGGCCAGGTCGGTGGCGAGCACAGCCGTAATCGCGAGCAGGGCGCATTCGGCTATGCGTAGCCATACGGGCATCATGGAGAGCTTGAGCAGGAAGCTGACTCCTACAAGCAACATTATGAGAATGACCACTGTCTCCATATCACTTCCTGTTTCGGCGTCGCACTGCCACAAATACGGCGATTATTCCCGCTGCCACCAGGATGGCCACGAGTGTACCGCTGATCCGGTTGACACTTTTGGCTACCTGATTGAGTTCGTTGCGCTCCATCACCATACCGTCCTCTCCCCCGGCATTTTCAGCACGGATCGCTCCAATAGCCTTGGCATAGTCCGCTGCAGTGTGCTTATCAACCTTACCGGCTATGTAGTCGCGCAGTTTAGCGTTGTTGCATACGAATCCCGAGCATGATGGCCTGTATCTGCTGACAATCTCCGTGTGCAGTTCCGCCAGAGTGGCGAGTTGCTCATCCGAGGCATCCCACATCCCCTTGCGCGCCGTCTCGAGCATCACTGCTGTAATCTCTTCAAGAGCGGCGGGATTGGTGTCTGTGAAGTAGTCCTTGGTGCCGAGCCCATGCTTGTCGGCCACGTAGGTGTCATATATGTCATCCCAGAGTTCATCGTCAATGGCTTCGGGTTTCATGACGTTCCATCCGTAGGTGTTGCGCACCACATCGGCTATTGACGAGGCATCTCCCGCGCCACCTTTCATCTTTTCTTTGATATAAGTGGGATTGAGGATTGTGGTGCGGCTTTCCACGCCGATGGCTTCCTTGACCTCCTGCATTCTCACGCGGTTGCGGTTACGGTAGTCGGCAAGATATGCATCCGGATCCTTTCCGGTCACATTGCGCACGGCCAGGTTCATGCCGCCCATGAATTCATACACATGATCAAGACTCAAAGCTCCCCATGTGTTGCTCTGGCGTGGCTGGACTACGGCATCGGTCCGGGTGAGAGCGGCTTCGAAGACATGGTCGCGCAGTTTTTCCCAATCCTTTTCAGAGCCATAGACGGCCCCCATATTGTGCATATATGTTTCGGCGATCTGCTCTTCGTTGTCCCAACGGTCACCGGCCTCCACCATCTCCTGTATGCCGCTGCCGTAGTTTCCGTTTACTCCGCCGAATACACGGGCCGTCGAGAATTCCCTTGCTTCCTTGGGGCTCATTCCTTTGTCAACGAGATGTCTCTCGGTCTCGACAACCCCTTCGGCAACAAAGTTGGGATACTTGTCATCTGCTGATTTTGACGCCATTTCCACAGCTCTTGAGATCAGGAAAAGGCGGGAGGCTGCAAGATCACGCAGCTGGCCGGAGGTCTGAACCACTACGTCGATGCGCGGTCGTCCCAACTCGGCGGACGGGATCAGACGTATGTCGGTCACACGCCCGAATGGATCCCTCACGGGTTCCACACCGAGCATATACAATATCTGGGCTATCGTGGCTCCTTCCGTCTCGATGAATTCGCTGCTCCACAGTGTGTAGCTCACTTTCCTTGGAAGCGAGTCACCATGGGCCTCGCGATACATTCTGAGTGTATTGTCGGCAAGAGTCTTTCCCTTTTCCCAGGCTACAGCCGATGGTGTTTCCTCGGCATTGACGGCAAACATATTGCGCCCGGTGGGGAGGATGTCGGGGTTGAGCACCGGATCGCCTCCGGAGGTGGGGGAGACGTATCCACCCGCGAGGGCGTTGACCACCGAGGCGAGTTCCATGCGGGGACTCTCGCGTAGGGCGTCGCGGTATCGGCCTACATTTCTCACTGCCCTCTCGATCTCGGTGATGGCTGTGGCTTTTTCAATTTCGGCAGGTGTATGAGCCGGAGGCTGCATCATGGCGTGGGCGGGGTGACCTGAACCGCCTGAAGCCGGATTCCCGGCCCCTTTTTTCATGGCTGCTTTCATTTTGGCTATCGCAGCTGAGTCGGCTCCCATTCTTCGTGCCATCTCAAGCGCCTTTTCGGGACTCATACCTGAGGCTTTCATCATTTTTCTCATCTTTCCGGATGGACTTTCGGTGCGTTCAGCCAATCGGGCGGTTGGAGCGCTTACAGGCATGGAGGATCCCATGACCATCATCCGGGAGAAGAGATCTTTCGAACTGTTGACGTCATCCATCACTTGCCGGGCGGCGGTGAGCTCATTGTTGCTGATACCGGCGAGGCGACAAATTTCTCCATCGGTCACTTCTCTACCATCTGCCAACAACTGTCCGGCCAACGTGCGGGCCGGTCCGAGATATCTGTGGGTGAATCCCGGGCCTTTCCCGTCATATTCACCAACAGCCTTGCCGCTAAGCTTGTCAAGAGCGAACAGACTGTAAGCTATTGGATCGACAGTCATGGCCATGACTGTCGATGAGATCTTGTCGTCAGTATAGGGTTTCCCCATCACATAATGTGCGCCTGTGATTTTCTCGTTGGCGAGTTCCTCGGCATAATTCTCGATACGTGCGATTTCCGCTGCTGTATATGGCGAAGCGGCAATGCTGTCGAGGCGGAGCTCGCGATGTATGCCGAGCTCCACGGTATATTTCTTCACCAACCTTGAAGCCGCATCTATCCCGGCTTGATCAGGAGTGTCGGCCTCGGATATCTTATTGTAGTTCATGATAGCGTCAGACAGGTTCCTGTATATGCCCCTAACCTCGCTTTCCATGAACGGAGGTGTCAGATAGTTGACTATTCCGGCATAGGTGCGCCGTTTTGCCATCATGGCCTCTCCCACATTGCTTGTGGCATAGATATAGATATGCGGGGTTGTGCCAATGAGTCTGTCAGGCCAGTCGCGGTTACCGGCTGCCACCTGTTTGCGCGGAGTGAATTCCAATGAACCGTGTGCCCCGAAATGTATGAGTGCATCGGCCCCGAATCCGTTACGGGCCCACAGATAGGATGCTACATAGGCATAGGGCGGTGCCATATCGGTGCCATGTACGATCTTGAAATCGTCATCTCCCACACCTGCAGCTGTCTGCGGTATCAGCACGATGTTGCCAAAACGTATAGCGGCAAGGGCGAGATCTCCACCGGCAGTGTGCAATCCATGGCCGGGAAACTTTCCGTCCACCGCCTCTATCTCAGCAGACATCTCCGGATCAATTGAGTTTCCGGCCCATTCCCGGAAGTCAGATTCGCTGATGAGCACGGGATTGCATGACTCGACAAATCTCTGTATCTCACCGATAGCGTAGCTGCCGAATACGCGGCCACGTCTGTTTATCATCTCTTCCAGTGCTTCGGCTGAAGCCGGGAGATTGTCCACACGGTAACCCTCCTCTCTCAGATGTGTCAGAAGGTTGAAGAGCGAGGGGGCCACTTCCATGCCTTCGGCGACAAGAGAGTTCTGACCGGGGCCCTTGAAGTAGAAAATCGCGATTTTCTTATCTCTTTCAGGCTTATGGCGGAGGCTGATATAATTGTTGACGGTCTCGACAAATTCCTCAAGTCTACCGGGAATGGCCTTTATCTCAGGTAGGCCATCGTTCCCTTCAAACTGGGCGAACAGTGCCCACGGACGGATGGCTCCGTCAATCTCGGGAGTGACGATGCTCTGAGAGAGGAAGCCGCCGTTCATGCCCATCTTGTCGGCCATCCACTCATCGTGATCGCGGTTTACGTTGAGCGGAGCAAACAGTGGGATATTGGCATTTCTGAGATATTCGACAACACGGTCGCCCATTCTGCCGTGAGCCATATTGATCATGGCCGAGGGTGTGATGCTGTCTGTCACTCCGGCCGAGATGGCGCGGAGCATATCGCGCATTGGGTAGACCACATTGCCGCTCTTCTCCAGACGGGCTATCAGTTCGTCCGGAACACCCATCTGTCCGGTGAGTATTATTCCGGGAGCGTCACCGCTGTATAGTCCGTGTGCGGCGAGATAACGCTTGTAGTCGGAAAGCGAGTTGAAATATACCTCGTCGCCTTCCTCGCCGTCGATGTCGGGATGGTATATCAATCCTGATAAGGTGGCGACAGGATCGGATATATTTCCTATAAAGAATTTCTTTCCGTCCACGTATTTGCGCACATAGTTCAGCATACTCCTGTAGTTTACGCGTCCTCCACCCTGCAGATACTGTTTAAGGAATTCGGTGTCCACGGAGTCTGTGGAGATAATGAGGTTCTGCGGGTTGGTGACATTTGTGGATAGTACGGGTGTGCCGTTCCCGGCAGCCTTGTTCAGAGCGTCGCGCTGCTCTGAGGTGATGCGGAGGCCCATACCGTTGACAAACACCATGTCATAGTCTCCGGCATCCGCGAGATTCTCGACATCGAGACTCTCGATGTCGATGGATGAATTGTCGTTGGCCTTGCCGATCTGACCGAGGGTAATGGGCTGATAGTTGACGAAGGCTATGCGTGTGGTGGAGGCTGTGTGTCTCCACGCAACCGTTGCGGCGATGATGACTGTCGCGGCGGCAACGGCTGCAAGAGTAATTTTAGTTCTTCTTGTCATTTCATTTGAACATTGAATCAATATCTAATGATATTCCTACCGACCAATTGCGACCTGTGGTGGGTGCCGAGTTCCAGTAGTAGACTTTCGGCCTGTAGTCAAACAGGTTGTCGATTATGAAGTTGACATTTATCCCATGCCATATACCTTGTCTGAATGTGAACTTCCAGAGTGAATAGGCGCTGTCGGTCTCATATTTCGATACAGGTTTTGACAGATATCTCCCGGAGATTCCGGCATAGATATCATATACGCTGCAGATTTTTTTCTCATAGTCAAGTCTCCATGTCATGGAGTGTGGACGAGGTTGTGAGAACTGGGAGTCGACGGTGTGTCCTCCCACGTGTAGATAGTTGTAGTTCAGCATCAATCCGAGTCCGCATTGCGAGCGGAAACGTGCGGAAATGTCGAGTCCTGTCACCCTCACCCCATCCTCGTTGCAGTAGACGGCACCCTCTTCCCGTGTGCCGTCGCCGGGATAGTCGGTGGTTGTGATACGGCTGTCATAAAGGTTGTGATAACCGGCGGCTGTAAGACTATAGGCTCCTCCAAGGGTGTTGTGGTTGATGCGTCCGTTATGCTCCAGAGCTAGGTTGAAGTTGTGGCTTTTCTCCGGTTTAAGATCCGGGTTGCCATAGATCATCTGTATGCCCGCCATATCGAAGTTCATGTACATCTCCTTGAGTGTGGGGGCACGGAATCCGCCGGCATAGGAGGCTCTGACCGAGAATCCGCTGAACTTGAACATGGAGGCCAGGCGGGCTGTCAGTGCGTTGTTGTCTGATTCGGAGTAGTAGTCGTCACGCACGCTGGCCACGATGTTGAGCCATTCCAGCGGATTGTAGTCAAACTGGATGAAGGCGTCAAGTGAGGTCTGCGAGTGGGTCTCGTCATCGACAAACTGATAGGTCGACAGAAAGTCATGCATGAAATCTGCTCCGGCGGTCAGTGCATGGGGCCCCAGATAGCCGGTGAAGAGAAGATGTCCTGTATGCTGGCGGTTGCTGTAGTCATGGTCATGTGTCCGCGTTCCACCGATGTATCTCTCTTTGTCATACCGGTCATAGCTGTAGCTCAGTTCGAGGATCCGGTCGGGTCTGATATCCCATACACCTCTCAGTCCGCCGTTATAGTCAATATAGTGGTCATCATAGTTGATGCGTGTGCTCACGCGGTTGAAATATCCTCCACGTGCAGTGAGGCGGAGGTTGTCGGCGGCCTGCAACGTGAGTTTCTCCTTTATGTTGAGTGTGTTGCCACCGAATATGTTCTGGATTTTAGATTCTGTGTCGAACAGATCCGTGACCCTGACCGTGTGTGAGGTGGTGTATTGCAGGTTGGTGTTGGAACTCCACTTCCCGTAGTGGACGTTGAGGTCTGCTCCGTGGCGCCACTCGTCACCCATGCTGCGGTAGCGTGAGTTCAGGTTCACCCTCCACGGATCGTTGCTCTCACGTGTGATGAGGTTGACCACTCCGCCCACGGCGTTGGCTCCGTAGAGGGCCGATGAGGCACCTTTGACCACCTCGACCTTCCCTATGTTGTCAAGATTGAGACGGTTGAAGTCCACATTGTCCATGGTCTCTCCGGCCAGACGCTCACCATCTACAAGAAACAGGATTGCATTGCCACCGAAACCGTTCATATTGAGCGATGTCTCCTGACTCATGGCGAATCCGAATTCCAGTCCCGGAAGTTCTTCGGTGAGCAGATCCTGGATATTTGTGGCATCTGTCTTGCGGATATCCTCGGCTGAGATCAGACGGGTCACCACCGGAACATCTTTCAGAGCTTTCGGAGTGCGTGTGGCTGTCACGACCACTTCCCCGAGAGCGCTTACATCAGGCTTCATCCGTAGTTCGGCTATCCGTGGTTTATCGCCGGATCTGATGATGAATGTCTCGGTGACATATCCGATATAGGATACGCTCAGAGTGGCCACATTCCCGGCTGAGTGTAATGAGAACTCGCCGTTGTTGTCGGTCAGTACTGTGAGGGTCCCATCTTTGATCTTGACAGTCGCTCCTATAAGCGGACTCCCCGTCTCGTCCACAACACGTCCCTTGAAGGTCACGGCTGCGGAGAGGAGAGGAGTCAGCAAAATGGATATTGTCAGAAATAGTGTTCTGATCATGTCGCTACTTTACAGCAGTTGATGAACAAATCATGGGCATGGGCATGGCACCAAACTGGAGATTGAAGCGGATGTCGAGCGTATTGTCTGCCACACTGCCGGAGAGAGTGACGGTATAGCTCTTGCCATCCGTAGTCTCGCCTGTGATCTGGGTGGATGCCAGTGTGGCTATCCCGTCTTCTTCCGTTACTTTCACCCCGTCCACTGTTATGGAGGGCATTGCCATCGGAGCCTCGCCGAACGGGGGAAGGGTGATGCTGACAGTGGCGTCGTCGGTTGCGGTTATACCGAATGTCACATCTGCGAATGTCGACACATTACCCATTACGGAACAATCCATGTCGCCGGTATATGACCCTTCGATATTTTTTGCCGCGGGAATGGCGGGTGTGTCCTTGTCATCATTGTCGCTGCATGAGGTGGTTGTGGTGAGGCTGATGATAGCAACCATAGCCATGAAGATGGTCCTGAATAGTTTCATTGCTTTGTGATGTTGATTTTGGATGTTGAATTATTGATGATTTTTACGGGTGCAAAATTACTGCCTCTCCACCGATGGGTACAATACTCAAAAAATGGAGTATTTTCACTGATTTTGATGGTTTCCCCTCCGGACGGGTTGGAAAAACCCCTAAAAATGGGTATGGTGTGGGAAAATGGAAATAAATACCTTTGCATGGGGATTCAGGACTCTTCCCCTTATGTCATCAACTATTCTGATTATGGCGAAAAACAGACGTACTTTCACTCAGGATGAGAAACTCAGGACTCTGATCGAGGGAAACCGGCAGTTGCTCGTGGTGCTTAACAGGTTCGGGCTATCATTTGGATTCGGCGACAAGACCGTGGAGACTGCCTGCCGTGAGGATGGCGTGGATTGCGGATCGTTTCTTGCTGTCTGCAATCTGCTGTGCGGGCGTAGTTATTCAGGCTTCGAGATCTCGCTTCCCTCACTGATGGGCTATCTGCGCCGGGCACATTCATATTTCCTTGATTTCCTCATGCCTTCCATCAGACGTAAGCTCATCGAGGCGGTGAACTGCTCGGATATCAACGATATGGCTTTTCTTCTGATAAAATTTTTCGATGATTATGTGCGGGAAGTACATAATCACATGGAACATGAGAATGATGCCATCTTTGATTATGTCAACGAGCTTCTTGAAGGGCGCACGGGCGGGGATTTCCGTATCACCGACTATTCGGTCTCTCATGTGAGCATGGCCGAGAAGCTCAACGGACTGAAGGATATTTTCATACGCCACTACCATGTCAAGGATAATGTGGCGCTGACATCGGCACTTATGGATATAATATATTGTGGTGATGAGCTCGTGAACCATTGCGAGATCGAGAACAGGCTTTTCATTCCGGCTGTTGAGAGACTTGAGAAGTCGCTCAAGCTCACGGCCCGCGACAGGTTGGAGGATGTGAGGGAACACAGCGACAACGTGTCGCCCGCCGATGCGATGACTGCCCGCGAGAAGGAGATAATATGCTGTGTGGCCAAGGGGATGGCCAACAAGGAGATCGCTGACCATCTGTGTCTGTCGGTCCATACGGTCACAACCCACCGTCGCAATATATCATCCAAACTTCAGGTTCACTCTGCAGCGGGTCTGACCATATTCGCCATAATGCACGGACTCATCACCATGGAGGAAGTCAAGCCATACGTATAGATACAAGGCAATCCGCCCCGGACTGCCTTTAGTGCGGTCCGGGGCGGATGGTATTTGTGTGATGGAGGTTAATCCTTATTAAAGGAAAGGATTAGCCGTTCACTTTCTTCATGCGGGCGATGAGGTCGAGCACCTTGTTGGAGTAACCGATCTCATTGTCATACCAGCTTACAACCTTAACGAAGGTGGGGGTGAGCTGGATACCGGCCTTGGCGTCGAAGATAGAAGTGCGGGTGTCGCCGAGGAAGTCGCTTGAAACGACTGCATCCTCAGTGTAGCCGAGGATACCCTTGAGCTCGCCTTCGGAAGCTTCCTTCATGGCAGCGCAGATTTCCTCATAGGTAGCGGGCTTGGCGAGGTTGACAGTGAGGTCAACAACGGATACGTCGAGGGTGGGGACACGCATTGACATACCGGTGAGCTTGCCGTTGAGCTCGGGGATCACTTTACCAACAGCCTTTGCAGCGCCGGTGGAAGAGGGGATGATGTTGCCGGAAGCGGCACGGCCACCACGCCAGTCCTTCATGGAGGGACCGTCAACGGTCTTCTGGGTAGCGGTGGTTGAGTGAACGGTGGTCATGAGGCCGTCGGTGATGCCGAACTTGTCGTTGAGCACCTTGGCGATGGGGGCGAGGCAGTTGGTGGTGCAGGAAGCGTTGGAAACGAACTGCTGGCCAGCGTAGGTGTTGTCATTTACACCGCATACGAACATGGGGGTGTCGTCCTTTGAGGGAGCGGACATCACCACATACTTAGCTCCGGCCTCGATGTGAGCCTGAGCTTTCTCCTTGGTGAGGAAAAGACCGGTTGATTCAACCACGTACTCGGCACCTACAGCGCCCCAGCCGATCTCGGCGGGATTCTTGCAAGCGGTCACGCGGATGGCTTTGCCATTGACGATGAGGAGGCTCTTCTCCAGATCATAGTCCACGGTGCCGTCGAACTGGCCGTGCATTGTGTCATACTTGAGCATATAAGCCATGTAGTCGACGGGGAGAAGGTCGTTGATAGCAACTACCTCGATGTCATCGCGCTTGGTGGAAGCACGGAAAACGAACCGGCCGATGCGGCCAAATCCATTGATACCTATTTTTGTCATAGTTTAAAGAAAAATTGGGTTTTATTCTTTATTTTGTGAAATTTCCTATTGTTGAAACGTCAGCCGGATGAAGCGGCATGGCCTTCCGGGAGGGACTATTCCTAAATCGGCACAAAATTACAAATATTTTCAGAAACAACTTCATTATTTACCGGAAAAATATTGCTCTTTTCGCCCCTTTTTGATGTTTTTTAGGCTAATTTCCGCCGGGAGGAGAATTTTTTCACGCAATCGGATTTTTCTTAGAGATTTTTTGCTTAACTTTGGACGAATTTGTTTTATCAAAAAAACTATTTTTTCAATATGTCATTTCTAAAGGAATTTAAAGAGTTTGCCATGCGCGGCAATGTCGTGGATATGGCTGTGGGTGTCGTTATCGGTGCCGCTTTCGGCAAGATCATCTCGTCGCTTGTCGATGACATCATCATGCCTCTGGTCGGTGTGGCCACCGGTGGTATCAATTTCACCGACTACAAGTGGGTGATCCAGCAGGCTGTGATCGACGGTCAGACACAGGAGATCCTAAAGCCCGAAGTGTCGATGAACTGGGGCTCGTGGGTGCAGACTGTGGTCGATTTCCTCATCGTGGCTTTATGTATCTTCGTGGCCATCAAGGCCATCAACCGTCTCAAGAAGGAGGCTCCCGCTGAGGAGCCGGCAGCAGATCCCGCTCCTACGAAGGAAGAGGTGCTCCTCACCGAGATCCGCGACCTTCTCAAAGATAAGAAATAACATCTTCCCACAGGCGGAAACCTGCGGTGACTGCAGGTTTCCGTCTGTCTCATCCGATTCTCTCAGCCGCAATATCAGGCTCTCTATAAATTCCGATCATTTATCACACCATGAAAATACCTTCTTTTCTCCTTGCCGCGCTGATGGCCTCGACTGTGTCGATGCAGGCCATGGCCGAATGCCGGATAGTGACCACTGTCGACGGCACCGATACAGGACGCTCACTTTCCAAAATCACATTTGACGGTGATATGCTGACCCTTATTTTCTCCGACAGCAGTACGGAGACTGTTGATATGGAGATGGTTTCCGTAACCATCGACCCCGACGGCGGAAGCGGTCTCGGCAGTATCATGTCCGATCCGGAACTCCCGACAGGTGTCTATAATCTGAGGGGACAGCGTATTGCCGACACTTCCGCCGGCCTTATCCCCGGTGTCTATATTGTCAACGGTACAAAAATCTTTGTGAAATGAGACTCCGCATCGCTTCATTATGCCCGCTTCTGGCATCATTGATATTATCAGTCCAGAGTCTCCATGCGGCCGATTGGAATTTTTCGACCGTTTCTGACACCGACCGTGCCAATCTGAATGCCGATACTGCCAACTGGACTTTCGAACAGTCAAACAACAGGTGGAAGAACGCTGTGGCGATAGACAGTTCGCCGCTTATGGCAAATGGCGTGGAACTCGAGTTTGCCAAGGGGCTTCTGTTCTCAGCACCGGCCGCCGACAATCTGCGCGTCGATGCCAAGAAAGGGTCACTGACTCTTAACAACAAGGGTGCAAGAATCACGATTTCCGGTCTGAAGGCCGGCGATGTGGTCACCATCGAGGGTGGGTCGTCAAGCTCATCCACACCACGTAATCTCGTGGCGTCCAACCTGTCTGTCACCTCGGGCTTCGAGCCGTCCACATCGCGGACGGTAAGTTCGGGAACTGTCAAGGATGACGGAGATGTGGTGATCAACTCCACCGGAGGCTTTTATGTCTATTCAATATCGGCAGGTGAGGGGGGCGACACTCCCGTGACGCGCACTGACCATTCAGCCGGCTATTCACGCTCGGAGAACCAGATGCTCATGACCATGGCCGACCGTTCGGTGAAGATCTACAACACTGGCTCGCTATCTGACGTAGGGTTCGATCCGGCAACCGGAACAGTGGATGTGAGCGGTACAGGTGGTGAGTGGACCGACTCATACGCTTCAGGTGTAAGGAATGTCAATTTTGTCAGGAGGTCACATCCCGTATCGGATGGCGAGATTATCAACGGAGGTGTCGAGATCACCGAGGCCAAGCCGTGGTTTGAGAGCGTCTATGCGAAGTGGGAGCTTCTTGAAGGGGCCGATTCATATAATGTGTATGTGAAAGGGGGCGGCAATGACGGTTTCACCCGCGTAGACCGCGAACTCGTGAGAAATTATTTCAGCTATGGCAGGGTAGATATTCCCGGCCTGGCTGAGGGTATATATACTATAAAGGTGGTGCCTGTCAGTGGCGGCACTGAGCTGACCGACAGATCGTCGGAGGTACGCGGTCTTGCCGTGCGCGCCCACGACCGCAGCGGCTTTGCATTTTTCGGCCATGAGGACGGGATCGGTGCGTATGACAACAGCGGGCGGCTCAAAGATGGTGCGCGTGTGTTATATGTGACCGCCGGGACTGCCAAGACGGTCAGTCTGCCTGTGAAGATGAGCGACAAGGATGGTGACGGAACCCTCTGCACCGGTCTGCAGAAGATCATAGAGGCTTATCAGAAAGGGAAGGAAACACGTCCTCTCGCCATACGTCTGCTCGGTATGGTCGAGGCCGGTGATATGGATGCCCTCGGCAGTTCGGCCGAGGGGTTGCAGGTGAAGGGTAAAAACGCCTATTCGCCGCTCAATATGACGATAGAGGGTATCGGTGACGATGCCTGCATCAGGGGCTTCGGTGTGCTGGTGCGCAATGCCTCGTCGGTCGAGCTCCGCAATTTTGCAGTTATGCTCTGTATGGACGACTGTCTGTCATTTGATACAGCAAACTCACACTGCTGGGTACACAACATGGACTTTTTCTACGGAAACGCCGGCAGTGACAGCGATCAGGCCAAGGGTGACGGAACTGTTGACCTGAAGGGTCATTCGCGATATATGACCATCGCCTACAACCGCTTCTGGGATTGCGGCAAGACATCGCTCTGCGGCATGAAGAGCGAGAGTGCCGAGGACTATGTGGACTATCATCACAACTGGTTTGACCACAGCGACTCACGTAATCCGCGTGTGCGCACCATGACCGTCCATGTGTGGAACAATTTCTATGACGGTGTGTCAAAATACGGCGTCGGAGCCACAATGGGTTCAAGCATCTTTGTGGAACGCAATTTCTATCTGGCCACACGTGATCCGATGCTTATCTCGCGTCAGGGTACCGATGCAAAGGGATCAGGAACATTCTCGGGCGAGGATGGCGGTATGATAAAGAGTTTCGGAAACGTATATGCGGAGAAGGGAACATCGTCCAACTACACCGTCATCACCCAGACGGATTCCCCGACAAGTTTCGACTGTTTCCGCGCGGCAAGGCGCGACGAGACCGTGCCTGACACCTACCGGACCCTCGCCGGAGGCTTCACCTATAACAACTTTGACACGGATCCCGCCGTGATGTATGAGTATTCACCTCTGGAAGCTGTCGATGTGCCGGCGTCTGTCACCGGACACTTCGGAGCGGGCCGTCTCAGCCACGGGTCGTTCACATTCGATCTCTCTTATCCCGGAGCAGAGACAGACTACAGTGTCAATGCCGCCCTGAAGCAGGCATTGAAGGATTACAAGCCATCTCCGTTCGCCATATTCTGATATCATGAGACTCTATGTAGCTCCGTTGCAAGGGTATACCGGAAGTGCCTGGCGGCGTTTTCATTCCAAGGTCTACGGCCCCGTGGCCGAGGCTTACATCTCTCCGTTCGTCAGGGTGGAGAAGGGTGAGCCACGCCGCCGTGACCTGCGTGATATCGCTCCGGACGACTGCACAGGCTATCGGCTCGTCCCACAGATCATATTCAGGAATATGGATGAATTCAATATCCTTGCCGATGCCGTATGCTCCCTCGGATACAGGGAGATTGATCTGAATATGGGTTGCCCTTTCCCGCTCCAGACCGGAAAGGGGCGCGGCGCGGCGATGGTGGGACGAAGGGATCTGCTGGAAGAGGTCGCCCGGGAAATGGAAAACCGTCGCGATGTGACCTTCTCGGTGAAGATGAGGCTCGGGATGGAAAACCCTGATGAATGGAAAGGGATAGCCGGGACGCTCAACGCAATGCCGCTGTCGCATATCACCGTGCATCCACGCACAGCCATGCAGGGATACGGAGGTGAGCTTTATCTTGAAAGTTTCGGCGAGTTCCTTGACTCTTCCCGTCATCCTGTGATTTTCAATGGCGAGCTCCATTCGCCGGCCGATTGCATTGCTGTAGGCCGACGTTTCCCGACAGTGTCAGGGGTGATGATAGGCCGCGGACTTCTCGCGCGGCCATCACTCGCAGCCGAGATAGCCACAGGTGAGGAGTGGGATCGCGACAGACGGATAGCCCATATCCTCAGTTTTCACCGCGATCTTTCAGCCTATTCTCGCGAGAGATATTGCGGGGAGTCACAGATACTCAGTATGCTCAAACCTTTCTGGGATTATCTTGAGCCGGAGATCGGGCGCAAGGTGGCCAAGCGCATACGCAAGGCCGGTTCGCTCCGCAGCTACGGGACGGCAGTCTCGGAGGTGAGATAGATTTTTGCACCATAAACACCACTTGCAATGTTGAGAAAGATACGCATAGCTTTAGCGCTCCTGTTTTGGATCGGCATAACTCTTCTGTTTCTTGATTTCACGGGCACGGTCCATTTCTGGCTCGGCTGGATGGCGAAGATCCAGTTTCTTCCGGCCGTGATGGCATTGAACTTTATTGTAGTGATTTTCCTCGTTGCTCTGACTCTCATATTCGGGCGTGTATATTGCTCGGTGATATGTCCGCTCGGAGTGATGCAGGATGCCGTGGCGAGGCTCGGACGTATGGGCCGGAGGAATAAAAATAAGTACGGCTATTCCCCCGCCCTGTCCCTGCTTCGCTACGGTTTTCTGGCTCTTCTGGCAGTATCGGTGATTCTCGGGCTCGGGTCGCTTGCCGCGTTGCTTGCACCTTACAGCACCTACGGGCGCATAGTGTCAGCTCTTGTGGCACCCGTATATTTATGGGGCAACAATCTCCTTGCCGCCTTGGCCGAGAGGATGGATAGCTATGCATTCTACGAGCGTGAGATATGGATCGTCAGCCTTCCGGTGATTCTGACCGCTGCCGGGGCCTTCGCGCTCATTGCCGTGCTGGCCTGGCGGAACGGCCGGACATGGTGCAACACGGTGTGTCCGGTAGGAACTCTGCTCGGAATCCTGTCACGTTATTCACTGCTCGCGCCTGTGATCGACACGTCAAAATGCAATGGTTGCGGACTATGTTCGCGGCGTTGCAAGGGGGCCTGCATAGACAGCCGCAACCATGCCATAGACTATTCCCGCTGCGTGGCCTGCATGGATTGCATCGACACTTGCCATCAGGGTGCCATATCCTATACACGCCGGCGCACGAAGACGATTCCGGAGACTCCTGAGACCTCGCGCCGTGGTTTCATGGCCCTGGTCGGTGCTATGGCCGGTACCGCCGCACTCAGGGGCGAGGAGAAGATTGTGGATGGCGGGCTTGCTGTGATTCTTGACAAGAAGACTCCTGTGAGGAAGACCCGTGTGGTTCCTCCCGGGGCGGTGAGTCTGCGTCATCTTGCCAGCCGGTGCACGGCGTGTCAGTTGTGTGTGTCGGCGTGCCCGAACGGGGTGTTGCGTCCCTCCACCGATGTCATGACATTCATGCAGCCCGAGTCGTCCTATGAGCGTGGCTACTGCCGCCCGGAATGTACGAAATGTTCGGAAGTGTGTCCGGCGGGTGCGATATTGAAGATCAGCCGCGAGGAGAAATCGTCGGTCCAGATCGGCCATGCGGTATGGATCAGATCCAACTGTGTGCCTCTGACTGATGGGGTGGAGTGCGGGAACTGCGCCCGCCACTGTCCGGCAGGGGCCATAGTCATGGTGCCGTCCGATCCGTCTGACGAGACCTCGGTGAAGATACCTGTTGTCAACGATGAGCGGTGCATAGGCTGTGGAGCGTGTGAGAATCTGTGTCCCTCCAGGCCGTTCAGTGCCATATATGTCGAAGGGCATGAGAACCACAGGGTCATATAACCAAAAAGAACAACAGAGATATGAAAGAGATAGACCGCAGGGAGTTTTTGAAACGTATGGGTGTCGGTGCGGCTGCAGCAGGTGCGGTCATGGCCACAGGTTGCGACTCACGTAAAAATCCGGTCACAGGCACCACCTCACCTCTCGGCCCCATTCCCAAGGATGCCATGACCTACCGCGTCAATCCGAAGACAGGCGACAAAGTGTCGTTGCTTGGCTATGGGTGTATGCGCTGGCCCACCTTGCCTGAGGATGACAAGACTCTTGACCAGGAGATGATCAACAGGCTCGTCGACACCGCGATCGAGCATGGAGTCAATTATTTCGACACATCCCCGGCCTATTGCAAGGGGAAATCGGAAGGGGCTACCGGAATAGCATTGAGCCGACACCCGCGCGACAGTTATTTCATAGCCACCAAGCTCTCCAATTTCTCTCCGTCGACATGGAGCCGTGAGGCATCACTGGCCATGTATCACAACTCATTCAAGGAACTGCGCACTGATTATATCGACTATATGCTGCTGCATGGTGTCGGTATGGGCGATGACGGGATGGAGACATTGCGTGCCCGCTATATCGACAATGGTGTGCTTGATTTCCTGCTCAAGGAACGCGAGGCCGGCCGCATACGCAATCTCGGATTCTCATATCATGGAGACATAAAGGTCTTTGACTATCTGCTGTCGCGCCACGATGAGTTCAAATGGGATTTCGTGCAGATACAGATGAACTATCTCGACTGGCATCATGCAAGGGAGATCAATCCCCGGAATACGGATGCGTCATATCTCTACGGTGAGCTGGAGAAGCGTGGTATTCCTGCGGTGATAATGGAGCCTCTGCTCGGTGGCCGCTTGTCTAAAGTACATGACCATGTGGTGGCCCGTCTGAAACAGCGTGAGCCTGACCGTAGTGTGGCTTCATGGGCGTTCCGCTATGCCGGTACTCCGGCCGGAGTGCTGACTGTGTTGAGCGGAATGACATATATGGAGCATCTGGAGGACAACCTGCGCACCTACGCTCCTCTCAAGCCTCTCACCCCCGAGGAGACTGAATATCTGTATGCCACTGCCGACATCATGGTTCAGTTTCCGACAATACCGTGCAATGACTGCAAGTATTGTATGCCATGCCCTTACGGACTGGATATCCCCGGGATATTGACCCACTACAACAAGTGTGTCAACCAGGGCAATGTTCCTGAAAGCGCCCAGGCCGCCAATTATCGTGAGGCGCGCCGTGCTTTCCTTGTCGGATATGACCGGTCGGTGCCTCGCCTGCGGCAGGCCGACCACTGCATAGGGTGCGGTCAGTGCAATCCGCATTGTCCTCAGAATATAGACATCCCCGCCGAGATGCAGCGCATAGACCGTTTTGTCGAACACCTGAAACAGGGGACACTATGATGAATCCTCCGGTAGATATTCTCGGCTCAGGTCCTTTCACGCTCGCCGTGGCCAATCATGGCGAGATACGCACCTTCACCCGCCGTGGAGTGGCCGACCTGTTGGAGCTTCTTGCTGACGGGGCGGATTTTTTGCGTGGAGCCGCTGTGGCCGACAAGGTAGTGGGCCGGGCTGCTGCGTCAATCATGGTCATCGGCGGTGTCGCACGTCTGCACACACGGGTCATGAGCCGTCAGGCCCTCGGGATTCTTGACGGGAGCGGGATGGAGGTGGAGTATGACGGGTTGACCGATCATATCATCAACCGCCGCGGTGACGGTTGGTGTCCGCTCGAGAATATATGCCGCAATCTCGACACTCCGGAAGAGTGTCTCATGGAAATACGTAAATTCTTTGAAAACAATGCAAACTGACAATAGCCTCAATCTTCATCGCCTCTCACTTTCGGAGTGGCGCACATATTTTTATGCCCTTCTGTTCACAGCCGGCAACATTCTGTTTCCTCAGATCTGCCATCTCATCCCTGACGGCGGACATATATTCCTCCCCATATACTTCTTCACGCTTATAGGAGCATTCCGTTATGGCTGGAGAGTGGGTCTGCTGACAGCAGTGGCTTCACCGCTCGTCAACTCCCTGTTGTTCGGGATGCCTCCGGTGACGGCACTTCCCGCCATAATGCTAAAATCGGTTCTTCTGGCGCTTTTCGCCTCACTTGCAGCTGAAAGAAGCCGGAGTGCAGGGCTTATCACCATAGGGTGTGTTGTCATATCATACCAACTTGTGGGAATGGCTGGGGAGTGGCTTCTGACAGGTTCGGCTACCGCCGTGCTTTCCGACATACGGCTCGGCTTCCCCGGCCTTCTCATCCAGATCTTCGGCGGATGGGGATTGCTGAGAATGATGAAATAATACTGAGCCTCTGTCAGATATCAGAAAAATAACCGGTTCCTATGTTTGCGCTTTCATCACATACATAGGAACCGGTTATTATTCTTATGCGGTATTGCTTAGGGCTTGTTTAATTAACTTTTGATATAATCGTCAATATTTAATGTCACAGAATCTTTACCCTCAGGGACTGAAATATGGTAAAGCTCAATTTTGGGGAATATACCTCTGTCTCCAAGTCTCAAACCGGATAAGCAAGAACATTGAACTGGCGTGAGCAATGCCTTGTGCACATTGTCGGTAGGTCTGTGAATGTTATCTTTTAGGAACAGTTTTAACGCAAGACTCATATCAGGCTTTATCCTATTATACGGTAACATATCGGCTTTCCTCAGATTGACGATGAATTCAGAAGTTGGGGCATGACTCACAATGAATCCTTTAATGATGTACTCTTCTATCCGGTAACAGGGAGAAATATGAAACAACATATTGGCTTTGATGAAGGAAGATATAATCTGAGTCTTAGCCTTGAAAAGCTGGATGGAATCAAACTTGGACTTCAATTCAGTAAGAAACATATATTTTTTCCCTTCTTTTTCAAAGAAAATGATACCATCACAATCTTTTCTGAATATTTCGGGAGAATTTGCTCCTTCGAAAAATGGCTTCATATCCTTTGCCAGATCATGGTTCAGATGGAAGAAGTCTGAATTGGTCCATGTCACACGTTTTACGGATGCACCACTATCATGCTCCATAATATTCACGCTGCCTTGGTGAACAGGGGCATAATATTTCGGAAGTATGTTGCTGACAAAATCTTGAATCGCCATAACCTATTCTTGTTCTTCTTGATCATTTTCGCCCTCAGGTTCAAACTCGTTGATCCTATAAGAGATATCGAACTCATCCATTATGACATTGTGAAATGAGGTAAATGGAATTGTGTTGGATTCAATGACATCAAGTTCTTTGATTTCTGTCAACCCGTCATTGCGCCGGTAAAGGAAATAAGCACCGATTCTTGCCGGATCAATCAACGTTTGCGGGAGAATTCCTATTTCACTTAAAGTTTTATCAACAGACTCAGACGGATGCCTCTCTTTTATTGCATACATACGTGTGAGCTGATTGAGGCGCTTGATGAAATAGTCGCTGTGGGTGGTTATTTGCATATGACAGTTTTGAGAAACGGCATATCCAATAAGGTCAGCAACGTGACGTTGGCGCTCCGGATGAAGGTGTGCTTCAGGTTCCTCAAATAATATGGATGTCTTGTTCAATACGAATTTGTTGAGCATCATGACGAAAGGAGCAAGTTCCTTCACGGAGGAGGCTGCTGCGGTAAGAGGCATCAAGATGCCATCAGTCGTAGTGAATGTTATATCATTATCTGATTGGGCTATTTTCCCATTATTAGCTTTTTGGATGATGGAGTCCAGCGGTTTGCTTTCCTCGACCTTGTTTTTCGATGGCCGGACAAGGGCTGCCTTTAAGTCAAAGAATTCATCATACATTCCTGAACGGAATGCAGGTCTTTCGTTAAGCTCCATAAGCGCCCCGCGAGATGGTGGGAGAATATAGTCCGCGAAGTTTATGTATTCATCAAACATTGCATCCGAAAGCTCTGCTCTGATAAGGGTCTCGAAAACCCTGGCATTGATTTTTGATGAGTCTGAAAGAATATTATAGGTAAACTTATTGGTCGAGATGTTATAAATCACACTCTCTGCATTGCTTAATCCGGCGATTTCTTCAGTGTATGTGAATTTGATAGATTCATCTGCGAATGGCCAATTTATTTCTACATCACCGTTGAATGAATCATAGCCGATAAGATAGCCGATATAATTGATAGCATCTTTATTTATCCAGTCAAAGAGATCCCGCATGGGTATCTCAAGAATCGTGTCCCCAGACTTGACATTCTGAAGAAGTTCGTTGAAGTCGTATCCATCGAAATAGTGGGCCAACCTATCGCTTCCGAGAACCGCATAGACGTAATGAGCCAAAAAAGCCACATAGCTTTTTCCAAGTCCGGATTCGCCCATGAAAATCATGAACGGGCGTAACGTTATTTCAGAGTCGGTCACGGCTCCAAGCCTATTTATCTTGATTCTCATTTTATCCATAATCGCAATACTGTCTTGTTCTCCTGCAAATTTAGCTAATTCCTTGACAACAATATAAAAATTGTTCTATTTTTAATACTATTTATAGTTTAAAGGTAACCCTTGGTATATCCGATGACATAAACTTTCATGGCAGTCTCTTGCTATAAACCAGAATTTCATAATCTTTGCGATTGACAAGTGTCCATCCCATTTCTCCTCATCACGCCATATCCGCGTAAAACAACCCCCTCCAAGGTTTGTCGTGGAGGGGGTTGTCGGTATGTTGTTATCCGGGCTTGTTGGAATCCCTTAAAACTCGCTGGAGAAGTGGAATCTTATCTTGGGGAAATCGCTCTGCGCCATCTGGAGCACATAGTTTGAGTCGGCGAGGAATACGTCGCGGCCCTCCTTGTCGGTGGCCATGAACTGGTGCTTGCGTTTCTTGAAGGCAGCGAGGGCCTCGTCGTCATCGCTTTCTATCCAGCAGGCTTTGTAGAGAGATATGGGTTCCCATCGGCATTGTGCGCCATATTCGTGCTCGAGACGGTATTGTATCACCTCGAACTGGAGCTGACCGACGGTGCCGATGATGCGTCGTCCGTTGAACTGGTTGGTGAAAAGCTGTGCAACGCCTTCGTCCATGAGCTGCTGGATTCCCTTGTCGAGCTGCTTTGATTTCATGGGGTCGGCGTTCTCGATGTATTTGAACATCTCGGGCGAGAAACTTGGCAGGCCCTTGTAGTGTATGGACTCGCCTGATGTCAGGGTGTCGCCGATCTTGAAGTTGCCGGTGTCGGGTATGCCGACGATGTCGCCGGGATATGCCTCGTCGACAATGCTTTTCTTCTGGGCCATGAAGGCGGTAGGAGCGGCAAATTTAAGACTTTTGCCCAAACGCATATGTTTGTAGGGGGCGTTGCGTTCGAATTTTCCGGAGCAGACTTTGACGAAGGCTATGCAGGAGCGGTGGTTGGGGTCCATGTTGGCATGGATCTTGAACACGAATCCCGAGAATCCCTCCTCGTCGGGCTTCACTTCGCGCTCCTCGGCCATGACCGGTTTGGGAGCCGGGGCTATCTTGACGAAGCAGTCGAGCAGCTCCTTGACTCCGAATGTGTTGAGCGCCGATCCGAAGAACACCGGGGCGACCTCGCCGCGCAGATAGGCCTGTTCGTCGAACTCGGGATATACTCCCTCGATGAGCTCGAGGTCTTCCCTTAGCTTCGAGGCATCTTTCTCGCCCACGGCCTCGTCGACACGCGGATCGTCCACCGAGTCGATCTCAACACGTTCGCTGACCCTCTGTTTGTCGGGGGTGAAGAGATCAAGGGAATGTTCGTAGATATTGTAGACACCTTTGAACTTCTCTCCGATGTTGATCGGCCATGAAAGCGGACGCACGGCGATCTTCAGCTCGCTTTCGAGCTCGTCGAGAATGTCGAACGGGTCGCGACCCTCGCGGTCGAGCTTGTTGACGAAGATGATCACGGGGGTGTTGCGCATACGGCATACCTCCATGAGTTTTCTTGTCTGCCGCTCCACGCCTTTGGCCACGTCCACCACAATGATCACACTGTCGACAGCGGTGAGTGTGCGGTATGTGTCCTCGGCAAAGTCCTGGTGGCCGGGAGTGTCGAGGATATTTATCTTATAGTCGCCATAGTTGAATCCCATCACAGATGTGGCCACCGAGATGCCACGCTGCTTCTCGATTTCCATCCAGTCGGATGTGGCGGTCTTCTTGATCTTGTTTGATTTCACAGCGCCGGCGATGTGTATGGCGCCACCGAAGAGCAGCAGCTTCTCGGTGAGGGTGGTTTTGCCGGCATCGGGGTGCGATATGATAGCAAAGGTGCGCCGGCGGGCGATTTCTTCTTTAAGAGCCATGTGGTCAGTCCTGATATAGGTCTATGTTAATATCAAATGGTGAGTCGAAATTCTCAAGGAGGGGATGGCGTGTGTCCTTATCGCTCAGGATGGCTTCGTCGGGCGATATGAGCCAGTCTATGCCGAGTGATGTGTCGGCTATTGAGATGCCGCCGTCGGCCTGGGGCGCATAGTAGTTGTCGCATTTGTATTGGAATACAGCCACGTCTGACAGCACTGCAAATCCGTGGGCGAAACCACGTGGCACGAAGAGCTGGCGGTGGTTATCGGCGCTTAGCTCCACGGCGACATGGCGTCCGTAGGTGGGGGATCCTTTGCGTATGTCGACAGCCACATCGACCACACATCCTTGCACGCATCTCACAAGTTTGCTCTGTGTGAAAGGCGGGAGCTGGAAGTGGAGTCCGCGCATCACACCGCGGACCGACATGGATTCGTTGTCCTGCACGAATCTTACCGGGCGTACCTTCCGGTCAAATTCTTTCTGCGAGAAGCTTTCGAAGAAATAACCCCGTGCATCCCTGAATATGCGTGGTTCGATGATCACGACACCGTCTATGTCTGTGCGGATTACGTCCATTGCCTTGAAAATTTTTGCAAAGGTAGCAAAAAATCCCGACATATCAGAGTGATAATGCCGGGATTGGATGTATGTGCCGGGGATAGAATCCTATCTCACCATGATCTTTGTTGTCTTACCGCCTGAAGAGATGAGGTAGATGCCCGGGGTGAGGGTGGAGATGCGGTCGCGGGTGACATTGCGGGCCACTGTGACACCCGAGGGGGTGTGGATGCTGACGCGGTCGCTGCTGTCGGTACCGACAGTGACGATGGCTGACGATCCTGCCGTGATCTGCACATTGTCGATGGCAGCCTCTCCGGAGTTACGGCACAGGAAGCTCCAACGTATCATTGAGGTGGTTCCGGCATAGTCAGCAAGGTCTGTTGTCACCACACCGTCAGCAGATGCAGCGAGATTCTTTAATTCATACCAGTTGGTTCCATTGTCAGGAGATGCCATGAGCAGGAACTGAGCGGATCCGGTCGGTCCCATCTTGTCATCGGCATAGGAACAGTTGAAGCTGAGTGTGGCGCCTTCGGCCGGAATAACCACAGGTGGAGTGGTCAAGTGTGTCTCGAGTTTGTTCATGCCTGCTGCAATGCCGCTCACGGAGGCGAATCCACCGTCGAAACCGTCGGCTGACGGGAGTTTGATGTCAAACCAGTTGTCGAAACGCCATGCATACATATCCTTGATGCTCATGCGGGGATCGACAAGGCTGACTTCCCAGTCGGAGGGAAGATGACCGTTGTCAAAAGTTTCTCCGAACGGGAGGACATACGTCGCCGTAGTGCCGGTGCCGGCTTTCACAGTGGCAGGGAGTGAGATCTCTCCGTCTCCATATACAGCATGGACGTGATAGGTGTACACGCCCTCAGGTGCGTTCGCGTCGGTAAAGAATAAGTCTCTGAGGCCCGAGGCGATTTTCAGATCACCGCGATATATGTCATACGCGGGTACGGTGCTGGCGAGCGAGGGGTGGCTCCATGTCAGGATGTTGTCGGCACCGGATCGGGAGAGACGCAGATTCTCGGCGGTGTAGACAGTGCCTGCCGCAGCCGAGGCGTACACACGTCCCGAAGTGCCTTCCGGATAGTCATATACGGCTTCGATGGCAAAATTGTAGAGACCTTTGTAGAGTCCGGTCTGGCCTAACGACAGGTCGTTGGGATCATCAATCCATCCGATTGATTTGTCGTTGAGATATACATTGTAGTGAGAAGGTTTGAGGTTCCCTTCGGGGGCTTCCCAGCTCACGCTCACGGTATAGCGGTCGTTGCCAAGGTTCTCGACATACGCGATGGGGTTGCGTGGCATCGGGAATTCGGGATTGACAATGTCTACCTCAGTGGATGCAAAGGGATATTCGCGGTCCTCAGCCTCGTTCCAGGCCATCACACGGTATTCCCATCGTCCGGCATCCTTTCTGGTATAGTCGGTGAAGTTTCTTGCCTTGATATAGTCACCGACCAGAATGTCGCCTGCATAGATGCGGAAGGTCGTGAGACCGTTGTTGAGCCATTCGGCACGGGGAGCGCGGCGTGCCTGTGCGGCGTCCGACGGTGTGAATGTGCGGTGGGTCGCAATACTGCCGGCCGGCATACCGGTGAGATCGGCGAGATCTCTGGCTTTGATGCGGAGCGGGGTGGCTGCTTTTTCCTCGGCTGAAAGGAATTGCACGTCATCCACGATCCATAGATAGAACAGGCTGAGATTTTCAGCGCTGACAGCGTTGAAGGCGATGCGGGTATCCGCATCGGTCGGTTCGCCCAGGAATATGGACGCCTGCTGCAAACCCTCGACACGTCCGATGTCCCATCTTCCGTCCCATAGCTCGGTCCAGGTGGCGCCTTTGTCGCGGCTTATGTGGACATAGTAGTGGTCCGGGAAATCACGGAATCCACCGTCCTCAAGCAGCTGAGGGTGGAGGAAATACCAGAAATCCATATACACGGCGCCCACGCCGGGGTTGAGAATAAGCCATTCATCCTGATGGTTGAGAGTTGAATCGGCCTTGTCATCAAAGCCCATCGGGAGCATTACGACACGGGTGCCGTCGTGGGCAAATGTCTCGTCGGAGCCATTGAAGTCATATATTGTCCATGTGAGTTCCGGATCCGTATTGGTGGCCTTGACCGAACATCCCTCGGGGAGTGTGTCTGATTCAAATCCGAAGGTGGCCGTGGGGCTACCGGCGTTGCCCCATTCCCATGAAAGATCCACTATGCCGTTGACGCTGTTGGCATTCAGTCCGGTAGGTGCGCAAGGTGTGAATGCATCTGCCTGCAATGCCGCCATGAGGGCGCAGAAAGATGTCAGTGCACTGAGTCTTGAAAATCTGCTGATGCTGAACATAAGTTTTTTATGTGATGGATAAGTTTGTTGAAAAAGTTCACAAATGTAGTCAATTTTCTTAATAATTGTATATAAAACGAGGAAAAAGTTAGGAAAGGTTAGGAAAATAAAAAAAGGTAGCAGGACTATAAGCCGGGTTATGTCGTCGCGGGACTTCTCGTCAGGCGCCCTCGCAATGAGGGGACAGACAGGTTGCCGCGGCGGTCGCAGTCATTTATCTAAGTGGTGCCTCGCCAAGCTTCGGCACTCGAGCAGCCTACCCCCCGGAAATGGACGAGCAGCCCATCGGGCGGTGTCAGCGTGATGCAGACTTTCCACCCACTCCGGTATACATGGCCTTGCAACCCATAAGACGTGCGGCACACTGTGTCGCCACAATGCCCGGTGGGCTCTTACCCCACCTTTTCACCATCACCACCGCGCATGGCGCGGGGCTGTCATTCTCTGTCACGTTACTCTGCCGTCACCGACAGCTCCCAGTTAAAGAGTATGGTGCTCTGTGTTGCCCGGACTTTCCTCTTGCCGCTCAAGGTCGGCAAGCGACACGACCGTCCTGCTACCTATTCTGCAAAATTACGGAATTTTTTTGGAAACGCACTTATTTTGTTGTATTTTTACATCATGTTATTTGCCGAAGTGCTTCTCCCGGTCCCGATCATGGGAAGTTTCACCTACCGTGTGCCTGCCGAAATGGAGGGCTCGTTGCAGGTGGGTCATCGTGTCATCGTGCCATTCGGCCGCCGCAAGTCCTATACGGGAATAGTATCAGCCCTGACTCCGATCGAGCCCAAGGGGTATGAAATAAAGGAGATAGCCATGAAAATCGACGACTCGCCCATCGTGCGTCATCCCCAGATGAAGTTCTGGCAGTGGGTGGCCGATTACTATCTGTGTACCCCCGGAGATGTGATGAAAGCCGCGGTGCCCGCCGGACTCAAGATCGAGAGCGAGACATTCATCTCTCCTGTGGCCGGATGGGAGGAGGATGCGGCTGACCGCCTGTCGGTGCGTGAGACAGCTCTTCTCGAGGCTTTGCTCGCGACCGGCGAACGTAAGGTCACACTCGACAGTCTCGGGAGGAAAACCGGATTGACCACGGTCGGGCCGGCGGTAAACTCGCTTCTGGCACGTGGAGCGGTGATGATCTCTGAGAATCTTGTCGAGAGATACCATCCGCGCACGGAAGTGTATGTGTCTATTGCCGCTGACAGAGGAGACAGTGCCCGCCTGCACGAGATGTTTGACTCAGTCAGGAAGGGTTCCCGTCAGGAGGCGGCGCTTCTGACTCTGATAGAGCTGTCAGGTTTCATGCGTCAGGCTCTTGAGAAGCCTTTGGAGGTGACACGCAGCCGGCTGATGGAGCGGTCAGGTGTCACATCGACTGTGGTGGCGGCCATGGCTAAGAAAGGTCTGGTCAATATATATAAGAAGGTGGTGGGACGGTTCAGCTTCACCGGAACGGTGACAGGCGAACTGCCCGCCCTGACCGATGCACAGAAGGAGGCGCTTGATGCGATACACAAGTCTTGGCTCTCCAATGCCATCACGTTGCTTCATGGTGTAACCTCGAGCGGAAAGACCGAGCTGTATATACATCTTATAGACTATGTGATGCGTGGCGGGAGGCAGGTGCTCTTCCTTGTGCCGGAGATTGCGCTGACCACACAGCTGACCGGAAGGTTGCAGCGTGTGTTCGGCGATAAGGTGGTCGTGTACCACTCCAAGTTTTCCGACAGTGAGAGAGTGGAGACATGGCGGAGATTGCTCGCATCGGGAGAGCCGTGTGTGGTGATCGGTGCGAGGTCGAGCGTGTTTCTCCCGTTTTCATCTATCGGACTCGTGATAGTGGATGAGGAGCATGAACCGGCTTACAAGCAACAGGATCCGGCTCCGCGTTACAATGCGCGCGATGCAGCCATAGTGCTTGCCTCGATGCACGGGGCCAAGACGTTGCTCGGAAGTGCGACACCTTCGGTCGAGACATATTGGAAGGCCCTGTCCGGTAGATTCGGACTTGTCGAGCTGACCCAACGTTTCGGAGGGATGTCGCTGCCGCGGATGGAGCTTGTTGACATGACCGAGGCGCGTAAGAAAGGGGAGGTGACCGGGATATTCTCGTCAGTCACGAGACGCACCATAGATGCCGCTCTCGCGGAAGGCCATCAGGCCATTATCTTCCTGAACAGGCGCGGATATGCACCTGTAGCCAGGTGCAAGCAGTGTGGTTATGTGCCAAAATGCGACAAATGTGATGTGTCGCTCACGTATCACCGCCGTTTCGACAAACTTGTGTGCCATTATTGCGGCACTCCCTATCCGGTGCCGGAAGTCTGTCCCGCCTGCAAGGAGCCGGGCATAGAGGTGCTGGGCTACGGCACTGAACGGATAGAGGAGGAGGTGGAAGGTTTTTTCCCTGACGCCACCATGCTGAGGATGGATCTTGACACAACCCGCAGCAAGGATGGATATGACCGTATCATTGATGACTTCTCGGCCGGAAAGGCACAGATTCTTGTGGGTACACAGATGGTGACCAAAGGTCTTGATTTTGCAAATGTGACTGTGGTGAGTGTCGCCAATGCCGATGCGATAATCAATTTTCCCGATTTCCGTTCGTCGGAGCGGGCGTTCAATATGCTTGAACAGGTGGCCGGACGGGCCGGACGCAAGAATGGCGAGGGGCTTGTGACGGTGCAGACATATTCACCCTCACATCCGCTCTTCAGATTTCTGCTTGCCCATGATTACCGTGGATTCTACGGGCATGAGATAGCGGAGCGCGAGCGGTATTGCTATCCCCCGTTCGTGAGGGTGATCTACATCTACATCAAACATAAGGATCCGTCGAGGGTGGGAGTAGTGGCCGGTGAGCTTGCCTCGAGACTCAGACAGCTTCTCGGAAACAGGGTGAACGGGCCGGAGGAGCCTTCGGTGGCCCGGGTGCAGACATTCTACATAAGGCGTATAATGCTGAAAATCGAGACAAACGCCTCGATTTCCAAAGTGAAGGATCTGCTCCGTAATGTCAGGATCGAATTGACCAACAGCGGGAAACTGTCAGGTGCCACGGTCTATTGTGACGTCGATCCAGTGTAGGGCCCGGCATATCGGAACCGCCATGAATGCTCCGGCGGTGTTGGCCAGCGCATCGTAGATGTCGTTGCCGGTACGTCCGAGCTGCATGGCTGACTGCAGCCATTCGACGAGTGCTCCGAACGCCGCGCAGCACAGAGCGGTCATGAGTGCCCCGCGCATATTCAGAGGTCTGTCCCATCGCCAGCGGTCGAAAATGAAAGTTCCGGTGAGTCCGCCGAACATCATGAAGTGGGCTATCTTGTCGGCTCCGGGGAAAAGAGGAATCTCCTCCTCCCCGAAAGGTTGGGGGAGGAGGGTGAGATAAAGAATGAGGACGATCACCGCCAGCGTGGGCTGGTAGGCCGGTATCTCTCTCAGACGCATCATACTATCTTTTTATCTTGCAGCCCAGAGTTCGGCGCTGTTGGCGGCGGCACGGTAGGCGAGGAGTCCGTCGTCAGACAGTTCCACCTTCATCATCTTTCCGTCTGTTCCGGGCATGAGCACATGGGTGTCATCGACGAATGTCATGAAGTCGATGGCCTCTCCGCCAGGAATTGCCACAGACCATGTCTGTGAAGCCATATCGAAATCGAGACGCACTTCGGTGCCGTCGTTCTCGGATGTGATTGTGTAGCCCTTGCCGTCACATTCCACCATGTAGCGGCCATCCTGACCGTCGATCACCTTCTTGCCGGAGGCCATGGGGTTGCTGCCGCTCCAGAACTCGATGGAGTTGATCACAAGCAGGTCGGCGAGAGCCGATACCTCATAGACAGGGAGGATCCAGAAGCCGATGAACACGAGCTCATTGACCACTTTGCTGCCTACCCCGCGGTTCCAGGATAGAAGCTTGTTGGTGAGAGCGAAACTGCCGATGCATGATGTGGTGAGCATGGAGCCCGAAAGAAGCAGTGCGATTGCAATGGGTAAATAGTTCTTTTTCATTGGATTTCTTTTCGTTATGTTTTGGTCTTGGCTTTAGCGTAGTATGAATATATGCGGTTCACGTAGTCGAAGGTCTCACGCCCTCGGGAGTATCCGAATTTCACCACCGGATCCTTGTAGTATTTCGGATTGGATTTCCACAGGATTGCTTTCGCCACATTGTTGTCCCATTTTGTTGGATCGAGACCATGTTTTTTGGCGAGTGCCATGGCATCGCGCACATGACCGAGGCCGGTGTTGTAGGACGCGAGGACAAACTTTTTTCTCTCGCTCTCGTCGGGCACTGAAGGTGTGAGCTGTCTGTCGAGGTCGCTGAGGAATTTGAGAGCAGTCCCGACAGCCACATCGTTTTTCATCACGGATTTGGCTGATTGTCCGTAGCCACGTGCTGTGCGCGGCATTATCTGCATCAGTCCGCGGGCTCCGGCCCACGACACGGCGGTGGAATCAAATTTGCTCTCTACGTAGGCTTGTGATGCCAGCAGTTTCCAATCCCATCCGTAATTGGCGGCATGGGTCTTGAATATATGGTCGAACGGTGACACGCGTCCACCTGCTGCATTGAAACGTCCGTTTCCTGGCTCGGTCTTGCTCATCTCGAAGTATCTCTTGAGCAGCATGGCCTGTTCGCTGCGTGGAGAGTCCTGGTTGAGCCACGCGTCAATGCTGTCGCCGAGCCATTTGCGGTCAGGTGCCACCGCCCATCCCGAACGTTGTTCGAAACTCAGGGGCAGTGTGATGTCAAGGTCGGCGTAGTATGTCTTGTTGATGCGCGCTATATCACTGTCGACTACAGTCAGCGGTATGTCGCCGTCGCTCACCATTGCTATGAGATCCTCGGTGATGAGGGTGTCGCGGTTGACGGGATGGATTCTTATGCCTCCTCCGAGCTCTTCGTTGAGGTTGCGTATGCGCGCTTCATATTTTGAATCGGCCTCTACATACACATCTTTTCCAACGAGATCCGTCACATCTGTTATAAGTTCTTCCTCCCCCTTCCTGGGCTGCACGAGCACCTGTGTGGTGATGTTCTCAGGCCCGCAGGCCACAACCTTCTCCTTGTATTCGGCGGTCACCGGCACCTCGTAGGCAATCAGGTCCACTTTTCCGGAATCGAGCAGCTCGATGGCTCTGGATAGTGACGGTGCGATGTCGAATTTCAGCACCATTCCCTTGTCGACAGCCAGAGCGGTGACGAGTTCATAATCGTAGCCCATTTCCTGTCCGCGGTATATGAAATATGATTCCGGGCTGTAGAGTGTGGCCACGTGCAATGTGTCGGGCCAGCTGTGGGCTGAGGTGATTTCTGTCCGTTTTCCGCTCTTTCCCTGCTCGCCGCACGACACCACTGCGAGTGCCGCGATGGCGGGCAAGAGGAAAATGGCGGGTACAAGTGTGAAGATCTTTTTCATCGTGGAGAGAGTTTGTAGAGTTGTGGAAGTCGTTATCAGTGGTCAGGATTGCCGCCCTGAGGAGCGGCAAAGCTGTCGGAGACGAGTGGGATCAGTATTCAAAAGTCCCGCCTTCGCCGATGATGGTGAGGCGGTTGGAGGGAGCTTCCTCGACCCTGCCCACCACGCGGGCCGGGATTCCGAAGCTTTCGGAGATGGCTATGACGCTGTCGGCATCCGAGGGATCGACGTAGATTTCCATACGGTGGCCCATATTGAATACCTTGTACATCTCGCTCCAGGGAGTGCCGCTTTCGCGACGGATGAGGTCGAAGAGCGGAGGTGTGGGGAAGAGGTTGTCCTTGATCACGTGTTTGTCTTTCACGAAGTGCATCACCTTGGTCTGTGCTCCGCCGGTGCAGTGGATCATGCCATGGATGGCGGGACGCATCTCGCTGAGAAGCCGTTTGATGACCGGGGCATAGGTGCGTGTGGGCGAGAGCACGAGCTGACCGGCGGTCAGACCGGTGCCGTCGATGGGGTCGGTGAGAAGTTTTGAGCCGGAGTAGACGAGATCGTCGGGCACGGCGGCATCGAATGTCTCGGGATATTTGCCGGCGAGATATTTGGCAAACACGTCATGACGGGCCGAGGTGAGTCCGTTGCTGCCCATACCGCCGTTGTATCGGTCCTCGTATGTGGCTTGTCCGAATGAAGCGAGGCCCACAATGACGTCACCAGCCTTGATGTTGGCATTGTTCACTACGTCGGCGCGTTTCATACGGCAGGTCACGGTGGAGTCAACGATGATGGTACGGACGAGATCGCCCACATCTGCAGTTTCTCCGCCGGTTGAGTAGATGCCCACTCCCATGTCACGCAAGGTGGCGAGAAGTTCTTCCGTGCCGTTGATGATGGCCGATATTACCTCGCCCGGAATGAGATTCTTGTTGCGGCCGATTGTGGAGGAAACGAGTATGTTGTCGGTGGCACCCACGCAGAGGAGGTCGTCGGTGTTCATCACGATGGCATCCTGTGCTATACCTTTCCAGACACTCAGGTCGCCGGTCTCGCGCCAGTAGGCGTATGCGAGCGATGACTTGGTGCCGGCTCCGTCGGCGTGCATTATATTGCACATCTCAGGGTCACCGCCGAGTATGTCGGGTATGATTTTACAGAAGGCCTGTGGATAGAGGCCCTTGTCTACATTCTTGATAGCGTTGTGAACGTCCTCTTTCGAAGCTGAGACTCCGCGGAGGTTATAGCGCCTGTCGTCACTCATAGTTTGCAATGATTTTTTGTTAAAACTGGTGCAAAGTTACTAAAAATCCATGCAAAAATCAAACCGGTATGGAGAGCAGCGGTGTGTCGGCATGGAAGAGGAGCTTGTGGGCCAGTGTAGGAGAGAACAGGCGGGCGAATATGTTGCGTTTACGGGTTCCGACAACGATGAAGTCCACTTTCTGCCCCTCGGCAATACGGTCATAGTCGTCGACCGGATTGGTCAGCGAGAGTGGAGAGAGCGAGAATGTGTAGGGTGGATAGTGTCCACGGCAGTATGAGAGGAGACCTTGGGCACCCTTCTCGGTGCCTTTTTCGGGCAATGCGACCAATGTGATTGACAGTGATGTCTCGGGAAGCAGTCTGTAAAGTGCGTCGAGGGTCAGGATGTCGTCCTGAGTGCCTGAGGCGAAGAATATGACGTTGCGCAGCTTGTCTACCGTGGGGATTGAAGTCGAATCGGGTACAGTGAGAATGGTGCAGCGGCATGAGTCGAGCACTTCGGCCGTGACACTTCCGAACAGGTGGCGGTTGGTTTCGTCGGCGCCCTTGGTGCCCATCACTATGAGCATCGGGTGATGTGTGCCGGCATATTCGTCAACACTGTCCTCGGGAAGACCTTCGACGACCTCTGAATCAAACCTGGCCGGGGGAAGAACGCCATCCTTTATCTTCTCGCGTATCTTTGCCTCGAGATCGCGCATTGAGTCGGCGGCCACACGTGATATCTCACGTTCCATGGTGATGTCCTCGATGGCGTCGGCTCCCGGCTCGAAGTCGAGTGTTTCCGACAGCTGCATGGATGCCCTGGCGGTATATGTGGGGTCAATGTAGGAGTGGAGCAGGTGGACCGTGGCGTCGTGGATCGCCGCTATTCTGAAGGCCACGATGCAGGCCTTGAATGAGTTGTCGGAGAAATCCACGGGAACGAGTATCTTCCGCTGACCTTTCTTCTCGTCCATCACTTCCGGGGAGAATATCTCGGCGTTCTCAACTATGCGGAGCGCGAGGGGCAGATCGGCCTCGGCGATTCTCACTCTCACGCCCGAGGATATGGACGGATTGGTGAGATTGACGTTCTGGAGCGCCACTTTCACTCCGTGTGTCTCAAGGAGTGTCTTCATCCGGTGTGCGCGTTCGAAAGTGTGGATGGCAATGGTGATGAGTCGGTCTGATGACATTCGAAATTCTGGAATTGATGAAACGTTTACCATTTAAAACGACCGAAAGGTGAAAAAGTTACTTCATGAAGTCACTTTTTCACCTTTGCGGAATAAAATTTCTGTATGTATGGGCGTTAGTCTTCCTTGTCAAGACCCTGGATGATCTCGACAGCCATATCATAGATTGTGGTGTCGTCAAGTACCACGATACCACCGTTGGGACCCGGCTCTATGTGGACGCCGCAGTTTTTGCCGAATTCATAGTTGGTGCCGCCGAAATAGTTACGGACGGTCTGGGGAGTTACGTTGAGACGGTCGGCTATCTGGGCGATGGAGCCGTCGGGCAGACTGTCTTTGATGCGGCGCAGGTCGTTGAAACTGATAGTTTTAGTCATGATGTGTATCGGGTTTGAGAGTTTGACATTAAGATTAGCTGGCGGGTCAGTGAGCCTCTGCTTCTGTTCCGCGTCACTAAGTTAGCCCTTAAATTCCTTACAAACAAATTTTCGACAGAAAAATTAAATATGTTTTACAACATAGTTTTGTCTCTCTGCCTGTCATTCGGTCTGTTAGGCCTCTCCGTCGAGACGCACAGCCTCATCATCGGCCAGGATGTTGGGATCTTCGAGACCGTAGTGGTTGCGTGAGTTGAGCACCTTGAGCCAGATCGCACACAGGAGGGCGAGCACTCCGAGGAATGCGAACATCAGCATGGGGTTGGTGTAGTCATAGCGGGTAGGATCGGTCACACCGGGGTTGCTTGACTCGAGAATCTTGCCGAAAAGGATGGGGATGGCGAAGAGTCCGATGTTCTGCACCCAGAATATGAGCGAATATGCGCTTCCGAGATATCTGGCGTCCATCACCTTGGGCACTGAGGGCCAGAGGGCGGCGGGTACGAGCGAGAATGATACGCCAAGCACAAGAATGGTGATGAGGGCGAGGCTCTCGCTCGGGTTGGAGGGGAGCCAGAGGGCAAAGACAAGGTGGCATCCTATGAGAAGGAGCGATCCGAGGATAAGCATGGTGGCGCCGCGGCCCACTTTGTCAAGGAAATATCCCAGCGGGGGGGTGAGGCAAAGCGCGCCGATGGGGAACCAGCGAAGAAGGTCGGCAGCCTCGGTCTCGCTTATGTGGAGATTGCACTGGAGCATATTTGTGCCGAAGCGCTGGAAGGGGAAGATGGCCGAGTAGTAGAGCACACAGAGAAGGGCTATGATCCAGAAGAGGCGGCTTGTGAGAAGATTCTTCACGTCGCTGAGCTTGAACTCCTCTTCCTCGCTTTCCTCAGACACGCCGCTCTGTTTGTCAAGACGTGTATCCATTATGGCAAACACAGAGAATGAGATCAGGCCGATGAGCAGCAGCACGGTGCAGAATGCGACCGGAGGCACTACCGAAGGATCATTCTGGCCTATCCAGCCCACCAGACGGGGGGAGAGGGAAAGAACGGCATAGACACCGAGACGGGCGATGGCCATCTCGACACCCATGGCCAGGGCCATCTCCTTGCCCTTGAACCATTTTGCGATCGCACGTGAAACGGTGATGCCGGCCATCTCGCAGCCACAGCCGAAGACGGTGAAACCCAGTGCGGCCAACTTGGCACTGCCGGGCATCTCTACCCACCATGAGCTGAGCCATTGGTCGAAACCTGTCCCGGCGAAGAGGGGGCTGATGGCATAAAGCTTGATGCAGGCACCGAGGAACATGACGGAGGCGGAGAGGACTCCTGTGAATCTCACGCCCATCTTGTCGAGTATGATTCCGGCCACGATGAGGAAGCCGAAAACGTTGAGCATATATTCAGCTCCTGCATAATAGCCGAAGGCCTCCGGCGACCAGCCGAGCTGGGTCTGCACCAATGACTGGAGCGGGGACATGACATCGACAAACATATAGCCGAAGAACATCATGGAGGCGATGAGAATCAAGGCGATCCATCTCACCCACCATTTGTCGGAGAGCAGCCTGTGGGCTGCGGGTATGACTTTTTCCATTTCTATAATTAATGTGTGGTTTATTGATTCAGACGGCAAAGATACAACAAAATAATGATTTGTGATGAAATTTTCATAACTTTGCCACCCTTATTCCATCCATCAATTATGTTTGTACAGGAAAAATATGATCTTGACCGCACGGTGAGACTTGTGATCAACTGTGTGGTGTTTGTCGGCATAGTGTGGCTCGTGCATTATCTGCGCGGTGTGTTGCTGCCGTTCTGTGTGGGCTGTCTGATAGCCTATCTGTTCGAGCCTGTCGTTCAGTTCAACCGCGGGTTGCTGAAGCTCAAGGGCCGTGTGGCGGCGGTGTTCGTCACTCTTTTCGAGATGGCGTTCTTCTTCTTCGCGCTGTGTTATCTGCTTGTGCCGCTCATCGTGAGTGAGTCGTCACAGATGGCTGTCATGCTCAAGCAGTATTCGTCGAGTTCGTCGTCCATCCCGCTGGTGCCTGTGGAGCTGCATGACTTCCTGCGCCGCAATCTCGATTTCGAACTCATAGCCTCCAAACTCACCAGGGATGAGTGGAAACGCATGATAGAGGAGGGCCTTGCGGCATCATGGACAGTGATATCCGGCTCCGTCTCGTTGGTCATGAGTATGGTGAGCTGGGTGATCGTGTTGCTCTATGTCGTGTTTATCATGCTCGATTATGAGCGCATCTCGGCCGGTTTCAAGAATATGGTGCGTCCGAAATACCGTCCGTTTGTCTGCCGTGTAGGCGGCGATATGAAGCGCTCGATGAACAGATATTTCCGCGGTCAGGCTCTCGTGTGTCTTATCGTCGGCATACTTTTCTCGATCGGTTTCACAATCATCGGCCTCCCGATGGCGGTGGTGCTGGGTATGTTCATAGGATTGCTCAATATGGTGCCATATCTTCAGCTCATATCAATACCCATCGCTATTCTGCTCTGTATGGTCAGCGCGGTTACCGGTACGGTGCCGTTCTGGACTCTCTTCTGGGAGACTATGGCTGTATATATAGTGGTGCAGGCGTTGCAGGATCTCATAATCACACCCAAGGTTATCGGAAAAGCCATGAGCATGAATCCGGCCATAATCTTTCTGTCTCTTTCGATATGGGGGACACTTCTCGGAATGATAGGACTTATCATTGCAATACCGCTCACGACACTGCTTTTGTCGTATTATGATGAGTATTTCATTCAACGTCGTGATAATGAGGGTGATAATGCTGATGGGGAGATGCCGGATGGGGAACGAAAATGTTAAAATAATGTTAAAAACACTGAAAGCTATTGCAGTGAACGAAAAAGTCCCTACCTTTGCAGCGCAAAAGCGATAAAACGCTAAGCAAAACAAAAACAAAATCCTAATCGGGGTGTAGCTCAGTTGGTTAGAGTACGCGTCTGGGGGGCGTG
>CAJUKP010000016.1 GCA_910587165.1 uncultured Duncaniella sp.
TTATATATGCTTGATAAACACCATAATAGCAGCGTTCATGGGCGGCATGATGTAAGCCATCCATGATTTAGCCAAACAGCCCTCTACTTTTATAGAGGTAAAAAGCTTAAAATCAATAGACAGACAATAAAAATCACCTCCGTTTCCGGAGGTGATTTTTATTGTCTGTTTATGTACAGGTATTACGGTTATGACGCCATTACCATCACAAAACATTTCAAAATATTCAGCTCCGGAGATCTTCGCAGATATCCGGAGCCTACTTTTCTATATAACCTTGACCTGTTTATCCATTCTTATTCTTAACATTTCTCATCAATTGTATCATCTATTTTCCAAATTCCGGTGTGCGATAAACAAGCCTGTAAGAGATAAAGGTCACGGTGCAAAGTTACCGATATAAGCGTGTCGGACACTCACCATTTTTACTGTTTCTGTTACCACATTTACCGAAAACAAAAAGCTGTGTCATAATCATATCCCCATGCCGGGGAAAACGATCATGACACAGCCTTATGTGTTACGGGAGTTTACTTACTTCTCCTGAGAGAGTTTCTTGAGCTCCTTCTTGTTGAGTTTCACTTTATACTTTGAGCGGAGGCCGTTCACCCATTCCGTCTCGAGCTGCTGCTGATAGTCGGTGGTCACAGCGCCCCGGACATCGGCAGCCTCTTCAGGTGCATCAATCATACGGCTACGGAAGGGGAACCATGATGTCCACTTGCCCACGGCATCAGCCTTGGCGCCGTTGAAAGCGATCTCGTCGATGATATTGTTCTCACCCTTGGCGGCAAGCACACGCTCAAGCTTCACCTCGCGGTTGAAGCGGTCACGCAGCACCGAGACGAGCGAATCGTTCTCAAGCTCACTGTTGGCAGCAAGGAAGTCGCGGGCGGCAGCCGACACCGAATCACTGGTCGCAAGCACAACGTATCCCTTGAAACGGGGGGAATCCCAGGTATATTTGCCTCGGTTAGCCTTGAAATAATCCTCAAGTGCGGTAGCGTCCGATGTCGATCGGCCCCACACATTACGGTTGCTGATCTCGAAAAGCAGGATGCCGTCGCGATACTCATTGGTGATGTTGCGGTAGTTGGCATTCTCAGCCACAAGACGCTTCATGGCATACTTTCTGGTGGCATCGTCGAGCACACGTGATGCAGCCTCGGCAAAAGTGCCGTAGGGATCCGAAGTAGCCTCGCGGACATTCTCAGGGATGTCGCGGCACACATCGGCCGCCGTGATCTTCGAATCAGGGAGCGTGGCTATGACAAGTCCGGAATCCTTTACCTTGTCAAGCGCACCTTTGCCCGTCAGCTCACCCTTCAGGCTTTCGAGGGCCTTGGTGTCCAACGAGATCCCATACTGCTCGCGATACATGGCGAGGCGGGATTTCTCAGGCATCGAGGCACGCTCGTCACGTGCCATGACCATCTTGATCTGCGGACGCATCTTGTCAAGCGAAGGCACTCCGCCATGCTTTGTGGTCTGTACGATATGATAGCCGAAAGGCGAGAGGAACGGCTTGGAAATCTCCCCTTCCTTCAGGGAGAAAGCCACCTCCTCAAACTGAGGCACCATTCTGCCGGGGCCGAACTCGCCGAGTTCGCCGCCACGTATGGCCGAGCCTTTGTCGTCGCTCTCGCGGTGGGCCAGATCGCCGAAGTCAGCTCCGGCCGCAAGAAGTCCGTATATGGAATCAATCTGAGCCTTCTTCACAGCCACATCCTCAGTGCCGAGACCTTGGGTGAGCTTGAGGATATGACGCGCGGTCACCGTGCCGGGATTGGGCTTCTCTCCGTTGACCTTGATGATATGGAATCCGTAAGGTGCATCGTCGATCACCCGGCTTATCTCACCGACAGGGGTATCGTAGGCTGCCTTCTCGAAGGGATAAGGATAGGTATTGGGCACGATATAACCCATATTGCCCTTATTCTTCATGGCAGAGCGGTCAGAAGAGAATCTCATGGCCATCTCGCCGAAATCGGCTCCGTTGACGATGGCCGTGCGGATGCTGTCAAGGCGCTGGCGGTTGGCCTCCTTCTCGGCCTGGTTGGATCCGACCGGGAGCATGATATGGCTCACATTACGCGAAGTGGCCATACGTCCGTAGGCCTCTCTAACCAACTGCTCCTCTACGAGCGAGTCGCGCATGAAAGGACGGGAAAGGTCGGCGCAATATCCATTGTATTCCTTGAGGAAAGTTTCTGTCGTGTCGATTCCGGCAGCCTCGGCATCGGCCACCTTGAGCTTGTAGACCACAAACATATCGACATATTCGTCGATAGCCTGGGGCTGCATCTGCTGGAGATTGTTCTTCTCGTAAAGATATTTAAACTCGCTGCGATGGATGTCCTTGCCGTTGATGTTCATCACCACAGGGTCAGACTTGTCGGGGCGGGCGGCGGCTGCGGTAAGTATAGTCGCTGCCGCCAGGGCCACCGGGAGAAAATGTTTTTTCATCTATATGGCTGATTCGTTTTTATCTAAACTATAAAACGGACCAGCCTGCTGATTATTGTTTTAGAGGCCAAAAATCTTCTCTCACTCCATCTCCACATTATACTTGGCAAGAAGCATGGCGGGATGATAGGAGTCCTTGGCCTTCCTGAGTCCGGGATCGCCGGCAGCCTCCTCGCGGTTGATGTAACAGATGTTGGGGTGAAGCGAGATCATCTGCGCGGCAAACATCTTGTTGATAGCCTCACCGGCGCCTGCCACAGTGTGGTCCATCTTCTCGATATGTACATAAAGTGTATCTCCGATCACCTCTCCTATGGCGAAAGCCACCATTCCGTGTCCGGGAGTGGTGAGCACCGCCCCTTCGAACGGATAAGACGCGAAGTGGTCGAGCACCCGCTTCACCTGCTCACGCTCGATGTCGGCCAGGGCCGGTTTGTCGGCCGGGAGAGGCATCCGGCGGAGAAAACTCCTCACTTCGGGTATCATAGCCTGTGTGAGCGGCTTCAGTTCATAGCCCGGATTTCCTGCCACGAACTGATTGACATGATTACGTTTCTTCGACAGCTTCTTACCGGTAAGCGATGCGAGCGCGTCAGCCTCATAGAGATAATCGCTCCAGTCATCGAGAGGTGACACACGGCGCACTCCGAGGAGCCTGAGCGGCTCCACAGCCACCTCAGGGATGGCGGAGAACAACAGTGGCCCCATCCCGTTTATGCGGCAGTAATCGCGTAGCAGTTCCACGGACTCGTCAAGCCCCATCTTGCCGACAGGAAGAGAAAACGCGGTGCGAGTCACATCATCCTCGGTCACACCCTTGATGAAGAGAGTGCCGTCATGGATAGCGTAAGTGTAGTTGAAATAGTCGGCCCACATCAGCAGTCCGCCGATGGTGAAATCGCAGGTACGCGAAGGCGCGGCATTGAGAAACGGTCTGATCACCGGAATATCGGCCACTGTGAGAGGGGCGAATGTGAGCGGTGATGTCTCGCGGCGGCGGACTGCCGTCGCCACATTGTAAGTATTATATGTACGTCTGTAAGGAAACATGAGAAAAGGGCGTTGTTGTAATCAGAGTGATGTTCTGTTTTCACTCTTTACAACAACGCCCCTGTGCTGTCGGTTCACACGGACCGGTTTCAGTCCGCCATCTGATTACTGACGGCCATCGGTGGCAACGCCACGGGCTATCTTGCCCACAAGACCCTGGAGCACCTTGCCCGGGCCGAGCTCGATGAAGCTGTCAGCGCCGTCGGCCACCATATTCTGGACGCTCTGTGTCCAGCGCACGGGAGCTGTGAGCTGAGCCACGAGATTGGCCTTGATCTCAGCGGGATCGGTGTGGGGTTTTGCATCGACATTCTGATATACGGGCACCGAGGGAGCATGGAATTCGGTCTTCTCGATAGCCTCGGCCAGTTCGGCGCGGGCAGGCTCCATGCAGGGTGAGTGGAAACCGCCACCCACTTTCAGACGGAGTGCGCGTTTGGCGCCGGCTGCCTTTGCCTTCTCGCAAGCGGCATCGACGGCCTCGACCTCACCCGAGATCACAAGCTGACCGGGGCAGTTGTAGTTGGCACATACCACCACGCCGGGCACTGACTCGCATATCTCCTCTACCTGAGCGTCGGTGAGAGCGAGCACTGCGGCCATTGTGGAAGGATTGATCTCACAGGCTTTCTGCATGGCCTGCGCACGGGCTGACACGAGACGGAGACCGTCCTCGAAGCTGAGCGCTCCGGCGGCTACGAGAGCCGAGAATTCGCCGAGAGAGTGGCCTGCAACCATGGAAGGATCAAACTCATCGCCCATGGTCTTGGCGAGTATGACAGAGTGGAGGAAGATGGCCGGCTGGGTCACTTTGGTCTGGCGGAGATCCTCGTCGGTTCCGGCAAACATGAGGTCGGTGATGCGGAAGCCGAGAATGTCGTTGGCTTTCTCAAACATCTCCTTGGCCACGGGATTAGTGTCGTAGAGATCCTTGCCCATTCCTACGAACTGGGCTCCCTGACCGGGAAATACAAATGCTTTCATATTGTATAATGATGGTTTAGATATGTTTCAAGAGTGCAAAGTTAACTATTTTTTGGCAATTTTTAATGATATGAGAGCGTTAATGAAGTGAAAAGTCAGTAACTTTGCATCAAATATCACCACCATATCTTATCACGCATCCAGCCATGACACCCTGCATATTCAATCTCGGCACCGGCGAGATCATCATCATTCTCGTTGTGTTCCTGCTGCTTTTCGGAGCCAAACGCATCCCCGAACTGGCCCGTAGCCTCGGCAAAGGGATCCGTTCGTTCAAATCAGGCATGAACGAAGTGACCGACGAGATGTCACGCCCGGCCGACAAGACAGACGACTGACCCTCAGCACCCTGCTCCACCTCCGTTTGATATGGCATTGAAGGAAATGGGATTCTGGGATCACGTGGACGCCCTGCGCACAGTGTTGCTGCGCGGGGCCGGAGTTGTCGTGCTCTTCATGGCGCTCTTCTTCGCCGTGATGCCGGAATTGTTCGACAGGGTCATCCTCGCGCCATGCCGTCCGGACTTCTGCCTCTACACTTTCCTTGACCGGGTCGGCGGTGTGATCGACCCCGTGCGCTCCGAGGTGGAGCTCATCAACATCGAGCTTGCATCACAATTCTTCATCCACCTCTCCGCCTCCTTCTGGCTCGCCATGGTGGCATCGTTTCCCATACTCATATATCTCCTATGGAGTTTCGTGGCTCCGGGCCTCTACGACAGTGAGAAACGTGGAGCTGTCCCGGCATTCACCGCGGGGATAGTGATGTTTTTCGCCGGGGTGGCCTGCGGATATTTCCTCGTGTTTCCGCTGACACTCAGATTTCTCGCCGACTACCGGCTGAGCGACATGATACCCAACCGTATCTCGCTCACCTCATATATGGACAATTTCATGATGCTCATCCTCATCATGGGCATCATCTTCGAGCTTCCCGTGGTGGCATGGCTCCTCGGCAAAGCCCGTCTGCTCCACCGCGGCATCTTCGAGCGTTACCGCCGCCACGCCATCGTGGCTCTCCTCGTGCTCGCGGCAGTGGTCACACCGACGGGCGATCCGTTCACTCTGACTGTGGTATTCCTACCGATATATTTACTTTGGGAAGTCTCCGCCCTGGTGGTCCCTTCCCCTCGAAAAATTCAACCCGTAGAGACATGACAATAGGTATAATCGTGGCCATGAGCAAGGAGCTCGGCCTCATTCTCCCAATGCTGGGCAATCTCACCACCGAACAGCGCGGCGGTACCACTTTCCACATCGGCACACTCGGCTCCTGCCGCGTGGTGGCCATGGAGTGTGGTATAGGAAAGGTCAACGCCGCCATAGGCGCCACCACTCTGATAGACAGCTATTCGCCTGATCTTGTAATCAACACCGGCGTGGCCGCCGGCGCATCATCCGATGTCGCCGTGATGGATGTTGTCGTGGCCACAGGTCTCGTCCACCACGATTTCTGGTGCATCGGCGAGGAATGGGGCCATGTGCCCGGATCGCCACTTGTATTTCCTGTCACAGACTACCCTGAGACAGTGGCCGGAGATCATGTGAAACGCGGGCTGATAGCCACCGGCGAACTCTTCATCACCCGTAAGGAGGAGGTTGACCTCATCTGCAGCCGCTTCCCCGGCGTCAAGGCCATCGACATGGAATCGGCCGCCATCGCCCAGGCCTGCTCGCTGCGCGGAGTGCCATTTTTCTGCATGAGAGTCATCAGCGACTCCCCCTGGAGCAGCCATGACAACTCGCGTCAATATGAAGACTTCTGGGAGGACGCACCCCGCCATTCATTCTCACTTGTCAGCAACCTGCTTGAACGGTTATCATGAAAAAAATAGCAAGTTTCACCATCGACCACAACCGTCTGCAGCGCGGCATATACGTGTCCCGCCGCGACGTCACCCCTGCCGGGGACACAATCACCACTTTCGACATCCGCATGACCCTCCCCAACCGTGAGCCGGCCCTGTCGCCCGAAGCCCTGCACGCCATGGAGCATCTTGTGGCCACTTTCCTTCGCAACCATCCCGTATGGTCGGACAGGATTGTCTACTGGGGCCCTATGGGCTGCTGCACCGGCAATTATCTGCTCGTGCAGGGGGAGGCCACACCGGCAGCCATACTCCCTCTCGTCAGGGAAGCCATGGAATTCACCGCTTCGTTCGAGGGTGAGATCCCCGGAGCCACACCCCGCGACTGTGGCAACTATTCGTTCATGGATCTCCCCGCCGCCCGCAAGGCTGCCCGCAGATATATAGATGAGGTGCTGTCATGCGCCACTGCTGAAAATCTCACCTATCCGGAATGAAGGATCTGAAAGGGATAAAAGGGAAATACTACATAGCCTCGCTCATCGAAGAGGGCGAACACGTCCATCAGGACTTCAAATTCTCGGTGTCCGACAGCCGCAAGATCGCACGGAGTCTCTCAGCCTTCGCCAATAACGACGGAGGCCGCCTGCTCATAGGAGTGAAAGACAACGGCGTCGTAGCCGGAGTGCGCAACGAGGAGGACATCTATGTGGTGGAACAGGCTGCCGAGATGCACTGCATACCGGCACAGGAGATACGCGTCACGGCATTCCGCGTCGAAGGCGGTCTCACTGTGATGCGTGTCGAGATAGACCGCTCCCCGACCCGTCCGGTGATGGTGAAGGAAGCCGACGGTTCCATGAAGGCCTATTTCCGCGTCATGGACGAGAACATCTGCGTCACACCGCTGATGGTCAGGGCATGGCGTGAGGCAGCCGGGTCAGACGGGGTGCTCGTCGAGGTCACCTCCACCGGTCGCCGCCTGCTCGACATGGCCTCGAGACCTGGAGGTGTGTCGCTGGAGGAATTCATGGTAGACAGTCACATATCCCGTGTCTCGGCCGAAGACCTTGTGGTGTCGCTCCACTCCATGGGACTGATAGATTTCAGCTACGACGGATCGCATTTCCGGCTCACAACCCCACCGGCCATAATCTGATGAAAGGTGTCAAGGCTACATATCTGCTGCTCGCTATGCTCCCGCTCCTCCTTGTGTCATGCTCGGGGAAGGGGAAAACCACCGCACCCTATCCCGACCCGGACCGGTATGCAGTCCGCGGCATAGACATCAGCGCCCACAACGGAGAGATAGATTTCCCCATCGTGCGTGAGGGTGGCTATGAATTTGTTCTGATAAAGGCCACGGAGGGCGCCACTTTCAAGGACCGGCGGTTCATCGAGAACCTGCGCCGTGCCCGGGAGGCGGGGATGAAAGTAGGGGCCTACCACTTTTTCAGATTTGACACACCGGGATATATGCAGGGGCTGAATTTCCTGAACTCGGTGAAGTCACGCCAGCTCGATCTCCCGCTCGTGATCGACGTGGAAGAGTGGACCAATCCCAACAGTCAGGCCACCACCCTCGTGCTCGAACGCCTCGGCGAGATGATAGACCATCTCGAGAGCCACGGCTACAGGGTGATGCTCTATACAAACAAAAACGGATTCGCCCGTTTCATCCGCGACCGGCTCGAAGGCTATCCTCTCTGGCTCTGCTCGCTGGCCATCGAGCCGGAGCATGAACGATGGGTGATGTGGCAGGCCACGCACAATGGCCGGATAGACGGCCTGAGCGGTCCGGTAGACATCAACGCCTTCCGTGGCACACGCCAGGAATGGGAGATTTTCTCCTCCGGCTGTTTTCATCAACCGCCCACACAATAAAACGCTATCTTTGTGCGTTATAGAGTATCAGGGCCCATCACATACGCCCCAGCACACCTATGAAATTTCTTGCAAGAAAAATACTGCTCCTCATCGCTCTTCTCTCCGCATCAGCGCCGTCAATCCGTGCGTTCGAGGCTTCGGCATACGCCCCCGCATCGGTTCTGGCCGAAGGCCGTTGGGCCAAAGTCGCTGTGCGCGAGACCGGTATGCACCTCATCTCCACATCCGATCTCCGCTCCATGGGTTTCACCGATCTCTCTAAAGTCAGAATCCACGGCTATGGCGGAGCGCGCATTCCCGACCATTTCACCCGGGCCAACTATATCGACGATCTTCCACAGGTGGCCTCGGAGGTCACATCTCGCGGCATCGTGTTCTACGCCCGTGGGGTGGAGACACGCGTTAATGTGACCGGTACAGACTATTTCTTCCACACTCTCAACCCCTACTCAGTCCAGGGTTACTATTTCATAACCGAAAGTGACTCATCCACAGTCAGTATCCCCACCGAAGGACTCGCTCCCGGGCCCGAGCTGACCACTGAGTTCATCGACGGTGTGCGCCACGAGATCGACCGCATATCTCCCGCCGAGAGCGGCCATCTGCTGCTCGGCGAGGACTTCCGCTTCACACGCTCGCATCGTTTCTCATTCCGTCTGCCGGGTCTCATCGAGGGATCGGAGGCGTGGATGCAGGCCAAACTCTTCGCCAAGACCAATTCGGCCCCGGCCCGGTTCGCCTTCTCGGCCAACGGCACCCAGCTCCCCGAAGAGAACTCCGACCGCATCAGCCCCACGTCGGAATACGGCAACGAGTGCACCATACGCAAGACTTTCACCACTGACCGTGCCACCCTCGACCTCGACATCACCGCCTCCTACAGCGGCAGCGTCAGTGTGATCGGCCTCGACCACCTGTCGGTGTGCTACCGCCGCACCATAGCCATGCCGTCGTCAGGATCGCTCGTTTTCACCACAGCAGGCAGCTCCCCGTTCATAGCCGGAGCCACTGCCGACACCCGTGTGTGGGATGTGACCGACCCGCAGAACGTGATAGCCATACGCACCACCCCGGTGGATGGAGGTGTGGCATGGACTTCGGAATACTATGGTCCGCGCACCTACGCCGCCTGGGAACGCGGAGGCTCATTCATGTCTCCCGTCCGGGCCGGAAACGTGGCCAACCAGAACATCCACGGGCGCACCACTCCCGACATGATCATCCTCTCCCACCCCGCGCTCATCAGCCAGAGCGAGAGAATTGCTTCACTCCATTCCGATGAACTCGATGTGCTCATAGTTACCCCCGAGAGCGTCTACAACGAATTCGGCAGCGGCACTCCTGACTTAAACGCTATACGCCGTATGCTGAAGATGTTCTATGACCGCGGCACCTCCGCCGACGGCCATTCCCTGAGATATTTCATGCTCATGGGGGCCGTGACATTCGACCACCGTGCGCTCACCGACGTCATCAGCCGTTCCGGCGGCACATATCTGCCGACATGGCAGACCGACGCGTCCAACTCGGAGAACACCTCATATTCCTCGGACGACTTCTACTCGTTCCTCGAGGACGGCTCCGGACTACAGACCGACCGCGACAAGCTGTGCATTGCCGTAGGCCGTGTGCCCGCCCGTAACCTGCAGTCGGCAAAAGTATTCACCGACCGTCTCGTGGCCTACTCCACCAACCCTGTCGAGGGTGAATGGAGATCAAAGGTCGCGCTCCTGGCCGACGACGAGGACCTGGCCGTACACCTCGACCAGTCAGACTCGCTCCAGACCGCCATGCGCGGCAACATCCTCGGTGAGAATCTGACATACAACAAGGTCTACCTCGACTCCGATGAGAAACTCGGAGGCGTCACCGTCAATGCCCGCACAAAACTCCATTCGCTCCTCAACAATGGTGTGGTGTGGTGGAACTATATCGGCCACGCGAGCCTGCGCGAACTCTCCGGCGAGGGGGTGATGACCCTCTCAGATGTCACCAACCTCTATCTCAAGCACCCGACTTTCTTCTACGGAGCCACCTGCTCGTTCCTCCATTGGGACGGCACCGAGCTCTCCGGACTGGAGATGCTCGCCATGGCTGAGTCGGGAGGTGTGGTCGGAGGAATATCCGCCGTCCGCCCGGTCTACATCACACGCAACGGAGTGCTCTCTGACGCAATGGGCTCCGAAGTGTTCGCCCGCGACAGCGACGGACGCATACGCCCGGTGGCCGAAGCCATGAGAAGGGCAAAAAACAAAGTCTACGACACCAACAAACTCCGCTACGTATTTCTCGGCGACCCGGCCATGCGTCTTGCCATCCCCGGGAACATGGTCAGCCTCACATCTGTGGCCGGAGTCCCCATCAGCGGTCCGGGAGATGAAGATGCCGAGGATCACCACGTGATCATACCGGCCTTGTACCCCACCAAGCTCCAGGGCACAGTCACCGACCACACCGGAACAATACTTTCAGACTTTTCCGGCTACGTGAGCCTCACCATCTACGATGCCGAACGCACCATCACCACCCACGGCCGTGCCAACAAGGGTGGATATGACGACAAAGCCATCCGTAACTTCGAGGAACAGGGTGAACGCATATATGCCGGACGCGCCAAGGTGACCGACGGACATTGGGAGACCACCGTGATACTCCCTGCCGAAATAGCCGACAATTTCCGGCCGGCCACACTGCTCATGTATGCCCGTAACGACGACGGCTCTCTCGAGGCCGGAGGTGTGTCACGCTCATTCTATGCCTACGGACTCGCCTCCGGTGCCATCACCGACGACAGCGCCCCGGTGATCGAACAGCTGTATCTCAACCACGAATCATTCGAGCCGGGCACCACGGTCAACGCCGCCCCGATGCTGATAGCCCGCGTGAGCGACGACACCGGTTTCAACCTCTCCACCTCCGGCATAGGCCACATGATGTCGGTGCGCATCGACGAGACCACCAATCTCACCGATGTATCCAACTCTTTCACCCCTGATGCCGACGGCTCACCTGCAGGATCCATACACTACCGTCTGCCCGAACTCGCGGCGGGCAACCACACCGCGATGCTCAAGGTGTGGGACGTGGCCGGAAATTCCACCTCGTCGACCATCGAATTCTTCGTCGATCCGGATGCCGCGCCAAAGATCTTCGATATGTATTCCGATGCCAACCCCGCCACCACCGAAGCAAACTTCTACATATTGCACAACCGTCCGGACGCGATGCTCACTGTCAAGATCGAAATCTACGACATCAACGGCGCTTTCGTATGGAGTTCCTCCAACTCCGGCCGTGCGGATATGTATGCTTCACAACCCGTCAACTGGAACCTGACCGACAACGGAGGCCGTCGTGTAGGCCACGGAATATATATCTACAAAGCCACAGTCTCCGAGGCCGACAGCGGTGTCACATCCACCAGAACCAAACGTATAGCGGTATCGCCTGAGTGACAGTCTCTCCGGATTCTTTCAAGTGGCTTTGACCTACAGAATAATACATAGCTGAAATACTGCTTATCTCATATATTTTTCGTAGCTTTGCGCACATAAATCAGAACCTAAACCAAATTTTTATTTATTTCTAAATGAAAAAAGCTTTACTACTCTCTGCAGTGCTGGCTCTGGCAGCCTCTCCGCAGGCTATCGAGGCAAAGGGCGCCAAACCCTTTGAATTGAAGCCCGGGATGTGGAAGTCTGAATCAAGCACACAGAAACTTGACTGGCATTTCACAAAGTCAAACGCCAAGGCCAACCTCAGCAAGATCGTCACCAAAGGCGACATAACCATGGACAGCCAGAATGGCTTCGACTATCTGGATATGCCTGACGGAACAAACTGGCTCGTGGAACTGAACTACGAGCGTGTGGTGGATCAGGAATTCGAGGGCGGCTATGTGGACTACAAGTACACCGGCCTCAAAGGAACTGTCTATAATGACAAATTCCAGAAAGTAGGTGAGATCAACACCCCCATCGAGCTGCCCGAGGGTATGGAGAAATGTACCTCCATCCAGATGAGCCAGCTGGTGACAAAGAAGTTCTTCAACTACGACGAGAACTACGAGATCATGTTCACTGCATATTTCCGCCCCATTGGCGACTTCGGTGCAGTGCCCTACACCTTCATCCTTTCGCTCAAGGGGGAGAACACCCCTGCCAGCCATGTGATGACTATCCCCGGCTATTATGTATCATCCGTCAATACCGCCACCGACAAATGGGGCGAGGAATTCTACATGAACTTCTTCGGTGCACAGAGTGCCTCATCCGACGATGACTATGCCGTGACATTCGACATCTACTCCAAGGCGACATACGGCTCTGAAGGTCCCACAAAAATCGAAAGTTTCACCGTTGACATGGCCCATGCGCCCGAGATGACCGGCAACGAGCCCGCCCCCATCATGATGACCGCCAACGGTCGTGACCTGTATGTTACCGTGGCTCAGTATGACAAGCCATACTATAACAACGCTGGTGATCCCAACGATTCAAGCGTGACACCTGAGAACTCATACTCCATAAAGCTCTACAAGAAGTCGGCCTACGCCAAAGAGTTCTCTCTCGAGTCCACCACCACCATTCCCTGCGAGGCAGCTCCCGAAGGATTTGTCTACCGCTCGTATGCGCTCGGACTCTTCAACGCCACAAACGACATCTCATTTGATTTCACAGATGACGGTTCAGTATCCTATATCATAGGCGTAACCAATATCGACAACCAGTTTGAGGCAGAGACCACCTACCGCATCATCGACACCGAAGGCAAAACCATCAAGACTTTCGGCGAGAACTGCGAGAGCTACGGTCTTCTCTCACAGATTGACGGCTATCCCGAACAGTACGTGTTCGTAGAGAACGATCCCGACGTGGTTGGCGGACTTGTCTACAGATTCGTGGACTATCCCAGCTTCGAGACAAAGGCCATGATACCCTGCACCTTCATTGATGACTCGGTTGACGGTGGCTCTAACCTCCTCTCCATGAATATGGACCGTACTCCCGCCGGATCAAGCTACAACTATGTCTTCTCTGTCTCGACCGGGCACATGAAAGGCAACGATGTATGCCATGAGATCGTATGGATGAACGCTGAGGGTGATTTCCTCCATGTCGACGTGATCAATGCCGGACCCAATGTGATGCTTATCAACCCCTACGTCAGATCGGCAGCCCTCAACCCCTACCTCTTCAACACCGACAGCAACCGCGAGTATATGTACTACTCAAAGGTGCGCACCAACGCATCCGACCTTGCCGCCCATGCGGAACTCCGTGTGTGCAACAACAAGGGGGAGACTCTCCTCAACTATGCTTTCGGACAGCAGGACAGCGGAATGTCGACAACTCTCCTCAACCTCACCTCAAACCCCGCCATCTGGATCCAGTATCAGGAGTTCAGCACAAGCCGTTTTGTATGCGAGTATATCTCCCTGCCCCTCAACAAGCTCCAGGGTTCGGGCACTGTAGAGGATCCCTATCTGCTCACATCGGCCGGCGACTTCTCTCTCATCAAGAACAATCTTGCCGCCAACTACCGTGTGGCCAATGACATCGACTTCGAGAACGGAGCCATCACAAGCACCGATGCCGTGTTCACCGGTTCTCTCGACGGCGCAGGCCACACTCTCCGCAATCTCGTCATCAAGGACAAACCCATCTTCAAGAGCCTCTATTCATCCAACGTGGCCAACCCCTGTGTGGTCAAGGATCTCACACTCTCCCACGTGACTGTCGACGGTGCATCCGCCATCCTCTCGGAAGGTGGCACATCCGGCAACGTGAAGATCTCGAACGTCCATATCTTCAAGGCAAAGGTGGATGACGGTTCCGACGCGGCATTCTCCGCACTCATCAACCGCACTGGTGTCAACACCGAGATCACCGGCTGCTCGTTTGATGTGGACTTCAACCGTCCCTCCGCTGAATACTTCGGCGGTCTCGTAGGCGACATGGGCCGCGGCGGCTCCATCATTGCCTGCAGCGTGACCGGTACTGTCAAGGCCGGCGCCAACATCGGTGGCATCGCCTACTCGACCAACAACGCCGACACTGAAATCACCGACTGCCACGTCAACCTCGACATCGAGGGTGACAACACCATCGGCGGCATCGTGGCCGATGCCGAGCGCGGCACCGTGAAGCGCAACATCATCGAAGGCTCGATCAAGGCCAACACCCCCGGTTTCGCATTCTACAAGAACAAGCGTGTGGAGACCATGAACGTGGGTGGTGTCCTCGGTATCCTCAAGAGCTCCGCCGCCAACTATGACTCCAACGGCAACCTGCTCCCCGAAGTCACCGATCCTATCGTCACAGGCAACGTCGTGGCTCTCTCATCCATCACTATCCCTGAAGGCAAGGAGACCCTCACCTCCACAACCCACCGCATCGTAGGCCGCTCACGCATCAATGAGAGCCCCGAATACGTAGGTGAGGAGGAGAACCCCAACTACGATCCCAACGATCCCGAAAGCGAGGAATGGATCATCACATGGGGCAACCCCGCTCCCGCGGAGGCTTGTCTGACCAACAACTATGCGCTTGATGATCTCGCTGTGGTCGATGCCACCGTAGGTGAAGGCCAGAACCTCACTGAAGGCGCCAGCCTTTCTTCCGATAAGCTCGAGCGCGAATTCTTCGAAGGTCTCGGCTACAAGTTCGAGGGCTATTCCACCGAGGAGCCCTGGCACTACGGCTACACCATGCTCCCCGAGCTTTACTTCGAGCAGACCGCCGGAGCATCGCTCGTGTTCAACCCGGCAGCCATCTCCATCCGCAAGGGTGACAAGGCAACCGTGGTCCTCTCGCTCGAAAAGGCAAGCTTCGAGGATATCACATTCGACCAGTCGTCGGATACAGGATTCTCATTCAATCCCACCGACATCGACGAGAATGGCAATGTCACCATCGAGATCGAGATGTTCGAGGAAGGAGCCTTCACCCTCACCGCCCGCTTCAACACCATCAGTGCAACCCTCGCCATCACCGGCATGAGCGGCATTGACGGCATCACCTCCGACAACGCGTCAGCTATCAGCTATGACGGATACACCGTCAGCGCCAACGGTTGCGCCATCGCCATCTACAACGTGGCCGGCTCGAAGGTTGCCGAGGGTTATGAGGCTGTTTCAGTGACTTCTCTCGTCCAGGGCATCTACGTGGCCACCGCCACCGATGCCGACGGCAAGAAATCGTCAATCAAGATCGCTGTGAAGTAACTACTCCACCAGATCCCTCCTCTACCGATCCTGTTTGCATAAAACGGATCGGTAGAGCAAAAGATAAAAGAAACGGATTATCATTCCCGCAAACACCGCGGGTCATTGATAATCCGTTTCTTTCTGTCTAATTATCACTTTATCATGTAATCGCGACGCCGATATGCCACGTAGAGGCATTGCAATGGCAGGCACGGGTGATAAACCGTGTATCAAAAAAGCCCACGGATAAATTGCGTCGCGTAGCGCCGCTACATAGGTTCGACCCTATTGTGGCGGCGCTACGCGACGCAATACGTATGTATGATATCGGGATATCCGGGTTCCACCCGGGCCTACCATTGTATTGCCACTACGTGGCAGTTTTAATCAACATAGTCAGGTGTCCGTAGGGGTGGGACACCTGACTAACTTATCGTATATCTTTGGGACTTTATGGATTAACAGGAAGTTATAATGCTTACTTTACCGTTACTATCGGTTGACCGAAAGCTCATCAATACGGTCAGATATTTGGAAACGGGGCAAAAAAAAATTACCCGTCGTCACGACGAATAACTTTCTTACCTTAAATCTAATACCATGAAAAACTTGTCACAAAGGTAGGCATTTATTTTATTTTCACCAAATATTTCTGAAACAAAAGCCTAATTTTAACTTTGTTTAACTAACAGATCTGATTTAAAAGGATATTCTGCATCTATGAAGCAAAAAAAATGCAGCCTGTGTCATTACAGACTGCATTTTCCGGTTTAGTCTTTGCCTCACGGCAATTTTTCCAATATTAAAAGCTATTTCCTGTTCTTAATCTCACCTGCGCCGGACGAATTGGAGTCGAGCGACTTGACATTGCATCTGATGTCACCGGCACCGCTCGCCTTGGCCGAGCCTTGTGTGGCAATAAGTCTTGAAGCCTTGATGCTTCCGGCGCCGGATGCTATGAAGTTCACCCTGTCGGACTTGCCGGAAAGTGTAACATCAGAGCCGCCTGAAGCTATGACATTGACGACTGCCGCTGACACCTCCGCCTCAAAATCCGCGCCTCCGGAAGACTTCACATTGAGTGTGGTACACTTGAGAGTACTGTCAAACTCAACATCCGAACCGCCCGAGGAGTTGACATTGACCGTCTTTGCGGTCACAGGCTTCTCAAACGTCAGATCGGCACCACCGGATGTTGTGATCTTGAGAGTATTGACCGAAAGGCCGCCCTTGACATCAATATCCGATCCACCGGACATGACATATTCGCCGAAAGCCGGACAGGAGAGCTCAACCTTCACCTTAGGGGTGGAACCCACAAGGTTACTGCTGTCGAAACCGACCTCAAGCACTCCTCCTTTCAACTTCACCGAGACCCGGTTCATGTATTTGCTGTCGGCAAACGCCTTGACAGACACTGCCGATGAAGGGGTATAGTTCACCTCGACACCACCGTATGTCTTGATGGCGTTGATCTTGCCCTTGATGGTGAATGCCTTGCTCACAGTCGAGGCTGCCGCCCCGAGGGTCATCATAACTATGGCTAAAGAAAAAAGGAGACGTTTCATATCTTAACAGTTTTAACAATAAGACGTAAAAACGCTTGAAAAGTGACAGACTTAGCTATATAATTAACATTATTTCACTCTTTCACTCCGTATGCGAGGTCACCGGCATCGCCGAGGCCGGGCACTATGTAGGAATGGGCATTGATCTCAGGGTCGATCGCACCGAGCCAGAGTGTGGTCTTGTCCGCCGGGAATTTTGACTTGATATAGTCAACCGCTGCCTGGGAGGAGATCACGGAACAAATATGTACGTGGCGCGGCTCACCCTTGGTGAGGAGCGCACGATAGGCAAGATCCATCGACGCACCCGTGGCAAGCATGGGATCGACAAGAATTAGAGTCTTGCCATCGAGTCGCGGAGAGGCGATATATTCGATGAAGACATCAAAATTGTCTTTCTCGCGATACTTGCGGTAGGCGGACACGAAAGCATTCTGCGCGGAGTCAAAGTAGGACAGGAAACCCTGATGGAAGGGTATGCCGGCGCGGAATATCGTGGCGAGCACCACCTGCTCGTCTATCAGGTCATCCTTCGATGTGCCCAGCGGTGTGGTCACATCCTCCTTGCGGTATTTCAGATGGCGTGAGATCTCATAAGCCATCACCTGGCCTATGCGTTCGAGATTGCGGCGGAAACGCAGCATATCGTTCTGAATGTTCACGTTGCGCAACTCACTGAGATACTGGCTCACCAATGAGGGAGTCTCGGCAAAATTAAAGATTTCCATGTTCTCTGATATGTTTCTCTATTAAATATATGAACTGATAGTTTTTCAGCCCCCAGCGCGGGTAGATGAGCAAATCGGCCGGAGACTGTGAGACAAAACGTTCGATGGCTATATCCCGGCGCAGCAAGGATGCTATCTCGGCACACAGCCCGGCATATTCCCCGGGAGTGAATCGCGGGACATCGTAGAGACCAGCCTCCACATCGGCAGCCATACGCGTTCCTTTCAGCAGCTGAAGCTGATGTATCTTTACCGTATCGACGGGCAGATCGTTGACCCGTCTGATAGTCTCGAGCATATCCGTGCGCGTCTCTCCCGGAAGTCCCATTATGAGGTGGAGCCCCACCGGATATCCGGCCTTGGCGGTGGCCTTCACAGCCTCCACCGTATCCGCCCATGTATGGCAGCGGTTCACAAGTCCGAGTGTACGGTCGTGTGAACTCTCCGCTCCATACTCGATCATCACCCAGGGAAGCTCGCCGAGACGGTCGAGCAGAGCGGGCGACACACAGTCGGGCCTCGTGCCTATTATCACCCCTCTCACACCATCCACCCGGCAGGCCTCCTCATAGAGGGCCATCAGGCGGTTTATGTCATCGGAATGGGTGTTGGTGTAGGCCTGGAAATATGCCAGATAATTCATCTCCGGATATTTGCGGCCGAAAAACGCCTTGCCGCGCTCAAGCTGTGCGGTCACCCCCGGTGTCTCGCGGCAATAATCGGGCGAGAAGGAGCGGTTGTTACAATAGGTGCAACCGCCACGGCCTTTGGAGCCGTCGCGGTTCGGGCAGGAGAAACCGGCATCCACGCCGAGTTTCTGCATCTTTCCTGTGAAATGTCCTGCAAGAAAATCTGAAAAATCACGGTGGATCTTCATAGTCTCGCAGCCCGGTTGAGCAATAAGGCATCGAGGATCACCATTGAAGCCATGGCCTCAACCACCGGCACCGCGCGGGGCACGACACACGGGTCATGCCTCCCCTTCCCCTTCAGCACGATGGCGCGTCCGCAATCGTCGATGGTCTCCACATCCTGCATCAGAGTGGCGACAGGCTTGAACGCGACGCGGAAATATATATCCTCGCCGTTCGATATGCCACCCTGTATGCCGCCGGAATTGTTGGTGGCGGTACGGGCGGGCGAGACACTCCCCGGCAGGAAGCGGTCAATGACCTCGCTGCCACGTGATGCCACTCCGGCAAATCCCATACCGTAGTCAAACCCTTTGGCCGCGTTGATTGACATCATCGCTCCTGCCAGCGTGGCGCCGAGACGCCCGGCCACAGGATCGCCAAGACCGGGAGGACACCCTTTCACAACACAGGTCACGACACCGCCTATCGTGTCACCGGCCTTCTTCACGTCAAGCACCAGCCGCTCCATTTCCTCAGCCTTGACCGGATCAGGGCAGCGGGTGGGATTGGCCTCGGTGAGACTGAGGTCGAGCGACCGGTAGTCCCCGTCAAGAACAATGGGTCCGATCTGCGACGTATAGGCCGTCACGGTAATGCCGGACTGTTCGAGAGCCTGACGGGCGAACGCTCCGGCCACCACACGGGTAGCCGTCTCACGGGCACTCGAACGTCCACCTCCGCGATGGTCGCGCAGACCGTATTTGGCAGTATAGGTATAGTCGGCGTGCGACGGACGGAAAGCATGACGGATATGCTCGTAGTCAGCGCTATGCTGATTCTCATTGCGTATCACGAACCCCACCGGACAACCAGTGGTGACACCCTCGAAGAGTCCGGACAGAATCTCGACCGTGTCACTTTCACGGCGCTGGGTAGTGATGGCACTCTGTCCGGGACGGCGGCGGTCAAGCTCAGCCTGCACACGGTCAAGGTCTATTCTCACTCCGGCCGGCATACCGTCTATCAAACCGCCTATCGCGGCTCCGTGTGACTCGCCGAATCCTGTGAAACGGAATATATGTCCAAATGTATTCATTCTCGGATGTCTGTTTTATCCACCGCGATATCAGCTATGCCGGCATGACAGAAATCAATCAGATCCTGCGGTCTCAGCTTCAGCTGAAGTCCGCGCACTCCGGCGGAGACATAGATCACGTCTCCGTCTGTGGCGGTGGTATGAAAAAATGTGGGAAACGGTTTCTTCATCCCGATCGGCGAGCAGCCACCCCTGATATAACCTGTGAGCGGCAGGAGCTCCTTCATCGGGATAAGATCGGCCTTCTTGGCCCCGGCCACCTTGGCTGCCTTCTTGAGATCGACCTCCATATTGCCCGGTATGACACAGACGAAATAGCCCGACTTGTCGCCATGCAGCACGAGCGTCTTGAACACACGCTCTATATCCTCGCCAAGCTCCTCGGCCACGTGTTCGGCCGCAAGATTATCCGGATCGACCGTATAGGGGATCAGTTCATGCTCCACCCCGGCCTTGTCGAGCAGACGCGCGGCATTTGTCTTGTCTATCTTATCTTTTGATGATTTCATTCTGCAAATATATTAAATCAAAAATTCCCATGCAATTCAATCATCAAAAAAAGCCGGGCGGATCATGACGCTCCGTAGCTGTGGAGCCCTCCGAGCAGGTAATTGACACCGAAATATGTCATCAGCACCGACAGAAACGACAATATCAGATATATGTTGAGAAAACGGTCGGAGCGGAACACCTTGAAAGTCGTGTCGTGAAGCGGGAAAGCATAGACTATGAACGTGACCAGCGCCCAGGTCTCCTTGGGATCCCACCCCCAGTAGCGTCCCCACGAACGGTCGGCCCAGATGGCCCCGACAAATATTCCGGCTCCGAGCAGAAACAAAGCCGGATAGAGCATCAGACGTGATATGTCGGTGCGTCCCCGGCCTGCCAGTCCGGCCGCGGAGTTGAGGGCGATGATGGCGAAAAGCGCATAGGAACACATCACGAGCATGACATGGAGCGAAAGGAGCCGCGATGCAAGCACCGGCACAAGCGGGCTGACGGCCGGATTGCGCGAACTCATCATGGCCACCATCATCGAGGCCCCGCTCACAAGAAGGCCCATCGGAAGCACCACCGGCATACGTCCGGCGACAGCAAGTCCGACCACTGTGGCAAACCAAGCCATAGACAGCATGGTCTCATAGCCGGTGGCGAGCGGGATATGCCCCCCGATGATCCATCTGAGAATAAGAATGTAAGTGATATAGATTCCTGTGACCGTTCCCGCGGCCACAGCTGTGCGCCTGAATCCGAGAGCTCCGGCAAATCCGCCGGCGAAAGCCACTATGGCTGCAACGAGAGGATAGCATGAACCGTTGTAGATATGCTCGGCGCGCATGACGGTCTCTGACGGCAGACTGCCGGAGGAGACCGACGCCTGCAGTGACCTGAGTTCCTTCAGGCGGCTGTTGGCACTGTTGAACCGTCCGGCAGCTATGTCGGCGGAGACATCCTCACGCAGACGGACCAGACTGAAATCACCATCGCCTGCAAGTCTCGGCAACCTGCCGGCCACAACTGCCGAGATGAAAGTGACTTTCTCGTCATCGGCAAGCAGATCGCGGCTCACAGCCGGTCCTCTGAGCAGCGGTTCGAGAATATACCCCTCACGGGTGAAAAGCTCGGTAAGGGCCACGCGGTCCTTGCCGACGAGCCCGCGCGCCTCCCGGCTCGTGAGTCTGATGAACGGCTCATGTTTCCACTCATCGTAATAATAGATCCATCCCGTGAGAACCTGCTCGGCCGTGAGGCCGCGGTAAGAGTCCCTGCCATGGATCTTGACACAGAATTCCCTGGCCACTGTCTGTGCCGGGCATATCCGTCCGCCCGATTCGACATACAACTCTCCAAAAGTGCGGGCGAGGGGTTTCTGGAGAGTTTTAGGTTGCGCGATGGCTATGGAGGGGAGGAGAATGAGAAGCGGAGCAGCCACTTTGCGTATCAGCGATCTGAATCGCTTTCCACGCAGGAGCACCATCACCATCGAGAGGAAGAGAAGAGCGTAGGCGGCAAACGTGACTCCGCGTCCGACTGGATCGTGGGACACCGAGAGAGTGGAACGCCCATCGCCGAGCGATGCCTGTGTGAAACGGTAGCCTTGGTAGTCGAGGATATGGTTCATGGAGATGCGCGCCTCCATGTCTCCGGCCCTGACGACACTGAAATAGTCACGCACGGCTATCGCTGACGGATGATACTCCACCCCGCAGTCGGCAAGAGATATGGCGAAAGGGAGTTTCTTGGTCTCTCCGGAGCTGAGTGTCCACTCCGTCACCTCCGGCCCTCCCGCCTCAAGTGTAATATAACCATGCTCGCCAAGGAAATGTGTTATGGCCGCTCCGGCGAGTATGAGCAGGAGCGCCAGATGAAGCATGAAAGAGCCGGAACCCATTGCCCGGCGGCGGGCAATGAGTTCGGCTGCTGATGCGATAGCCGTCACAGTCCAGAGCGATATCATCCACGGAGAACGGTAGACAAAGCTGAGAGCGGCATCACTGCCACTGATCTTCTCGACAATGGTGGCCACCACCAGACAGATGGCGGTAAGACCGAGGAGGAGGAACGGTAGACGGCGTAACATGAGAACAATATATAAAATACCTAATTGGAAAAATCAGATGGCGTCGACAAATTTCACGATGGCATCACGGTCGGCCTTCGGCAGCGCACGGAATTTCTCCACGCTGTAACGGGCGTCGCTCTCCGGCGAATAACCGTGCCACATGATGGCTTCCATGGCATTACGGGCGCGGCAGTCATGCAGACGGTCAGCTCCCGGCGAACCGGTGACACGCTGATGGAGTCCGCGGGCCCAGAGAGGAGCCGTGCGGCACCAGCCGGTGCGGATATCATTGGCCATGTGGAGCTTGTGCTGCACCATATCGGTGTAAGGCCATATCTTCTGATGGGGATAACGGGGCAGCTCGCTCCCTTTGAAGAAGTTGGCAGGATCGCGAAGCTCATCATCACCGGTGGTCCACGACGGACGGTGGCAGTAGGCGCATCCGATCTCCTCAAACTTCTCCTTACCCTTCCTCACGTCAGGATCGTCGATGTCTCTCACCGCCGGAATGGCAAGGCCGCGGTGCCACACCATGAGATCGGTATACTCATCATCGGTCATCTCGGCAGGAAGATCCTTTGCGTTCAGATACGCGAGGATACGGGTCTCCATATCACCCTCCCACCATTCCGGATGCTTCTTCTCAGGGTCGATCTTCGACAGGTAGCCGTCAAATCCGGCCTGAATCTCGGGATCCTTTGCCGAATAGCGTGCCCAGCTTCCGGCGGCATCCATGTAATGATAGCGGCGGTCAGAGCGGGTCACATTGGTGATGTTCCAGATAGCGTTGGCTCCGGCGGCATCCTGCAGCGGGCCGCGTGAGAGGGCGTAGGTGAAGCGGCGGGGATATTTCGTGCCGTCACCCTGGAGAGAGTTGCTGTACTGGCTCACCCAATCGCCATTGGCAAAGAATGCCGGATTCAGACCGTTGGGCAACAGTCCGTCAGCCTCCTCCTTGCGATATTGCGCCAAGAGGTCGGCATCGTCAATGGCATCGAGCAGTCCGGACCCGTATATACCTATCGTGCTCTCGAGTTTCACCTCGTATGGCTCATTGATCTCGAATCCCTGCCGGTAGGCATAGACAGCATCCTTGGGCATTGTCACCTCGGGATAGATAAGATCGTATGTTTCCCCGTCAGGAAACTTATTTCCCCACTCATCGGTGGCGTTGAGCCACTTCACGGTGATCCGGCTCTCGTCCACCGGGGCCTTGAACGGCGCCACGGCGTGGCTCTGGGGCATTCCCGCCAGCCAGCTCACGTAGGCATCGGTTTCAGGGTTGTAGACCACAAGCAGGCATCCGTTGCCTATCTCGTCAGTCGAGAAACGGCCTTCCGGAACCCTCTGTCCGTGACTATAGTTGGGATGGCAATGCATACATGACGAGCGGATATAAGCCGGCCCGAGTCCCGAACGGACACCTGTGGCATTGGTCATGAACGGCTTCTCGAAAAGAGCCTCTCCGTTCTTGAACTGCCTGTACATCCCGGCATTTTCCACGGCGGGCGACGGCTGCTCGAGCGCGTTGGCTGTTGTCAGGAAAGATGTGCCCAGCTCTCCACCGGCATAATACCATTCCGGCATATCGTCGCCGGGGTCATTGCCGGCCTCATCCTTGATCTCATCGTCGGAACATGACACCAGTGCGGGTATCACGAACCACATTCCGAGCAGTTGCAGATAGTTGGCTTTCATATTCTCCGTCATTTGCTCAACTGGTTATAGACTTCCTCGAGCACATCCACGAGGTCTGAGCCCACCACTTTCACGGCATTGTCGGCCGCAGGTTCGGTGGCATGGAGCGCGAAAGGTTCGGGAATGGCACTGATGGCCGCGATGGAGGCGTCGATGGCCTCGCGCAGTTTGTTGTCAAGCGCGGGATTGACACTCTTCACGTAGTCGGAGATCGAAGGATCACCGTTCACTGATCCGAAATATGAATTCTCGATCGAGCGGATATTGTCGGCGAAGTCCTCGATGGAGTTGAGGCTGTAAGGCGATTCGATATAGTTGCGGTCGTCCACGCTTGTGGCCCCGTTAGGGCGTCCTATCTTGGTGTTGCCCACCTCATCGGCTATGTCGATGCATCCCTGCAGTATCTCCTCGGCCACTTCCTGATATGTCTTGTAGATCGACCCCGATTTCCCGGCGTTCTTCATCATGTCGCCATGATTCTTGTCCTTGTCAAGATCGGCATCGGCCAGTATCTCCTGTTTTTCCGCCGATACATTCGCGGTGCCGGCCCAGCAGGCCTCGAGACACACGCACTGGTTTCGCAGATCCTCGGTCACCATCACCAGATATTTGAGCTCCTCAGGAGCATAGTCGAGCGAATGGAGCTGAGAGGCGGTGCCGTCGGCACTGAGCTGGAACAACATATATTCTATGGAATGGAAACCGAGAAGTCCGTAGCCGAAGTTATTGTCGAGCGAGTAGTCCGCACCTTTGCGGATAGCGTCGAGCAGACGGTCCATTGCGTCCTTGTCGAGAGGCCATGAGTCGATGTGCGGGTCAATGTTGTAGTCGGCGGCGGGTCCGAACAGGAATGCCTCGGAAAGCTCCCAGTAACGGCGCGAATCCTTCCAGGCATCGGCCGCGGCTTTCACATCATCCCGGGTGAGAGTTCCGGCCGCGTGGTGGCTCTGGATTGTCAGGCAGTTTTCGTGTAGTTTGATGGCAGCGTCGGCCATACCTTTATAGGTAGGGAGCACAGTGTGGTCCACATAGGCGGTGGCAGCCTTGGCCAAAGCTGTTTCCTTTGAGCTCATCACGTCATCTTCGGTCGAGTCGTTGTCAGAACACCCGGTGAGCGCGCCGAGTGCCAGCAGCCCCGAGAGGGCCATGCAGGTGAATTTTTTCATTGCTTATGATATTTTTTGATTGTTTTTCTGTTTCAGACTGTTTTCTAAAGAAACCATCCCGAATAGGCCACACCTATCGAGAGCGATGGCTCGTTGTTGTATCTTTTGTCGAGGATGCCGACCGCATATTCCCCCTTCACCACGATGTCACGGATAGGATAATAGTTGAGACCGACGGCCACGCGTTGCCGGCCGCACCATTTCTCATCCATATCCTTTTCCATCTCATACATCGAATCATAGTAGTCGTAGCGTCCGAAAAGATACAGTTTCTTTCCTGCCGAGTGGAGAGCGCGGGAGAAACTGAAAAGGTCATATCCGGCCTCGATGCCGGTGGCAATGGCAGCCTTGGCCACCTTCTGGCGCTTTGAGGTGGAGCTCTTGGGCATGGATATGTTGAAATCAGAGATACGTTTCGAATCCGAGAGGTGTCCGTAGTCGAAATGTCCGCGGGCTATGAAGTTATGATTGTCATAGCAGAAGTCAAACGATCCTATCGTCACCGTGCCGCGCACACCGTCGTTCTTTTTCCCCTCGGTGGGATATAGCGTGTTGCGGAACGAATTGCCCACATATCCCGAAAGCGACAGCCGCAGCCCTGCCACCGAGAAATTGTCCACCCGGAAGGCTCCGGCATAACTGTTGGCTATCTTGAATTCAAACGGCGATGCCGAACCGTCGTGGATCCATCCCTGGCTCCCGAACCTCTCGCTGTCAAGACCCGGGAGGAACATTGCCTCGTAGCGCCAGGCTCCGGCCCGGCCCCACAAACTCACACCCACCTCATGCCAGGTGCATGGCATGATGGTGTTCTCACCCTCCGGGCGGTAGACTCCGAAAAATTCATTCGGCAGGTGATGGGCGTTGGTGCCGCCGACGGGTACCACAATCATACCCGCCCTGACATTGACCTGAGGCATGAATGACTTCTGGATCCAGAACTGCTCGAGAAACACCTCGCCGCCGCGTTCTATCTCTTTCTCATATTCTCCTCCCTCCTCGTTCTCTATCTCGACGGCACTCTCCGTGCCACCGTGCTCAAACTCGATCTCCGAGCCCATGCTCCAGCCCTTGCCGAAGTCATAGCCGAGAAAAAGCACCACATGAGGCAGGTCAAACCGGCCGTGGCTCTCATTTTTGTACTGGTCCGGGGCGCTGTAACGGTGAGGCTTGTCACTATAGAAATTCCGGGTCATGACTGCCTCTCCATATCCACCCACACTCAGACGGGAAGAGCGTCCTATGGTTGTGGTGGAGTCTGCCTCCTGATGGGCCTGCACATCCACAGGCATGGTCATGGCTGCCGCCACAAGAGTGGCACCGATAAAAAGATGTTTCATTCGCACTGAGTTTTCTGATGATTTTCAGATGCAAAATTACCACCTCTCCCCCACCCCCGCAATCACCAAAATTTGGTAAATTTATGTAAAAATCCACCCCCTCACTACCTAAAAATCATGAGATGCCTGATTCACGCATTGTGGTCTGTCATTTTTAATGATTAATAATCTTTTCACAAAATCGACATTATACTTATTATTTTATAATTGTTTCTTGCAAATCCAAAATACTTTTGATAAATTTACCCCATAAATAATAAATCACATAAACTCTTGTGGAAATTTAAACCAATAATATACATCCGTTTAAGAATTTATTTAAAATGGCACATATCAGATTTCTAAAGTCCGAGTTAATTAAATCTATATTTTCTACATTGATATTGGCTATTGTATTTTTACCAGATACCAATGCCATGCATATCTCGACATCTGATCTCTCAAATCATGATATAATTAAGAATATTGATTATCAGTATCAGATCGTCCAGAATGACGAAGATATCTTTGATTGTTTTGGGACATTGAATCTATCACTCACTATACCACCAATGGCCAGAACAATCTTATTAGAGCGAACCCTTCCACATAAATCCGATGATAATGATATCAGATTTCTGATTAAGACCGAGTATCCACTACAAGATGATATTACAGACATATCAGTCCCCAATATCTATTGGGGTACATATTTCAGGATCTGTATTATTTTGACTGATGAATCCAGAGTCTATTCTCCGATTCTTTTTACAAACAATTACATCGAACACAATGATCTCCAGTTACTTGAACAACAATCCTCATTAGGGCACATTGAAAATGATCCCATCCATATTGTAATCGAGAACGGTAGTCTTCGCATTGAATCTTCCGAAGTGCTCACAGTCTCCATTTTTGACATCTCCGGAAAATGTATTTTCACCGGTCGGAATGATTATACGGATTCATTTTCTCTAAATAACATAAAAGCATCTGTAATCATCGTAAAATGCTACAACGACAGGTTATCATTAACAAAAAAACTTCTGGTTCATTAGTATTTGACTGAATACAATCATTGATTGGAGTAAATTTGAACTTATATTATGGCAATATGCCACGTAGTGGCAATGCAATGGTAGGCCCGGGTGGAACCCGGGTATCAAAAACATTATGAACGTATTGCGTCGCGTAGCGCCGCTACATGGATTCGAACTGTTTGTCGCGGCGCTACGCGACGCTATTTGTCATGGATCTTTTTTGATGCGCGGGTTATCACCCGCGCCTACCATTGCAATGCCACTACGTGGCATACCTCGTCCAGACTGTCTGACTACGTGACAATTACAGATGGTGGAGGCAAATGATATGAGTTTACACGTTACGCGAAATATTTAATATAATCTCAATTTCAACACTTACTTGAATTAATTTAAGTACCTTTGCCAAAGTATACGTAAATAGAATCTTTTATCATGAAGAAGTTTTTCATATTGCTGTCTGTTGTGGTGATGGCCATGACAGGAGTAAGGAGTGTGGCCCAGAGCAGGGTTGTGGAGTTTGACAATCCCCGTATGAAGGTCTTTCTCCCGCCAAAAGGGATGGAGAACGGAAAGGCTGTCGTGGCCTGTCCGGGCGGAGGATATTCCCATCTCGCGATGGATCACGAGGGCTATCAGTGGGCTCCGTTCTTCAACGACCTCGGATTCGCATACGCCGTCGTGGCCTACACCATGCCGAAAGGCGACCCTTCAATACCGCGCAACGATCTCGACAAATGCTTCAAGATTATCGCCGACAGCGCCTCTGTGTGGAAAATCCGTCCTGACTCCATCGGAATAATGGGTTCATCGGCGGGCGGACATCTCGCATCAGCCATGTCGACCCATCCCACCGCCAACTGCCGTCCTGCATTCCAGATACTCTTCTATCCGGTCATCTCATTCGATGCGGCCATCACTCACAAAGGGAGCCGCGAGGGATTCATCGGTCCGGATCCATCGGAAGCACTTGTTGAGGAATGGTCATCCGACCGCGCCGTGACACCACAGACTCCGCCCGCTTTCATCACACTCTGCAGCGACGACAAAGTGGTGGTGCCCGACAACAGCCTGCGTTACTACAAGGCTCTGACCGATGCCGGAGTCCCTGCCACCATGATCATATACCCGACCGGACGTCACGGCTTCGGATCAAGACCCGCGTTCAAATACCACGGACTGATGACAGCCGAGCTCGCCCGCTGGCTGAAAGATCTCTGATTCCCGCCACCCGGCCGGACACTTTGAAAAACGTGGGCGCAAACAATAAAGAGGCCCGTCGGAGCGTTATATAGACATGACATTTTTCATCACGTCTGCCTATGAATAAAAACTCTACTCCCGACACCCCTTCCAATATTGTCAGAACTTCGGCGGTGGCCGCTGCAGTGGCCCGTCCGCGCCAGGCCACAATCGACCGCCTGCGCCAGTTTGCCCGCGCATATTCCTACGTGCCGGCCGTGGGCACGATCGGTGGAATCGTCCTGAACTGATCCTCAATCCACCGGAATGGATACATTTCTCATCACACTGACCACTCTGTCGGCAGTGGCCGCATTAGCGTCATGGTGGCGGGCACGGGCATTGAGGGCCGAACTCACCGCCGAGCGCGGAAAATGCTCGGCGGCCATGACAGCCCGCGACACCGCCATAGCCGAACGCGACGCCATGCGTCACCGCTGCGACATTGATCTGGCGCTCCACTCACGCGAACTTGACAGCCTCCACGCGCGTCTCGCCGACTCCGCCTCACTGCTGGAAAAATCCGAGACCGAGCTTGCCGACACCCGCGAGCTCCTCTCGTGCGCCCGCGAGGAAGCCGCCAGACTGTCCGCCTCTCTGGCCCGCATCGAGGAAGAGAGGGAAGAGAGGGAGAAAATGCTCGAGACACGGTTCAGAAACCTCGCCAACGACATACTACGTCAGAATTCCGCTGACTTCAAATCACAGAACGAGCAGAGGCTCGCCGAGATTCTCGATCCACTCAAGACCAACCTCGACGAATTCCGCAAGACCATCACAGACACCTACTCCACCGAAGCCCGCGAGCGGTTCTCACTCACCGAGAAGATCCGCGAGCTTGTCGAGCTCAACAACACCATCTCACGCGAGGCCCGCGAACTATCATCGGCTCTCAAGGGCAACACCAAGGTGCAGGGCGACTGGGGCGAGATGGTGCTCGAGTCGATCCTCGAGAAGAGCGGACTGGTGAGAGACGAGGAATATTTCGTGCAGGCCACCACCGACGACGACGGAAACCCGCTCCAGGGCAACGACGGCGGAAAGATCCGCCCCGACATAGTGGTCAAATACCCCGACGGACGCTATGTGGTCATCGACTCGAAAGTATCACTCACGGCGTTCATCGACTACGTAAACGCCGATGACGAGCCATCGCGCAAGGATGCAGCCACCCGCCATATACGCTCCGTCAAGAGCCATGTGGAGAAACTGGCCCGCAAGAGCTATCACACCCATGTGGGAAGTGGCGACGGCAAACTCGACTTCGTGATGATGTTCATCCCCAACGAACCGGCCTACATCGCCGCCATGCGCATCGACCCCTCGCTGTGGCAGGATGCCTACGACAGGAAAGTGCTCATCGTATCTCCCACCCATCTCGTATCGGGCCTGCGCCTCATAGCCCAGCTGTGGAGCCGCGACAAAGTGACCCGCAACGCCATCAAGATAGCCGAGGAGGCCGGAAAGATGTACGACAAATTCGCCGACTTCACCAACGACATGGAGCGCATAGACAAAGCCCTCGCCGCCGCGGGCAAGGCCCATGCCGACGCCGTCAGGAAACTGTCATCCGGCACAGGCAACCTCGTGAAACGCGCGCGCGACCTCCACGCCCTCGGCATAAAGGCACAGAAACAGCTCGCCGCGTCGATGGACAACAGTGACGACGACGAAAACCAGTAACCACCACCATCACTCATCATGCAATACTTCATTAGCTTCAACCGCGACACCATAGGCCCGATGTCAGCCGATCAGGTCATGGCATATCCCGTCAACAGAAACACACAGGTCTGCACTGTCGACGACTACACCTGGAAACCCCTCTACAACTTCCCCGAACTGATGGAGCTCATCAACGCCCGCGACGCCGCCGGCAGGGCCGACGCCTACAACGCCGGTAAAGACCGCATCGTCGCCGGAGTCCTCGCAATCCTCATCGGGGGCATCGGAGCGCAATACATATACCTTGGCAAAATCGGTGCCTTCATCATCACCCTTATCCTCTCCCTCGTCTCATGCGGACTATGGTCACTCGTGATGTTTGTCCAGGGGATATATATGCTCACACTCACCCCCGAACAGTTCGACACCAAATACACATACTCAACCTCAACCTACCCCTTGTTCTGATGGAGGAAAAGGACGAAGAACAGATCATGCTACAGATTCAGGACACACTCGTATCGCTCGACCTGGCCGAGCGGTTTTTCTGCTGCGACATCGACGCCTGTCTCGGCGAATGCTGCATCGAAGGCGATGCCGGAGCACCCATCACACCCGAAGAGCACGCCGAGATAGACCGTCTGCTCCCCGTCATCACCCCCCGCCTCCTCCCCTCCGCCCTCAGCCGCATCGAGGAAGCAGGCACCGGCTACGTCGACGAAGAGGGCGACCTCGTCACTCAGATCGTCGAGGGGCGCAACTGTGTCTTCACCTCCTACGCCCCCGGCGGGTTATGCCAGTGTGCCATCGAGTGCGCCCATTCCGCCGGTGAGACCGGCCATTTCCGCAAACCCGCATCCTGCGCCCTCTACCCCGTCCGCCTCACTCACTACCCAACCTTCACAGCCGTCAACTATCACCGCTGGGACATCTGCCGCCCTGCCGAAAAACTCGGCAAGAAACTCGGCATCCGCCTCTACCAGTTCCTCAAAGGCCCCCTCACCGACTACTTCGGACAGGAATGGTATGACGAACTCGTCATGGCCTGCGAAGCCTACCTCGAGGAATACGGCAAATAATAGTGATGTGGTAATTTGCCCCGTCAGGGGCAATGCAATGGTAGGCCGGGGTGACAACCCCGGTATCCCCCGTCACAACCATATCATAGCGTCGCGTAGCGCCGCCACAAAAGACACGATGCAGGCGTTGGCCTGCTTATATGCGCGTCTGTGCCCAAACTTGAGTTGACTCCTTGCACATTCAATATCTGTCAATAAATCTTTAACTTGATTTAACTTGACAACTTTTAAATTATTCTTTATTTTTGCAAAAAATCGTCATTCCGTAAGATAAGAATTAGAATGTTGATCTCCGAACGATTTTGACTTGAATTTCACATACGTAAATCTAATCCATAACACTGTAAAATGAAACGCATCTTATCCATCATGCTCCTCACCATAGCTTTTTGTGCTTCCAACAAGGCAACCGCTCAGAATATGGACTATGATTACAACCTCAGTCATGGTCAGGATTCGGTAAGAATCTACAAAGATATCTCCGAAATCAGAGCTTCGTTCACTCCTCCGACATTTAATGGCGGAAGTGTCGAACAATTTCAAAAGATGATGTATGTAGCCATGGCTAAGGCATGGCACCACATCAAAGGACAGAATGACAATCCATGCGGAAATTGTTTAATCCGAGTTATCATTGACAAAGATGGTTTTGTCAACAGTTCTGAAGTAATTGAAAGCTGTTATGCTGTTGCTGAAGCTCAGATGGCTGATTATGCCCGTCATATCCCTCGTTTTTCTCCCGGCATGATCAAAGGAAAACCGGTTGCCACCCGAATTGATATCCGGGTATATTGGGACAAAGGTGGACGTGCTTATTACGAGTATCTTCCTTACAATATTTGATTAATCGGCTATCCCCGCTCCTCATAACTCTTCCTCCAAACACATATAACGTCTATAATTGCAAATAAGAGCATCCGCTCCCTTTTCACTACATTTTAACAATTCTTGATAGCCCGGATAGTCCTCTTATCTGTGATTATTGCTATTTTTGCAGTTTGAAAAAACTGTGAATACCTGATGGAAGATAAATCTGAAAAAAAGAAGACCACCACACGCTCACATCGCGGACTCATTGCCACAATGTGGCTTGCATTCATCCTGTTTGTGGCAGGTGTGTTCGTCTTCCTCGTGATGATATACAACGGGGTGATCGGTTATATGCCTCCTGTCGAGGAGCTCAAGAACCCCACCGACCGCTTTGCATCGGTGCTCTACTCGGCTGATGGTAAGGAGATAGGACGATATTTCTCCGGCACCGGCAACCGTGTCTATGCCGACTTCGACGAAGTGTCGCCTCACGTCATCGACGCCCTCATCTCCACCGAGGATGTCCGCTTCGAGGAGCACTCGGGCATTGACATGAGGGGCCTCGGACGTGTATTCTTCAAGACCATCCTCATGGGCAACAAGAACGCCGGCGGCGGATCGACACTCACCCAGCAGCTCGCCAAGCAGCTATACTCCCCCGAAAGCTCCAACCTCATCTCGCGCGCGATGCAGAAACCCATCGAGTGGATGATTGCCGTGAAACTCGAGCGATATTATTCCAAGGAAGAGATCATTAAGATGTATCTCAACCAGTTTGACTTCCTCTACAACGCCGTCGGCATCAAGAGCGCCGCCCATGTCTATTTCGGCAAGGAGCCCAAGGATCTCACCATCGAGGAAGCGGCGACCCTTGTGGGAATGGTCAAGAACCCCTCCTACTACAACCCCGTCCGCAAGAACGAGCGCACCCGCGAGCGACGCAACACTGTGCTCGCACAGATGGAAAAAGCCGGCAAGATCACCCATGAGCAGCTCGACTCTCTCTCGGCTCTCCCTCTCACCCTCAACTTCCACCGTGTCGACGCCAAGGACGGAATCGCCCCCTATTTCCGCGAGGAACTGCGCCGTATGCTCCGCGCCAAGCGCCCCGAACGCTCCAACTACCGCGGATGGGAGACCCAGAAATTCATCGACGACTCGATAGCCTGGGAGACCAATCCTCTGTTCGGATGGATAGAGAAGAATCCCAAGCCCGACGGATCGAAATACGACATATACACCGACGGACTCAAGATCTACACCACCATCGACTCCCGTATGCAGCAGTATGCCGAGGAAGCCGTGGCCGAGCACCTCGGCAAAGACCTCCAGAAAGCATTCTTCCGCGAGAAGCGCGGCACCAAAGGCGCCCCCTATACCACCGACCGCGCCGAGCTGTCGGAAATCAGGCTCAACCACCTCATACGCAACGCGATGAAGAACACCGACCGCTACCGCAACATGGTGAAGGCCGGCGCCTCGCGCGACGAGATCAACCGCGCCTTCAACACCCCCCGCGAGATGAAGGTGTTCACCTATTCAGGGTCGGTCGACACAGTCATGACACCTCTCGACTCCGTGCTCTACCACAAGCACTTCCTCCGTACAGGATTCATGGCCATGAACCCGCTTAACGGCCACATAAAAGCATACGTCGGAGGCCCAGACTTCTCATATTTCCAATACGATATGGTGTCCACCGGACGCCGTCAGATAGGATCGACCGTCAAGCCCTTCCTCTACACCTATGCAATGGAAGAGGGCTACACACCGTGCGACGTATTCTCCAACACACAACCTGTCATAACCGACGAGAACGGACGGCAGTGGGCACCGCGAAATGCCGGACGCTCACGCGTAGGAGAGATGGTAGACCTGCGGTGGGCGCTCACCAACTCCAACAACTGGATCTCGGCCCGCCTCATATCCCAGCTCTCACCCCCCTCGCTCGTGCGCACCATGCACAACTTCGGCATCACAGCCTCGCTCCCGCCGGTGATGTCGCTCTGTCTCGGCCCGGCCGATGTATCGGTCAAAGAGATGGTCACCGCCTACTCGGCCTTCGCCAACAACGGCATGAGAGTCGACCCCATGTTCGTGACCGCCATAGCCGACAATGACGGAAACATCATCTCCGAATTCTCCCCCCGTCACACCGAGGTTATATCCGAAAAGGCCTACTGGCGCATCCTCTCCATGCTGCTCAACGTGGTCAACGAAGGAACCGCCCACCGTGTACGCTCACGTTTCGGCCTCACAGCCGAGATGGGTGGCAAGACCGGTACGACAAACTACAATGCCGACGGATGGTTCATGGGATTCACCCCCGAACTCGTGGCAGGAACATGGGTGGGCGGCGACGAACGCTTCATCCACTTCAACACCATGGCCTACGGACAGGGTGCCTCGATGGCCCTCCCGATCTACGGACGATTCATGAAAAAGGTATATTCCGACCCGTCACTCAAATATTCACAGAGCACACGCTTCGACTTCCCCGGCGACTTCAATATGTGCGAGAAAGAATATTTCGGCGACTTCATAGACGAACCCGACGTTGACAACAACGCCGAGGAGACCTCCGTGGAAGGCGTGTTCGACTGATCTGCCCCGGGCTACCCACAGCCCACTGTTTTCAGTGATTTGCTCATATTATTAATTTTTATTAACTTTGCGCCGCAAATCTCTGGTCATTATTGCAAATCTATGGATCAAGAACTCAAGAAAAAACTTACACAGGACCCCGACGGACTCCTGACCTACGAATACATAGCCAACAACATGGGGCTTTGCGACGAAATCATGGACGAGCTCATCGGCAACATGATACTCGTCGACAGCACCGGTCAGTTCATCGTCTCGGCAGCCAGATATCTTAACGCCATCGACCCTGTCCGCTACAATAGCGAGATCAGACGCCTTGCCGACTCGGCCATCGAGAAAGACCGCGAGCGCCGCTATCTCCCCGATCTGCTCGAGAGCCTCTACGGAGCCGATTATGCCGGCAGAGCCGACGAGCTGTCCGCTTCCGACGACACATTCCGCCGTCTGTTCAAACGCGTCAATCCACCCAAAGGAATCTGACCCGTCCCCCCATTTTATCCTCTGCGGGATATGAGGAAGAGCATTGGAAACTGATATTTCAATCGTTTCCAATGCTCTTCTGTAATGTATGCCTCAGAGTTACCGGTCAGGACAAGGGTACAAAAGGACAAAAGTCCAAAAGAAACATAAATTTTTTGTAGATTCATCAGACCGATAAAAATTAAAAAAAATCTGTTTCTTCTGTCCCTTTGTTCTTCTGTACCCTTGTCCTGATCGGTAACTTCTTACTTGATTCCTTTAAAGCGCGGTGAGCCTGAGCACTCTCGACGAGAAATCGGTGTTCTTGTTATAGTCCACCTTATAGGTCAGCGGCATCTCCAGACCGTTGGACATCAGATAGCGTCCGGTGAAGGTCTTCCCCTCGAAGGGAAGAGGCTCATTGTCTATACGGTTGAGTTCATGCACCCTATATGTCTTGTCGGGGTCGAGACCGGCCATCGGGATGCGGGGAAGCTGCTGCCCCATGAAAGTGTCGAGCTTCCACCAGTAGAACACGGCGTCATCCTTCGCGGGAGTGACATACATCAGCGAGGCCACACCCTTCTTGTCGTAAGGTGACTGAAGACGGTAGAGATCGCCGAACTGCACTATGGGACGGATGGTCTTGTAGTCAGCTATCGCCTGACGGCACACGGCCTTGTCCTCATCGCTCATATTTCTCGGCTGCATCTCCAGACCAAGACGTCCGCTCATGGCCACATCAGCACGGAACTTCACCGGTATGCGGCGGAAAGTCTGATGGTTGGGCGAGGCAGATATATGCGAGGCCATGGCGATGGCAGGATAGAAGTAGCTGGTGCCCCACTGCATATACACACGCTGGAGCGCATCATTGTTGTCTGACACCCAGAACTCGTCAAACCACGGAAGAAATCCCCAGTTGGCACGGCCGCCGCCACTCGCACAGGCCTGGATGGTCACATCGGGATGTGCCGCACGGATACGGTCGAGCGTCTTTTCGAGCCCCTTGTGATAATCAATGTAGAGATGACTCTGATTGTCGGCTGTGAGATACTGCGACCCGTGTTCCATGACCGGTGCATTGGCATCCCACTTGATATAGTCGATGGCCGGATACTTGGTCATCAGTGTGTCCACGACCTCAAACACAAGATCCTGCACCTTGGGATTCGCAAGATCCAGCACAAGCTGAGTGCCGCCACGTCCCTTCACCACCTCACGGTTGGGAGCCTTGACTATGTATTCGGGATGCTTCTCATACAGCTCGCTCACAGTATTGGTCATCTCAGGCTCGATCCATATACCGAACTTGATACCGTTCTTTTTGGCCTCTTCAAGCAGACCGTTTATTCCATTGGGAAGCTTTTTGGTATCCACCACCCAGTCGCCGAGCGAGGAGTTATCGACGTCGCGCGGATATTTGTCGCCAAACCATCCGTCGTCCATCACAAAGAGCTCACCGCCCATCGACGCGATATCTTCCATCATTCCGGCCATCACAGGCTCATTGATGTCGAAATAGACACCTTCCCACGAATTGAGCAGTATCTTGCGCTCCTTGTCGCCTGCGTGCAGACGGTGGGCGCGGCCCCACCGGTGGAAGTTACGGCTCACACCCCCGAGTCCCTCGTCGCTGTATGTGAGCGCGAGCTCGGGCGTGGTGAAGCTCTCACCTTTCTTCAGGTGGTATTCCGAGTTTTCCTCATTTATTCCGGCGAACAGATGATGATAATTGCCGTCATCGGTATCCACAAACAGTTTGTAGTTGCCGGGATAGCAGAGGGCGGCGCCTATCACACGGCCCGTGTTCTCGCGGGGCTTGCCGTCGAGCGAGAGCATCACCTCCGAATGCGAGGTGTGCGAATTGCGCAGACCATCCTTGTTCTTGATCATCTTCACCCCGTGGGTCAGAGGCTCCTCCGTCAGATTGGTCTCATCAGCCCATGTGCCGTAGAGCGACGACATCCATACATCGCCATATCTCACAGGCAGATAGCCCGACATGAAACGGTTGAGAGTCACGGTGCCCTTCTCGCCGTTCTTGACATCCACCCAGGTCTCTATCACCTCATCGCCGGGATAAGTGCGGTAGTTCACATTCACCTCCAGCGGGTAATATCTGTCCTTCATGGCCACAGTCGTCACCTCTCCGCCATCGGCATCAGTTGACTTCGACACTCCGGTCACAGCGACATCAGTCGTGCGGTTGCCATCGGCATGGGTCACACTGAGCGCAGCCTCTGCCATCGGCTGTAGACCGTAGACCGGATAAGCATTGAGATTGATGGCACCGCCGCCATCCTGGAGAGCGGCGGCATCCTGAGCCGAGAGCCTGTCGCCGTAATAGAGTATTTTCAGCGGTTCTCCCTCTCTGGCATCAAGTATGAGCGAGGTTCCGGGAGTGTTGATGTCGACAAGCTCGGCAAACACGGAGGCCGGGCAGGCCCCGAGGGCCAACGCCGCAAGAATTTTGAGAAGATTATTTTGTCTCATGGTCAAATGTGATTGTTTTCATGATGAGGTTTCCACAAAGTTAAGCTTTATTTTTCAACTATTTATCATCCCTACAGAAAGATGCAACAATAGGATAAGAAAATGTCATACCCTCGTCTCACAGACACCTCCGGACAGCACCCCATATACCAACTTCATCATTATCACCAATATACATCAATGTTCACAACTTTTTTTGAGATTTTCAGAGTTTTATTTTGTCAGTCTCGTAAAAAGTAGTACCTTTGCAGCCGGGTAAGTCCTACACGACCAGCTCCCCGAGAACTCCGCCAGGTCTTGATCGAAGCAACGGTATCGGGTTGTAGCGGTGCGATGTAGTCAGCTTACCCTTTTTTTGTGCCCTGTCGTAAACACAGGTCAGGTTAAAAGTTACCGCTCAAAAGTTACCGTTCAGGACAAGGGATACGGAAGACCAAAAGGTCAAAAGGAACAAATTTTTTTGGATCCAGATTCATCAGACTGATTATATCTGAACAAAAAGAAAAATTTGTCCCTTTTGACCTTTTGGTCTATCATATAACAAATTTGTTATATTGCTCTAAGCTAACGCGGAACACGTTATAGGGCCTTTTGTACCATTGTCCTGAACGATAATATCCTATACATACGCATGGCGTCGCGTAATGTACATGGACGTCCGGAAGGACGTCGGTTATGTCGTAGCCGTGGTACACCGGAGCTTTGCGGAGGTGTGCCCGGATGTGAATTCGGAAAGGATGGAGGCGTCCTGAAGGACGCCGGTTATCATAACGACAATTGCCCGATCGTGCTGATAACCGGTGTCTTACAGACACCATAAATCTGTATATTCTTTGACCGGGCACACCTCCGCAAGACTCCGGTGTGCCCGCTACTATAAACCGGTGTCCTGGCACCCCCAGTCATGACGGACATCCCCAGTCATGACGGACACCCTCAGTCCCATCGCTACTGTATTTCTTTGCCAATGTGTGTGATGTTGATTGCCACGTAGTGGCATTGCAAGGGTAGGCGCGGGTGCTAACCCGTGCATCCCGAAATTATACAAACGTTTGCGTCGCGTAGCGCCGCCACAACAAGGTCTGATCATTGCAGCGGCGCTACGCGACGCAATTTGTCGGTGGTGTTTTTTGATACATGGGTTATCACCCATGCCTACCCTTGCAATGCCACTACGTGGCAAATCGCGTCGCCGGACGGGTGCATAAATGGCATATTTCGAGGGTGGTGGAGGGCACAAAAGTCCCTGTAACGCGTTCCGCATCAGCATAAAGCAATATAATAAATTTGTCCTTTTTGACCTTTTGGTCTTTTGTATCCCTTTCATCATAGGCAATCTTTTTGTTAATTTAACTCTCGTTTGTTAAAATCACGCCGCTTGTTGAGATTTGTTTGAACAAATAAATATTGGTTAACGTTACTATTTCAAAATCGCATCCTCCACGGTTGCGGTAAACAACAAGAAATAATTGTTCACAAAAAATAAATATCTTCAAGTTTCATTTTTAACTTATGAGAGTAATGAAAAAGCAATTCCTACTTATGGCCGCTTGTGGTGGTTTCCTTATGGCCGCCGGCGAAGCCTCAGCTCAAGAGACAGTCGTGGTAGAGGAATCAGTCTATTCCGTTGAGGAAGTAGATTGCAAGGATATCTACTCACCCGGTTCATGGCGCAACAACTGGTACATCCAGCTCGGTGCCGGTATCCGCTCACCCTTCGTAGAAAACTCCCGCATCAAGGGAGACGACTCCCGCCACATGACGGCGGTATACAACCTGGCTGTAGGCCGTTGGATCTCACCCTATCTGGGATTCCGCTTCTCAGCCTACTACGGTTCAATGCACTGGAACAACGCCACCACCGTGTCGGCCCGCACCGCCAACCTCAATGTTGACTTCATGTGGGATATGTTCAACTCGATCGGCGGCTACAGACCCAACCGCGTATTCTCGATCATCCCCTACGTAGGTCTCGGCGGCACTTTCGTCTACAACTTCCACCCCAACCGTGGCAACGACATGGGCAATGACGGCAAAGTCAAATCCAACCAGTGGCTTCTCCCCGTTTCTGCAGGTCTGCAGCTCCGCTTCCGCGTAAGCCCATACGTCGACATCTTCGCTGAAGGTCGTGGCACATTCTACGGTGACAACTTCAACAACACCGTCTATGGCAAGCCCGTCGACATCGACATCTCCGCAGTCGGTGGTATCATCATCCACTTCACCGGATCGAAGTTCCAGCGCTACAATCCTTGCGACTATCTGACCGCTCTCAACGCAGCCAACGCACAGGTCAATGACCTCCGCGGCGCTCTCGCCACCACATCAGCAGCCCTCGCAGCAGCAGAGGCACAGCTCCCCTGCCCCGAGGTGACCGAGGCCACCGTGGTTGAGACCGGAACCACCATCCTCCCCACCGTCCGCTTCAAGCTCAACTCAGCCTACGTATCAAGCGAGGAGATGGTCAACGTCTACAACATCGCCGAGTACATGAAGGCCAATCCCGACGCCACAATCGTGGTCCGCGGATATGCTGACAAGGACACCGGTACCTCTTCCTACAACATGAAGCTCTCCGAGCGCCGCGCACAGGCCGTGGCTGACATCCTCACCGGCGACTACGGCATCGCAGCCAACCGTCTCACCCTCGAGGCTGCAGGAAGCGACACTCAGGTTTATCCCACCAACGACTGGAACCGTATCGTGATCTTCGCAACTCCCGAATAAATTTCCAGGAACATCGAACGCCGGAGGAGTCCGGGGTTTAGAGAAACCCCACCTCTGTCCTTCATCCAAGAAATAATCATCAATTCCCAGAACTCATTTCATTCCTCTCTTCAGGAACAATAGTTCGACCCCGCGTCCCGGCCCCTATCCCTTGGCCGGGACGCTTCTTCATGCATGAAAGACAAGTCAGGAAAAGGGATACAAATGGACAAAAGTCCGGAAGAAACAGATTTTTTATTTTTTTAATCAGTCTGATGAATCTGAATCAAAAAAATCTTTGTTCCTTTTGTCCGTTTGTCCATTTGTATCCCTTTCCCTGACCGGCGGAGACTCTTAAACTTTATTAACTCCCCGCGACTATTCATGGGGATTTTGTAACTTTGCAGATTATACCAAACACCTATTTAATATAGCTATGATCAATAACGGTTCTATCTTCAGTCAGATGCCACCGGTGACAAAGAACCTCATCATCATCAATCTGATTGTATGGCTGGCCATGTTTGTCCTTCCGTCGCGCCTCGGCATGAGCCTCGAGACACTCGGAGGCCTTCACTATTTCCGTGCCGCCGACTTCAATCCAGTGCAGCTTCTCACATATATGTTCATGCACTCCACGGGAAGTTTCGCCCACATATTCTTCAATATGTTCTCTCTGTTCATGTTCGGCATAGCGCTCGAGCGCACGCTCGGGAGCGCGCGGTTCCTCTTCTACTATATCTCGTGTGGCGTGGGAGCCGGTCTCATACAGGAACTGGCATGGGCCCTCACCTGGGAGGACTCGTATGTGAAGATACTCGCCAACCTCAATCATGTCGACTACCCCGAGATGAGAGAATATCTCCGTCAGGCCATGCACACACCCGAGGGGATGCGCCAGATCGGCGTGATGCTCAACTCGATGGTGACCATCGGTGCATCGGGGGCCATCTACGGTGTGCTCCTCGCATTCGGTATGCTCTTCCCCAACGCTCCCCTCTATCTCTTCTTCATCCCCGTGCCCATCAAAGCCAAATGGATGGTCATCGGCATGGGTGCCATCGAGCTGCTAATCGGCATGAGCGAGGCCACGGGTGCATCGGACGGAATAGCACATTTCGCCCACCTCGGAGGTATGATATTCGGCTTCCTCATTATCCTGTATTGGAAAAAACACGGCACATTCGGCTCAGGAGGGTCGGGATATGGCGGTTATTGACGAGATGCGCTCCGGATTCACCAGGGCCACCATGCTGATGAAGATCGTATGGATCAACGTCGGAGTGTTCGTCATACTCAGGCTCATGGCCATTTTCGGGATGTTCTCGGCCACCCACGGATTCATCGACTTCGTGCTCCACTGGGTGGAGATGCCATCGCGCCCGGCGTTGCTGCTCACACGCCCGTGGACCCCGTTCACATATATGTTCGCCCAGTACGATCTGCTCCACATACTGTTCAATATGCTGTGGCTCTACTGGTTCGGGACACTGTTCCGCATGAGATGCACGGCCAGGCAGATGCTCGCACTCTACATCTACGGCGGTCTGGGCGGCGCGGTGCTGTTCTTCGCCGCCTACAATCTCATGCCCCTCTTCGCCGGTTCCACCGGATGGCTCATAGGCTCGTCGGCCTCCGTGATGGCCATAGTCACCGCCACAGCCATACTGATTCCCGACTTCCGGATGAACCTATTCCTTATCGGAAGCGTTTCTCTCAAATGGATAGCGATCGCCACCATCGTGTTGGTGCTGGTCGGCATCTCGGGCAACAATGCCGGAGGCGAGATAGCCCACGTGGGCGGAATACTCACAGGTGCTCTCTTCGCAACAAGGCTCAGGAAAGGCCGCGACATAACACGCCCCCTCAACTCGCTGCTCGACAGATGCGCCAATCTCAGCCGGCGCCCCCGCACAGCCCCCAGGCCTGCACCATCGGCCTCATCACGCCCAAGTATGTCCGAGGCCGACCGCCGCGAACTCGACATCATACTTGAAAAGATCAAGAAATCAGGTTATTCCGGCCTGACACCCGACGAGCGCCGACGCCTCTTCGACCTCAGCCGTAACATAAAGTAGAACTGTTCCCGGTTGCCGGAAGCAACTCTCCACTTCATCAACATGAAATATTCGAAGCATTTCAATAGATTCATCCTCCGCCCCACGAGGGCCACACTGTTTGCCATTGTCGCCGCTCTCAACACAGGTCTGGCCATGGCCACGGTGTTCTCGGCCTACGGTGGCGTGTTCGATCCCGGAAAGGTCGTTGTGGCCGCGCTCATGGCCATGATGTTTCCCGGTTTCCTCATAGCCTCCATCCTGTTCCTGATAGCCGACCTCGTGTTCTGGCGCAAGGCCGCTGTGGTGATCGCCATAGGCATCGTCCTGTCGCTCCCTCCCATCCTCAACTTCTCCCCCATAAATCTCGGACACCGCGAGCTCACTGAGGCCGAGAAGCAGAGGTCGTTCACATTCCTCACCTACAATGTGCTACATTTCTGGGACTTCCGTGGCAATGTGCCCGGTCTCTCGCGCAATGCCACCATAGACTACATCCTCTCCACCGATGCCGACATCGTGAGCCTCCAGGAAGTGGAATTCCTGAAATCATGGCCACTGTGGCGCATCACTCCCGAACAGATCGACGAACTCTCCGCACGCTACCCCTACCGAATGGTCAACGCCAGCTATCAGCTCACCCTGCTGTCGAAATATCCGTTCGAATTCGTCGACCTCGGAATCCCCGAGAACATATCACGCCGTTTCGCCTGCTTCAGAATCAAAATCGGAGGCCACACGGTGCATCTCTTCAACGTCCACCTCGAAAGCATCGGTCTCACACCCCGCGACAAGGAACTCTACCAGGGACTTTTCGAGAAAGCTCCCGGATCTGAGCAGGCCCTGCGGCGCGAGCTCTCACTGGTCAAGACCCAGCTTGTGTCGAAACTCGCGAAGGCCTTCGAGGAGCGCACAGACCAGGCCCGGGCCATACGCCACGCCATCGACTCGATCGGGGGCAACTTCATCGTGGCCGGTGACTTCAACGACATCCCCGACTGCTATGCCGTGCGTACCATCATGGACGGAGACATGACCGACGCATACGCACAGAATGCCCTCGGGCCGTCCATCACATATCACGGCAACAGATTCTACTTCCGCATTGACCATGTGCTCTACAAGGGCGACATGGATTGCGTGTCGCTCAAGAGAGACACCCCACCCTCGAGCGACCACTACCCTTTCCTCGCCACATTCGTGTTTGACGACAACAAACCATAACCATACAACAAATGAAATCCATTATCACAGGTGCCGTCCTCACGGCGGCACTCCTAACCAACACAACGGCCATGAATGCCCAGACCTCACGGGAGAACCCGTTTCTCGTAGCCTACGGCACGACCTACGAGATCCCACCGTTTGACAAAATCCAGTATTCCGACTACCTCCCCGCCGTGGAGGAGGGAATCGCCCGCCAGAAAGCCGAGATCAAGGCGATAGCCGAGAATCCCGAGGCTCCCACATTCGCCAACACTATCCTGGCCATGGAAAAATCGGGCGAGCTGCTCACACGCGTCATTCTCGTGTTCTCCTCGCTCAACGAGACCGACAACACCCCCGAGATGCAGGAGCTCTCGGAGAAGATCTATCCCATGGTATCGGATGCCTCCGACGAGATCTCGATGAACCCCGCCCTCTTCAAGCGTGTCAAGACCCTCTATGACAACCGCGACAGACTCGGACTCACCGGTCCTGAGAAGAAAGCCGTCGAGGATTCCTACAAGAGCTTCACCCGCAACGGCGCCCTCCTCTCCGATTCCGACAAGGAGAAGCTCAAGGAGGTGAACAAGAAACTCACCGACCTCTATCTCGCCTTCAACAAAAACCTCCTTGCGTCCACCAACGCCTTTGAGCTCATTGTCGACAATGAAGCCGATCTTGCAGGCATCCCCGCCGGCATAGTGGCCACCGCCGCATCCGAGGCCGCCGCCAAAGGCTATAATGGCAAATGGCTCTTCACCCTCCATGCCCCCAGCAGGCTTCCGGTGCTCAAATTCGCCGACAGCCGCCAGCTGCGCGAGAAGATGTACAACGGCTACATGAACCTCGCCTCGACAGCCCCCTACGACAACCGTCCCGTGATCGGTGAGATCGTCAAGAACCGCGCCAAAAAGGCCGCGATCCTCGGCTTCAAGAACTATGCAGCCTACATGACCGACAACGTGATGGCCAAGACTCCCGAAGCCGCCAACGACCTGCTGCTCCAGATATGGGAGCCGGCCAAGAACAAGGTGACCGAGGAGGTTGCTGAGATGCAGGCCGTGGCCGACAGCGAAGGCAAGGGTGTGAAAATAGCCCCCTGGGACTATTATTACTACGCCGAGAAGGTGCGCGCCAAGAAATATGACCTCGATGAGAATGAGGTGAGCGCCTACTTCCCCATCGACAACGTCCGCAAAGGTATCTTCACTCTCGCCGAGAAACTCTACGGCGTAAAATTCACCGAGATGCCCGACGCGCCCAAGTACAATCCCGAGGTGACCGTCTATGACGTGACCGACATCAAGACCGGCGAGCACATCGCTGTGTTCATGACCGACTATTTCCCCCGCGCTTCCAAGCGCCAGGGTGCATGGATGAGCGAGTTCAAGGGTTCGTTTGTCGATCCCGACGGCACCGTCGGACGCCCCATCATCTATAATGTCGGTAATTTCACCCGTCCTACCGCCGACACTCCCGCGCTCCTCACAATCGACGAGGTGCAGACCATGTTCCACGAGTTCGGCCACGGACTCCACGGTATGCTCTCCCGCGCCGCACTCCGCTCACAGAGCGGCACCAATGTCGACCGCGATTTCGTGGAGCTCCCCTCGCAGATCAACGAGCACTGGGCCCTCCACCCCGAGCTTCTCAAGGACTATGCCTTCCACTACAAGACCGGCGAGCCTATCCCCGCTGAACTTGTCAGAAAACTCGAGGCAGCCTCCACACACAACCAGGGCTTCATGACCACCGAACTCGCCGGAGCATCCCTCCTCGACCTCGCATGGGGTAGCTACAACCCCGCCGAGAACGAGACCGTGGATGTCGACAGATTCGAGAAAGAGGTGGCAGCCAAGCTCGGTATGCCGGAACTCATCGCCTACCGTTACCGCTCCCCCTACTTCAAGCACATCTTCGGCAGCGACGGCTACGCATCAGGCTACTACACCTATCTCTGGGCCGAGGTACTCGACACCGACGGCTTCGAGCTTTTCCAGGAGAAAGGTGTGTTCGATCCCGCCACTGCCAAGTCATTCAAGGAAAACATCCTCGAGATGGGCGGCAGCCAGGATCCCATGGAGCTCTACGTGAAGTTCCGCGGCCATCGTCCGTCGGTCAACGCCCTCCTGCGCCACCGCGGACTCAAGCCTCTCGACATCAAAGTGAAGAAAGACTGATCCGGGCCGGAAACGTATACTTCTATAAGAACGTATATTCCTAATAAATAACATAGGAGGTAGACACTAATCGGATGTATCTATCTCCTATTTTCATGTTTACCGGCCTCTCACACAACCTCACGTGTCATTTCGCCGTCAGTTCTTAACGCGGGTACAGTTTTTCCAGTATTCTCCGACGCGCTTCAAGTTCTCTTTTGTGGCTACTCTACGCATAAAGAATTGGGCAACACGCCAATATCCTTTCCGGGTATTACCCATTGCCATACCTTCCATCATACAATGCCATACTGTTGTAGATTCCTGAGCGGGTACACACTTGTTTCCAATATACTCATATACTGGAAACAAGTGTGTGCCATTTATCGGTTTATTTCATGAAGTTATACATCTCGACAAACCGAATAATACATTTATGAAGGTATAACTTATTAAATTCTAATCGTATTCATCCTTGGGACTTTCAGTCTCATAGCCAAAAGTATCGAAATAATCATATCCTTTATCAGGGTTAGAATATTCTTTTCGTGGATTGCGTTTGAGTTTCTCCCAATATTTAAAAGGTAGATAACGACATCTAATTGTTACTACACCCTCATCAAAGGACAATCCTATTGTCATGCCCGAATCCTCGTTAATAAACCAATCCTCTTGATTATTAATTCGTTTAAAATTTTTATTTTGGATGAATTTATCAAAGGATCTCGCGATAATTTCTTCTGTACCTGGTTGAAATTTCGCATAAGATTTAACAGCCCTAACTTCTTCTATTCGTGCCCCATAATTATATTGTGTATTAAAAATTCCATTAATAAGATTACAAATCACAATATCCTCGTTAAACCAATAGGTGAGATCAAATGTAAGAAATTTATCCTTTAGGCATTGATGCAAAGGAGGTTCCTTGTATGCTAAATATCTCAAATCCCCAAAGGTCGTTTTGGGATTAGTGCCAAAGAATGTCGTATCCGTAATAGCAGATGTGAAAATTTCCATTTCTTTATTAACATCAAACTTATTGCTGATAATGGATGGCCCCCGAAAGAGTGATATATTAGTAAATCTGTCAGGGCTTATTTTTTTTAGGTTCATATCCATTAATGCTAACGTTTTATTGTCTTCTACAATTAACATATCCGGACGTAAAAAAACAGTTTTATTGTACTCTAATGGAATTATTATATTATCATCAATATCAATGTAACCCGCCAAGCCATTTTTTTCAGCATAATAATATAAGGTATTTATATGATCTGCCGGAGCCAAACAATCATATTTAGCTCTCATCACAACATGACCCTTCGTGTCCTTCAACCCAAAAAGATCCCCTTCCTTAAATACTATTATACCATTATTGACTTTAGGCCAACCAGTTTTTGAGAGATCTTCTGATTCCCACTTACCTAATGAACAAACCTCATTCCATTTATTGAGTAATACAATCTCATTATTCTCCTTGAGACAGGTAAGATAGCCTTCCTGAAATCCGCCATAAATTTCATTGTGATTATAGGGTAAGGAGTACAATGTACTACCTTTATCGTCTATTACTTCATAATAATCGTTATTGGGATTGGAAACTATGGCGCGATGATCTTCAGAAAAATTTGCTAATATATAATCATATCTTGGTTCAATAATTATCTCTCCCTTTCCATTAATAAATCCATATCTATCATTTTTACTTAGAAATTCTATGCATCCATTACCAACTCCACCAAGAGCAATTATAGAATCATCAAGTTCCGCTATTGTCTCGCACCGTTCATTTATTATGGATATTCCTTTTCCAGGAAGAACTACAAAAGCTATCCCATCAATAAATAAAGATGCACACAAATATGATTCCTTATTAATTGGTTTTGTGACATTATCAACCGAAAAATAATCATAAAGGCCATTCTCGTTTTTTACACAAAACTTTCCATCGGAAATAAACGATGGCTGACTATAGAATTCGTCTTTATACAGGATATCTCCTGTTTTTACATCTACAATACTCCATTTGTCAGAATTTACTAATTTTGCTGCTATATAACGCAGGTGTTCATCGTTGGAACTGCACGAGATTATAACCAAACAAAGAACAGTTAACACAAATGACTTCAAAGTGATTTCCTTATAAAAATTCATACTATCATAGTATTAGTTCGTTATTATTACTCAGTATTGCATTCTCAGCATTATCCAACTCATCTGCGAACAATTTCACAAATGCTTCAAGACCTTTGTAGCTGTTTATGAAATAATCTGTACCTCCACAATTTACAATATGGAACTCGGGATGGCTTGATATCAGATCATTGATTCTGTTCTTACGTTCATCATCCAATGAGCCATGTACCATATAGTTACGTAATTCGCGAATACTATGATTAATCATTGTGGCCTCTGCCGGAATTACATCCTTATATACCATCCTGAGATAATCATATATGCAGAGTCGATAAGGCTTTTTTGAGGATCTATTTTGGATATACTCATTCACATAAGGATAAAAAGTATATGCAATATTCATTAGTGATACCTCCCAAAAAGAATAAAGTCCGATAAATATAGATCGTCTAATTCTTATATTAAGATCCACCAACTCTTGGAGATAATCGTCCAAATGAACTCTCAAGGAGTTTCCTTCATCGTAATCTATCGAGGGATCTGTTATTATCCCCTTTAATCTTGACTTGCAGTCACTTTCTTGCTCATTTTGAACGTCCTCCAAAATATGCAACTGTTCAATGAAACCTTGAACTACAAGATCTCTCTCAGCTTTACATTCTGATCTACCTTTAGCAAATGCCATTCTCTATATACTGCCATTGGGCCCTCTCGTTGGCATTATTATATTGGTTTATATAAAAAAAGCGTGAGAGCCAATCGGTTACTCGCTCTCACCCATTGAGGCCCTGGAATTGCCCGATATAGTAGAACGAGCAACTTGTCGCAGAGGCCTCACGCAAATATGTATAATCATATCGTAGACGCTCTCGCGCCATACGTGTATAATTTTATATACATATCCACATAAGCCATCTACCGTTGCTGCATTCTTGACTATATCAAATGAACTTTCCAGGTTTCAATGGGTCAAGAAAGTGCGCCGATAAACGCCTTTTAAAAATGTAACGCACCCGCCCACTCAGCCCTCATTAGGCCTCTGCAGATGATATGCGATTACAAAATTAGCACAATAATTCTCAAAAATTTTACGTTTTTAAATATTTTAACATATTTTTTATCTTATGGAACCATGTCAAGGATTCACTAAACACATGGTTCCTCCATTTAAACTAATCTTGTAGGACATAAACACTTATCACACGGCTTATACCCTACTCTTCGTATTTACCGACCTATCACACCTCTGTATGTGCCATTCGGCATACAGCGGATATTAACGCGGATGCAATTTCTCATAGTATTCCATAAGGGTTGAATAATCGCACGATTCAAGTTTTCATTGGAGCATCCTGAAGTTATCCACGGAATAAATTAGTCAGGTTCTCCTTGCGCTCCTCTCAGCCTTAGCCGTTGCTTCGGATTATGTACAGGACAAAAATCAAGCCGTCAGGCTGCCACAGCGGGCAGACCTGACGGCTTTTATCATGCCTGTATTCTACAGGGATATCAGAATCTCACCACTTTGGATGTCACGGTCTTGCCGTTGCGAAGAGTGTCGACCTTGACGAGCACTCCCTTGGCCGAGGAGGCCACACGCACACCCTGGATGTTGTAGTAGACGGTGGATACAACCTCGCTTCCGGCCACGACATCGTTGATGCCTGTCGTACCGGCCACCACAGCCTCGCTCAGACCACCCATCTCGTTGGCGGCACGGACTGAATAGATGATATCCGAGTTGTTGTCCACATTATAGCGCGGCTCGGTGGTGAAGGCTATGACATTGCCGTCGGCACAAACCGCCCAGCATGACGCATAGTCACTGTTGTCCCACACGAGCACACCTCCGTCGATACCCACATTGGTGGGAGCGGGAGCGAGTTCGGCTATCGCGGCGGGATCCCAGTCGTCGGAACGGCCCATCACCTTCTCATAGGCGAAACCTTCGGCCTCTTCCTTGGTGAGCACGGGATTGTTCTTGTGAGTGTTGGCAAAGGTGGTCTTGCGGTGGCTGAGATCAATCACCGAACCTGTGGCCGTCATCGAGTTGTACTCGGCGAAGCGTCTCGGCCAGCCGCTGCCCATCTCGGCCCAGCCTATGGCTGAAGGCTGCGCGGTCATTTTGGTGTCGATGAAAATGGCCTGGGGTGAACCCTCGCCCCAAGGACGGCCGAGAGTGAAGGTGCCGTTTGTCTCGGGAGACTCGGCCACGATCTCGCAATCCTTGAACACGTAGCCGTAGCGGCCTGATGTCGAGGGAACAGCGAGATAGCCGCCCTCGCCCACCATCTGCAGAACCACATCCTTGTAGAACACGTCGCCCTTGCCGCAGAGATAGTCGGTGCGGCCGCGGAGCACACCACCCTCGAAGTAGAAGCGGCCTCCGTCATTGTTGGAGCAATAGGTGTCCTGATAACCCCAGAGGGTCACGTTCTTGCAGATTGTCTTATTGCCGTTGTCCTCCAGCGCCTCGCCGCGGCCTGTATTGTCGTTCATGCCGTTCTTGAGGGTGATGTCCTGGATGTAGGTGTTCTCGACCTTCTTGCTGATGAACAGGGTGGTCACATTGTGGAGACCCTCGATGGGATATGCCACACCCTCGGGTGTGAGATCTTTCATCAGGTTCTTGATCACGGTAGCCTCGCGGTCCTCACCGATGATGGAGACATTCGAGACATTGAGATATGTGATGGGGCTCGGGAGCGACACACCTGCACTGTTGGTGATATTGTCGGTCTCGCTCCAAGGAAGATCATGGTTGCCCTTCTTCACGAAGATACGGAAGCGGACATTCTTGTCGCTGCGGGCGTTGGCCTTGGCAATCGCATCCTTGAACGAGCCGTCGTCAGGCACAACGAAGTCAAATCCGGCCTTGGCCACGGCGGGACGGGTGCGTGTGGCGAAATTGATGGTCACGCTCTCGGCGAGCTTGTTGTCAGTGAGGTCCATCACACTGTTGGCAGGCAGCTCGAAAGTATAGTCGGTTCCGTAGGCCAGGTTCTTGTAGATGAATATCACAGTCTTGCCTGTCACCTCGGGAGTGAGTTCGGTCACCGATCCGGCAGCCTTGAGAAGCGCCTTGGCATCGTCGGCCATCTTGACCTTCTCGTCGAAAGTCAGCACGACACGGCCATTGATCGAGGCCGAGGAGGAGCCGTCAGCGGGCACGAAGCTGAGGAGCACGGGGGCAGTGCCGTCGTCGAGCAGCTTGGCGGTGGCGGTGATATATGTTGCTCCGAGAGCTATACCGTCGTTCTCGCTCTCGGTTCCGTCGACGGGCGATTCCTTGTCAGCGATCCAGCGGATATGCACAGCCGGCTGGTTGTTATACTTCGCGGGGAGAGCGAAGTCATAGTCCTTCCAGTTCTTGGCCCCTTCGATCTCCACAGTGCCGATATTCTCCCATGTCTCTCCATCGAGCGAGGCCTCGACATTCTGACGGGTATAGGCATTGTAATTGTAGGCCATCGCGCCTATAACATGAAGGTCGGTGAACGAGGATGCGTTCACGCGTGTCTGCCAGTAATAGTCGCCCAGACCTGTCGTGCGCCAGTTGACGGCGGCCGGACGCCCCTCGTATGAACCGGAGGCATAGCTCTTGTCGAGCCAGCCTGAAGTAGCACCGGCGGCGTTGCGGAACACGAGGTTGACGGCATCATTCTCATCGGCGGCAAAGTCGGCCACGCGGCCGTTCGAGCCGTTGCGCCAGAAGTCCCAGCCGACAATGAAGTCGGCGGCCGAGAACACACCGGTGATCTCCTTGTCTGAATCCATGTCAAACGAGATCTCGCTTGAGCTCTGGCCATCGCTCCAGTTGGCGAAAGCCATTATCGGGTTGGAAAGCGCGGTGAGGGTCACCTTGGTGCCGGCCTCATACATATTCTTTCCGTTGACCACCACGGGAGCGGGGGTCACCTGCACCTGATAGGGGTTGGCGCCACCTTCCACTCCATATACGAGCTCGTATGTGGCGACTTTGTCAAAGTTGGCGGTGAGAGACGCGTCGGAAGTCACTGTGTGGACAAACGAGGTCTCCTCCGACACCACCTTGCCGGCGGCATCTGTCCAGTTGACGAAATCATAGCCGAAATTCTTGGCGGCGGTTAGAGTCACCTGTGTGCCCTCGTCGAAAGCTGTTCCGGCGGGATAGACGGTGATTTTGCCACCCTCCTCGGGATTGGCCGCCACGCTGAGTGTGTAGACATTCACCTCCTGCACCTCACCGTCAACGACACCATAGATATTGATGTCGCTCACGCCTATGCGGCGGTCGGTGTCATAGAGATGCAGATCGAGCACAAATCCGCTGCCTGTAGCCAGAGTGGCGGGCACGGCGAGATCAAACGATGTGCTAAGTTTCGGATTGTCCTTGTGCTTGTCATCAGCCGCGGTCTTGTTGTTGCGCTGCGGTTTGATACCGGTCTCGAGGGTCTCTGTCACACCCTCGTCGTTTCTGACGGTCACGTCGATCAGGCCACCGTCAGTGCCGAAGCGGCGCACCTTGGCGGTGACGCGTGTCGGGGTGAAGGTGACACCCTTTTTGGGCACAACACGCCATTCGAGATGGCCATCCTTGGTGTCGCCGATATAGAACTTCAGATAAGTCTCCGTGGGCTCGCTGCCGGTCTTCTCCGGGCCCTCGCACACAAAATGGTTTGAGAACGAGAAGGGCGTCATGCCGATGGCTCCGGCGGGAGTGACTGTCGGGGCCTCATCTTTCTCGGCACCCGTGGTGGTGAAATTCCAGTGGAGCGTGGCTTCGGCTTTCTCAAACTTCCCCTCCTGGGCACGGGCGGAAGTGAAGCCTGCGAGACACAGCACCGCAAGAATCACATTAAAAAGTTTTGTTTTCATGAATTGGGATAAATAAGAATTGGTATTAGTTTTTTTGATTTGGCGTAAGTCTGCATTTTCAGTGTTCCCGGCTGCAAAGATAGTGATTATTCGGCAGATAAGTATAAGGGACTATGTGAAAATACCTTTACACTGCAAAGTTAGCACCTCCCCGCCCCCCTTCCGGTGCGATAACGCCGTCTTTACCCATAAAAAAATCCACCGGACCCGACTGAAGGGTACAGAAGAAAATAAGAACAGAAGAAACAGAGATTTTTTTGATTGGCCCAGCCGGGGCATTGCAACGGCAGGAAGTCATGGCATCGGGACAGTGGGTGTCCTGCCGGACGTCACCCCCTCCAACCGCATAGCCACTACGTGGCAGTCTACAACACACGGCATGGACGCCATACACATTGGAAACGCAATGTCCCCTCGAACTATGCCACGTAGTGGCAAAGCAATGGTAGGCCCGGGTGATAACCCGGGTATCAAAATGCACCCTCAGACAAATTGCGTCGCGTAGCGCCGCTACAAGGTCGAATCCTCGTGGCGGCGCTACGCGACGCAATACGTATGTATGATACCGGGATACCCGGGTTCTACCCGGGCCTACCTTTGCATTGCCACTACGTGGCACTACGGACATACGTCGGCATGGGCCGGATTGTGGCGCCATGCGTAACAGATTCCGGTATTATTTCCTACCAAACGTAATAATGATATACAGATTTGGATCTGTTCAGGTAGGATGTCGCTACATTCTCAATGGCTGATATTCTTTTTCGCTCCAGCTCATAGGCTCGTTTGTTTTTATTCTCCAATGCCTGAAATTGGAGTTCTTTTTCTTTGTCAGCTCTGATCTGTGCCTCTTTTTCCGCTTGCCGGATTTCTTGCCCAATGAGTTTGGATAACGTTGAAGCATCCTGAGCACAATTGCTTTCGGCATCAATTTCGTTTATGTATGATGCTGCTTCCTCGTAATTTTTCAGATCATACGCAGAGCGGGCTTTTGTCAGGAGGTTTGCGCATTCCTTATTCTGCTTGCGTAAATAGAGTCTGCTCAGCGCCTCATATACCTTGGAATGAATTGATGTGATATTGGGGCAACCCCACAACAGTGCAATACCTGCGTCATAGTCTCCACTTTTAGCAAGCATATCTGCTTTGTCAATAATATTGTCAATGTTGTCGATAAAGTAATTGTCAGCTTTCCGCATTGACCCGACAATAAAATTCTGCACAACTGAGGATGCGGGATTGAACTTTCTGGCGGCTTCCATAGATGCCTTCATGCTGTTAGCACCCGAGCCCTCCAACGGTATTTCAAGCAATCCAAACCGCATATCAAGCATTGGCTGTTCGATACGGACACACTCTTGGCCGCCTCACGCAACGACCCGATGACATTGTCAAAGATCTGGCAGACACGCACAGCGTCTGAATCTTCGATGGTGATGATATATTCACCTGAAATAGCTGATTTCTTTACCATGATATATTGAATGGAGCCGCGGCGTTTCCTCCCCCGACGATAATGATTGGTATGATACGTGGGAACCAGTATCCCTCGCGTACTTTCAACAGACAGGTGCATCATAATACGAAGTGGACAAAGCGAATTTACATATTTTTCCGCGTACTGCAATGAACTATGCTATGTAACATATCACCACACATAGAAAAGTTACGACCCTCAAAAAGCAATAGAAATCGAGTAGGAGGTGAACACTAATTGAGGTGTTCACCTCTTTCGTGTTCACTT
>CAJUKP010000017.1 GCA_910587165.1 uncultured Duncaniella sp.
TGTGAATTATTTGTTGCAAAATTAACCTTTTCTTTTAGAATGCAAATATAATAGGAGGACGCCGATTAACAAGTAGCCGGGTACACCGTAGCAGAGCGTAGGTGTGCCCGGTTAATTGTTCGCAAAAAAATCAGCGTCTGAAAGACGCCGGTTATCGTGGCTAATTGGCAAAGCGATTGCGCTAATAGTTCCGATAACCGGCGTCTTTCAGACGCCTCTTCTTTTGGTTTCTCCTACCGGGCACACCTACGCTCTGCTACGGTGTACCCGGCTATGAGTAAATCGGTGTCTTTCAGACACCTTCCCTAACGGGGCAAATGTTGGTCAAAAACCGTCAACCTCCGGACGCCGTATGCCCCGTTAGGGGCAATGCAGAGGTAGGCACGGGTGATAACCCGTGTATCATGAAGACAATATAGCATGGCGTCGCGTAGCGCCGCTACTTGGGGACAAACTCACATCCTCGTTGCGGCGCTACGCGACGCTATTTTACCTTCAAATACACCAAATGCACGGGTTATCACCCGCGCCTACCGCTGCATTGCCCCTGACGGGGCATACGGCGTCCGGAGGTTGCGGGTATGGGTAATGCGGTGTCTTTCAGACACCTTCATTTTCCGGATTAATAAGTGTCCGGAAGCCCTTTTTTGTTAAACTTTGTTACAAAGTCCCAATTTTATTGTTTGGTTGGATTTTTTAGACTAAGTTTGCAACGAGTTTGCTTAGACACACTCTGTTGACACTGAAATTAACAACAATCAATAAACAATATTCACCTTAAATTCAACTCTATGAGAAAAATCTTTACTCTCATGGCTGCAGCAAGCGTAGCTTGCGCGGTAAACGCCCAGTCCGTTGAAACATTCAACTGCTACAACGAGGACGGCACTCTCAAGGAAATCTTCGTTGCCAACCCCGACGCACAGCAGATGACCGTCATCGACATCTCCACTGCTTCCGTAAAAGCCGAGCAGACCTCTGGTCCCGTTACCGGTTTTATTGATGGCTATGAGACTCCTCTTGAGAAAAACTATGACAACGGTTTCCAGCCCCAGGTCGGCGGCACAAAGAACGACCCCGTTGTAAAACAGTATCCCAACGAGGAAGAACTCAAATTCAACTTCATTGTAGGTAAGGGCAACCCCGTCAACCTCGCGAAGATGAAATGGGAGGAGATCATTCAGGAAGGCGAGCCCTCCGGAAAATTCCGCGCTGACTGGAGTGATGCTTACTATAATCCCGATGGCTCCGCAGGTATGCCCGAGAACGGTACCTACCTCAAGTTCACACCCTCTGTTGCAGGTGAGCTCTGTGCTTTCTGCTGGGTGAACAAGGGCAACCGTCTCACCTACGTGGTTAAGCAGAGCGACATGAAGGCTATCCCCTACGGCGGCACCGAAGTGACCGTAAGCGGATGGGACGGCGGCGTGAAGTATGAAGCTCCCGAAGGCGATCCCTTCTTCAACTTCCCCATGTATCAGGAGAAACTGCAGACCAAGGCTCAGATTGCTGAGGCCAAGGGTGAGACTCCCGGAGAGAACGACGCATGGGTTCTCGGCAACGGTAACCAGCCCGTCCTCGCCTACATCAACGTCAAGGTTGTCGCCAACGAGACCTACTGGATCTTCCAGCAGAGCTCACAGATCGGTCTCAACAGCTACACCTTCACTCCTGATGGTGCAGGCATCGCCGGCATCGAGGCTGACCAGAACGCTCCCGTTGAGTACTTCAACCTCCAGGGCATCCGCGTGAACAACCCCGAGAACGGTCTCTACATCCGTCGTCAGGGCAACAAGGTAAGCAAGGTTATCCTCTGATCCTAAGGACATAAATTAAAAACTGGCCGCAGTTTCCATCATCGGAAATTGCGGCCTTTAAGTTACCTGTCAGAAAAAGGATACAAACGGACAAAAGGGGAAAAGGAACAGATCTTTATTTTTTGTTCAGATATAATCAGTCTGATGAATCTGAATTAAAAAAATCTGTTCCTTTTTCCCCTTTGTCTTTTTGTATCCTTTTCTCTGATCGGTATCTTCTTAATCAAGTTTATGTATCACGAGGCCGGAGCGGAGTTTCGGCTCGAACCATGTGGTCTTCGGGGGCATGATATTTCCGGAATCGGCAATATTCATGAGCTGCTTCATCGACACGGGATAGAGCGCGAGAGCCATCGCCATCTCACCGGAATCGACACGGCGCTTGAGCTCGCCGAGACCGCGGATGCCACCCACGAAGTCGATGCGCTTGTCGGAGCGGAGATCGTGGATGCCGAGAATGTCTCGCAGGATCAGGTCGCTCGATATGGTCACGTCGAGAACACCGATGGGATCATTGTCGTCATACGTGCCGGGCTTGGCCGTGAGCGAATACCATCTGCCGCCGAGATAGAGCGAGAAATTATGGAGCGCCGCAGGGCGGTAGATCTCCTCACCCTTCTCCTCGACAATGAAATGCGTGCCGAGAGCGGCGAGGAACTCCTCGGGCGAGAGACCGTTGAGATCCTTCACCACGCGGTTGTAGTCGATGATGTTGAGATGGGAGGCGGGGAAGCACACCGCAAGGAAAAAGTTGTATTCCTCGTCGCCGCGGTGGGCGGGATTCTTGCCGGCTTTCTCATGTCCGACGAGGGCGGCGGCGGCCGAGCGGTGATGGCCGTCGGCTATGTAGAGATAAGGGATCGCATCAAACTCGCGTGTCACAGTCTCGATCATCTCCGGAGAGTCGATCACCCAGAAGTGGTGGCCGAACCCGTCGGGGGCGGTGAAATCATATTCAGGCTCACCCTTGGTGACATCGTCGATCACCTGCTGGAGGGCGGGATTGTCAGGGAAGGCGAAAAACACAGGCTCGATGTTGGCATTGTTGATGCGGACGTGCTTCATGCGGTCCTCCTCCTTGTCGCGGCGGGTGAGCTCATGTTTCTTGATGCGCCCCTCCATATAGTCGGCCACATTTGCAGCCACGACAATGCCGTATTGTGTGCGGCCGTCCATGGTCTGTGCATATATATAATAGTGTTCCTTCTCGTCCTGCACGAGCCAGCCGTTGGCCTGGAAAGCGTTGAAATTCTCCACCGCCTTGTCATAGACCCTGGGGTCATGCTCGTCGGTGCCGGGCTCGAAATCAATCTCAGGCTTGATGATGTGGTAGAGCGATTTGGGATTACCCTCCGACTCAATGCGCGCTTCCTCGGAATTGAGCACATCGTAGGGACGTGATGCAACACTCGTGACCATTCCGCGTGGCGGACGGACACCTCTGAATGGTTTGACTTTAGCCATAGATTCAAGGAATTAGATTGTGTATGGAAAAAGGAAACAAAAGGACAAAAGAGACTTTGAGAGACAGATTTGTTACCTTTCGTTTCCTTGTTTTCTTCAGCAAGGCTCAGCCTTGGGGGTATGATATTTATTTCTTACGTTCGATGGTCTGCTTGCGGTCGGGACCGATGGACACGATGGTGATGGGTGTGGCGAGCTCCTTCTCGAGGAATTCGATATAGGCCTTGAACTCGGCGGGGAACTCATCCTCGCTCTGCATACGGGTCATATCGGTCTTCCATCCGGGAAGTGTGACATAAACAGGCTCGATGCCCTCCTCGATCGAATACGGGAACTGGCGGGTCTCCTCACCGTTGACACGGTAGGCCACGCAAGCCTTGATCTCGTCAAATCCGTCGAGCACGTCGCTCTTCATCATGATGAGCTGTGTGACACCGTTGATCATTATCGCATAGCGCAGGGCCACGAGGTCGATCCATCCGCAGCGGCGCTCACGGCCTGTGACCGCACCATATTCGTGACCGAGGTCGCGGATGCGTTTGCCGGTCTCGTCGAAAAGCTCGGTGGGGAAGGGACCGCTGCCCACGCGTGTGCAGTAGGCTTTGAAAATGCCGAACACCTCCCCGATCTTGTTGGGGGCCACGCCGAGGCCAGAGCAGGCTCCGGAGCAGACGGTGTTGGAGGAGGTCACAAAAGGATAGCTGCCGAAATCGACATCGAGCAGTGTGCCCTGGGCACCCTCGCAAAGCACGCTCTTGCCGGAGTCAAGAAGCCCGTTGATGAGAAATTCGGAGTCGACGATCTCGAAACCCTTGAGATATTTGATGGCGTCCATCCATGTCTTCTCGAGACCGGCGAGGGCAGCCTCGTCGGGAGTGGCGCCGAGAGCGGCGAGACGTGCGAGGTGGGCCGAACGGAGGGTGGCATATTTCTCATCGAAATTGTGGAACACGTCGCCGAGACGCAGACCGTTGCGCGACACCTTGTCGGTGTATGTGGGACCGATACCCTTGCCGGTGGTGCCGATTTTCTTGCCCCCCTTCGCAGCCTCGTTGGCGGCGTCGAGCAGACGGTGGGTTGGAGCTATGAGGTGGGCCTTCTTGGAAATGCGCAGGATAGAGCGCAGGTCGATGCCGCTCTTCTCGAGCTCTTCAGCCTCCTGACGGAAAAGCACCGGATCGAGCACGACGCCATTGCCGATGATATTGACCTGACCATGCTGGAAGATGCCCGACGGGATGGAACGGAGCACATATTTCTTTCCTTCGAATTCGAGAGTGTGGCCGGCGTTCGGACCGCCCTGGAATCTTGCCACCGCGTCATAGCGGGGAGTGAGCACATCCACTACCTTGCCTTTTCCTTCATCGCCCCACTGGAGCCCGAGAAGCACGTCTACTTTCATTTCTATTGTCTTATGTGATGTTGAGAAACTGGTTTTTATTTTCTGGAAGAGCGTCCGGCCTTCCCGCGGCAGCGGGTGCAGGCACCGCTGACATATAGCTCGAAGAAGGCGGGTGAAAACGATGTGAAGCGCCTCAGCGACAGAGTGCGCGCAAGTTCGGGATCCTTGAGCTCGCGCACCTTTCCACACCGCGAGCACACGAGCCTGACCTTGAGCTGTCCGGCTGCCGGATCGGCCATCTCCCATCTCTCCGCGCGCCCTTCGAGCCTCACCTTGCGGGCTATGCCGGCGGCAGCGAAGAGCGACATGGCATTGTAGACAGTGGCCTTGCTCACGCGGAAACCGCCCGTCACGACCTTCTGCTCAAGCTCCTCGAGGCCAAACGGTGGCTTCAGTTCAAGTGCCGCTTCGAGAATGGCATATCTCTCGGGGGTGCGGCGCTTGCGGTGCAGGGCCAGATAGTCGTCGAGCGACCGGAGGGCGCGCTGTTTGCGCTTGTCTTCGTTCATCACTCCACAAAATTACTACCAAATGGCGTATTTTCCAAACATTTCACCCCTTTTTATATCCTGATGACACCCCTGGCGGTGAGGATGCGGAAGACGAGGTCTTTGAGAAGGGCATATTCGTCCTGGCGCGAACCTATACCCTTGCTGCGGGTGTCAAATTCCCTTATGGCCGAGATGATCTCGATGGTCTGCCTGACATTATAGGAGCGGGCGGCGGCCTCGTAGCTGCGGAGGGCCCAGGGCGATTTTAGCCCGAGGGCATCCATATAGCCCGCCTGTGTCTTATCACGGGTGTAATGATAGATGAGCAGGTTGGAAAACCTGTTGAACAGAGCCGAGGCAGTCATCACGGTGGGGTTGGCCTTGGGGTTGGCGGCGAAGTATGCCACGATGGCGAATGCCTTCGCGGCATTGCGGGAGTCGATGGCGTCGACAAGCTCGAAGTTGTTATAGTCTTTCGAGATACCCACATTCCTCTCCACAGCCTCCGGCGTCACCATTGCTCCGGGCCCGAGGATGAAGGCGAGTTTGTCTATCTCGTTGTAGAGACGGGCCATATCGGTGCCTATGAAGTCACGCAACATCGAGAGGGCCTTGGGATCCACCGTCAGCCCCTTCTCTTTCACCAGGTCGGCGATGGCGGGGAGTATGTTGCGCTCACTTATCTTCTTTGACTCGAATATCAGACCATGTTTCTTCACCGCCTCTATCAGCTCCTTACCCTTGGCCTTGGCTCCGCGGCAGGCTATGACAAGCAGTGTGGTGGGATTGTGATGCTCCACGTAATGGTGGAGCCTGTTGAGCTGGTCGGCCCTCATGGACTGGGCTTCTTTCAGTATCACCACCTGGCGCTCGGCCATCATGGGGAAACGGCGGCAGACATCCATGACTGCGTCGGCCCCCGACTCGGGTCCGTAGAGAGTGTACATATTGAAATCCCGCTCCTCCTCGGGCAGGAGCGACTCGAAACGCTTGACGAGCTCATCAATGAAATATCCCTCCTCTCCGTGAAGGAGATAGACGGGCGAAAACTGTCCGGCGTTGATCTGACGGAGTATCTGCGGGTAAGTCGGTGATGAAGATGCTGGTGTGCTGGCGGCCATGTCTGACTTGGTTTATGCTGTAAAATTACGCAAATTTCGCCGAAAACCGAAAGAAAATCCCTAAATTTGCCCTATGCAACTCAATTTACCCGAAGCCGACCTGCGGCTGCGCGGCAACGGCGCCACCCGCGAGATATTCGATCCACTGCGACACAAATGGGTGCATCTCACCCCCGAGGAATGGGTGAGACAACACTTCACGGCCTATCTCGCCGGAGCCAAAGGTGTGCCCCCGTCACGCATGGCCAACGAGATTGCGATCACCCTCAACGGTACCACCAAGAGATGCGACACCGTGATCTATTCCCCCGGTCTGGAGCCGGTGGCCATCGTGGAATACAAGGCCCCGACAGTGGCCATCACCCGCGGGGTGTTCGAACAGATCGCCCGCTATAATCTCGTGCTCGGCACACGTTATCTCATCATCAGCAACGGGATCTCGCACTATTGCATCGGCTCGGGACGGCTCATCGACCATATACCCGACTACCGCGAGATGACCGGAGAGTGAGCGGCCCCCGCTATCGACATCAGCTCTGTGAGCGAATCCACACAGACAGCCCCGCCACACCGCGAGAGGTCCTGGGGATGGATGTTGCGGCCACGCGAACGCAGAAGCACCACTTTCCACCCCAGCGCGAGGGGAGCAGCCACATCCTTGTCAGGATTATCCCCGACATACATGAAAGTCTCGCCCGGACACCGATCCATAATGGCGCGGAATGCCCGGCCCCCGGCCTTGCCCTCCCCCACTTCGGCCGAAATAAACATCATGTCGGGCGCGATGAAACGCCCGAGGCCGAGGGCTTCGATCTTGTGACGCTGTGTCACACTCCGTCCGTCGGTGACAAGCGCGAGCCTGTGTCCGGCGTTTCTGAGCGAGGCCAAGGCATAGAGCGACTCCCACGGAAGGCGGATGTCGGGGAAATGGGTGCGGTAGATAGCAAGCAGCTCATCCACAGGGAGGCCTGTGGAGTCAAATGCCTCCGCCGGAGTGGCCGCACACATCATGGGACCAAGCAGATGCAGACCGTAACGCCGCCCGATGGCCCTGAAGGCCGACTCCACATAGTCGGCCTCCGGGAAGAGGGTGTCGTCGAGGTCAAATGCGACCACCATGGTCAGAACTCATAGTCCACGCAGGCCCGCGCCTCCTTGTGACCGTCCAGAATCGCAGCGGCGGCCAGATGGGCCGGATGCTTGGCATAGGTCTCCACCGAAGCCATGTCAGGCACCTCGGCGGTAAGCACCACATCCCATGTCTCGGCAGGGTTCTCATTGATACCCACTTCCATGGATATGAGACAATCTATCACACCCGGGAGCTCAAGAAGAGCCTCCCTGAATCTGAGCGCCACCTCACGACGCTCCGCGGCATCGCCAGAAAGCTTGAACATGACGATGTGTTTAACCTTTTTCACCATAATGATAATCTGAATGTTTAAGTTACAGAATGCAAAAATAGCACTTTTCAGTATAAAATCAAAAAAGGATGCATCATCCATAATTGAATAACACATCCTTAGCAAGTTGATATTGTACCGGAGGCAATTATCTGTTCATCACGACCTTGTCGGCCTTTCCGCCGGCAACACGGATATAGACACCTGCCGAAGGCGATGCCACACGTCTTCCCTGCAGATTGTAATAGACCGGAGTATCTTCACCGGCGCGGTCATCACAGATATCCGCTATGCCGGAATTAGCGTTGATGCGGAAAGCCGGATAGATGGTCTGAACCTGTGAATTGCCGGCGGCATCTGTCATTGTCAGACGCACCTGATACCATCCGTCCTCTGTCAGCCCTTCCACATCCTTGAGGCTACCCTGCCAGTAATAGCCATACTCAGGCATATAGTAATTCTCAGGGATCTCCACCACAGGCAGTTCCTTGAAGTCCTCGCTTCCGGCCGCGGCATACTCGACCTTCATTGAAGCCGGAGCCTCGCACAGCCAGTATGCCTCATCGGCATCCACATAGTTGAAATCACCGCCCGAGACCATGATGACGCCATCAGCGCCCTTGTCAAAGCTGTTTTCAATCACCCCGTTGTTGTCACGGAACTGCAGCATGGTATAGGTGGGAGGGCATACATCCTTTCCGGATCCGTCGGGGATCGAAACGAGAAGATTGTTGTATCCCTGCACGCCATCGACCACCACGTTGCGGTCATTGAGAAACTCGAGATTGAAAGCGCCGGTGAGCTTGCCATCGGCCTGCAGTCTGTCAAATTCCTTCTCAAATTTATCCATGTCACACACTGTCTCCTCGTCACCGACGGTGACAATAGCGGTAGTCAGTGCGTCATCGGCGCAACGGCCCTCTCCGTAGAGACCCACATAGGTGGTGGTGAAACCCAGCTCCTTCGGTTCTCCCTCACGTGCCACCATCACACCCACAGCCACGGGTGCGGTGCCGCCAAGTGGATATTTCTGCAGGCCGGTGGATGTGCCAAAAACAGTGTTGCCGGGATAGACAAGGGGATCCGACCCTTCTTCATTCCACCACAGAGGCGAGCCATACCGTGATGTTCCGCTCGCAAGGTAGACAAGATCATCCGTCGCCCTGTCGTATGTCACGAGAGGTGCTATGATGCTGCGGATGTCGGGCATGGAACCCCATGAAGTCACGATATCCACATCATATTCCACCTTGTTGAGCCTCGCGGCGTAGTTGAAATTCCACTTCTCGGTGTCATTGGTCTTTGGAGCCGAGAGATAGATCTTGGGTGACATCTTTCCATATAATATGAAACCCATGACATCCATCTTGCCGTTGATCAGCGGTGTGGCAGTGAATCCGAATTCCGGCTTGGGTGTGTTGAATACCTCACATACAGGGTTGTCGGCAAAATCGTAGTCCCAACGCTTGAAATCAGTGCCATTTGCCTCAGGACGTGAGGAAGTGCCGTTGACACTCGCGCAGGTCAGATAGTATTCATCATCAAAGGTCTTCATCCATCTCACCGCACCGAAATGCCATGTCTCGTCAAGAGGGGAGACAGCGATAGACTGATACTGCTTGCCATGTGCCGTGCCTTCGACCAAACAGGTCTGATTGCCCGATGACATGGAAATTGTCCCAAGCTCATCATTGGCAATAGCGACAAAGGCCGCTACCTCGTCGACATTTGCCCCTGTATAGTCATAGAGCGAGGAGTTGTATTGTGTCTCCGGCGTAGCCTTGGGAAGCACCGGTTCCTTACCGTCAGGAAGCACAATCGGGAATTCCACAATCTCAGTGGCCTCCGAAGGTTTGAGCTTGATCATTGTGATCTCACCTCCGTAGACGGTGATTTTCTTGATCACATAACACGAGCCAGGCATATCAGGATCGTCCAGATTGTTGAAATTGGCTATGACATAGTACTCGCCCGGGATGACCGACTCAAACACCAGCTCGTTGCTCATCACAAACTGCGAATAGCTTTCGGCGGCGCTCGAGACCTGCAGATAGGAACAATAGTATTTCTCACTGTCGAACTCCAGACTCACGTTGACTTCCCCGGATTCCGCTCCACGTGATTTCACGTCAGGTCTACTTGTCTCCGACATCCAGAGATAGCTGAATTCTGATCCGGCCTTGGCCACGACCGGTGCTTTCTTGCCCGTCACTATTGTCGGGGCTACTCCCGCCATGACAGTAGCGGCAGAGGAGAGCAGGCAAAGCGATGCGATAATTTTTTTCATTGATGATACTGTTATTATATTTGATTGTTTAGGTTGATCAGTCTGAAACTATTTTTGATACGGTTCCTGAACATACTCTTATGTAGACATTTCCTCTTACCGGATTGTCCACCCTGAATCCCTGCAGATTATAGTAAACCGCCTCACCGCTGTCTGCCTCTATGCAGTCCAATGAAGCCATGGGAGCGCGGAAAGGATACAGCTCGCTCACAAACGGCGATGACGCTTCCGCAGAGTGGACGGCAAGGGAATATGTGCGTTCCGGATCAAGCCCATCCACATTCCCCTTGACCGACAGACTCACGGACTGTCCGGGGGCAATGACCACTTCCGAAGCATCGGCAAGAAACTTGACAATCCCTCCGTCGGCATCAATCACAGCAACACTCAGGCTGCCGTCGAAATAGCCCTTCGTGCAGATTGCCTTGAATGTGAACGATATATCCTGACCTCCGACAGTCATAACCGATCCGGAAGATGCAAGCTTACGGTTGATGCGGACGTCTGTGATCTCAAGCTCGGCACTTACTCCTTTGTCTATCACAATGACCGGAACCGGAATGCTCACAAGCATGAACTTCTCATTGATTATTCCGAACTGATACGAGCCAGGTTCCACATCAGGAAATGTGCCGTTCCATGTAAGCCGGCCTGTCTCTCCGTCTTCAAGAACGATGGATTTGCCATCGAGCTGGGCTGCCAGTAAACCGTAGGAATTGATCAGTACGGGGACAAGCACCGTAGGTTCGTCATCAAGCACATGGGATCTACAGGTCACTCCGATCTCCACAGGCTCTCCATTGACTATTATATCCCGGTCGATCTCCACATCTTCCACAGTGACTGCATAGCTGTCATCTGCCACATCAATTATGAAACCTTCACCGGAGCAACTGACAGTCATCCGCGAACGCAGGAACAAGGTCTGTGGCATATCAATCCACTCACCATCCCCTATCCTGTAGGCCGGTGTCACAAGATACTTCCCTGAATCCGGCATCTCCTTACCTCTGACCGTGAAGCTCGCTATCGACTCTCCCTGATTCACTTTATACTCCTGGGTCGCTGCTACAAACAGGGTGTCACCGGATTCCGTTCCTGTAAGCTTCAATCCCGGGGTGAAAGAGAGAGGCACTATGGACATATTGAACATTCCGGCCCTTATAATTCCGGACGATACACCGAAAAGGAGGTTGGATGAACGGGAATAATCCAGTTTCCCAGGGACAAACATTCCGAAACAGAGCATCTTCTCGACAGGGTCAGCCTCCATCCCGACTGCAGGAACCAATCCGAATATGGCCGACTGCTCCATATTGAAGCCCGTAGCCTCCGCACCATTTCCGATATACTCCGGATTAAGAAGATTGGCAAGGAAATATCCGTCACTCACACCGCTCCAGCCCCAGTTGAAATGAAAATAGGCATTCCCGTTATCATACCTGTAGCCGTCGCAAACAAAAGCATGACCACCCAAAGGGCTGAAACCATAGTAGAGCACCGGTCGGCCTTGGCTAAGCTCATCATATATCATCTCCGACCATCTGTCTATCCTGTAAAAATCGCGATACTGCAGATCAAGACTTTTTGAAAAACCGAAATATTCCGTCAGACCGATGGCCGCACTCATATCCGTCGCGCCGGAAAAAACAGGGGAATAATCCATCTCCACAGCCATTCCACACGCAAGCATAAGCTCCGCCACAGCCTGGCACCCGCTTTCAGCCGACTGCCCGTCATACACATCTGACATTTTAGAATAATCAAACTCCTTTCCGTCGAAATCGTAGCTGAGAGTCCCACCTCCGGTGCTCCAACCGTATGAGACACTGCCATGTCCGCTGTGAGGATAGTCCATAGTCTTGAACACCTGAGCCATAGCCGTAGCGACACATCCCGTGAGTGTATGCTCGCCATTAATCTCAGGAGTGAGATTGTTGTATGGAGCTCCTTGATCCCACTTGGTTCTGACCAGCGCCTCTATGTCCGGACCGGCCTGCCGGGGTGACTTTTCCAGCACTGCTCCGGCCGCCACCTGAGCGTCGAAAGCCGCAAGCATATCAAGCATTGCAGGTGCAGCGTTCTCGTATGAGAATCCACCTCTGTCTCCCCATGCCACCACAGCGGGATAAGCATCATCTGCCGGAAGCACCATAAACCCATCTCCAGCTGATGAATCAAATATATAGTAACCTCCGTTAGCACCGGTGAAAACCGGGGTACGCTCTACCGTAGAGATACCTCTCACCTGTTTCATCCCTTTGGTAGTAGCCCTTGCCAAAGCCTCTTCCGCGGACAAATGCTCTGCATAGCAGCCTAAGCTATTCAGCAGCATGAACGCACCGGCCATACAATAATAAAGTTTCATTGTGATAAAGTGATATTATGCACAAATCCCCGATTGACCACGAAAGTCAGTGGAAACTGTGGAAAATAGATGAACGTAATTTTTTTAATTCTTATCTTTTCGTATTATCTGATGACAGCGTTTTCTGACAGCTTTGTAAACCACAAGGGTCGAAATTGTATTTTTTAACTTTATTCTGTCTATTTGTGATGTTTTCTTGTTTATCCACAACAAAAGTATGCGATTTATTCTATATCTGCAACTTTTTTCTACAATTTTTCACTATCCGTCACTATTTTTTCATTAATATCCATCATCGGCCACATCCCGAGTACTTCCTGAGAGGCGTTTTTCCCGGGTGTATTTGGCAATAACAAAACTTTTTGCTACTTTTGAGGCGAAAAATCTTTCAAAACGAAAAGCGGAGACGCAAAATGTCAACCGTTTGAAACGGTTCAGGCATTTCATCCGCCCATATTGACTATGCGGCAAGCGGTCTTTTTCCGTCCGCATTCCACCATCATCAATCCACCGACATAAAGTATTTCTCACTGATACACCAATCCAATCTAAATTATAAATGAAGAAAGTTTTCTATTATGCTCTCGCCGGCACTATCCTGCTTGGCTCAGGCATGGAGATGTCGGCTGTCGAACCTTTCCAGAAGGGCAAGACACCACCCCGCCACCGCGTGGCATCAGGTATGTCGCGTCAGATAGCGAAAGCACCCACAGCCTCCACAGTGATAGAGGAGGACTTCTCCCGGTTTTCTGACGGAAGCGAAGAGGCTCCCGGCGAAATCATAGTCAATCCCGACGGCGGCTACATTCTGTCGTCAGAGATGACAGCACAGCCCGGTTGGCGAGGCCTTGGCCTGCGTCCCGCCGGAGGATCCGTGCTCGTAGCTCCATACATCTATGACGATGGCTACGGCGATGGACCTATGCCACACGACGGATATATCTCCACCCCGGCCACGCCTCTCGGCGGAACCGCCACCCTTACTTTCAAGGCCAAAGCCAAGAAAGCAGGTTCGGAACTTTGGGTCTCGATATGTGATGACTACAATGGCCCCTCCGACTCAGAAGACTTCTACCCCACCGAGGAGTGGAAAGAATACACTTTCGTGACCACAGAAGGCGCCCTCGACGAGGAGTCGTATTTCCAGTTCCGCCCCACCTCTCTGGGCGAGGTGTTCATCGACGATATCAAGGTTGATTTCGTCAGAGACCGTATTATGTCACCCTACGGCCTCCCGGCCACCAACGTGTCTTCCACCGAGTTCATCGCCAACTGGGAAGAGACCGGCGCTCCGGAATACCTCCTGAGTGTCTACTCGATAATCCCCGACGTGAATCCGATCGTGGGAACAATTTCCGAGAACTTCGACGGCATAACTCCCGATGCCGCGGACAAGAATATACCCGAAGGATGGACCATGGAATTTGACGGGAAAGCCTTGACCGGCGAGAACGGACAATTCTATTCCGCACCCCAGGCTTTTGTGTTCGACACAGAGAAGGATCTCATTGTATCACCCGCAAGCCCATATCCCCTCAACCATGTCTCATTCTGGCTGAAACCTTCAGCCTGGAGCGATAGCGACAGCAATATGTCTCTTCTCCGCGTCGAAGTCTACGGTTCCGAGACAGGAACATGGACTCCCATAGCCCATATCCCCTATTACTATGCCCAGCAGAACGGAGGTTTCTATGAATTCACTGCCGACGCTCTCGGCACCGACGCCACCGCGATAAAGATGGTTCTTGTTCAGAAGGGTCAAGTGGATTTCTATGTTGACGACATAAGCCTCAGCTACGCATCAACAGGAACACGCAAGGATATCCTCGTCGACAGCCCTGTGACCTCGAGCGGCGTATCTGTGAAAGGAATCGACCCCACCGGTGATACATATTATTATGTGAAAGCCTCTGAGGACGGACTCGTATCAACCCCGAGCAACAAAATCTGGGTAGACGGTATCACCGGACTCCAGCCTGCTGTCAACGAGGCTACTGACGTGACCTCTGTTTCATTCACCGCCAACTGGCAGCCTCTCGGCCATGCCACTGACTACAAGGTGGAGACCTATACGTTCACATACGCAAACGAGGATATGGCCGATGTGCTTGTGCTCGAGGAATCGTTTGACAACATCAACGAGGGCACACTCCAGAATCCCGGTTACGACTGGGTGTCACCCTTCGACTTCTCATCCAAGGGCTGGGCATCCACCGGCTGGTGTGCATCCGAGCCTGCATGGATAAAGGGTATGGCCGGCACACGTGGCACATCATGGATAGGCACAGCCGGACTCGTTTATTCTCCGCTTCTGGATCTCAGCTGCAACGGCGGCGAGGGTTTTGATGTCGAGCTTACAGTCTGCACGACAGTGGCAAACCTCTCCGAACTCGGCATCCCTGACATCAATGAGTCCGAAGGCGTGTTTGCCATGGTGCTCAGATCGCCCACCGACAACCAGGCCATCGCAAGCGGCCTTCTCGAAACTCCGGTCAAAGGCATGAACTCCGGAAAGATCCATGTGGATACACGCGGTGTCGAGGATCTGTCGAAAGTCTATGTGGCTCTGATGAACAAGAGCGGTACAGCTTTCTATGTGGATCATGTCCGCATCACCCAGTCGCTCCGTAAAGGCGAGGAGCTCAGATGCCCCCTTTCCATCACCACCACCGGCAACACCTCCACAACATTCGACGGACTTGACCCCCGCTCGGATCACGGCTATGTGGTGACAGCCTCTACCTCGCGCGAATACACCTCATACGTATCCCTCCCCTCCGAGATGCAGATTGTGCGCACATCGACAGGTATCGAGAATGTGGCCGTAGGCTCAGGTCCATCCGCCACAGCCATAGCCTCAAACGGCGCCATAGTGATTGAAGCTTCCAATGCCACCGCATGGAACATCTTCACCCCGGCCGGCATCCTTGTCAAGTCGGGACGCGGACAGGCAAGTGTCGGCACCACTCCCGGCATATACATTGTCAGCCTCGGCACACACACCGTCAAGCTTCTCGTGAAATAAACGTAACAACGACACCCCAACTTATCAACATCCGGGCATTTTCTCAAAGGAATGTCCGGATGTTTTGTATTTTTTTGTATTTTTGCACCTATGATTAAGTCCTACCAGAATTTCGACCTCTCCGGCCACAACACTTTCGCCATGAAAGTGAAGTGTGGCTGCTTCATGGAATACGACGCCGCTGCCGATATCCCATTCATATTCTCCTCCATACGTAAAGACATCGACGTGATCCACATAGGCGGGGGTAGCAATCTGCTCTTCACAGCCGACTTTCCCGGCATTGTGCTCCATAGCGCCATCCGGTTCATCAGGGAAACCGGCCGGGAAGGAAACACCGTGTTTGTCGAGGCGGGCTCCGGAGTGGTGATGGACGAATTCATATCACACCTCTGCAGCCGCGGACTCTGGGGACTTGAGAACCTCTCGGGAATTCCCGGCGAGGTGGGCGCATCGGCAGTGCAGAATGTAGGTGCATACGGAGTGGAGGCTGCCGACGCTATTGTAAGCGTCAACACTTTCGACACCCTCAACAACGAGTTTGTCACGATCCCCGCATCCGACTGCTCCTACGGCTACCGGGACTCGATATTCAAACGTCCGGGCTACAAAGGCCGATATATAATCCACTCTGTCACATTCCGGCTGTCGGCAATTCCCACCCCCGACATCTCGTATCCCGCCCTCCGCGACAGTTTCGCCACACCGCCGTCCACACCTGCCGAGGTGAGGGAGGCCGTGATCAAGGTGCGCGATTCCAAACTCCCCGATCCGGCAACAGTGCCGAGCGCCGGAAGCTTCTTCAAGAATCCTGTGATAAGTTCCTCGCAGTTCGACCGGGTCAAAGAGGCCGCAGGTGATCTGGCTGTCCCCCATTACGATGCCGAAGGAGGCATCAAGGTTCCCGCCGCATGGCTCATCGACCAATGCGGTTGGAAAGGATACTCTGACGGCAATGTGGCCGTATGGCATCTCCAGCCGCTTGTCATAGTCAATCCGGAGCGCAAAGCGACCCCTGCCGAGGTGATCGGACTCGAGAAACGCATCATTGACTCTGTAAGCTCCCGTTTCGGAATCACACTCTCACCCGAGGTCGAACACATTTAGCATTCCATGCATTAACAAAGTATAAACATCCACCAACATCACACATCCACCACAGATCATGAGTACATATATCATCGAAGGGGGCCATCGCCTCCATGGAAGCATCGCTCCACAGGGAGCCAAAAACGAAGCATTGCAGGTAATCAGCGCCACGCTTCTGACCTCTGAACCGGTGACAATCCACAATGTACCCAACATACTCGATGTGATGAATCTCATCGACCTGCTGAAGGCCATGAGAGTGAAAGTGGAGAAGATCGCCGATTCAAGCTGGCGTTTCCAGGCCGACGATCTTGACGAGGACTACATCTCGAGCGCCGACTTCGTGGCCCGGTGCGCGTCGCTGCGCGGATCGGTGCTTGTGGTGGGACCGCTTCTCGCGCGTCTCGGACAGGCATATTTCGCCAAACCGGGAGGAGACAAGATCGGTCGCCGCAAGGTCGACACCCATATCACCGGTCTCTCGAAGCTTGGAGCCATGATAGCCTACAATGAGGAACGCCAGGCCTACTACCTCGTCACCGTCAACGGACTGAAGGGCTGCTATATGCTGCTCGACGAGGCATCGGTGACCGGCACCGCCAACATAGTCATGGCCGCCGCCCTTGCCGAAGGCACCACCACAATCTACAATGCAGCCTGCGAACCCTACGTACAGCAACTTTGCAAGATGCTTGTCGGCATGGGCGTCACCATCGAGGGAATCGGTTCCAACCTGCTTCGCATCACCGGTGTCCCCCGTCTGTCGGGAGCGGTCCACACGATCCTGCCAGACATGATCGAGGTGGGCAGTTTCATCGGTATGGCCGCTCTGACCCGTAGCGAACTGACCATCAAGGACGTGTCATACGACAACCTCGGCATCATCCCCGACTCGTTCCGCCGGCTCGGCATCAACATCGAGCGCCGTGGCGACGACATCTTCATCCCCGCACAGGATGTATATGAGATCGAGACAAACCTCGACGGCTCCATACCCACCATAGCCGACGCCCCGTGGCCCGGACTCACCCCCGACCTCCTGTCGGTGATGCTCGTCACCGCCACCCAGTGTAAGGGAAGTGTGCTCATACATCAGAAAATGTTCGAGAGCAGGTTGTTCTTCGTCGACCGTCTCATCGACATGGGCGCACAGATCATGCTCTGCGACCCCCACCGTGCCGTAGTGATAGGAATGGACCATAAGATGCCGTTGCGTGCCAACAAGATGCACTCGCCCGACATCCGCGCCGGAATAGCCATGCTCATCGCGGCCATGAGTGCACGTGGAGTATCGACAATCGACAACATCGACCAGATAGACCGCGGCTACGAAGCCATCGACACCCGCCTCAACTCCATCGGCGCCTGCATCTACCGCAGGGACTGACCGGAGCCGGCATATCATCACATCATCCCCCCAATAACCAACCGGTTGCCAGCAATGAAAGATAAAATGCAGTCATTCTCCACATTCCGTCTCATCAGGCAGCTCCTCGCCGATACATCCGAGGTGGCCGAGCGCGACGATGTAGGGAAACTGTTGAAGATATACCGCGATGCAGGAAACGAGGGCCGGATTCCGGCTCCCGTCAACGGTATCAACCCGCTCCACCGATCGCTCCACACAGCCATAACCCTGTGCGAGATGGTATCGCCGGACCGTAACATGGTCATAGCCACACTGCTCTACGAGCTTTGCGCCACAGGCTCAATCACTGCCGACGACGCCGGAAAGCTTTGGGATGAGGATGTGGCCAGACTGCTCAACGGGCTGCTGAAAGTGACATCGCTCTACGGGAAACACTCGGCCGTGAAGACCGACAATTTCCGTCATCTGCTCATGGCCTTCGCCGAGGATATCAGGGTCATCATAATAATGATAGTCGACCGCCTGTGTCTCATGAGGCTCATCAACCATCATCCCGATGAGAAATTTGTGGCCGACACGGCCTTCGAGGCAAGCTATCTGTATGCACCGCTGGCCCATCGTCTCGGACTTTACAAGATAAAAGGCGATCTCGAGGACCTCTCGCTCAAGTACACCTCTCGCGACACCTATACCAAGATAGCCCGCGAGCTCAACGAGACAAAAGTGGCCCGTGATGCCTATATTGCCGACTTCATAGCCCCTGTCCGTGAGAAACTCGAGAAGACAGGCCTCAGATATGAAATCAAAGGCCGCACGAAATCCATCTTCTCCATCTGGAACAAACTGCGCAAACAGCAGGTGGAGATGTCGGGAATCTACGATCTGTTTGCCATACGCATCATACTCGATGTCCCGCTCGAGGATGAGAAAGCCGAATGCTGGAAAGTGTTCTCGATAGTCACCGATATGTACACCCCAAACCCCAAGCGGCTCAAGGACTGGCTGTCCATCCCCAAGAGCAATGGCTATGAAAGCCTGCACACCACCGTGATGGGGCCGGGCAACAAATGGGTCGAGGTGCAGATAAGGACACGCCGGATGGATCTCGTGGCTGAGAAAGGTCTCGCTGCCCACTGGCGATACAAAGGCATCAAGAGCGAGGGGGATCTCGACACATGGATGAACAACGTGCGCGACATCCTCGAGACTGCCGACGGCCCCATGGAGCTCATGAAGAACTTCAAGATGGACCTCTATGACAAGGAGGTGTTCGTCTTCACCCCACGCGGCGATCTTCACCGGCTGCCGCTCGGTGCGACTGTGCTCGACTTCGCCTTCGCCATACACTCGAAGATAGGATGCTCATGTGTGGGCGCCAAGGTCAACGGGCGCAACCGCAAACTCACATACAAGCTCCACTCGGGCGACACCGCCGAGATCATAACCGCACCGGGTCAGACCCCAAAACAGGATTGGCTCAACTTCGTGGTGACATCCAAGGCCCGCAACAAGATCCGCCAGACCATCAACGAGAGAGCCAACCGCTCGGCAGAATTCGGCCGCGAACTGCTCCAGCGCCGCTGCAAGAACCGTAAGATCGAACTGGAGGAGGGCGCCCTGATGCGCACCATCAAGAAACTCGGATTCCGCACCGTCACCGACTTCTACAAGGCGATAGCCGACGAATCGACTGATGTGAACGATGTGCTCGCCACCTACGAAATGATCGAGAGCGGCGACCGCAAGGCTGAGGAGCGTCGCTCGGCAGAGGAGTTCGAGCTTCGCGACCCCGCCGAACGTCTGGCCGACAGCAGCGATGACATTCTCGTGATAGGCGACAACATCAAGGGCCTGAACTACCGTCTTTCGAAATGCTGCAATCCTATATTCGGCGATGATGTGTTCGGATTCGTATCAGCCGAAGGGGTGGTGAAGATCCACCGCAACGACTGTCCGAACGCGGCCCATATTCGCGACCGTTATCCCTACAGAGTGATACGCACCCGTTGGTCAGGAAAGGCCGGAAGCCAATTCGCCGCAACGATAAGGATTGTCGGTAATGACGACATAGGCATCGTCACCAACATCACCTCGATCATCAACAAAGAGAAGGAGGTCTCGCTTCGCAATATCTCAATCGAAAGCCATGACGGCATCTTCTCCGGATTTCTCGTGCTCGGAGTCAACGACACCTCCGCGCTGAGTGAAATAATAAAGAAAATCAAAACTGTAAAAGGCATAAAAGATGTTCAACGCAGCAATTAGAGGGCGTTTAATAACAAATGTTAAAACCAGAGTCCAATCTCATGAGGTTGTTTACGTCATTAAAAGAGGGAGCATAGCTGTAGCTATGTGACCGATTTTCAGGGCGTAAACAATCCATGAGATTGGATGCTTACAAGGTAACTTAAATAGTGATCATATATTTTAAATCTTAAATAGAATGAATTCTAAAAGTAAGTTTTGCCTCATGGATGTCTTTTTGGCTAAATTATCCCTAATCCTCGGTCACATAGCTACAGCTATGCTCCCTCAGATTATGAATAATTTACCTCAAAAATACATCCACTCTGGTTTAACATTTGTTATTAAACGCCCTCTTAGATACCTCCTCCCCCTCTCCGTAATCGCCGCCATGGCCTCGTGCTCAGGTTCCGGCGACAAGGAAAAAGCGGAAGACCTGCTTGCCCAGGCCGAGACTGCCGTGAAGGAGGCCGACTATCAGCGCGCCATTCTTCTCACCGACTCCATCAAAAGAGCATATCCCAAGGAGATTGACACACGCCGCCGTGCCCTTCACGTGGCCTCGACAGCCACCGAGGGTCTCACCCTCCGCCAACTCGAGACAGCCGACTCCATCCTGGCAGTGACCGGAGTGAGAGGCGACTCTCTCAGCCGTCTGGTGAAATTCGTCAGCAACCCTATCGAGGGATACTATACAGGCGCATCGGTCAATCCATCGGCCTTCCACGGCACTACCGGAATCCAGGCCCGTGTATCGCCTGGAGGAGACTTCTACATCATCTCTTCCATTCCGGTGGCCAAAGGGGTGAAAAGCACTTCTGTAGCCGTAAGCTGTGACGGCGAAAGCATAGCCACCTCCACCGTCCCCCACGACGGCGAACGCAACGACCGTTCGCTCGGAGCGGAAATAATCACCTTCATGGGTGTGGAGTGTGAGGATCTGGGACGTTTCATCGCCGACAACCGCGACCGACAGCTCACACTGACCTTCAACGGAGCAAAAAGTGTCTCCGTACCTCTTCCGAAAGATCAGGCCGAGGAAGTAGCCACTCTGTATGACTATGCCTCGACCCTGCGCGAGGCCAAACTTGCAGCCATCGAAAAGGAGCGGCTGACTCGAGCGCTCGACCTGGCCCGTTCACAATCAGCAAGAACCTATATTGAAAAAGACTCTCTTGTAAATGAAAACCGTTAACGACACGGACAAGGATAAGAAACCGGACGATCAGCAACAGCCGGGACTCTATGACCGGCTCTACGCCCGCGCGCTCAAATTCTGGGAATACTGCTCGGACGGTGTATGGACCGACCACCGCAACACACTGAAGATCCGGACCATCAAGACTCTCAACCTCACGGTCAGGACATTCATGAGCGGCGACCTGCAGGTCAAGGCATACGCCCTCACCTATCAGACATTGCTTGCCGTGGTGCCTGCACTGGCTCTGCTCTTCGCCATCGGACGAGGATTCGGATTCCAGAACATACTCGAGAAACAGCTCTTCACTTATTTCCCGTCGCAACACCGGGCCCTGCAGATGGCATTCTCATTTGTCGACTCCTGTCTGGCCCAGGCTTCGGAAGGGATCTTCGTAGGTGTCGGTATCGTCTTCCTTCTCTGGACCATCATCTCGCTTCTGAGCAATGTAGAGACCACGTTCAACCAGATATGGGGTGTGGTGTTCGACCGCTCTTTCTTCAGAAAGATCACCGACTATCTGGCCATCTGCATCATTCTCCCCATACTTATGATATGTTCGGGTGGTCTGCAGATATTCATGTCGAATACCATTCAGAAGCTGCTCCCGTTCGACTTCCTGTCGCCCGTGCTTGAGATCGGGCTCGATGTGGCGTCTGTCGCTTTCACCTGGTTGTTCTTCGCCGGTGCCTATATGCTCATCCCCAACACAAGGGTGAAGTTCAAGAACGCCTTCCTGGCCGGAATCCTGGCCGGAACGGCATTCCAGCTGCTCCAATGGCTCTTCATCAACGGACAGATGGGTGTGGCGAAGTACAACGCCATCTACGGCTCCTTCTCCTTCCTCCCTTTGATGCTCCTGTGGATGCAGTTCTCATGGCTCATCACGCTCGCAGGAGCCCTCATCTGTTGTTCGGCACAGAACATCAGTATGTTCAGCTATGACAGACAGGTCAGGGATATCTCGGCTGACTATTTCCGTAAAGTCACACTCTCGGTGCTCGCTCTCATACTCAAACGTTTCCGCAACAACCAGACCCCGCCAACCATAGCACGCATAGCCGACGAGACCCTCATCCCGTTCCGTCTGGTCCGTCTGGCCACGGACAGACTGCTGAGATGCGGCCTTCTGATTCATGTGGTGACCGATGACATCAAGGACGACCGCGAGGAACTGCCGCTCCAGCCGGCGATGAGTCTTGACCATTACACCGTGGCATGGACCATCGACCGTCTGCGCACATACGGGGAGAAAGATTTCATTCCCGGACTTGCCGAACGCTTTCCTGAAGTCATCGGGCAATGCGACGCTGTTACCGAGGCATTGAAGAAGATACCTTCGACCGCCAATCTCGCCGACCTCTGACCAAGACATTAACGAACCATATACCAACAAAAACAACTATGAAAGAAGTAATCTCAACCACATCCGCACCGGCAGCGATAGGTCCCTACAGCCAGGCCATCAAAGCCGGCAACCTCCTGTTCTGCTCGGGCCAGATTCCCGTCAATCCCGCCACCGGAGAAGTTCCCGAAGGCATCGAGGCCCAGACCCGCCAGGCTCTCGCCAACGTGAAAGCTCTTCTTGCAGCCGCCGGAACCGATCTGAGCCATGTTGTCAAGACCACCGTGTTCCTGGCCGACATGAGCCTTTTCGCTCCCATGAACGCTGTCTATGCCGAGACATTCAGCGAACCGTTCCCCGCACGTTCAGCCGTAGCTGTCCGCGAGCTCCCGAAACAAGTGCTCGTCGAGGTGGAAGTGATAGCCGCACTCTGATCCATACCGGGTCAGCGGACATAAAAGTTACCGATCAGGAAAAGGATACAAAGGACCAAAAGTTCAAAAGGAACATATTTTTTATCAGTCTGATGAATCTGAATCAAAAATAATTTGTTCCTTTTGAACTTTTGGTCCTTTGTATCCTTTTCCTGACCGGTAATCCTCTATTCTCCAACAATCGTGGCCACGATGTGACGCGGACCGCCGCTGTTGCGGAACTCGCAGAGATAAATCCCCTGCCAGATGCCCAGATTGAGACGTCCGTGGGTCACAGGCACAGTCAGGGTCGAGCCGACTATCACGGCCTTGGCGTGTGATGGCATATCGTCAGGCCCCTCGTCGACATGAAGGTAATAGGGCGCATTCTCCGGGACAAGACGGTTGAATATCGCGTTAAGGTCATGGCGCACATCAGGATCGGCATTCTCGTTCAGGGCCAGAGCCGCCGACGTGTGTTTGATGATGAGATGAAGAAGCCCCTTTTCGGGAAGCGGCGGCAACTCACGCATCACATCCCCCGTCACCAGATGGATACCTCTGGGATAAGGGCGCAGTGAAAATTCAATTTGCTGTATCATGGATGCAAATGTAATAAAAAATACCCATATATTCTCTCCGGATAAGGAATTCCATCATCCGGACAATCAAAAAACATCTGACATGAACAAACTGTCACTGCTTGAGCAACTTCTCGCGACGAACCGGTCAGTCCGTCGGTTTGACCGGTCAAAAAAGATATCAGCCGGATTACTGGAAAGACTGATCGGTCTCACACGGCTATGCGCATCGGGGAGAAATCTCCAACCTCTCCGCTACCGCCTCGTGACGGACAATGATGAATGCGCTGACGTATTCCGCACATTGTCATGGGCCGGATACTACAGGAACTGGCCCGGGCCGTCTGAAAAAGAACGTCCGGTTGCATACATAGTCCAGTGTCTTGACACACGGATATGCCCCGACTGTCTGTGTGACGACGGTCTGCAGCTCGAAGCCATCACATTGGGAGCGACAGCTGCCGGTGCATCATGCTGCATAATCAAAGCCTTCAACGGTCCCGCACTTTCAGAAATTCTCCACCTCCCCGCCTTCTATACACCACGCTATGTGGTAGCAATGGGCTATGCCGCCGAGAGAGTCAAGCTGGTAGATCTGGGTGAAGACGGTGACATCAGATATTATCGTGATGAAAACGATGCACAATGTGTGCCCAAACGCCAGATCAGCGACCTATTGATCCGTCCGTAGCAGGCACAATGCATATACGCAATCCCCGTCCGGAGTATCGTATATTGACGACTGACATCCATCCGTCTGACACTTGCATATTTGCGGATGGATTTCTTGCCTCTACGGGGATTTTTTCGTAACTTTGCACTCTTGAAATCCGAGGGAGTCGTCCGTATGGCTCCCCTAAACCAAACCTTATTAATGTCACAGATAAACATCACCTTCCCCGACGGCAGCGTAAAGCAGTTTGAGAGCGGCATCACCCCTCTCCAGATTGCCGAGAGCCTGTCGTCACAATTGGCGCGCGACGTGCTCGCAGCCTCCGTCAACGACAAGGAGTGGGATCTCTCCCGCCCCATCGAAACCGATGCAGCCATACGTCTCTTCAAGTGGGACGATCCCGAGGGCAAACACGCCTTCTGGCATTCATCGGCCCACCTGCTTGCTGAAGCACTCCAGGAATTGTATCCCGGCGTGAAGTTCGGCATCGGACCCGCCATCGAAAACGGTTTCTACTATGATATAGATCCGGGTGAACACACAATCACATCGGCCGACTTCGCCAAGATCGAGAAAAAGATGCTCGAACTCGCCCGTACAAAGCAGCCTATCGTCCGTGCCGACATCTCGAAGGCCGACGCCATGAAGCTCTTCGGCGACCGTGGTGAGGAATACAAGTGTGAGCTCATCTCGGAACTCGAGGATGGCAACATCACCACATATACACAGGGAGCGTTCACCGATCTCTGCCGTGGCCCGCACATCCCCACCACCGCCCCTATCAAAGCCGTGAAAATCACTTCGCTCGCCGGTGCCTACTGGCGTGGCGATGAGAAGCGCAACCAGCTCGTGCGCGTCTACGGCATCACATTCCCCAAGCAGAAGATGCTCGACGAGTATCTCGCACTGCTCGAGGAAGCCAAGAAGCGCGACCACCGCAAGCTCGGCCGTGAGATGGAGCTCTTTGCCTTCTCCCCCAATGTCGGTGCCGGCCTACCCCTCTGGCTCCCCAAAGGCACAGCCCTGCGCGACCGTCTCGAGCAGTTCCTGCGCAAGATCCAGAAGAAATATGGCTACCAGCAGGTGATCACCCCCCACATAGGCAACAAGAACCTCTACGTCACCTCCGGCCACTATGCCAAATATGGCAAGGATTCCTTCCAGCCCATCCACACACCTGAGGAAGGTGAGGAATACCTGCTCAAACCGATGAACTGCCCCCACCACTGCGAGATTTTCCGTGCACTCCCCCGCTCTTACCGCGACCTGCCCCTGCGTCTCGCCGAGTTCGGCACCGTTTACCGCTACGAACAGAGCGGCGAGCTCCACGGACTGACACGTGTGCGCGGTTTCACTCAGGACGATGCCCACATCTATTGCGCCCCCGACCAGATCAAGGGTGAGTTCCTCAAGGTGATGGATATCATCTTCTACATCTTCAAGGCCCTCAAATTCGACAACTTCGAGGCTCAGATATCGCTCCGCGATCCCGAGCACAAGGAGAAATATATCGGATCGGACGAGAACTGGCACCTTGCCGAGCAGGCCATCATCGACGCTTGTGCCGAGAAGGGTCTCAAAGCCCGCACAGAACTTGGCGAGGCAGCCTTCTACGGACCCAAGCTCGACTTCATGGTCAAGGATGCCCTTGGACGCCGTTGGCAGCTCGGCACCATTCAGGTGGACTACAATCTGCCCGAACGCTTCCAGCTCGAGTATACCGGATCGGACAATCAGAAACACCGTCCCGTGATGATCCACCGCGCCCCCTTCGGCTCGATGGAGCGCTTTGTGGCCGTGCTGCTCGAGCACACCGCCGGACGCTTCCCCCTCTGGCTCGCACCCGAACAGGCCGTCGTGCTCCCCATCTCGGAGAAATTCAACGACTATGCCCACGAAGTGGCCCGCCAGCTCAACGAAGCCGACATCCGCACCCAGGTTGACGACAGAAATGAGAAAATCGGCAAGAAAATCCGCGACAATGAGCTCAAGAGAATCCCTTACATGCTCATTGTAGGCGAAAAAGAAGCTGAAAATGGTGAAATTTCTGTAAGAAAACAGGGCGAAGGTGATAAAGGTTCGATGAAAATTGCTACCTTTGCAGCCGAATTGACTCGCGAAGTCAACGAAATGATAAATCAATAACCCCCTGAATGGAGAAAAAACCGTTTACCCCTCGTCCTCCCCGCCCCAACAACGGGCCCCGTCGTCCCTTTGTGCCTAACAAAGAGAAAGACCCCCATGCCATAAACGAACGCATCCGCGCCCGCGAAGTACGTCTCGTAGGTGACAATGTCGAGGCTGGCATATACTCCACGCAGGAGGCTCTCAAGCTCGCCGAAGAGATGGAGCTCGATCTTGTCGAGATCTCTCCCACCGCCGAGCCCCCGGTCTGCAAGATCCTTGACTACCAGAAGTTCCTCTACCAGCAGAAAAAACGGCAGAAGGAGCAGAAAGCCAAGGCTACGAAGGTCGTTGTAAAGGAAATCCGTTTCGGACCCCAGACCGACGACCACGACTACAACTTCAAGCTCAAGCACGCCATCGGCTTCCTTCAGGAAGGTGCCAAGGTGAAAGCCTATGTGTTCTTCAAAGGCCGCTCTATCCTTTTCAAGGAACAGGGTGAGGTGCTTCTCCTCCGTTTCGCCAATGATCTCGAGGAGTATGGCAAGGTCGACCAGATGCCCGTGCTCGAAGGAAAGCGCATGATCATCATGCTCAGCCCGAAGAAGAAGTAGGAGCAGACACTTACAACTCAAAACGACAACAGGCGCGCCGGTCCCTATTGATCACCGTCCGCCGACATTTCAAACATATCTAATTTTTCAAAACAAAATGCCCAAGATTAAGACTAATTCCGGTGCCAAAAAGAGGTTCGCCCTTACCGGAACAGGAAAGATCAAGAGAAAACACGCTTACAAGAGCCACATCCTCACCAAGAAGACCAAAAAGCAGAAGCGTAACCTGACCCACTTCTCACTCGTATCCCGCGCCAACGCAGGAGCAGTGAAAGAGCTTCTCGCCCTCAAGTAATCACTCCGAGGACAACAACCCAAACTCTTACAAGCACTCAAAAAATCGTAAACCGAATGTTCAGCCACCCCAAACCCCAAAGTGCATCAAGTGCCGCTGACGTTCACAACACAATTTCAAAATGCCAAGATCAGTAAATCACGTAGCTTCAAGAGCTCGCCGCAAAAAAATCCTCAAACTCACCCGTGGTTACTTCGGATGCCGCCGCAACGTGTGGACCGTAGCAAAGAACACCTGGGAAAAGGGTCTCACCTACGCCTACCGCGACCGCAAGGACAAGAAGCACAACTTCCGTGCTCTCTGGATCCAGCGTATCAACGCAGCTGCCCGTCTTGAGGATCTCTCCTACTCCAAGCTCATGGGTCTCATCCACAAGGCCGGCATCGAGATCAACCGCAAGGTGCTCGCCGACCTCGCCCTCAACAACCCCGCCGCTTTCAAGGCCGTTGTTGACAAGGTGAAGAATGCCTAAGCCTCACCATTCATTATTATAAAGGCACAAGTGCCTCCCGAAAATCCGGGAGGCACTTGTTTTTTCTTTATAGGAGAATCTCACTTCCTGCGATAGCCGCATTTCGGGCATACATCCTTTCCTTCGAGAGATATGCCGCACAACGGACAGCGCTCCATCTCCCCGGCAACCGCATAGTCCTGCGAGGCTGCATTGTCGCCGCTGGTGAAAGTGATACGGGAGATATTGAGTTTATCCCTGAGCAGTTGGTAGACAATCTCAATCATACCCTCGACGGTCATGGTCTCTTTCGTGACCACAAGCCTGGCATCAGGATAGGCCGTGGCAAGAGGTATCTTGAAGGCCTCGCCCTTCATAGTGTTCTGTGGATGACCGTGGAGGATTCCCTGCTTCTCATAGACACCAAGGATAGCCGGAAGAAGGGGATCATCCTCACGCAGCACAAGCGCATGGTCGAAATTTTTGAGCACGTCCCATGCCGTCTTCTTGATCTCATTGCAAGGATAGACCATATTGACACCAGCGTTCACGCTATCCTCAACCTCGATGGTCAGTGTGCCTGTGTGGCCGTGGAGATACTGGGCCTCACCTTTGAAACCATAGAAACGGTGGGCATACTGGAGATTGAATGAAGTGATACTTTTCATAGGGGGAGAGTTTTTTAGGGGGTTAAAGTGTTTATAGAATCATACTGACAGAAAAAGGTCCGTCCCCCGGAGAGTGGGGCTCTCCGGAGGACGGACGATGTATTCTTTATGTCAGCGTTTTGCGGCTTAGTAGTTCCACTGGCAGGCCACCATGCTCAGATTGTCACATCCGATGGTACGGAAGTCAGTGATCTGGTTGTTACGGCAGTTGATGTAGGTAAGAGCCTGGTCAAACGATACATCGAGCATCTGGAGCTGATTGTTGTTGCAGATGAGTCGCTGCAGGAAAGTCTGGTTGGAGAGAGTGAGCTGGGTAAGGTCGTTGTAGCAGCAGTCAACATACTGGAGATTGTTGCAGCCTTCCACGCTCAGGGTGGTCAGATCATTGTAGGAGCAAACGAGGTCGAGAAGCACGGGGCAGTTGCGGACACCGAGGGTGACCATGTTGTTGTCGGTGCAGATGAGTGAGGAGAGTGCGGGGAGACCGGAAACCACGAACGAGGTGATCTCGTTGTCGTCGATATTCAGGTTCTGGAGATTCTCGACACCTGCAAGGATCACACTGGTGAGCTTGTTGTAACCGCAATAGAGGTTCTTGAGGCCGGTGCATCCGGATACGTTGAGGTTCTCGAGATGGCAACCCTGGCAGTTGAGGGTCTGGAGATTGTAGCTGTTGGCCACGCTCAGTTCAACGAAAAGGTTGTTGGAGACATTGAGTTTCTTGAGCAGAGGCGCGCCCGAGAGAGAGATGTCGGTGAGACGGTTCTTGTAGAGGGCGAGGTTCTGAAGCTGTGAACATCCGTCGAGAGTGACTTCGCTGAGCTTGTTACGTCCGGCGTTGAGTTCGGTAAGGGCGGCACAGCCGGTGACATCAAGTGATGTGAGTTCGTTGCGGGAAACATCCACCTTGGTGAGATATTTGAAACCTGAGAGGTTGAGGTTACCGCCGAGTTTCTTGTCTTTCCAGTCGATGGCTGTGATGTGACCGTTCTGGACGGTTACGCCTTCGATGGTTCCGACGGCATTGGGATCGACTACTTTGAGGGCTTTTGCATTAGTCCCCTCTTTGGCTGACTCAGTGAGGAAAGCCTTAAGCTGCTTTGCCTCGTTCTTGTCAAGATTCTGAGCAAATGCGGTCATGCTTCCAAGCACGATGGCAATGATTAATAACGCTTTTTTCATAAAACAATAGTTGTTGGTTGAGTGAATTTACTTATCTAACATCATTGACTGAAAAAAGGTTTTGGAATCATAAAGTTTTTTTCAAAAAAATCACATCCACTCCTGTCAGCCGCAAGTACTTACATACAATAAGGACAGGAAAGACAGATTTCATACATGATTGGAAATCAATCAGATGAAAAATACCGTCTTTCCTGTCCATATAGTCAGGATGTACCTCTTGATGAATCAGGTCACATCCCCGGAACTTTTTTCATCGCATGAAGCGTCACTTCACGATCACCTTGGTGACCGATGAACCCTGGCGGCGGAGATAGATGCCGGCCGAAGGATTCTCGACGCGTATGCCCTGGAGGTTGAAGTACTCCACAGCTGCCTCGCTGCCATCTGCACCGATTCCGGCGATTCCGGAAGTCTGGTAGTCGGCCTCGGCTTTCTTGAGAGCCTCGATGGCAGCCTCGATCTCCATAGCGAACTCAGCGTTGTCATACACCTCACGGGCATTGTCGATGGCAGCCTTGAGAGCTATGCCTGCCTCCGACTCAACATCATCGCCAAGAAGCTCTGTAGCGGCATTGATCTCCGCAAGGAGAGCGGCCTTGATCTCGGTGACATCGGGAGCCACGAACTCAACGAGCCACTCGGATGCTCCGGTCTGATACTTGGCCTGCTGTGTACCGGCTCCGATAGTGAAGTCTCCGGCCATGGGATCCTTGAACTCGGGATCAGTAACGAGAATAGTGCCCTTGTCATTGCTGTCGCCGACGCTCACACCTCCGTTGAAGTAGGTGTTGTAATCGAATACATTGCCGGAGCTGCCGACACGGCCACCGGAGAGACGGCGGACAATATCGCTGCTGCTGTCAAACCAGATATTCTTCTGCAGGTCGAACTTGACGAACTTCTGACCGTTGAGGCCACCGTAGTTGCCCCACTGGCCGTCGCTCTTTATGGTCTTGTAGAAGGTATTGCTCTGATATGTGAAGAGCTGGGTATCCTTTTCCTTGTCAAATCCGAAGCGGTCAAGACGGGCGGAGTTGTTGAAGCGCATGAAGTACTTGGCAACCTCACCGTTGCCATATATGGTGTTGTTGACAATGGTCACATCCTTTGCACCACCGGACTTGAAGGAAATGAGCGCTTCATTCTCAACAGCAGTGGTGGCCAGAGAGATGTTTGAGTTGGTGATGGAGAAGTCAACTACACAATATTTGAAATTATTGTCATAGAATATTGAATTCTTGAGTCCGCGGACAGTCACGCTGTCGATTCTCACGGCATCCACACGGTAGTAGTCGTTGATTTTCATGACCGAGGGAGTCTCACTCATGAGAATCATGGGAACCTCGAGGGCGGAGGCGTCGATTGTAGCGCCATTGCCGTAGATTCTGACTGAAGCAGGTGCCACGATGGAACCGGAAAGAGTGTAAGTGGTATTGCCGGTGAGGTTGATGGTGATGTCGCCCACTTTCTCGATTCCCTCCATAGCAGCAGCCAGGGCTGTGCTGATATCGGTTGCCTCAGTGAGGTTGAGCACCACGGGTGTCGGGGGAACCTCGTAAGCCACAAGCCATCTGGGATCACCCACCTGGCACTTGGCCTGGGCTGAGGTGGCATCCAGTGTGAAGATACCTTCGGCTGCCTGGGGGAATGTCGAGGTCGGCTCGCCTATACTGTTGAGTATCGTACCCTCGGCCGGTTCTGCCTCGGGCTCCACAGCAACGACACCGTCAGTGGTCCAGAGGAAAGAGTTGTTGTCGACCTCGTAGGTAGGATTGCCACCGCCCTGTCCTCCGTTCAGGCCCTTGACAAACTGTCCCTTCTTGCCGCAATCAAGTATTACGTTGTCCTTCACGACATACTTGAGCCACTTCTGGTTGGCGCTGCGGTGAGTGCAGACATTCTTGCCGTTGGCGATATTGTAGAGTGTGGAATTGGTGATGGACAAAGTCTGCACCTCAAGGCCGGCATCGGTAGCGCGGTCGCCGCTCTGCGAGCTGTAGAGTGTGCCGGTATTGGCCGGGGTGCTGTTGATGGTGGAGCAACGGATATCAAGGATACCTGTCACACCGCCGCCATTGAAATCATAGATATTCTTGTTCCCGCCGGCAAGCTGGATCTGGCAGCTGTCGGTGACAAGGGCAGGAATGAGATATTTTGTCTTGTTGGCATAGAAAAGCTGCTGTGAGAGTTCGGTGACATTGACGTTTCTGAACTCCACATTGCCTATCGCATAGAATCCCTTCTCATCCACAGCCACCGACGGAGTCTGGCTCATCAGGACGAAGGAAGATGTAAGGTCCTTGGCGCTCACGGTGGCACCGTTGCCGTTGATCACGAGTGCGCCGGAAGTTTCAAGAGAACCACTTACGGTGTACTTTCCGCCTGCGGCGAGATTGATGGTGATGTCGCCCACCTCGGCAACACCCTCCTTGGCTGCATTGAGAGCCGCTGTGATGTCTCCGCCATCTTCGGGAGCAACAATCAGAGGTTCCGCAGCTGACATTCCTGCAATAGTTGTAAACAGGAATGTTCCAAGCACGAGTAGATTTCTTTTCATGTCGGAATTAGATTTTTTAATGTGACTTGTTAAATTGGATAGCAATGATTTAAGGTCGGATGAGTGTACTTTACTCACTTGCAAAGTTACAGAAAAAGCCCAATAGAGAAAAATGTTTTAAAACATAGTCTTGCAACACACAAGGACTGATAAATCATAAAAAATGGAGGGATGGGGTACGGCACCCATCCCTCCGGCGTAAAAAATCAACGTCAAAACTATTGTTTAAAGCGCCGTAAATATCTTTTCATTCTATAATCAGTTTATCTTGTCCAATGCCTGTCTGTTGCGGTCGCAATCGGTCTGAAGTTCCGGCTGCAACACTCCGGCGGCAGCCGGATCGGTCATCCGGAGATCGGCATAGCGGTCCTCGTTGTTTATATACTCTGCCACCTGACTGAGCGGCTCGGCGTTTGGATAGCGTGGCGATGCGGTCTGAGGCGACGAACCATTGGTGCCGCTGTTGTCCGGACCGGGGACAACCTCGTCGATTGTGAGTGGATTCTCCTTGCGCGGATCGAAACGATACAGCGGCCAGTAACCTGCCTCTACAGCCCTACGCTCCTCCACAATCGAGTGGCCGAGTCCGGGACGGATGCCATGGTTGATGCACGGGCAGTAGGCTATCACTATAGCCGGCCCGGGGAAACGTTCGGCTTCGACAAGCGCGTCTATGGCCTGCTGATAGTTGGCTCCGAGAGCTATTGATGCCACGTAGATGTCACCGTAGGTCATCATCATGCGTCCGAGGTTCTTCTTCGACACCTTCTTTCCATCGGGTGCATATTTTGCGACTGCCGAACGCGGGGTGGCCTTCGAAGCCTGGCCACCGGTGTTGGAGTAACATTCGGTATCCATGACAAGCATCTTGACAGCCTCTCCCGAAGCGAGGACATGATCAAGTCCGGCAAATCCGATATCGTAGGCCCAGCCATCTCCACCGACAGCCCACACAGTTTTTTTCGACAGACAGTCGGCATGGTCAAGAAGGGCGGCATATTTAGGGGAGGCATCACGCACTCCGGCCAGCATGGCCACGAGCTGCGCGGCGGTGGAAGCCGAAAGTTCAGGATCATCCTTGGCCGAAAGCCAAGCCTGCAGCGGAGCCTTGAGGAAAGGTAATGTCTCATGGTCAGCTATAAGATCCGACACCATATCTTCCACCTTCCGGCGAATATGGTTCACAGCCACAAGCATTCCGAAACCATATTCGGCATTATCCTCGAACAAGGAATTGGCCCATGCCGGACCCTTGCCTGATGGAGTGGTGCAGTATGCGTTTGAAGGGAAATTGGCTCCCCAAACGGAACTGCATCCGGTGGCGTTGGCTATGATCATCCGTTTTCCGAAAAGCTGGGTGAGAAGCTTGATATAAGGGGTCTCGCCACATCCGGCACACGCGCCCGAAAATTCAAGGCATGGTGTCTGGAGCTGCGAGCCGTTCACTGTGGCAGCCGGGAGCAGATTGTCCTTTACCGTCACATTAGCTCTGGCCCACTCCACAAGCGGACGCTGCACGGCGGCGACATCTTCCACAGGTGTCATCGTGAGGGCATGGCCCGGACAGATGAGCGAGCATGACGAACATCCGAGACAGTCGTCGGTAAAGTTCTGTATCCGGAATCTGTACCCCTCGAGAGCAGGTGCGCCATGAGCGGGTATGGTGACAAATCCCTCCGGTGCGGCCTCAGCCTCGGCCGGAGTCAGCAGGAAGGGGCGTATCGCGGCATGAGGACACACGAGGGAACACTCAGTGCATTCCACACATTTACCGGGATCCCATACAGGAACCCTCGTCGCTATACAACTGTGTTCGAATGCGGTGGTGCCCATGGGCATTGTGCCGTCCGGCGCGAATGCCGATACCGGAATGGAATCCCCCTTGCCATGCATACATGGCGTATGGATCGTCTCGATGAATTTTCTCTGTGAATCCGATATGTAACGTATCTGACGGAGCGGAGCTGTCCGTGCGGCCTCATCCCAACCATCCACCGAGGCCCAGTCGACTTCACGCAAAGCCGGCACAGCCATGGCTATGGCCTTGAGGTTGCGCTCCACCACATCGCCACCTTCATGTCTGTAGGTGGCACGTATCTGATCAGCCAGCGCGCTATATGCCTCATCGAAGGGTATTATACCGCTCAGATAGAGGAATACAACCTCCATCGGCATATTGATGCGGGGCGAGAGCCCTACCTCGGCAGCTATACGGTCGGCATCAATCACATATAGCCGCAATTTCTTATTCCTGATGGTCAGACGCATCTCCTGCGGGAGATTGCTTACCAGCCCCTTGTCGTCCCACGGGGCATTGAGCACGAAAATGCCACCTTCACGCACCTTGTCGAGCATGGTGAAGCGGTGGACGTATGATGTCTTGTGGCAGGCCACATAGTCGGCATCGCTGATCGCATAGGCCGAAGTCACCGGAGACTTGCCTATACGGAGTTGCGAGATAGTGTATCCGCCCGACTTCTTGGCCGAATAGTTGAAATATGCCTGGGCATATAGGCCGGAATAGTTTCCGAGTATGGTGGCCACCTGTTTGGTCGCTCCCACAGTTCCGTCGTTGCCGATGGCATAGAACACGCTCTGGTATGTGCCGGAAGCCGAGGAGGTGTCAATGGTCTCCCTGACTTCAAGAGAGAGACGGGTGACATCGTCGGTGATACCGACAGTGAAATTGTCGCGGGGAGAAGCCGACGCCATCTCGTCGAACACGGCCTTGACCATCGACGGATCAAACTCCTTGCTCGATAGTCCGTAGCGGCCACCTGTCACACGAATGTCTGTCCCGGTAAGTGCCGAGATGACATCCATGCACAATGGTTCGTGGGGAGCGCCGAACTCCTTCGTGCGGTCGAGCACAGCTACATTTCTCACAGTCTTCGGAAGCGCGGCACGGAGCTCCGCGGAAGGGAACGGACGGTAAAGGCGCACTTTGACCACGCCGGTCTTCATTCCCCGTGATGAGTTGAGATAGTCCACGGTCTCGGCCACAACATCTGCCGCCGATCCCATGATCACTATCACATTCTCCGCGTCAGGAGCGCCGTGATAGTCCACGAGATGATACTGCCGTCCTGTGGCCGAGGCCACACGATCCATCGCGCTCTGCACGATGGCCGGGAACGCATCATAGTAACTGTTGCGGGCCTCGGTGTTCTGGAAATAGACATCGGGGTTCTGGCAAGAGCCTCTGAGTTCGGGATGCTCGGGATTGAGTCCACGGCGACGGAACGCCTCCACCTTGTCGAAATCGACAAGCGGACGTATCGTATCATAGCTGACGACATCTATGGTATCCATCTCGCTCGATGTGCGCCAGCCATCGAAAAAATGAAGCACCGGAAGCGAACCCTCCACGGCAGCGAGATGGGCCACAATGGCCAGATCCATGGTCTCCTGCACCGACGCGGAGGCGAGCATGGTGAAACCCGTAGCCCGGCAGGCCATCACATCCTGATGGTCACCGAAAATCGACAGGGCATGGGAAGCGAGCGAACGGCACCCCACATGGAACACCGCCGGAAGAAGCTCTCCGGCGATCTTGTACATATTGGGGATCATGAGCATCAGTCCCTGCGAGGCTGTGAAAGTGGTGGCGAGCGCACCGGCGGCAAGAGCGCCATGAACGGCACCCGCGGCACCGAGCTCACTCTCCATCTCCCTCACCTCAAGGGGTTGCCCCATGAGATTCCGCCGTCCGGCCAACCCCCATCTCATAGCCGTGTCGCCCATCGAGGCGATAGGGGTGATGGGGTAGACAGTGGCAACATCGCTCATGGCAAACGCCACATGGGCTGCAGCCGTGCATCCGTCGAGAATCTGCTTTTTCATAGAAGTCGTGAAGGGGAAGGTTACAATATGGGATTACAGACATGGACGGTGTGCGGGATTAAGAGATCCCCCACACCGTCCGCGTTATAGGTTTAGAATCCGGTGGTATGGGTTGCGAGGTCGCATATCCACAACCACAGCGGGCAGAAGCCCACGAAGAGTATCACCGAAAGGGTGAGCGAGGTGGTACCGGTGGCCACATAGGTGTCGTATTCGTCGGCTATGATAATACCGGAGAATGCAGGGGGAAGGGCACAGGCCACAACAAGCATCTTGAGGTTCATGACTTCCATGCCGAATATCAGTCCGAGCACAAGCGCTACCGCAGGCATGAGGACCATTTTCATCACAGAACCGACGATGGCCTGGAAATTGACCTGAACCTTGACTGCTGACAGTGTGATACCGGCTGAGAATACGGCCAGAGATGCGTTGGCACCCTTGATAAGGTCAAAAGAGGGACTTGCCCACTTCGGCCAGGGTATCCCGACAAGCACCCAGATCACGGCAAGGATAGGAGCCCAGGCCACAGGCTGCTCGAGAGCATGGATCACAGGCTTCCAGGCACTCTCGCCTTTGGTAGAACCAGGTTTCTGTTTTTCGAGGGAGGCATTCATGAGCGACAGGCCCACAGGAATGCCTACAGCGTTGACCACGATGCCAACGATGGCCACTACAAGGGCCACGGCGGGGGTGGTGCCGAATATAGGCTCAAGCACGGCGAATCCGAGGAAGCCGATGGTAGGCGAGCCACTGATCAGGGCCGACACGGCTGCATCTGCACCGGTGTTGCCCTTGAAAAGGCGGAATACGAAATAGACTGCCATAAAACAGCCCATGATGGCGATGAGCGACACGATAGTGAGCTTGACGTCGGCTGCAAGCATCTCGCGGCTCGACTGAACGATGGAGATGAAGAGCGCGGCGGGAAGTGCGTAATCAAGCACAACCTTGTTGAATTTCTTCGAATCGTCGCCGTTAAAGATTCCCGCTTTTCCCGAGAAGAATCCTGCGAGCATCACCACGATAATAGGGACGATCGCGTATAGAATCACGTGTGACATAATTTTCGGGGATTATGTAGTTAATGAATAAGGCAGGCCGGGGCTCCGGAACCGGATCCCCCGCCGCCGTTGATTGTATGTTTTATACTGTGATCTGCTCGAGAGGAGCGGGATTGAGATAACCGATATGACCGGACTCCTTGCCGGAATCGGCACTGAGCTGTACGTCGATCAGACAGGTCTTCTTGGAAGCTATGGCCTCCCTGAGGGCCTTGTCAAGCTCATCGGGGGTCTGGACATAGTAGGTCTGGGCGCCGAATGCATCGCCGAGTTTATCATAGCGTGCATGGATGTCAAGTGTGGTTGGGGCGGGATCGGTGGTCTTGTCCATCGGGACACCTGCACCGTTGTAGATACCGCCATTGTTGAAGATCACCACTGTGCAAGGCAGTTTGAAACGGCAGGCGGTGGAGAAGTCCATGCCTGAGAATCCGAAGGCCGAGTCTCCCTCGATGGCTACCACGCTCTTGCCGGTGGCTACGGCGGCACCAACCATCGAGCCCATGCCCATACCCATGATGGCCCATGTGGCACAGTCGACACGATGACGTGGAAGCGACATATTCACAGCGTCGCGGGTATCGTCCAATGTATTGGCACCCTCGTTGACAAGGATCACGTCAGGGTTGGCCTCGAGGATAGGCTTGATCACACCGAGTGCGGTCCAATGATCCATAGGCATGGCAGTCTTGTTGGCGGTCAGACGCTCTGCAAACTTGACACCCTTGGCTTTTGTCTCAGCCTGGAGCGATGTGAGCCACGAAGGATCGGCGCTCATGGTCTTGCCCTCCAGTCCGGCGAGCAGAGCATCAAGCGAGAGCCCCATATCGCCCACTACAGGAGCGGCGATGGGAACGTTGACATCAATTTCCTGCGGCTCGACATCGAGCTGGATAAATTTCATGTCGGGATTCCATTTACCCTTGCCGAATGAGAGGAGCCAGTTGAGACGGGCACCGATCATCACGACGACATCGGCATCCTTCATGATCGTCGAACGGCATGAGAGAGCGCTCAGAGGACCGTCGTCGGGCATCAGACCCTTGGCCATAGACATGGGGAAATAAGGTATATTATACTTCTCAATGAGAGTCTTGATCTTATCGTCCACCTGGGCATAGGCGGCACCCTTGCCGAGGAGCACCACAGGACGCTTTGCCGAGGTGAGGATACCGACAGCACGGTCGACAGCCTCAGCATTGGGAGCCACGGGGGAGTAGAGATCCACGGGTTTGTAGAACAGCTTGTCGGCATCGGCAGCATTCATTATCTGTCCGAGAGCCGGTGTGGTCATGTCGATATACACACCGCCCGGACGTCCGGAGACGGCGGCACGGTATGCACGTGCGACTGCCGAGGGAATATCCTCGGCCTTGCTGCAACGGAAGGCAGCCTTTACAAGAGGCTTGGCCGTATTGAACTGGTCAAGCTGCTCGTATGTGCCGATGTTCATGTCAACCATGGTGGGATCCGATGCTCCCGAAATCTGGATCATAGGATAGCAATTGACGGTTGCGTTGGCGGTTGCCGTGAGGCCGTTGAGAAATCCGAGCGACGATACCGTCATGAGCACACCGGGTTTCTTGGTGAGGAAACCTTCGGTCGCGGCGGCCATACCGGCCTGCTGCTCGTGACGGAATCCAACGAAACGGATTCCTTTGCCTTGAATGATATATGCGGCCTCGGTGATGGGAATACCCACGAGACCATAGACATTCTCAATGCCAATCTCTTTGAGCGCACGTGCGAGAATATCCATACCTGTCACCTGCTCGGGATAATGAGGAGCGGCGGGGGTTGTATTGGCAGGTGTTGTAGCCATAAGTCTTGAGTTTTTTATACAGATATGCGAAAAGAGAGGACAATGTCAATCGTTTTTCTACTCTTTCATCAAGAGACAACTGAACATTGTCCCCTCTCTCTATCATCTTAGTGTGTTGTTGAAATTCAGTGAGTGACGGCCATCAGTATCGTGGCCGACGGATCAGGCCTTCTTCGGGGCCGGAGTCGTGGTGTGGTTGGCCGCGAACTCAGCAATCTCCTGATCGCTGAAACCGTAGGACTTCAGCACATCGTCGGTATCGCCGCCGAGTGAAGGACACGGGCCGTAGACAGGCTGGTAGTTTGACATGGTGAAAGGCACACCGACTGTGACAAACTCACCGATCTTGCCACCCTGATTGATCTTGACAAGGGTGTTTCCGTCATACAGTGTCGGGTCATCCATGATCTCCTTGGTGCTCATGACAGGACCGACGGGGATACCGAACTTGGAGAGCTCGGCGGTCACCTCATACTTATCCTTGTTGATACAGTAGCTCTGGATTCGGGCGATCACCTCCTGTTTGTGGCGGTCACGTGCATCGGCGGTATTGAAATCGGGATTAGTCAGCCAATCCTCAAATCCGAGACCCTTGCAGGCCATCTCAAACTCCTTCTCGGGACGCTGGAGAATAACGTAGACGTATGCGTTGGGGTCAGTCTCCCAACCCTTGCACTTGTAGGTCCAGCCAAGCACGCCGGAACCCTCGGTGTTACCGCTACGGGGAACGAAATCGCCGAACTTACCGTTAGGATACTGCGGGAACTGGGTCAGATAACCAAGCTTATCAAGTGTGAGCTGGTCACGGGTCTTGATACGGCAGAGGTTGAGGCAGGCATTGTGCATCGACTGATATACGTAGCAGCCCTCGCCTGTCTTCTCACGCTGTGCAAGAGCGGCGAGGATACCGATGGTCAGGTGCATACCGGTGTTGGAGTCGCCCAGCGCGGCACCCGACTGGGTAGGCACATTATATTCGCCCTCATACCAGCCTGTGGTCGATGCGGCGGCGGCGGTCACCTGTGCGATAGGCTCGTATGCCTTCAGATCCTTGAATTTCGACGATACAGGGAAACCCTTGATCGTACCGTAGATACACTTAGGATTAAGTTTATGAACAGCCTCCCAGCTGAATCCGAGCTTATCCATGGCACCCGGGTGGAGGTTCTCAATGAATATATCGGCGCTTTCGATCAGCTTGGTGAGGATCTTTTGTCCGTCAGGGGTCTTGGCATCAAGAGCGAGTGACTTTTTGTTGGAGTTGAGCTGCAGGAAGTAATAGCTCGGAAGTGTCGGATCAAACTGGAGTTCCTTTCGTGTGGCATCGCCGACACCGGGACGTTCAATCTTGATAACGTCGGCGCCGAGCCATGCGAGAAGTTGTGTACAGGAAGGTCCGGACTGGACCTCGGTGAAGTCAATCACCTTGATACCTTGCAGAGGAGCAGTGTTCATAGTTGTGTCTTTTTGTTTAGAGGGCCTGTAGAGGTGTTCCAACCCCGTCGCAACCCATCATATTTATATTTATATTATTTCTGTCACATCTTAGTGCCGGATTTCTCCGTTGCTATATCTTTACAACAACACAACATGGAAAAAGTTGTCATCACCCGGGGTTACTTTCAGCTGCCGCACCTCTCCGGCTGTGGCATTTCCTCACGGAAACAAGAGACGGGGATGTGCCGCTATGCCGGCCCATCCCCGTCGTCAGATCTTTGATAATCTATCGTGTCAGATGATCACTTTCACACTGTCATTATTGAACCTGACGATGACCACGCCACCATCCACGGCGATATTGCTGAAATATGCCTTGCCGTCACGTGCGTTGCCTGAGTCAAGGATACGGCCGTTAAGATCATAAAGTGTCACCTCTTCATTCTCATCGAGACCGCTGACCACAATGTCGTGACCGTTGACACATATCGCCACGCCACGCCTGTCGGCCATGATGTCGGCCACACCTGTACCTGCTCCCTGCGGGAGGAAACAAAGGGTGACATAAGTGATGTCACTGTTGATATAGCCGGTCGCCGCACTATATGCCGAGATCTCGTAGGTGGCTGTCAGATCCAGCTCGCCGTTCTGTGCCTCTCCGCTTCTGATGTCGGAGTCGGTTATGCTGTAATGGTATGTGGCACCTTCGGTTCCGGAGCTGAAATGAAGCCTGCCATCGGCAAATGTCACCACCGGAGCCTCACACTGCGGTTTCTCCCATGACTCGGGATTTGAGCTGATATTCACAAACTGTTTCCACGGATCGAGGGCGGCATAAAGTTTCTCTGTCCCCTTGGGAACGAAAAGCACTGCCTCGGGATGCTTATCCTTGAAAGTATTGGCCGGGACATTCACCAGACGCGGATCCTCCCAACCGACAGTCACACTCTCAAGCTGTCTGCAATATGAGAAAGCTTCGTCACCTATCTCAGTGACGGTAGATGGCAGAAGAAGGGTCTTGATGTCCGCACCCTGACACAGTGAGCGGGGAATGTATTCAAGTCCTTCCGGGAAAGAGATCTCCTCAAGGCCATAGCCTGTGATCATCTTCTCCGGTATTCTCTTCACACCGTTGCCCACTACCACTTTACGACATCCGATCACGTAATTGTCAGCGGCGTTCCCTGCATTGTTCTTCCCCGCATCCACAGCGTTCCAATAGAGAGTATCGGCCTTGAATGCGCCACTGTTTTGCGGCTTGCTCTGCACCGAGCGTCCTACGGTGAGTGTCTTGCATACATAATTGCCTCCGCTTATCGAACCGTCGTATAGTATCATCGGGGGCATGACAGTAACCTCATCGCCGATAACAAGATGGTTGACCTGCGCGGCCAATCGTCCAGACGAGGATTCCATTTCCGGTAAAGATGTGTTGATCAACAGGTTTTCGATTGTAACATCATAGAAGATATCGTTGCCTATACTTTTCAGATTCGGCCCAAAGACAACCTGCTGCTGATCAGGTATATATTGCAATGCACGGAAGCCGATATGTTCCAGTGAATTCGGCAGATCAAGTGTCTGTATTCCTGTTCTCCAAAGCGCCAGATCATCAATATACACCACCTTGTCCATCCGGAATTTGACAATGTTGGAGCAGTCATAGAAACACTCGACACCTATCCTCGTAACCTCCGGCAGTATCACTTCCTTGAGTCCTTTCTGCTCCTTGCAGAGCTGTTTGGGGAGAGAATTCACACTCGGGCCCACAACCAGTTCCGCCAATGCCGGGCCAAGAATCTTATGGTATTGGTTCTTATAGTAACTTGCAGTCACCGCAACCATATCGGCCGCATTGTAATTGACCTTTGTAAGTGACACACAGTTTGCAAACACACAACTTCCGATGTATTCAAGAGACGCCGGGAGAGTGACCTCAGTTATATGATCCATGTCAGCGAATACACACCGTGTGATACCCTTGGTGCCTTCTCTCACCTCCACCTTTGTGGGCCCGTTTGCATCATCGGGCCAATAATACAGACACTTGTCAAGATAGATAGGTTCGGAGGCACGTTCCTTCATCCAGGGGGTGTCCCTGAAAGCACTTCCGCCGACATACTCGATTGTACCGTGGGTCACCACCTCATTGAGCGGTGTCTTGAAGAACAGTTGGTCAGGAATCTCTGTGACCTCCGGGCCGAAAACAACCTTGCGGAGACTGGTATTGCCGAAAAAACTTCTCTCATTATAGCCGGGAATTTCCTCCATATAGGTCTCACGGGGGATATTGCAGTTCCAAGCCACGACATCAAGATCGCGGTTGCCGTCAAATGCGTCCGATCCGACCTCGATGACATTACGGGGAATTGTGAGTTCATAGAAATCACAATCCTCAAAGGCTTTCGGCCCAATCTTCTGCAGCGACTCGGGTAATTCAATTTTCTTCAGTTTCATGCATTTGCTGAACGCTTCCTGACCGATGGAGATGAGCGTGGAAGGAAATTTGACACTTTCAAGAGACGTGAACTCTTTGAATGCCTTGTTGTCGATGGATGTGACACCTTCACCTACCACGACACTCTTTATCTGGTCGTAGTAGACATTGTAGGATGCGGTGTTACCGATATACATCTCACCGGTGCCGGAAATGGTCAGCACTCCATCGGCATAGCTCCATGTCAGGGCTGTGCCACAACTGCCGCTCTGGGCATTCGCAAAGAGGATTGCGCCCATACAGATCAAGACGGCAGTAAATAGCCTTTTTGTTTTATGCATACGAATTGTTTTTGGTAATTAGTCAAGGATTTCGGTTATGTTTTTATAGTGCAACTGCTTCGATATAGTAATATATATAGGTAAAGCTCCAAGGAATATATCGGCAATCGTTACTTTCTGCAAATATATGCAAAATAAACTGAATCACAAAGATTTTTACTATATTTGCCGCTATAAATCAAATCCTATTACATATCTGGCAATTATGAGACTTAAAATTTTGCTGATAGCCGTTGCCATGACATTGTCGGCCACTTCCACCCATGCGATAGACAATCCCGGAATCACTACTCCGGGAGACAGTGTAAATTCATTTCCGCTGATCACCGACGGAACCCCCGCCACAATAATAATCAGCGACAATGACGAGAAAGGGATCCCGACAGCAGCATCCAACCTTGCGGACGACTTCGGACGTGTATCAGGCAAAAAGGCCATAATCGCCGACAATATCGGCAATTCAGATAAAATAATCGTAGCGGGTACTGAAAAGAATCCACTGATAGCCCGGCTGATAAAGGACGGCCGTATCAACGGCAAAGACCTCGGAGGCAAGACCGAGAAATACATTATGCAGACGGTGAAAGATCCCTTCCCCGGAGTGAGCGAGGCTCTCGTGATTGCCGGCAGCGACCGCCGGGGCGCGATATATGGAATCTACGAACTTTCCGAGCAGATAGGTGTCTCACCTTGGTATGACTGGGCCGACGTACCAGTGACACACCACGACAATCTCTCAATCGCCGACGGGACATATACTGCCGGCGAACCGGCCGTGAGATACCGAGGCATATTCCTCAACGATGAAGCTCCTTGCCTTACCTCGTGGGTGAAGAACACATACGGTACCGACTATGGCGACCATCGGTTTTATGCCCGCGTATGCGAACTTATCCTGCGCCTTCGCGGCAACTACTTATGGCCTGCCATGTGGAACTGGGCGTTCTATGCCGATGATCCTGAGAACAGCAGGACGGCCGATGAGATGGGTGTGATAATCGGGACATCCCATCATGAGCCGATGGCCAGGAATCATCAGGAATGGGCCCGCAACAGAAAAGAATATGGAAACTGGAACTACAATACAAACCATGCTGTCATCGACCGATTCTTCACCGACGGAATCCGCCGCATGAAAGGGACAGAGGACATCGTGACGATAGGTATGCGCGGTGACGGCGACGAGGCCATGAGCGACAGCGCCGATGTGGCATTGCTGAAAAAAATCATCAGCAACCAACGCAAGATCATAAGCCGTGAGACAGGAAAGGAAGCTGACAAGACCCCACAGATGTGGGCTCTATACAAGGAGGTGCTTGATTACTATGACAAAGGGCTGCGCGCCCCCGACGATGTCATATATCTTCTTTGTGATGACAACTGGGGCAATGTGCGCCGCCTTCCGGACGAAGAGGAACGCAAGCATCCCGGAGGTTGGGGTATGTACTATCATGTGGACTATGTTGGCGCCCCACGCAACTCCAAACTTATCAACGTGACCCCGATCCAACGAATGTGGGAACAGCTGAATCTCACTTACGACTATGGAGTGGATAAACTCTGGATTCTCAATGTCGGCGACCTCAAACCTATGGAATATCCCATCACCCTGTTTTTTGACATGGCCTGGAACCCGAAGAAATACGATGCCGACCACATCGCCGGACATACCCTTGAATTCTGCCGCCAACAATTTGGCGACACTCAGGCGGCCGAAGCCGCACGTATCATAAACCTATACTGCAAATATGCAGGTCGCGTCACTCCAGAGATGCTCGATTGGAACACATACAACCTGACCTCAGGAGAATGGAAAAGTGTCACCGACGATTTCCTGCGTCTCGAGGCTGAGGCAACAAGGCAGTATATGGATCTCGCGCCTGAATACCGCGACTCTTACCGCCAGATGGTGCTTTTTCCGGTGCAGCTTATGGCAAATCTCTACGATATGTACTACTCGGTCGCGATGAACCGGAAACTGTACGAAGAGGGGAACCCAGCCGCCAACGAATGGGCCGACAAGGCTGAAAAGGCATTTGCACGCGATTCACGCCTCATGAATGATTACAACAAGGAGATAGCCGGTGGAAAATGGGACGGTATGATGACCCAGAAACATATAGGATACACATCATGGAATGATGATTTTCCGGCCGACACGATGCCGGAGGTGTTCCGCTTCGATAATTCCGAATCCATGACCGGCAACTACGTGTTCCAGCCCGAAACTGACGGCGTGGTGGTGATGGAGGCCGAGCATTATTACAAGGCCGATGCTCCGGATGGTTACAGATGGCAGACTTTCACCGACATGGGAAGGACTCTCAGCGGCGTGGCGCTGACTCCCTACACAAAACCTGCCGAAAACGCGTCGCTAACCTATCGCCTCGCACTTCCCGACTCAGCCAAAGAGATAAACGTGAAGGTAGTGGTGAAATCCACCCTCGCTTTCAAGAATCTCTCGGGCCATCGCTATGCTGTAAGTATCGACGGAGGGGAGGAGAAAACCGTCAATTTCAATCACAACCTCAATGAAGAGCCACAGAACATCTATGATGTGTTCTACCCCACAGTAGCGCGTCGTGTGGTCGAAAAAGATGTGCCACTGACTTCGGGCATCACAACCGATGGAATGCACGAGATCACTATCCATCCGCTCGACGAAGGAATCGTGTTTGAGAAAATAGTGGTCGACTACGGCGGCTACAGCCCCTCATATCTGTTCATGGACGAAACTCCTGTGAGACGCTGACAAGCTTAACATTTTTATCCTGCCGATGTAAAGTCCCTGCGATTTTTTATATACCTTTGCAACCGCTCTGTTTATATTATCACTTTCAGACCATGACTCTTTCAGAATTATATATACGTGCGACAGGATATGAGCCTGACAATATCACTCCGCTTACTCCGGCCGGATCAAACCGCCGGTATTTCCGTCTGTCAGGCAAAGTCACGCTCATAGGTGTCGAGGGGACATCGCGGGAGGAAAACGAGGCTTTCATCTATCTCGCCGGACATTTTGCCGCTGCCGGAATGAATGTGCCGGAGGTGATGGCTGTATCAGACGACCGTATGAGCTATCTGCTGACCGATCTCGGCGACACTCCCCTGTTCAGTTGCCTTGACAACCGGACACTGCTTGAGAAAACCGTCAGGGCTCTTGCCCACCTTCATGCAAATGGCGCGGAGGGACTTGACTTTTCCCGCTGCTTTCCGGTGGAGGAGTTTGACGAACGCTCGGTGATGTGGGATCTGAATTATTTCAAATATTCTTTTCTCAACACCTCCGGAATAGTATATGATGAACCGTCTCTGCAGAATGATTTCGAAAGACTCGCTACCAGGGTGGCTGATCTGACCCGTAGGAAAGGCACTTTCATGTATCGTGATTTTCAGTCGCGCAATGTGATGGTGAAGGACGGTGAGCCTTGGTTCATCGACTTCCAGGGAGGCCGCCGGGGACCAGCTGCCTACGATCTTGCCTCGTTCATCTATCAGGCCAAGGCCGGGTTTGACGATGAAACCCGCAACCGTCTCACTGATGTTTACATAAAGGAAGCCTCAGTTTGCGAAGGCTTTGACCCGGATGCCTTCCGGCATGAACTCAGGCTGATGGCGCTCGTGCGTTCGCTACAGACTCTTGGAGCATACGGTCTGAGAGGACGGATGGAACGGAAACCTCACTTTCTGCAGAGCATACCTCCGGCCCTTGCCGGACTTAGACGCATTGCCGGACTGGATGATCATACAGATCAATTCTTTTCAGAATATCCCTGCCTGATGGAAGTAATCGACCGTCTCACCGGAGTCACTCCCCGGCACACCGCTACGGAATATGACGGCCTGACAGTAAGAGTATCCAGTTTTTCTTTCAAGAAAGGACTGCCGGACGATCCCTCGGGCAACGGAGGTGGATTTGTGTTTGACTGCCGCGCCATGGATAACCCCGGGAGATATGAGCAATACCGGAGTCTCACCGGCCTCGACCGCCCTGTTATCGAATTTCTCGAGGAGCGTGGAGAGATCACAAAGTTTCTTGACGCGTGCTACAGTCTGGTGGATACAGCTGTGGCCAACTATCTGTCGAGAGGTTTCACATCGCTGTGCATATCCTACGGTTGTACCGGAGGACAGCACCGCAGCGTCTATTCGGCAGAGCACACAGCCTGCCATATCAAGGCTCTGTTCCCCGGCGTGAGAGTGATCCTCAACCACCGCGAACAAAAAATCCTTCAAGTCTTATGAAAGCTATGATATTCGCCGCCGGGCTGGGAACACGCCTTCGCCCTGTCACCGACACCATTCCAAAGGCTCTGATCGAAGTGGGAGGCCGGCCTATGCTTGCCCGTGTCATTGACCGTATCGCCGGAGCGGGCATCAGTGAAATCGTGGTCAATGTCCATCATCATGCGAAAAAGGTCAAGGAGTGGATCGCTGCAAACACCCCTGAGGGTGTGACGATAGATGTGAGTGATGAATCTGATCTCCTGCTCGATACCGGAGGCGGTGTGGCCAAGGCTATACCGCTCCTCGGGACCGACGATGATGTGCTGCTTCACAATGCTGACATTTTCACAGATTTCGACCTGAGGGAAATGATCGCGGCACACACGGAAACCGGAGCCGACGCCACACTGCTCGCCGACAAACGCGAGACATCGCGCTATCTTCTGTTCGGGCCTGACGGGCGAATGACGGGATGGACCAACATAACCACCGGAGAGGTACGCTCTCCCTTCGGCACAGACATCACATCGTCTTCCCGTCCACTTGCCTTCGGAGGCGTCCACATTATCTCACCCAAGATTCTCCGCGCACTTGCCGCATACGCTGACGGAGGTCAGAAATTCTCGATCACCCCTTTCTATATCTCCGGCTGTGCCAAGTTTGATATACGGGCTTTCACTCCGGCTGCACCATACCGATGGATTGACATTGGCAAACCGGAGACTCTTGCCAAAGCAATCGAAATAGCCCGCCAAAATACTAACCAATGTTAAGAGCAAATATATAAAGCCGCATATTTGTTAATTAAAGTTATTTGAAATATGTTTTTAAGCATAATTATTTGACAGTTTCCGGAAAGTCTGTACCTTTGCATCAGTTTTTCATGGTATTAGATTTAAGGTAAGAAGATTATTCGT
>CAJUKP010000018.1 GCA_910587165.1 uncultured Duncaniella sp.
GAACTCCTCTTTCAAGAATGAAAATCTTGCGTCCTAACCGATAGACGAATGGGCCGGGCTGAGCATATTATGCCCAAAAAGCGATTGCAAAGTTACAAACTTTTTTTCTATCCGACAAATTTTTCCGCGAAATTTTTCATAACATCGTATTTTTGAGTAACTTTGAGGTAGAAAAAACAGTTAAGCTCCAATCCTATATGCGTGTCTCAGCCATCGCCCTCAAAGTGACCCGTTACAGCGACTCCCAGTCGATACTCACCGCCTTCAGCCGCGAACGGGGGCGTCTGGCCTTTGCCATTCCGGCGGGACGGGGTCGTGAGAGCTCCCGGATCAGAGCGCTCACCATGCCTCTTGGGATGGTGGAGTGCGAGACCGACCTGCGTCCCGGACGTGACGTGCTGCCGATGCGGCAGGTGAGACCTCTGAAGGTAAACGCCGACATACATTCCAATCCCCTCAAGCAGATGACAGCCATGTTTGTGGCAGAGGTGCTCTCAGCCACTCTTCAGGCAGGCGAGACCGACGAACGGACATTTGATTTCGTGGCCGCGGCGGCGGGCTATCTCGACAAGGCCGGGCCGCGCGAGACCGCCAATTTCCCCATCTGCTTCCTGTACCGCTGGGGCGAATTGCTTGGAGTGGAGCCGGATGTCTCCACTTATAATATAGGTGGTATGCTTGATATGCGCGACGGCCGATGGCGCATGACCGCTCCCCTGCACGGACAATGCCTCTCCCCCCGGGCTTCGGAGGCAGCGGCAATGCTGTCGAGAATGACGTTTGAGAACATGGGTGCATTCCGTTTCCGCCGCGGCGAGCGCGCGGAGATCACGGATGCCATACTCCAGTACTATTCCATCCATATCGCTCCGCTGGGCAATCTGAAGACCCTCCCCGTGCTCCGCTCTATGCTTTAGGCGACCGGGCCTCACAAGGAAGCGCCGAGAGATGCGTTCCGGCAGCCTCGCCTCCGGGATGCGACTCTATGGCCCTGCGGCGGAGCTCATCAAGAGCGCGGCGGTGGGCACGGTAAGTGAGAAAACGGTTGATCCAGCGGCCGGTGATGACTGCGAGAATCACTATAGCTATTATGGTGCTCCAGAGAAGGAGTTCGTGGAAGTCAAGAGGATTCATGATGTACCGGAGTTAGAGTGGGGGGGGTGAACGGATATTGTTTCTTATTTTAAAACACATCCCGTCACGGATGGTTCGCCGGCCGTGTCATTTTTTCATCCGGACAGCCAGCACTAAATAATGTTAAAAAAATCGGGGGGGTAAACTCACACTTTATATATTTGGCTCATGTTGTCTATTTTCGTACCTTTGCAGCCGAATTATAATCGTCATCAATATGAGAATACTGTCCTTCATAATGGCTCTTCTGGTCTTCGTCCTTGCGACGATGCCTTGCTGTGTGGAGGACAATTGCATCTGTTGCGACATGGCCGAGCTCTACGGAGTCTGCGCGTGCGACAACGATAACGGCGACGGCTGCGACGGCGACATGGAATGCTGCTCGCCGTTCGTAAGCTGCAACACCTGCACCGGGGTGACAACACCTGTGGAATTCAGAGTGCCTCAGGCCGTCTCATTCAGACTCTCGGACAAACCCGTGTCCAACTGCCGAGACAAAGCCATAACCGGCTTTGACGGCTCAATATGGCAACCGCCTAAATTCTGCTGATACATACGGAATCAGATTTTATCAGATTTTCCCCGCCTCCACATACGGACACGGGAAGTAACCCATTACACAGAATTTAAGCATGAAAACCATATTTTCCTTCATGGCCATGGCCACGCTGACATTCCAGTGTGCCATCGCCGACACATTCAGTGCAACAGTAAAAGACGAAGACAGCGGCGAGACCCTCATCGGAGTCAGCGCGACAGTCAACGGCACCTCGCTCGGTGCCATATCAGACACCAACGGTACCCTCACCATAACCGGCATCCCCTCCGGCGAACACACCATCACTTTCACCTGCCTCGGCTACGAGAAGGCTACCCGCAAGTTCACCTTCCCGCTCGCCGACGGATCGGAGCCGGTGGAGGTTGAGCTCGAGCCGGACGATGAGATGCTTGAGGAAGTGGTGGTCGAGTCGACCCGCGGCACACGAACGTTCAGCAACATCCCAACCCGTGTGGAATTCATCTCGGGCTGCGAGCTCGACGAGAAAGGGAGCATGAAACCCGGCGACATCCGTATGCTCCTCAACGAGAGCACCGGTATCATCACCCAGCAGACCTCGGCCACCTCAGGCAACGCATCCATACGCATACAGGGTCTTGACGGACGCTACACCCAGATTCTCAAGGACGGATTCCCGGTATTTGCCGGAGCGGCGAGCGGTCTTGGCCTTCTCCAGACACCCCCACTTGATCTCAAGCAGGTGGAGATCATAAAAGGCGCGTCGTCAACCCTGCATGGCGGAGGCGCCATAGCCGGTCTGGTCAACCTCATCTCCAAGACGCCGAGCGAGAAACGCGACCTCAGCCTGCACCTCAACTTCACCACCGCCAAGGGTGTGGATGTGAGCGGCTTCTATGGGCAGAAATTCAACAAGGTGGGCACAACCATCTTCGCCGCCTTCAACCACAACGGGCCTTACGACCCCTCGGACGTGGGATTCACAGCCATCCCGAAGTTCAACCGCTACGTGCTGAACCCCACGTTCTACCTCTATTTCTCAGAGCGCACCAAACTGAGTTTCGGCATAAACTCGATGGTCGAGAACCGTCTCGGCGGCGATATGGAATATGTGAAAGGTCACGGCTCCGAGGAGCACCGCTACTTCGAGAGGAACAAGACCCAGCGATATTCAACACAGCTCAATCTCAACCACCGGTTTGACGAAAGGAGTTTCATCAATGTCAAGAACAGCGTAAGCTATTTCGACCGCGACCTGAGTGTGCCGGACTACCGTTTCGACGGCCGTCAGGTATCTACCTTCAGCGAAGCCTCCTACACCCGCTCGGCCAAGTCGACCGAATGGGTGGCCGGCCTCAACCTCTGGACCGAGGATTTCCGGGAGAAGCGCCTCTCCTCATTCCCGCTGCGCGACTACACCCGCACCATCGGCGGCGCCTTCGTGCAGAACACATGGGAAGCCACCGGGAAATTCAATCTCGAGACCGGTCTGCGCACCGACTGGATCAGCAGCTACGGAGCCATACTGCTCCCCCGAATATCGGCCCATTACAAGTTCAACAAACATTTCTCGTCGCGCCTCGGAGGTGGATTCGGCTACAAATCGCCCACCATTTTCACCGAAGAGACCGAGAGAATGGAATATGAGAACGTGCTTCCCATCGACAGGAAGTTCAACAAGCTCGAGCGTAGCTACGGAGCCAACTGGGACGTGAACTACAGCACCCCTCTTTTCAACGACAACGTGTTTCTCAACGTCAACGTCATGCTCTTCTACACCTATCTGCGCAATCCGCTCATGCTCCGCGAGGCCGGCGACGGACTCTACCGCCTCGTCAACATCGACGGACACACCGACAGCAAGGGCACGGAGACAAACGTCAAGCTGACCTACCGTGACTTCCACCTCTATCTCGGCTACACCTACACCGACCTGAAGACCCACGACGGCGGCTGGAGCGAGGAGAACATACTCACGCCCAAGCACCGACTCAACGGCATTCTGATGTATGAGGTCGAGGATGAATGGAAGGTGGGTCTCGAGGCCTACTATTTCAGCCGCCAGAAACTCGGCGACGGCCTCACGGGCAAACCATACGTGGTGTGCGGATTCATGATCGAGAAGATCTGGGAGCATTTCTCTGTCTATGCCAATTTCGAGAACTTCACCGACCGCCGCCAGACACGTTTCGACTCCATCTATACCGGAAGCATATCCAACCCAGTGTTCCGCGACATCTACGCTCCGCTCGACGGATTCGTGATGAATGCAGGAGTCAAGATCCGTTTCTGAACATAACGACCGCCCCGGACCGGCGCGTCGCAACAGCCATCTCCACCATTTCCGCGCGGAAGACACCCGACAGGCATATCGCGGAAAAAATCGCCATCCGTTTGCATAAACGGAAAATATCCCCTAACTTTGCAGCGAAGAAACCCTCTTCTGCTGCTCGAATGGTGGAATGGTAGACACGAAGGACTTAAAATCCTTTGGTCATTGCGACCGTGCGGGTTCGAGTCCCGCTTCGAGCACCAGACGCTCCCGCACTCCCCACGACAGGAGAATGCGGGAGCGTTTTTTACCCCTAACACTCCATTTCCAGAATGAAGAAAGAAGATCTCAGAATCGTATTTCTCGGCACCCCCGACTTCGCGGTCGAGAGTCTCGAGGCCATCATAGGCGAAGGCTACAATGTGGTGGGCGTGGTGACCATGCCCGACAAACCTGCCGGACGCGGCCACAAGATGTTCCAGTCGCCCGTCAAGCTATGCGCCCTTTCACACGGCATCAAGGTGATGCAGCCGGTCAAGCTGAAGGACCCGGAGTTTGTCGAAGAGCTCCGCTCGCTCAACGCCGATCTCTTCATAGTCATCGCGTTCAGGATGCTCCCCGAGGTGGTCTGGGCCATGCCCACCATGGGCACGTTCAATCTCCACGCATCCCTGCTCCCGCGCTACCGCGGAGCCGCTCCGATCAACCGCGCGGTGATGAACGGCGACACCGAGACAGGAGTGACCACTTTCTTCCTGCGCCACGACATCGACACCGGCGACATCATCTCACAGGAGAAGGTGGAGATACTCCCCACCGACAATGTAGGCGACGTACATGACCGGCTCATGCATCTCGGAGCGCGCCTCACCCTCCGCACCATCCGCGACATTATCGACGGGACACTCGTCACCACCCCTCAGGAAGAGCTCATCGGCGATATCGAGCCTACCCCCGCCCCCAAGATATTCAAGGAGGATTGCGAGATCCATTGGGACAGACCTGCCGAGACCATACACAACCATGTGCGTGGACTCTCACCCTATCCCGGAGCATGGAGCGACCTCTGCATAGCCGGGGGCGATCCCGTGCAGCTCAAGATATTCGAGACCGCCGTCCGCCCGGACGTTGCCCCGATGGCTCCCGGCGAGACCCGCGTGGAAGGCACCGCACTTATCGTGGGAACATCCACACATCCGGTTGAGATCCTCAGCCTGCAGGCACCCGGCAAACGCCGTATGGCCACCCAGGACTACCTCCGTGGAATGAGATTGAAATAAAAAGCATCAATCTTTTTGCAAAATCACACAAAAAGTTGTATTTTTGTACGTTTAACAGAAAAAGACCAATCATCATGCGCACTTTTCTCAGCATTTTCGCGTCAATCGCAATCATACTGGGCGTAGCCGGCACAGCCTCCGCCCAGCTTCCCTCCATACAGGTGAAGGATCTCAACGGCAAGACCGTCGATACAGCCACCCTCTCCAACGAAGGCAATCCCTTCCTGATCAGTTTCTTCGCCACATGGTGCAAGCCCTGCCTCCGCGAGCTCAAGGCCATCCACGAGCTCTATCCCGACTGGCAGGAGGAGACCGGCATGAAAATGTATATCGTCTCCATCGACGAAGCCCAGAACACCCACAAGGTGAAACCCCTCGTCGATGCCGAAGGCTGGGACTACGAGGTGCTCCTTGACGCCAACGGCGATTTCTACCGCTCGCTCGGCATCCAGGGTGTGCCCCATATGCTCATCCTCGACGGCAACGGCCAGATAGTGGAGTCGCACTCAGGCTACACCGACGGCGCCGAGCACGACATCATCAAGAAGCTCCGCTCGCTCAAGACAGCCGAATAATCACCCCGTCCGAGACACCATCCATCCCCACCATACCCCTTTTCCCAACAGCAGCAGATGAAACCCACAAAGTGCCTTTCCCCGCTCCTCATAGCAGCTGCTCTCGCCACTCCGGCGATGTCGCAGGCCTTTACCATAGGCGGCGACAACGGCGTGGCGCTCCACGGCAGCATCCAGGCCGACGTGCTCTTCCCCGAGGACGACAAAGCCATCAACACCGAGCCTAAAGAGAAGGACATACTCTTCAACACCTACGCCGACCTCAACATGATATCCCGTTATGTCGATGCTGGTGTGAGGCTTGAATTCATGAAGTGGCCTCTGCCCGGCTATGAACCCGATTTCGCCGGATGGGGCGTGCCTAATATATATGTGAAGGGACGCTACAAGGGCTTCGAGCTCACTGCCGGCGACTTCTACGAGCAGTTCGGCAGCGGATTCATCCTCCGTACATATCAAGAACGGTCGCTCGGAATAGACAACTCGATCCGCGGAGGCCGACTGAAGATAAACGCATTGCGCGGATTCAACTTCACCCTGCTCGGCGGTCTGCAGCGCCGCTACTGGGACTGGAAAAAGCAGTCGCAGGTCTATGGCGGCGACATGGAGATCAACATCTCCGACCTTTCGAAGAGCTTGTCCGACAAGGGGATCGGCTGGACATTCGGCGCAAGCTATGTGCTCAAGCATGAGAGCGACGAAGACCAGATGGTGAGCGGAACCGACTATCGCCTCAATCTCCCCAAGAACGTGAGCGCCTTCGATCTGCGCACCAATTTCCGCAAAGGCAATTTCGGTGTGCTCGGCGAATTCGCATGGAAGGGACAGGATCCCTCGTTTGACAACAACTACACCTACGGCAAGGGAACCGCCGCCATGCTGTCGGGATCATGGTCACGCTCAGGCATGAGCCTGCTCCTGCAGGCCAAACGAAGCGAGAATATGGCATTCCGTTCCCAGCGCTCCATCAGCGGAACGTCGGCATTCCTCAACAATATGCCCGCTTTCGCCTACCAGCACACCTATTCACTCCCCGCCCTCTACCCCTACGCCACCCAGGCCGCCAACGGCGAGTGGGCTTTCCAGGGATCGTTCGCCTACACATTCAAGCGCAAGACCCCGCTCGGAGGAAAGTATGGAACCAAGATCAAGATCAATGCCAGCTACATACGCGGGCTTGACCGCAAGGCTCCGGCTCCACTTGTGGGCAACACCATCGAAGGCACCGACGGCTACACGTCAGCATTCTTCAAGATGGGCGCCGAGAACTATCACGACTTCAATATCCAGATAGAGAAGAAGCTCTCGCGCAGCTACAACCTCTCGTTCATGTATATGAACCAGATGGTCAACAACGATGTGCTCAAGATAGCCGAGGTGGAAAACACCCACAAGATCCGCACGAACATCTTCGTGCTCGACGGCAAATGGAGCATCGACCACCGCTACACACTGCGCACCGAGCTACAGTATCTCACCACACGCCAGGATCAGAAGGACTGGGTGTATGGCCTCGTCGAGCTCTCGGTAGCCCCCTATCTCATGTTCACCCTCAGCGATATGTGGAACTGCGGCGACACCGGCACCCACTACTACATGGGTGGCGTCACCGCCAACTACCGCTCGAACCGCCTCATGCTCAGCTACGGCCGCACACGCGAAGGCTTCAACTGCTCGGGCGGTGTGTGCCGCAAGGTGCCCTCGACACGCGGTTTCCAGATTGCTTACACCTACAATTTCTAATCAACCAACCTCTTATCTCTCCCCTTAGAAAATGGAATTAAAGAACACTCTCAGATATCTTTTCCTCACCCTTCCCGCCATCGCCTTCACCGCCTGCGACGACATCGACACAGCCGACCGCTTCATCGAGACCGCGCCGGTCGAGGTGGCCCGCACCGTCCTGCTCGAGGACTTCACCGGGCAGCGTTGCTCAAACTGTCCCGAGGCCCATGAGCGCATCGAAGCCCTCGTGGAACAGTATGGCGACAACATCATCCCCGTCAGCGTCCATGCCGGTGGTCTTGCCATCTCAGTGGACCGCACCAACTTCGAATATAATTATGTGGGGCTGATGACCGCCGACGGCAGCAGCTACGACTCACGTTACAACACACTGCAGACCTGGCCCGCCGGAACAGTCAACCGTGGCTCCACCCTCAACCACTCGTCATGGGCGGCAGCCATACGCAACGCCATATCCGAGGAGACCAATCTCTCCATCAGCCTGACAGCCACCGTCGACGACGGCGGAACCATCAGCATCGCATCCACCCTCAAGCCCACAGCCAACCTCAAAGGCAATTACCAGATCTGGATCACCGAGGACGGCATCGTTGCCCGGCAGAAGCTACCCGACAACTCCGACGACAACAACTACGTGCACAACCACGTGTTCCGCGCCGCTGTCAACGGCACATGGGGCGAGGAGACCACCCTCACATCAGGTGTCAAGACCGACCTCACGCATTCCATCGCCGTAAGAAACACCGACAAAGAGCGTTGGGACGTGAACAACCTCTCTGTTGTGGCGTTTTTCTACAACGAGAGCGGTGTGGTTCAGGCCGCACGCGCCAAAGTAGTATCATCCACTCAGGAATAACTCTCACTAAACCTATTTATATGAAGAAATTTTACCTCCTTCTCACCGCCCTCCTTGTGGCCGGTGTGGCCAAGGCCAACCTGACCTTCTATCTTGGCGATACCAAGATAGAGCCCAACTCCACAGTAACCTTCAACGAAGTGCAGAAGGAATTCGTGGGCTTCTGGAACGTGATGATCGCCCCCAAGATCTATGTGGAGTCAGACATCTTCTCCAATAAGATCAATGTCAACGCCACCTGCACCACCGGACAGTCCGTCCAGATGTGCTATGGAGGATGCCAGGCAGGAACATCCGTCGACAAGACCGTGAAAGCAAACGCCAACAACAAGGTTGACCTTGAGTTTGAATTTATCGGTGAGTTTGACAACGAGGCAGACATCCCCACCGACATAACCGTCCACTTCACCGCCCAGGACGGCAACAAACTCGCCACAAAGCTTGAGTTTGACCTCATTCTCAACTCCGACAAGGCTTCTCTCACCCTCGTCGAGAGCAACGCCAAGCCCGTGCGCTACACCTCAGCCGGCCTTGAATACAATCTCGACGGCCGTGCCAACGTGGCCCTCTATGACATCACCGGCCGTCAGGTGCTCAACTTCGCCGCCGAAGGACAGGGCACAGTCAACACCCACAGCCTCCACACCGGTATCTACCTCTACTCGGTGCGCACCGCCTCCGGCGCCAAGCACACAGGCAAGATCTACGTGAAATAAAGGTATTACCTGACAGGATAAGGGTACAAAAGAACAAAGGGACAGAAGAAACAGATTTTTTTGAGCCAGATTGATCAACTGATAATATCTTGACAAAAAAAATAAAAAATATGTTTCTTCTGTCCCTTTGTTCTTTTGTACCCTTATCCTGATATGTAACTTTTACATCTGACAATGGAGCTATTGCCAAGACTTTGGGTCGAAAATATGTTTTATAACATAATTCTTTAGCATATTTCAAAAACTTTTCTTACCTTTGCAGCGTTTTAAAGACAGATAAAGAGAGAGATCAGGAGCAGCAGAGGCTCGCCCTACTCTCCATGAGTTTCCAATATATAATATATAAAATGTTATGATTATGCTTATGTCTGTTTCTTTCAAGGCCTTCCGTGCCGACGTCAAAAACTGTCTTCACACACTCGCTAATTCTGACAGCTACCGCACCACCGGTGACTGTATGATGCGTAAAGACGAGTCGCACGATTGAGCCGCCCCACCGGTGCAGCACACGCGCTGCAATGACACCAAACACTAAAGATGTTGAACCTTTAAAACTCACACATCACTATGAAACTATCAAAAACATATCGCCGTGTCCGCGATTGGTATCGCGAATCGGCAGCGCTCCTCTATCACATCTGAACAGGAGCCAACCACAGACCTGAACAGAAGGGGAGTGCCCGTCAGGCCACTTTTCCAAACGAATAAAGAAAAACATTTTACTTTAGGAAATCGTGCTCGGCCACGATTTTTTTTTGCCCTGCTTGTCGGGAAAAGGATACATAGGGACATAAGGGCAGAAGAAACAAAATTTTTATTTTTTTAATCAGTCTGTTTATCAGAACTAAAATAAATTTTTGTTTCTTCTGCCCTTATGTCCCTATGTATCCTTTTCCTGACAAGTGTAACCATTCCCTGACCGCCAGACCAAAATAATCTGTTATTTTTGTATTTTTTCAATTAAAAATTGTCAATTCTTATATTTTTTACATACCTTTGCCACACATTCATCACATTAACCGATAAAATCAAACTAAATGAAGAAGCTTTTACTCTTCACCGCTCTCGGCTCACTCGCCCTTGGCGCCATGGCCCAGAGCACCCCGCTCCATCTCGAGAACTTCTATGTAAACAGCATCTCGTCTAACGGACGCTACATCTCGAGCAAGACCGATATGTCCTACTCGCTCTACGACCTGGAAACACGTAAAATGATCTACACCGCGGAAGGGGATGAAATCGGCGGCGGTCAGGCCCGCTCGATTTCCGACAACGGCATCCTGCTTTGCAGCGACTACAACACTGCCTGGTACGTGATCGACGGCAAGGAGATCCATCCTGAAGTCCTCAGCCCATATCCCATCTCATCCATCTGCGCCATCACCCCTGACGGAAAGAATGTATGCGGACTTGTGACCAACCTCCAGCAGGGCGACATCATGAACTCCATCCAGTATCTCCCTTACGTGGCCACAATCACCGATGGCGTGATGAGCGAACTGGAGTTCCTTCCGTTCCCTGAAAAAGACTACACGAACCGCACCATCCAATGGGCTTCGGCAGTCTCTCTGAGCGACGACGGCACCAAAGTGATCGGCCTCGTGACCGACTATGCAGGTATGTTTCTCTATCCCATTCTATATACCAAGGGTGAGGATGGCAAGTGGACATACGACCTCATCACCGAGCAATACATCAACCCCAACGGAATAGAGCTTCCCGAAGATCCGGGAGAACCCAAGAGCTGGACAAATTTCGCCACCCCCGAGGAGGTAGCCGCCTACAACGCCGCCATGGAAAAATGGCAGACCGAGACCCCGTCGGACTATAGCCTATATCCCAATTGGGAAGATTACCTGACCGATGCTGAGAAAGAAGCCTGGAATGCCTATGCCAAAGAGTTCAACGAAAACCAGACCATATTCTACGACACTTACAACCGTATTATCGAAGAGTCTCTCAGCTTCAACCAGAATATCATATATCTCTCTCCTGACGGCAATAAGGTAGCAGCCTCCGGCATTGTATATGTCGATACCGAAGATCCTTGGTCAGGCGAGACCATTTTGAGTCCATTCACTGAGGTATGCGAGATAAACCTTGTCGACAATAGCATCGAGCTCCTTGATTTCACCTCGGAGATCGCACCCAGCTGTATCCTCAATGACGGCACAACCATGGCCAGTACACTTCCCAACTTCTTCGATCCTACACCACAGACTTCTTATATAATCGAGAAGGGTGAGACTATCACACCGCTCCTCGACTACATCGCAGTCCTCAATCCCGAATGGGCTACTTGGTATAAGAATAATTTCACTTATCATGAAGAGGTAGGCTACGATCCTGACACTTATGAGCCTATCATGGGTGATGTGACCTATACCGGTTATCCCTACAGCAGCACTGACGGCAGCGTGATAGCCACTTCGTTCCAGAACTGGTATCTTGATGTCCCCTACAACACTGTCATCTTCACAGGTGTCACCACAGGTGTCGCTAACGTCGCCATTGACGGAGCCGACGACCTCACAGTCAAAGGCGCCAAGGGCGGCATGATCTTCGTGGCCGGAGCACCCGCCGATGTGACCGTCTATGACCTCAGCGGACGCGTAGTCTTCGCTGCCGATGCAGTGGAGGCAAGCGTAGCCACCGGCCTCAACTCCGGAGTCTACGTGATCAAAGCAACCGCCGGAAACGGAAAGACCGTAACTGAGAAGGTAGCCTTCTAAAAGATCACCTGAAGTTACCGATCAGTACAAGGGTACATAGGAACAAAAGACAAAAAGAAACAGATTTTTTTATTTTTTGTTCAGATATAATCAGTCTGATGAATCTGAATCCAATAAAAAATCTGTTTCTTTTTGTCTTTTGTTCCTATGTACCCTTCTCCTATTAGGCAACTTTACACACAGTCAAAAAGCCCAATTTTTAGCAATTTTCACGGAAAAACACACTTTCTCGTAATTTTTTTGCTCTAAAATTTGCACAGTATGCAAAAACCCCCTACCTTTGCACTCGTTAAACGGAACTAACCGTTACACCTCAAAAACCTTGGTGTGGTAGTTCAGCTGGTTAGAATACCTGCCTGTCACGCAGGGGGTCGCGGGTTCGAGTCCCGTCCATACCGCTGAGGAGAGAGGAGAATGAGTAATTGTTGAACTTCGGTTCTTCGTTACTCATTCTTTTTTTTGTATACCCCGCACAAAATGCCTATCTTTGCAAAAGTAGCAACAAAGTTACAGATCAGGAAAAGGATACAAACGGACAGAAGTTCAAAAAGAGACAGACTTTTTAATCAGTCTGATGAATCTGAATCAAAAAAATATTTTTGTTCCTTTTGGACCTCTGTCATTTCGTATTCTTCCGGTCAATTCAACACATAAACCAACCATATCCCCAATGAAAGGACTTTACACCTTTTTCCTGAGCACAGCGATAGCCCTATCCGCCACAGCACAGGACGCCTCTCTTCTCGGGAGGAAGCTTGTCTCAGAGACACCGGTGACACCCATGGTGGTCACCGCCCCGCAAAACGGCAGTAACCTTCCCGCCCCGGCACTCAAGAAACTGCCCGGCATGAGACACACAGCCAACACAGTGATCAATCCGGCCTCATCGCGCCGCCACGCGCCCCGCGCCGCAGCCGACGGCAGTGTCGTATTCAGTGAAAGCTTCGAGAACAACCCCGGCACCGACTACACATGGCTCCCCGAAGGATGGTCACGCCAAATCAACGATGAGGAAAGCTATGGCGACCTCTACAAATGGTTTCCCTACGCTCCCGCCAGATACGGATTGAACTTAGGCGCCGACGGAATGTACACGATGACCATCTTCGCAGGAAACGCCCAACAGGATGCATGGCTCATCACACCGGAGATCAACGTAGGCACCGGCATGGAGCTCAACTTCCTTGTCTACTACCAGCCCTTCTACTTCTTTGACGGCAGCGCCGGCAAGGTCGACTGGGACAACATGGAGTTCATCGGCGAACCCACCGTGGTCAACACCATCAAGGTGATGATCAAAGCCGATGGCGGAGAATGGCAGGAAGCCCTCGACCTCTCCAGACAATGGGAAGGGATGACCATGCTCGAGCTCTTCGAAAACAATCCCACCTCAATGATGCGCCAGAGCGTCAGCCTCGCCGACTATGCGGGAAAGACCATCCAGGTAGCATTCCGCTACATGAACAACGACGGTGAGTTTGACTCAGCGTTCATCGACGCCGTAACTGTGGGCCATCCCTCACTTGACCAGGTGCACTTCGACCAGCCGTTCGAGACCCTCTTCTGGGGACATGACCGCCAGCCCGGCGGAGCGTTTGTCAACGCCGATGTGGCCCAGTATCCCGTCTACAGCCCGATCACCTGGTATAACACATCGCCCTACTACGACTTCACCCCCGACTACACATGGAGCTACTGTGTCAATCCCAAGCCCGAGGAATGGGCCACAGACAACAATCCCGACCAGCTCACCGTGACCTACAAGCCCAACTACACCGACGCCAACACCACCCGCAACAACCTCTACTATCCACCCACACTCACGGCATCGGCTCCGGGCTATTCTGACGGCACCTACAAGCCCTCTTACTCATTCCTGCAGGCAGGAGGCCGTCCGGAGATGGGCGAGCCGTCAGAAGACCCCAATATGCGTCTGGGACTGCTTCCCTTCTCCGCCGCACAGGGCAATCTCAGCTTCCTGAGCCGCGAGCTCATCTTCGGCGAGCCCGTGACACCCTATTTCGGCAAATCGGAATACACCGACATGATCTGGTTCAATGAGACATTCCCCGGCGAGGATCCCGTGGAGAGCGGCTACAGCTCCTACATCGACGGTGTGCTCAATTTCATCTACCCCGCATCCTCACCCCTTGTGGTCGACGGCGTACACATGCTGGCCTATTCAAAGCATCAGCCCGACGCCGAGCTGAAGCTTGAGATCTATTTCCTCGGCGAGGACTACACCCTCGACCTCAACTATCCCGAAGAGGCACAGAAACAGCTTCTGGCCACAGCAACCTGCAAGGGCTCCGACTTCATCACCACCGAGGCCACCACATACGCCGACCTCGCCACAATCCCGTTTGATTTCGACAAGCCCGTGGTGCTCGACCAGAGCCACACCGCCTACGTCGTGATCATCACCGGATTCCACTCCGACAAGTTCGAATACTTCGCAGCCCTCCAGAACTCGGTCAACCACCCCGACGAGATGAACTTCTCATACGGAGTGAAGCATAACCACTACGACGGCAGGCACCAGATCAGCCTCTACCCGATGGCTTATGTGGAGAGCGAGGACGGCCCCAGCTACACTGCCTTCGCCATCAACCTGCTCGGCACCTACCCGTATCTCGAGAGCGAGACCACCGAGGTGACCGTCCCGGCCGACGGCACACCCGTCACTGTTGAGCTCGACAGCTACTATCCCGCCGAGGATCTCAAGCTCAGCCAGGTGGCAGGTCTTGAAGCGACCGTAAGCGGCCGCTACGGCAAGACCCTCCTCACCCTGAGCCATAATGCCGCCACCGTGATCATCGACGGCACTCTCGACATCACAGCCCCCGGTGTGAGCCACAGCATCAAGGTCAGCGAAAGCACCACCGGCATCAACGGCATCATCACAGACAGCACCTCCGGGGAGATCGAGGCCGTCTACACCGTGGCCGGACAGCAGGTGAGCACCGCATCGCCCCTCGCCCCCGGCATCTACGTAGTACGCTACACCGACGGATCGACAGCCAAGACCGTGGTGAAATAACTCCCCGCAACAACCGGCTACTGACCGGAAGACACTGAAGAGGGAAGAATACAGGAGACAAATAAACGTCCGTTTCCTGCATTCTTCCCTCTTCTGTGCCTTCCGGCCTTTGCATATTAACGGAAAATCATTAAATTTGCACACCAATCCATTCACACCCAACCCAACGTTATGTTCAAGAACCACCCCAAGGGTCTCATCCCCGCCGCTCTGAGCAACATGGGCGAACGCTTCGGCTACTATATCATGAACGCCGTGCTCGTGTTATTCCTGTGCTCCAAATTCGGCCTCACCGAAGAGACATCGACTCTCATCTACTCATTCTTCTATGCCGGTATCTATGTGCTCAGCCTCGTGGGAGGCTACATAGCCGACAAGACCCAGAACTACAAAAGCACCATCATAGCCGGTCTGCTCGTCATGACCCTCGGCTACATCGTGCTGGCGGTGCCCGTGCTCGCCACCTCAGAGAACACCACATGGCTCCTCACCCTCACCTGCGCCGCCCTCTTCTTCATAGCGTTCGGCAACGGCCTGTTCAAGGGTAATCTCCAGGCCATCGTGGGCCAGCTCTACGACAATCCCCGCTACAGCGCCCAGCGCGACTCGGGATTCCAGATCTTCTACGTGTTCATCAACATCGGCGGTGTCGTGGCCCCCTTCGTAGCCCCCATGCTCCGCAGCTGGTGGCTCAACGCCAACGAGATGGCCTACAACGCATCATTCCCGGCCCTCTGCCACGAGTATCTGAGCGTCACCGATTCGATGAACGAGGAGAATGTCAACAACCTCTATGCCCTCGCCTCACAGGTGGGCTATCAGACCGGCCATGACATCCAGGCCTTCTGCACCCAGTATCTCGACGTGTTCAACACCGGCATCCACTACTCTTTCATAGCCTCCGTGGCCGCGATGCTCCTCTCGCTCTGCATCTTCATCATCACCAAGAAAGGCCTCCCCAACCCCGCCCGCAAGGAAGAGGCTGTAGCCGCCTCCTATACAGCTGAAGAGAAAGCCGCCATGGCCAAGGAGATCAAGCAGAGAATGTATGCGCTCTTCGCCGTGCTCGGCATAGCCATCTTCTTCTGGTTCTCATTCCACCAGAACGGCACCTCCATGTCGCTCTTCGCCCGCGACTTCGTGGACACCTCCACAATAGCTCCGGAGATCTGGCAGGCGGTCAACCCCTTCTTCGTCATCGTGCTCACCCCCGTCATCATCCTCCTCTTCAGCTCGCTGGCCCGCAAAGGCAAGGAGATCTCGACTCCCCGCAAGATCGGCATCGGCATGGGTCTGGCAGGTATCGCCTACCTCTTCATGACCATCTACTCATGGTATATGGGCTACCCCTCGGGCACCGAGTTCCGCGCTCTCCCCGAAGCAGCCAAAGCCGGTATGATCTCAGGCCCCTGGGTGCTCATCGTCTACTACTTCTTCATGACCGTGGCCGAGCTCTTCATCTCACCCCTCGGGCTCTCGTTCGTATCCAAGGTGGCCCCCAAACATATGCAGGGTCTCTGCCAGGGCCTCTGGCTTGGTGCGACAGCCGTCGGCAATCTCCTGCTCTGGATCGGCCCGCTCATCTACAACAAGGCCCCCATCGAAGTGGCCTGGGCGGTGTTCCTCGCTGTCTGCCTCATCTCCATGGGCATCATGTTCGGCATGGTCAAGTGGCTTGAACGAGTGACAGCCTGATGAAACCGACCTTTGCATTCGTAACACAATCCTATCGGAAGGACATCCGGGAGTGCGAACTGTTGTGCGAGAGCATCGACAGATTCGCAGGCCCGGATGTGCCTCATTATATCATAGTCAACGACGACGACTACGAACTGTTCCGCTCCAATGCGGCCTTCGCCCGCCGCCACATCCACCGCAAGAAGGAACTGATGCCCCGCTACATGATGCGTCTCCCCTTCACCATGCTGGGCCACCGCTACCGCGTCTCACCCTTCACCATACCCGTGAGGGAATGGATAGAGCAGCAGATATGCAAGCTGGGTATCTTCAGCATCCTGCCCTCTGAGGTCGAGGCCGTGGTCAACATCGACTCAGAGTGTGTGCTCCTGCGCCCCTTCGGACTCGACGACATCTCCCGGGTGCGCCCCGACGGCTCCCGCGAGTGGATGCTCTACAAACGCATCTATGAAGACGAGCCGAGCCACGACCAGTATTGCCGTGTGGCCCGTTCGCTTCTCCCGCTGCCCGCATCCCCCGACACAGACGCATACTGCTATATGGCCCATCCGGCCGTATTCGTGCGTGAAAACCTCGACGCGCTCCTGGAAATGATAGCCTCACGGTCGATCTTCGGAAGCTGGAAACACAAGCTCTGCAACACATACCGCTTCAGCGAGTACTATCTCTACGGACTGTGCACCGACCATCTGCTGGGATGGCGCAACCACTATCCATACGACACACGCATACTTCCCGCCACACACATCAGCCGTTTCTCCACCTCCGGCGAGCTTCGCGACACACTGCAGACGCTCATGTCTACCCCGGGCATATACGGAGCATGGCTGCAGAAAGGGAAACGCACCGAACAGACACTGCCCCACGGTGAAGTGGCGGCGGTGGTGAGGGAATTTTTTTGATAATAAGCCCGAAAAACCGTAACTTTGCACCTTGAATCACACCAGACAGAGTACAATGAAACACCCCCTACTGACAGCGGTGGCCCTGGTCACCGCATTTGGTGTCACGGCCGCCGAGGCTCCTGACACCACCACCCTCCAGGTGGTACGTGTCACAGCCATCAAACAGAGCCGCTCGCTGCTTCGCCAACCGGTGACCGTCACCACCGTAAGACAGGCGGAACTGGAACGGCTCAATGTGAACGGGATGAAAGGACTGAGCGAGATAGCTCCCAACTTCTATATGCCCGACTACGGCTCGCGTATGACATCGTCGATCTATGTGCGTGGCATCGGCGCCCGCATTGACCAGCCGGCTGTGGGGCTCAACGTCGACAATATCCCTTATCTCAACAAGAACGCCTTCGATTTCGACATCGCCGACATCGAGCGCATCGAGGTGCTGCGCGGACCACAGTCAACCCTCTACGGACGCAACACCATAGCAGGCCTCATCAATGTCTACACCCTCAATCCCATGAACTACCAGGGCATAAACATCTCCGAAGAGATCACCACCAACGGTTCATGGGTGTCGAATTTCGGGGTCTATGCCAAATTCCATCCCCGGTTCGCGGTGTCGGTGGCAGGCAACAACTACCGCGACAAAGGCTACTTCACCAACCGTCATGACGGCAAGAAAGCAGGACGTGGCAGCGGCGACTCGGGGCGTATCAAGCTCGTGTGGCGCCCCTCATCGGTGGTCAACATAGAGAATGTCGCATCCTTCACATCGTCGGAGCAGAAAGGCTACCCCTACAAGTTTTCCGAGACAGGCGAGGTGAACTACAATGACGAGTGCCGCTACGACCGCGACATATTCACCGAAGGTCTCACCGTCAGCTGGGCCGCTCCGTGGTTCACACTCTCGTCCATCACAGGCTATCAGCACCTCGCCGACGACATGAGGATGGACCAGGACTTCCTCCCCCTCAGCTATTTCACCCTCCGCCAGCGGCAGAAGGAGAACAGTGTGACACAGGACATCGTGCTCCGTGGCACCAAAGGCTCATACCATTGGCTCGCGGGAGTGTTCGGATTCTACAAGCACAACAATATGCAAGCCCCGGTGGTGTTCAAGGAGGATGGCATAGAACATCTGATACTTGACAACATCAATCCCAAGCTCCCGAACGGTATGAGACTCGGATGGGATGACGACAATTTCACACTCGACAGCCGTTTCCGCCAGCCATCGCGCGGATTGGCCGTCTACCACCGTAGCTCCGTTGATATCGGACGGCTCACACTCGCCGCCGGCATACGCTTTGACTACGAGCACACCAACCTCACATACAGCAGCGACGTGGCCACATCGGCCACCATGTACAGCCGCGACATCCCCCTCATGAGCACCCCTATAGAGATCCATGACCGCGGACGCCTCGGCCAGACCTTCCGCGAGCTCCTCCCCAACTTCTCGGTCACATGGAATATGCGCAACTCAGCCATATTCATCTCCGCCTCCAAGGGCTACAAGGCCGGCGGATACAACACCCAGATGTTCAGCCAGATCCTGCAGTCGAAGATGATGAGCGTCATGGGGCAGGCCCCCGAGCTCGATGTCGACGGCATCGTGAGCTACCGCCCCGAGATCTCATGGAACTACGAGATCGGCGGCCACTTCTCATGCGACGGCGAACGTGTCTACTCAACCTTCTCGGCATTTCTCATCGACGTGCGCGACCAACAGGTCACTGTCTTCCCCGACGACTCCTTCACGGGACGCATGATGGCCAATGCCGGACGCACCCGCTCTCTCGGCGCGGAACTAACTGTGCGCTACACCCCCATCTCACGCTGGCGTTTCGACCTCAGCTACGGCTACACCAACGCCACCTTCCGCCATTTCAACGACGGACGCACCGACCTCTCCGGCAAACGGGTGCCCTACGCTCCCTCAAATACCCTCTTCCTCTCGGCCGCATACCGTCTCCCCATCAATTCCGACTATCTCCACGCCATCTCATTCTGCCCCACCCTGCGCGGCACAGGCTCGATCTACTGGGATGAGGAGAATCTCTACCGCCAGCCATTCTATGCCGAGCTGGGGGCTTCCGTGAGGCTCGAGCACTCACTGTGGTCCCTTGACTTCTGGGGAAAGAATCTCACCGACACGAGATTCGACGTGTTCCGCTACGAGAGCATCGGCAACAACTTCTTCCAGAGCGGCAAGCCTGTACGCGGCGGTGTCACACTGCGCATACGGCTGGATGCAGGGGAAATGAAGAAATTACATGATAATTAACAGTTTCACACGCCGGGTCGCACAATAATAGCCACCCGGCCACGTTTATCATAGGAACAACCAACATTGATTATGAAAATACTCCACTACCTCGCGGGCGCCCTTATCCCCGCATTAGCTTTCACTTCTTGCCTCAACAGCGGTGAGGATGCCAAGAACGAGGCGACCTACACCTACGCGAACACAGCGAACTTCAACTATGTGCGTGACCTCGAGACCGATGAGACAGCCATAATGGACGGAGCCACATACAAGATAAACTATGACTACACCCAGGCAAATGTAACTGTCGACATCAGCGGCCTCAAGGTGGCCGAGGATCTCGCACAGGTATCGCTCAAGCTCCCCACTCTCCCCTTCACCACCGATCTTCAGTCAGGTCTGTTTGTGACCCGCCAGAACACCGTGGTGCCCACCAACGCCATTCAGAACAACTACGTGTTCGACACCTTCATCCTGCGCGCCAATCCCGACCGCTTTATCTACGTCGGAGGTCAGCTCGGCAGCTATCCCATCTATCTCCCCGCTTTCGAGCTCAACAGCCGTTATCAGGTGACCGTTTTCCCCATCCAGAGCGTATATCTCGGAACCACACTCTCCGACTCCGACAAAGAAGGCACCACCACCTACAAATATCTGGGCAACCTCTATGCCGTCACCATCGACTACAAGAAACTCACCGCATCTATAAGCGTAGTCCAGTCGATGTTTGCAGAGAATATGCCTGCAAAATCATTTGAGATCAAGAATCTCCCCATCCAGCTCAACGAGTCCGGCTATACCATCGTCACCGATCCGGAAGTGACCTATCCCATCTACACCCCGAGCAACAAGGTGATGGAGAACTGCTATGTGAGCGATGTGCGCGTCTCTTCTTTCCTCAACAGCGGCGCCACCGGCATCAACTTCACCCTCGACCTCTCGGGTATCGACGAGAAGGGCTTCGACTACGGAGTCTACAAAGTACGCTCAAGCCTCACCTACTACGGCACCCAGGAGAGCGACAAGAACTGATCTCCCCAACCATCAGACGACATATATCAGGCCAAGCCTGATTACTGAAAATTACGGTTCCTATACTGCTGTCGGAAAGCAGACATAGGAACCGTAATTTTTTCAGTGGTTGTCCAATTAAAAAAACCTGCCCCATCGGGGCAATGCAATGGTAGGCCGGGGTGATAACCCCGGTTCTAATCACGGATCAGTATATGGCGTCGCGTAGCGCCGCAACAGTTTGCGCATATTGCCGCGACGCTACGCGACGCTATTCCATGTACCTACGGGTGAATACCAGGATTATCACCCCGGTCTACCATTGCACTGCCCCGATGGGACAGATTGAGGAGAGAACCTGCTTTCCCCCTCCCATCCGCTTGTATGCCTACAAAAAAGAATCGGACGACGTGACTTGTCATCCGATTCTTCTTTTCTATTTTTCATTCAGCCACACGGCGGTGTCTGAATGCCTTTATCAGATCCAGCGGACAAAGGCGAAGTCCTGACGGTGGGGTAGATTCTCGTTCCAGGGATAGAGACGGAATCCGTAGCGGAACACACCGGGATCGCGGAGCTTGTCCGTGCACTCGAAGGTGACGATGTTGCCCTCCTTCGAAACCACTTTGAAGGGAAGAGTGAAGACACGCTTGATCTCGTTGTCGACAACCTTGTCAACCACAAGTTCGAGACGCAGATCGTTGGCCAGACCATTGGCGTCTACCTTGACAACACTTGTGAAGCCCTGACCGGAGATATTGTTCTGGTGGAGGTCCTCCTTGGTGTGGACGTCAAGCACCTTGACGCCATCCCATGCGGCAGCCACTTTCTCCTTCCAGGCAGCGATCTCGCGGGCCATCTTGTCGCCGTCGGCCGACAGCTTGGCGAAACGCTTTGCCTCGGGCTCGTAGAAGCGTGAGATGTAGTCCTCGATCATGCGCTGCATGGTGTACTGGGGAGCGATATGGCCGATGGAACGCTTGATGTACTGGATCCACTCGGGTGAGTAGCCCTTCGAGTTCTTGGCGAAGTAGAGGGGGATGATCTCGTTCTCGAGCATGGAGTAGATAGTGGCGGCATCGAGCTTGTCCTGCTGACCCTGGTCGGTGTAGGTACGCTTGTCGGTGAGGGCCCAGCCGGCTTTCTCATCGAGGCGATAGCCTTCATACCACCATCCGTCGAGCACGGAGAAGTTGAGCACACCGTTCATCTCGGCTTTCTCGCCCGATGTACCGGATGCCTCGAGGGGACGGGTGGGTGTGTTGAGCCAGATGTCGACACCGGTCACGAGACGCTTGGCCACGATCATGTTATAGTCCTCGAGGAAGATGATCTTACCCTGGAACTGGGGCATGTGGGAGATCTCCATGATGCGCTTGATGAGGCCCTGGCCTGCACCGTCGGCGGGGTGAGCCTTACCTGAGAACACGAACTGGACAGGGAACTGGTCGTTGTTGACGATACGGGCCAGACGGTCAAGGTCGGTGAAGAGAAGGTGGGCACGCTTATAGGTGGCGAAGCGACGGGCGAAGCCGATGATGAGTGCGTTGGGGTTGATCTTCTCGAGGATCTTGATCACAGCCGAGGGATCACCCTGGTTGGCGAGCCACTTGGCCTTGAAATCACGCTTGACGAAGTTGATGAACTTGTTCTTGAGAGCGCAGCGCATATCCCAGATCTCGTCGTCCTTAACCTTGAAGATATTCTCCCAGGCCTTGGGATCGCTCTGGTGTGAGAACACCTGGCTGCCGAGCTTATCGGCATAGAATGCCTTCCACTCGCTGGCGGCCCATGTGGGCATATGCACACCGTTGGTCACATAACCGACGTGGCTTTCCTCCCATGAGTAGCCCTTCCAGAGTCCGGCGAACATCTTCTTGGACACTTCGCCGTGGAGCCAGCTCACACCGTTGGCCTCCTGGCAGGTGTTGAGGGCGAACACGCTCATTGAGAAGCGGTCCTGGCTGTCGGGGTTCTCGCGGCCCATGTTCATGAGGTCCTGCCATGAGATGCCCAGACGTGCGGGGAAGTTCTGGAGATACTTGTGGGCGAGGCCTTCGTCGAAATAGTCGTGGCCGGCGGGCACGGGGGTGTGCACGGTATAGAGCGACGACGAGCGCACGAGTTCGAGAGCGGTCTGGAAGTCGAGGTGCTTCTCCTCCACATAGTCGGCGAGACGCTGGAGGTTGAGCAGGGCGGCGTGACCCTCGTTGCAGTGATAGATGGTGTGGTTGATGCCGAGTTTCTTGAGCGCGAGCACACCACCTACGCCGAGCAGGTATTCCTGCTTGATACGGTTCTCCCAGTCACCGCCGTAGAGCTTGTGGGTGATGGGGCGGTCGAACTCCGAGTTCATGTCGAAATCGGTGTCGAGCAGATATAGGTTCATGCGGCCCACGTTGACACGCCAGATGTGGCTGTAGATGATTCGGTCGTGGTAGGGCACCTCGAGAATCATGGGACGGCCGTTCTCCTCGGTCACCTGCTCGATGGGGAGCTGGTCGAAGTTCTGGGGCTCGTAGTTGGCGATCTGCTGACCGTCAACGCTGAGGGTCTGGGTGAAGTAGCCGTAGCGATAGAGGAAACCGATGGCAGCCATGTCGACACGGCTGTCGGAAGCCTCCTTGATATAGTCGCCGGCGAGCACACCGAGGCCGCCGGAATAAATCTTGAGACAGTTGCAGAGACCATACTCCATGGAGAAGTAGCTCACGGAGGGGATGTCCTTGCGCATGGGCTCGGCCATGTAGGCCTTGAACATCTCATACACATGGTTCATGCGGTCCATGAGGAGCTTGTCGTTCATGATCTCTTCCAGACGCTCCGAGGAGAGCTGCTGGAGAAGCATGACAGGGTTCTCGCCGGTGGCGCGCCACAGGTCGTGGTCGAGGTCGCGGAAGAGGTTCTTTGCCTCCGAGTTCCACACCCACCAGAGGTTGCGGGAGAGCTTGTCGAGAGGCTTGAGGGCCTCGGGAAGCTGTGCCTTCACGGTGAGGTCACGCCATACGGGGGCGTTGCTGTTACTTACAGGAAGTTTCATATTAAAACAGTTAGTATTGATCTTTCTTTTAAATAGAGTATCGCTTATAGGAAAGCTGTGTAAATGATATCTATGCCGGAGAAAAAAACCACTGACCCGGGAGGCTTAGGTCAAGACCTTCCGGTTCAGGGTATTGTTCGTGTCATTTCCGCTGCGAGGCGTTGGCTATAGCCTGAGCGTAAGCTTGGTCGTAATATTTTATGAAGTTGCCCCATGCGGCCGCCTCGGCTGTGCGCACGGCGGCGCGATGGATGCGGCGGATGGTGCGGTCGTCGGCACAGGTGAGATATTCCACCGAGTGGGCTAGATTGGCCACGACTCCGTCATAGTTGGAGTCGCCGCGGCCTATGACATTCACGCCACACTCCTCGAAATCATTGTCGTAGGTCTCGAGCACCCACTGTCCGAATCCGGAGAGCGAGGTGGTGACGGTGGGCACACCGAATGCCACACTCTCCAACGGGGTATAGCCCCAGGGTTCGTAGTAGGAAGGGAACACCGTTGCGTCAGCGCCGATGAGCAGGTCGTAATAGCTGCGGTTGAAGATTCCGTCGGTGCCGTTGAGATAGCAGGGCACATAGATGACCATCACCCTCGGATCCACCGACTCCCATCCGAGCTGACGGATGCGGCACATGACGGCGTCGCTGTCGGGATTGTTGAGCCAATGGGTGAGCACGGGCTGTGACAGCGGGGCGGCATCGGCAGGACAGCCGGAGTCAAGACGCTCGCGCAGGTCGGCACGGGCCTCTCTGGGCCATGCGGGCACCATCACGAAAGCCACAACCTTGCGGCAGCATGAGATGCTCTTGAGCGTCGCGGCCATATCGAGATAGAGGTCGAGGCCCTTGTTGCGATACTCACAGCGTCCGCTGGTGATCATTATGAATGTATTGTCGTCAAGCGGCTGACCGGTGAGGGCTGTGGCCACATCGAGCATCACCTTGCGGGCGGCGGCGCGGTCGGCCTTGAACTGTGAGCCTGAAGGCACGAATCCCTTCTCGAAACCGTTGGGGGTCACCACATCGGGGCGGCGGCCGAGAAGCTGCTCACATTCACGGGCGGTGATCTCGCTCACGGTGGTGAACACATCGGCCTGTGTGGCCGCGGCCTTCTCCAACGAATGCTTGGCCTCCATGTTGAGTTCGCGGGCCATCTGATCGCCATTGTAGTTGGGCAACTGGTCGTAGAGGGGCTTGTTGTTACCGCAGATGCTGCGGCCTATGCTTGTGGCGTGGGTGGTGAACACTGTGGCCACCTTGGGGAGCTTCCACTTCACGTAGAGCAGGCCCATTCCGGTGGTCCACTCGTCAAAGTGGGCCACGACGTCAAATTTCACTTTTCTCGGGCGGCCACGTTTGCCTTTGGGTGCGATGGCACCTTCGGGGGCACCGTAGCCCGAAGCGAGTATTGATTCTATCACGACTCCCGAGGCGTGGGCGAAGGCGCAGCCCTCGTCATAATCGCCATAGGCGTGTAGTGAGTCAACTCCAAATCTCGTCCACATCTCGCCGTAGAATTCGTCCTTCACGGCATACATACCGTCGAATTTCACAAGGACGGCAACCGGACGACCGGGGATCTCCCAGCGGCCTACACGAACACTCACTCCCTCGGGGAGGGCGGCGTTCTTGGCCCAGACAGTGAGACCGGGAACATTACATTCTGCAAACCAAGGTGATGGGTTCTCCTCTGTCCATACATCCGGACCGATGAATATTGTCTTGTCCTTGTTGAGCTTCTGGAGAGTTTTGGCCTTTGTGGAAAGGACTGTATAAATCCCACCTATCTTGTTACACACTTCCCAACTGACCTCAAACAACAGGTCAGGTTGCTGCGTAGCAGGTCTTTTATCCATTTATTATATCGAATATTTGTTTCAGGGCGCAAAGTTACTAAAAATTTTCCAATTATCTCATTTTTAGTCCACAAAAGTGTCAGACCCCATCTTCTGACGGGGCCTGACACCTTTTTCATGACAAATCACGCGCTACTTCCGGGGCTCAAACCGCAGATGGGTGAGGGTGCAAACCGACTTACCGGCCTCCGGAGAGTCAAACACCAGATAGAGAGGATGTTTACCCTTCAATTTCTTCACAGCGCTCACATCGGCACGTACCGGAGTGCCAGTGAACGGCTGACCGGGCGCCACCCCGAAACGGCCCACCGGAACGGGCGAACCCTTCCATGGCGCGGAAGTATAGACAGTGATGGTGCCGCCGGCCTCGCCGGGGAAAATATCGAGCACAAGGTCAACGGGGCCGTCCACACCGGCGAGACGGTCGAAGTTGTAATACTTGTAGCCCACGGTCGAGCCTTTCACGTTGTTGATCACAGGATTGACGTTGATGGGGTCGCCGTAAGGATCGGCCACGCGGTGGTCACGGTGGGACACGGGCTGGATGTACGAGCCGGAATAGTGCATTCCGGGATACGCCTGATAGGAAGGTGTCGGACCTGTGAAGTGCGAAGCTATGGCGGCGGGATAGCGGCGCAAGGGGTCGAGCCCGTCAGTCTCGAAACCCTCGGAAGTATATTCACCCTCGCTGATCGACACCTTTCCTCCGGGGCCAGGCTCGACGCTCACCTCCACGGGTGCCACCATGGCCTGACGGCTATACTCGTCAAGCCCTGTCTGGCGGTGGAAGAACACCCACCACTTTCCGTTTATCTCGAGTATGCTTCCGTGGGTGTTGCCCGACGGGGTTGCGGTGGCTATCGGGTTGCCTGCGGCATCGGTGTCGCGCCCGCGGGCGTCGATGATGGTGCCTCCGTAGGTGAATGGACCGAGAGGATTGTCGCTGTAAGCGTATGCCAGCGTGTAGTTGGTCGGCGGCATACCGAAATCGCCGTCCTTGGTCCAGCGGCTGTAGATGAGCACATACTTGTCCTTGATCTTGCGCATCGACGAGGCTTCGTAAAAGCGGTATGTATCATCCTCATTTCTGCCGGGGATGAGGTTGACTATCTCTGTGCCGGGTTTCACGGTGGCCATAGTGGCGGGATCAAGCTCGGCGCCATACGACTTGTCGAACCCCCAGTAGCCATAGACGCGGCCATCGTCGTCGACAAACACTGCAGGATCAAAGCCGAGCACACCCACGGTCTCGCCGGGAGCGTCAGGGTTCCAGTTTATCACCTCGAACGGGCCGTCGGGACGCTCCGATCTTGCCACCATGCCGTTGCGGCCTCCGGCCTGGTTGTTGGGATAGAGATAATACTCCTTGCGTCCGTCAGGGAGAGTCCTCACAGCCACATCCGGGGCATAGAGCACGTCACCGCTCCCGTCGGGGTGGAGCAGATTGCCGGCGGCATCGGTTCTCACCTCGAATATCACACCGTCATACCGCCAATTGTCGAGCGAGTCGGGATCAGCCGACCACACCACCTGATCCGTGCCGCAATACATGGTCTTGAGCATATCGTGAGATCCGTAGACATACACTCTTTTATGCCCCGGTCGGTCGGGATCATCGAAAAGATAAGGCTCGCCGTCAGGTATATGCTCCCACAAGGGCAGATAGGGGTTGGCGGCAGAAAGGGTTATGACAGCCCCGAGCGCTATGGCCGAGGCCGCTGTGCGGATAGTTTTCATGTGACGATGGTTTGGTTTTTTATGTCGTTCCGCAAAGATAGTCAAATCCACGGGATAAAAATCAGTATCAGCCGGACAGAATTTGCAAATATTTGTTAATGTCAATGTGCAGGTTTTGATGAAATGTTAACAGATTCCAAATTTCACATCATCTTTTGACACCCGCCCCGAAAAAATGCCCTAACTTTGCACCGCAAACAAATCAAACTCATCTTATGATAGACAATATCCTCACTCTCCTGCCGGCCCGGCACGCACAGGAACGTCCCGATGCACCGGCCCTTGCCGCGCAGGACGAAAGGAACAAGTGGTATGACATCTCGTGGAGAGATTTCAGCCACATGGTGGACACCGCCGCCAAAGCTCTCGCCTTCCTCGGCGTCGAGCCCGGCCATTGCGTGGCCACATTCTCGGCCAACCGTCCCGAAAACCTTGTGACCGACTTCGCCTGCTACCGCAACCGCGCGGTCTCGGTCTCCATCTACGCCACCTCCTCGCCCGAGCAGGTGGAATATATCGTGTGCGATGCCTCATGCGCCATCCTTTTCGCAGGCAATTCCACCCAATACCACTTCGCCCGCGAGGTCCAGCGCCGCTGTCCGGTGCTGAAACGCATCGTGGTGATCAAACCCATAGCTCTTGACCCCGACGACGAGACCTCGATGCTCTGGAGCGATTTCATGAAGCTGGGCGAGACCGCCCCCGCCGAAACGGCTGACACCGTGGAGAGACGCACCTCCGAGGCCGTCCCCTCCGATCTCGCCACCCTTGTCTATACCTCCGGAACCACCGGCGAGCCCAAAGGGGCAATGCTCACCCATTCCAACTACGACTATGCGCTCGATGCCCACAAGGTGCGTCTGACCACTCTCTCGACCGACGACGTATCCATGGCCTTCCTGCCGCTGAGCCACATATTCGAGAAAGGATTCACATACGTCTGTCTGATGAACGGCATCAAAGTAGCGGTCAACCGTGACCCACGCGCCATCCAGGACACGATCAAGGAGGTGCGCCCCACCTGTATGTGCGCCGTCCCCCGCTTCTGGGAGAAGGTCTACACGGCTGTGAATGAGAAGATAGCCTCGATGAACGCAGTCTCACGGGCCATGGTCAATCTTGCACTCAAGGCGGGACGCAAGCGCAACATCGAATATGTGCGCCGCGGTCTCAAGCCACCGTTCTGGCTCGAGAGCGCCTACAGTTTCTTCGACCGCCGCATCTTCGCTCAGCTCCGCGCCGCCATAGGCATCGACCGCCCCAACATCTTCCCCACAGCCGGAGCGCCGGTATCGGCTTCGATCGTGGAGTTTTTCCACTCCTGCGGACTGAACATAATGGTGGGCTACGGACTGTCGGAGACCACCGCCACGGTGACCTGCTTCCCCGAGCGCGACTACACCATCGGTTCTGTCGGCACACCGATACCCTACGTCAACCTCAAGATCGGTCCCGACTCCGAGGTGCTTGTCAAGTCACCCATGGTGATGACCGGCTATTACAACAAGCCCGAGGCCACCGAGGCGGCCTTCTATGAAGGCGGATGGTTCCGCACCGGCGATGCCGGCTATATCGACAGCAACGGCGCTCTCTTCCTCACCGACCGCATCAAGGATCTCTTCAAGACTTCCAACGGCAAATACATAGCCCCGCAAAGTATCGAGACACGCCTCGGCACCGACAAATTCATTGAGCAGGTGGCCGTCATAGGCGACTCGCGCAAATTTGTCTCGGCCCTCATCGTCCCCGACTATGAAATGATCAAGAAATGGGCCGCCGAGAACCGCGTGGAATATACATCCCTGACCGATCTTCTCGCCGACACCCGCGTAAACCGCATGATCGAGAGCCGCATCGAGGCTCTCGAGAAAGGGCTGGCCCCCTACGAGAAGATCAAACGCTTCACCCTGCTTCCCAAGGAGTTCACCATGGAGTCGGGCGAGCTAACCAACACACTCAAGATCAAGCGCCGCGTAATCAGCGAACGTTACAAGGACTTGATCGACAAGATGTACATCTCCTAACCATATAACCCCACATATATAATGAAAGTAGCGATTGTAGGCGCCAGTGGCGCCGTCGGACAGGAATTTCTCCGTGTCCTCGACGAGCAGAATTTCCCCATCGACGAGCTCCTCCTCTTCGGGTCGGAGCGCTCGGCGGGACGTGTCTATAACTACCGCGGCAAGGATGTGACCGTCCGTCTCCTCCGCGACGAACCTGACGATTTCAAAGGTGTTGACTTCGTGTTTGCTTCGGCCGGAGCATCCGTATCGAAGAAATATGCCGACGTGATCACCCGCCACGGTGCCATAATGATTGACAACTCCAGCGCCTTCCGCATGGATGCCGATGTGCCCCTCGTGGTGCCCGAGGTCAACGGAGAGGATGCCTTTGACACTCCCCGCAACATCATCGCCAACCCCAACTGCACCACAATCATCATGGTGGTGGCGCTCAAACCCATCAACGACATCTCCCCCATAAAGCGTGTCCACGTGGCCACATACCAGGCCGCGTCAGGCGCCGGACAGAGCGGAATGGACGAACTCGTCAAGCAGACAGCCGAACTCGTGGAGGGCAAGGACGCCACTGTCGAGAAATTCGCCTACCAGCTTGCATATAACCTCATCCCCCACATCGACGTCTTCACCGACAACGACTATACCAAGGAGGAGATGAAGATGTTCAATGAGACACGCAAGATCATGCACGCCCCCGAGATGAGCGTGAGTGCGACCTGCGTTCGTGTCCCCGTCGTGCGCGCCCACAGCGAGGCCGTATGGGTGGAGACCGAGGAACCCATCGCCGTCTCCAAGGTCCGCGAGACTTTTGAGAAAGCCGAGGGCCTGGTGGTGGTCGACACTCCGGCCGACAAGAAATATCCCATGCCGCTCGATGCAGCAGGTCAGGATCCCGTATATGTGGGCCGTCTGCGTGCAGACCTCGCCAATCCCAACGGACTCACTTTCTGGCTCGTGGGCGACCAGATCAAGAAAGGCGCCGCCCTCAATGCCGTGCAGATCGCACAGTACATGATAGCACATCCCAGAAAATAATATCGAGTTACCGATCAGGAAAATAGTTACCGATCAGGACAAGGATACAAAAGACCAAAAGGTCAAAAGAAACAAAATATTTTTTAGTCAGATTGATCAAGCAGATAATATCTGACAAAAAATAAAAATATGTTTCTTTTGACCTTTTGGTCTTTTGTATCCTTGTCCTGATCGGTAACTTTTTTCGGGTCAGAAAAAGTTATCAACATCAATGTTAATAACTTTGCCGGAAGTTATTAACTTTTTTACAAGCATCATTCAATTCATAATCAATCTAATAACTACACAACCCACCGATATTGTCAACAGGACCGGAATAGTTATCAACATAGTTTTCCACAAAATTGTTAATAAATTTCCCGTTCCAAAATTTTGCAGTTCAAAATAAAATGCCTACCTTTGCAGCGCAAAACGATATGGCGAGATAGCTCAGTTGGTTAGAGCGTCGGATTCATAACCCGGAGGTCCCGAGTTCAATTCTCGGTCTCGCTACAGAAAACCGGAAAGATTCAAAATTGAGTCTTTCCGGTTTTTCGTTGTTGACAATTACCGATCAGGACATAATTACCGATCAGGACAAGGGTACAAAAGAACAAAAGGACAAAAGAAACAAAAAATTTTTTTAGTATTCAGATTGATCATCATACTGATTAGATCTGAACAAAAAAAATAAAAAAAATCTGTTTCTTTTGTCCTTTTGTTCTTTTGTACCCTTGTCCTGATCGGTAACTTTTGTCCTGATCGGTAACCTTGTACGGTGGACTAACTTTGGAAGGCGTCGGCTATGTCGTGGAATTTCTTTGAGATACGGTCGTTGGCGGGATTGGAGATTGAGCCCAGATGGGTGTGTTTCACCTCCCTCACGGGACGGTATGTGCCGTCCTGCACCTCGAGACCGACTTTTTTGTACGCCTCGCGGAAGGGCATACCTGCGAGCACGAGACGGTTGACCTCCTCAACGGTAAAAAGATAGTCATACCGTGGATCCTCGACAATGTCGGTGCGCACTTTCATCTGCGGAAGCATGAATGTGGCCATGTCAAGACATTCGATAATCTCGCCGACGGCAGGGAATATTATATCCTTGAGGAGCTGGAGATCGCGGTTGTAACCGAGGGGTAGATTGGCAGTCAGTAGCGCAATCTCGTTGGAGATCGACTGAAGCCTGTTGCATTTTCCGCGCATTATCTCGAAAACGTCGGGATTCTTCTTGTGCGGCATGATGGACGAGCCTGTGGTGAGCTCGTCGGGGAATGTGACGAACCCGAAATTCTGACACATCCACATACACACATCCATAGCCAGACGTCCGAGGGTGGAAGCTATGGAGGCTATGGCCTGTGACGCGGCACGCTCGGTCTTGCCGCGCGACATCTGCGCGGCCACCACATTATAATGGAGGTCGGCGAATCCGAGCAACCGTGTCGTCATCTCACGGTCGAGAGGAAAGGATGATCCGTAGCCTGCCGCCGAGCCCAACGGATTCTGGTTGGCTATGTTGTAGGCCGCGAGCAGCATCTGCATATCATCGGCAAGACTTTCGGCGTATGCGCCGAACCACAGGCCGAACGAAGACGGCATGGCCACCTGAAGGTGGGTATAGCCGGGCATAAGTATGTCGCGGTGCTGTTCGCTGAGGTTGATGAGGGTGTCGAACAGACGTGTGGTGGCCGAGGCTATGTCGCGGAGCTTGTCGCGCATGAAGAGTTTGAGGTCAACGAGCACCTGGTCATTGCGCGAACGTCCGGAGTGGATTTTCTTACCAACATCGCCCAGCTTGGCTGTGAGCATGAATTCCACCTGGGAGTGGACATCCTCCACACCGGGGTCGATGGTGAATTCGCCGCGTTCAATCACTTCGGCAATCTCTCCGAGGGCACCGAGCAGAAGCTCAAGTTCACCGGAGGTGAGCAGTCCGATGCTCTCGAGCATACGTATATGGGCCATGGAGCCTTCCACATCGTAGCGTGCGAGCTGCAGGTCGAGCTCACGGTCGTGTCCGACCGTGAAATTTTCTATCATTTTGTCGGGCTCTGAGCCCTTGCTCCAGAGTTTCATAGTTTGGAGGGATTAAGAGTTTGTAGTGATTCGATGATGAGTCTGTATTTCTCCACAGCGTCCTCTATCTCGGAGATCAGTATGTATTCGTCAGCACTGTGGGAGCGGGATGATTGTCCGGGGCCTATCTTGAGCGAAGGGATATCATGCATGAACGACATATCGCTCGTGGTGGGAGAGACGAACGGCTCGCCGCAGATGGATGAAGCCGAGCGCACCAGCGGGTGCGTGGCGGGAATCACTGATGCCCGCACACGGGTGGAGCGTGGGGTGACGGTGGTATGTGGACTCATGAGCGCCCGCACCATCTCCACAGTCTGTTCGTTTGTGTAGGCATCGGTGGTACGTATGTCGGTCACCCATTTGCATTTGTCGGGGATGGCGTTGTGCTGCCATCCGGCCTCGATCTGGGTGACATTGATCCCTATCGGCCCGAGAACTTCGGAGACCGACGGAGGAGCGAAGCTTCTGATGCGTTCGATGTCAGTCATGGCACGGTAGATGGCATTGACCCCTTCGCCGCGGGCCGCGTGTCCGGTGACGCCCGTTGTCAGGCAGTCAAGCACGACGAGTCCTCTTTCAGCCACAGCCGGAAGCATTCCCGTGGGCTCTCCGACGATAGCCATGTCGGGGCTTATCCCCTTCTCGTGCAGCCACGGCAGGAAAGCCCTCATGCCGTTCTCGCCTCCCACCTCCTCCTCGGCGGTGATGGCCAGGATGAGGTTTATCCCCGTGGCTGTTCCCCGCATTGCGAGGAATGTGGCCAGCAGCGCCACCACCGAGCCTCCGGCGTCGTTGCTCCCGAGCCCGAAGAGCCTGTCGCCATCCTCGATGACGGGTGAGTAGGGGTCGCGGGTATAGCTTGCAGCGGGGCGCACGGTGTCGTGGTGGGAGTTGAGCAGAAGTGTGGGGCGCGAGGGATCAAAGTCAGGAGTGATGGCCATGACATTGTTGCGTAACCGCTCCGGTCGCGCTCCGGCATCGTCGAGAAAACCGTATAGGAGCGCGGCGGTGCCATCCTCCTCCCGTGATCGTGAGGGGATGGCTATCATCTGTCTCAGCAGCTCTATGTGGGGTGGCAGATTCATTTTCTCAGCACGGTTCCAGTCGGGGAGGTGAGATTGTCGGCGTGTTTGATTATCACGCTGTCAACCCCCGCTTCGATGGCTCGGAATGAGTTGTCAAGTTTAGGTATCATACCTTTGTTGACCACCCCGCGCTCACGCAGTCCGGCATATATCTCCGGGGTGATGAGGGGAATGAGTGAGTCGGGACGGTCTATGTCTTCCATCACACCGGGCTGTTCGAAGCAGTAGACAAGGTCGGTCGGGAGTATGTGTGAGGCTCCGATGGCCACGGATGATGCAATGGTGTCGGCGTTGCAGTTGAGCAGAGTTCCGGCCCCGTCGTGGGTTATGGCACAGAACACGGGGGTGTATCCCATGCCGAGCAGGCTCGCGAGGAACGGGACATTGACCCCCTCGGGAGAGATGTCGCCCACGAAGCCGTAGTCCACCGGTTCGGCGGGACGGCGGGTGGCCTTGATGGAATTGCCGTCGGCCCCGCTCAGCCCGATGGCCTTGCAGCAGCCTTCGGACTGGAGCATCGAGACGATGCGTTTATTGACGAGTCCGGCATAGACCATTGTGACCACGTCGAGAGTCTCGCGCGATGTCACGCGTCGCCCGTCGATCATCGTGGTGGGAATCTCAAGTCTCCGGCTGAGGCGCGTCGCCTCCTTGCCGCCACCATGAACGAGGATCTTCGGCCCCGGCATGGAGGCGAAGGCCTTGATGAAACGGCTGAGGGCTTCGGGGTTGTCGACAACATTGCCTCCGATCTTGACTACGGTGATACGTTCCATATCAGAGGGATTCGAGGAGACGCTTTATGACTACCTGAGCCGAGATCTCGCGGTTGGCGGCCTCGGGAATCACGATGGACCGCTCGCTCTCGATGACATCGTCGGTGACGATCATGTTCCGTCGCACCGGCAGGCAATGCATGAAGAAGGCATTGTCGGTCAGTGCCATTTTCTCTGCATCGACAGTCCATGCACGGTCAGTCGACAGCACTTTGCCATAGTTGGGATCGGCGAATGCGCTCCAGTTCTTCGCGTAGACGAAGTCGGCACCCTCGAGGGCCTTTTTCTGGTCATATTCCACCTTTGCTCCACCCACGAACGCGGGGTCGAGCTCGTAGCCTTCGGGATGGGTGATGACAAACTCATAGTCAGTGGCGTTCATCCACTCGGCGAATGAGTTGGGCACAGCCTGGGGCAGAGCCTTGGGATGCGGGGCCCAGGTCATGACCACTTTCGGGCGCTCCTTGGTCTTGAACTCCTCGATGGTGATGAGGTCGGCGAAGCTCTGGAGGGGGTGGCGTGTGGCGGCTTCCATAGAGAATACCGGGCGGCCGGAGTATTTTATGAACTGGCTTATCACGCGTTCCTCATAATCCTCAGCCTTGTCGCGCAGTCCGGCGAACGAGCGCACTCCGATGATGTCGGCATAGCAACCCATGACCGGGATAGCCTCGAGAAGATGCTCGGCCTTGTCGCCGTCCATGATCACCCCGCGTTCGGTCTCAAGCTTCCAGGCCCCCTGGTTGACGTCGAGCACTATCACGTTCATGCCCAGGTTCATGGCGGCCTTCTGTGTGCTCAGACGTGTGCGCAGCGATGAGTTGAAGAATATCATCAGAAGGGTCTTGTTTCTGCCGAGGCCGGTGAAGGCGAAGCGGTCTTTCTTGATCTCGAGAGCTTCCCTTACGGCGGCGTCGAGCGGGCCTATGTCGTGTACGTTGGTGAAATTTTTCATTGCAGGAATTTTTCAAAGGTGTTGAGGAATGTATCGGCCTGTCCGCGGGTGATTCCGAGAGCCGGAAGGAGCCTCACGGTGTGTTCGCCGGCACCTCCGGTGAATATCCGTCCCTCGAACAGCAGACGGCGGCGCAGCGCGGCGGCGGAACCCTTGATCTCGATTCCGATCATGAGTCCGCGGCCCCTCACTTCGGTGATCTCGGGGTTGCGGGATGCCATTTCGGTGAGCCGGTCTATGAGATATTGTCCCACCTCGGCGGCATTCTCGACGAGATGCTCGTCTTTCATGACATCGAGTACGGCCACGGCGGCGGCGCAGGCCAGATGATTGCCGCCGAATGTTGTCCCGAGCATCCCTTTCTTCGCCTCGATGGAGGGAGAGATGATCACAGCTCCCATGGGGAAGCCGTTGGCTATGCCCTTGGCGCAGGTGATGATGTCGGGACGCACTCCGGCGTGCTGGTGGGCGAAGAAGTTGCCTGTGCGGCCATATCCGCTCTGGATCTCGTCGAGTATCATGAGTGTGCCCGTTGAGTTGCAGAGCGTGCGCACACGGCGGAGGAAGTCATCCTCGACCATGCGTATGCCCGCCACTCCCTGGATTCCTTCGATGATCACGGCTGCGAATTCGCGGGTCTCGAGTTTGCGTCTGACGGCTTCAATGTCGCCGAGGGTGACGAACTCGACATTCGGGGTGGCGTTGAACGGGGCCTGTATCCGGGGGTTGTCCGTGGCGGCGACCGCGCCGGATGTGCGGCCATGGAAGGCGCGGTCCATGGCGAGGATCTTGGGCCGTCCGGTGGCGAATGATGCCAGCTTCATGGCATTCTCGTTGGCCTCGGCCCCTGAATTGCACAAGAAGAGCTGATAGCTCTCATAGCCGCTGAGACGACCGAGACGTTCGGCCATCTTGAGCTGGAGGGAGTTTTTGACGGAATTGGAATAGAAACCGAGGGCGGCCACCTGGCCGGATATCGCCTTGACGTATGCCGGATGGGCATGACCGATGGATATGACCGCATGGCCTCCGTAGAGATCGAGATAACGTGTGCCGTCGGCGGTGAACACGTATGAGCCCTCGCCTCTCACGGGTTCTATGTCATAGAGAGAGTAGACGTCGAATAAGTTCATTATCAGAATGCTGAAGGTTTGAGAGATAAGCCTGTTTTTTCGTGGAGTCCGAACATGAGGTTCATGTTCTGCACCGCCTGTCCTGAAGCACCTTTGAGGAGGTTGTCGATAGCGCTGAGTATGAGCAGTTTGTCGCCATGCTTCTCCACCGAAACCACACATTTGTTGGTATTGACCACCTGTTTGAGATCGACCGGACGGGACGAGATGTGGGTGAAAGGTGCGTCGGCATAGAAATCGCTGTATATTCCGCGGGCCTCCTCCTCGGTGAGAGATATTTCTATGTACGCGCAGACAAATATGCCTCTCGGGAAGTCGCCGCGCACAGGCACGAAGTTGATTCTCGCGTCAAGGCCGGGCTGGAGTTTTCCGAGGGTCTGACGTATCTCCTTGAGGTGCTGGTGGGTGAACGGTTTGTAGACCGAGATGTTGTTGTTGCGCCATGAGAAATGGGTTGTCGCTCCCGGTTTCACTCCGGCTCCGGTCGAGCCGGTGATGCCTGTGATGTGGATCTCTCCGTCGAGCTTTCCGGCGGCGGCAAGCGGGAGCAGGGCGAGCTGTATGGCTGTGGCGAAGCATCCGGGGTTGGCCACTTTCGAGGCGGCGGATATCGCGGGGCGTGATGCCTCAGGCAGTCCGTAGACATATCCCTCGGATTCATCGCGGAAGTCCTGGGCGAGATCTACCACTTTCAGCCCCTCGGGCATCGGATTCTCCTGCCAGAAACGCGCGCTGAAACCATGTCCCTGGCACAGGAACACGACATCGACCGCCGACAGGTCATAGTCTGCCGCGAATGTCATGTCTGTCTCGCCGATGAGTCCTTCGTGTATGTCGGCCACGGGGGCGCCGGCATTGGAGGTGGAATGTATCCATGCCACCTCCACGCCGGGATGATTGATGAGCAGACGGAGCAGTTCGCCGGCAGTGTAGCCCGCGCCTCCTATTATACCAGCCTTTATCATGCCTTGCCGTTGCGTTTCTGTACGTTGTGATATATCTTCATCTGGTTGCCGAGTATCTTGGTGAATCCTTTGACATCGTCGGCGCTCCAGGCCTTGTTGACCTCGCCGTATTCGCCGAAGTCGGTCTTCATGAGGTCAAACGGGGAGTCGACGCCGACAAGGGTGAATCCGTAGGGACGGAGAGTGAGTTCGACTGTGCCGCTGACATTTGCCTGTGAACTTTCGAGATATGCCTCCATATCGCGCATCACCGGCTCGAGATACTGGCTCTCGTGGAGGAACATACCGTACCATGTGCCTATCTGGTCTTTCCAGTATTGCTGCCATTTGGTGAGGGTGTGCTTCTCGAGCATCTTGTGGGCGGCGATGATCACGACCGGGGCGGCGGCCTCGAAACCCACGCGTCCCTTGATGCCGATGATGGTGTCGCCGATATGCATATCGCGGCCTATGCCATAACGTGAGGCTATGCGCTCCACCTCGCGGATGGCCTCGACACGATCGGCTATCGCGTTGCCGTTGACAGCCGTGAGCTCCCCTTTGTCAAATGTGAGTCTGAGAGTTTCCTCGCCATGTTCGGTGATCTGGCTGGGATAGGCGCTCTCGGGGAGGGTCTGTTCTGAACGGAGGGTTTCCTTTCCGCCGATTGATGTGCCCCATAGGCCCTTGTTGATGGAGTATTCCATCTTCTTGAAGTCGGCCTCGAAGCCATGCTTTTTAAGATAGTCTATCTCATACTCGCGTGTCAGGGTCATGTCACGCGTCGGGGTGATGATCTCGATCTCGGGAGCGAGTATCTGGAATGTGAGATCGAAACGCACCTGGTCGTTGCCTGCTCCGGTGGAGCCGTGGGCCACAGCGTCGGCGCCTATCTTCTTGGCGTATTCGATGATGGCTATGGCCTGAAACACGCGCTCGGACGAGACACTGATGGGATATGTGCCATTGCGCAGCACGTTGCCGGCTATCATATACCGGATGCTCTTGTCGTAGTAGTCGGCGGTGATGTCGAGCGAGGCGTGTGATGCCGCTCCGAGAGCGAGCGCGCGCTGCTCGATGCGCTCGAGATCAGCCGGAGTGAAGCCGCCGGTGTTGGCCAGGGCGGTGTGGACTTCATAGCCGAGATCCTCGGAGAGATACTTGGCGGCAAACGATGTGTCGAGGCCGCCGCTGAAGGCAAGAACAACTTTCTTTTTCATATCGGGTATATGGGGTGTTTTTGTTTTGTTGATAATGGGGTTGAGAGGCTCATTTCAGATGAAAGAGCTTTCCGATTTTGTTTCTGATCCACATTCTGTAAGGTCTCAGCTTGGAGGGGCGTTCGAGCGTAGCCTTGGGGTCGAAGAGCATACCTGTGCATAGACACATACGCCTGTTGTTGCGCTTGAGGATGTCGAAATTGACACATCCCTGGCATCCGGCCCAGAATTCCTCGTCGTCGGTCAGTTCGGAGAACGTCACAGGCTTGTAGCCCATCTGGGAATTGAGTTTCATGACCGGGAGCGAGGTGGTGATCGAGAATATCTTGGCAAACGGGAACCGCAGGCGTGCCAGCTCGAAGGTCTTGGATTTGATGCGGGCAGCGAGTCCGAGTCGTCGGAACTCAGGATCGACTATAAGGCCTGAGGTGGCCACATAATCACCATGCTCCCAGCTTTCGATGTAGCTGAAGCCAATCAGACGGTCGTCAGCGAGCGCCACGACTGCCTTGCCGCCCGAGATTTTCTTGGCGATGTACTCGGGTGAGCGGCGGGCAATGCCGGTGCCTCTCTGGAGGGCCGATTCATAGATGAGGTTGACTATCTGCTCGGCGTACTTAACGTGTTCGTCGGTGGCAAACATCACCTTGATCTGGTCATTGTTCATCTGACTCTTGAATAAAAATGTAGATAGAATTGATTTCAATCAGTCCGCAAAATTAAGAAAATAATATCAATTTTGCTTGCTGATATGCAGAAAAACGGCGATTTTGTCGCAAAATCGAGCCGAAGAATAGAAAATTTCCAATAAATGGGAGGGGTGACCCGGGCGGCGGCTTCAGGTTTAGAATTTAACCACGAGCTCGGCACAGATTCGGTCGTTCTCGCCGGCTGCCGGGGTCACACTTCGTCGGTAGAAGAACTTCTCGTATGACACCCTCAGGTCACATCGGACGGGGGTGGAAAGATAGGTCAGGGTGGCACCTGCAGTGATGCGGTTGCGGCCCGGATGATTGGCGGTCAGGGCTCCCTCGCTGTTGCGGGCACCGGTGGAGTGGTCGGTCATGCCGTCGACACGGGCTTGGAAAGATGCCCTGTTGAACATACCGGCCCTGACGGGAAACTGGTAGTTGGCCCACAGGTTATAACCATGCGTGGTCTTGAAGCGTCTGTGGGTGTAATGCTTGTTGATGTACTCCCCTTCCACGGTCCAACGTCCGCAGTTCCAGCTCGCGCTCGCTCCGGTGAGGTTTATGCGCACACTGTCGGGACTGATGGTCTGGAAACCTGTGGCGAGTGTCACATTGCCAAGGGTGTATTGCACCTTGGCCGCGTAGGCGAGTGTCCTTACCCATACGTTATGGTCAGTGATGGCGGTGGGGTTGAATGCACCTCCGTCAAGGAAGAGGCTTCCGGCAGGGAGTGAGAATGTGTAGGACATCTTGGCTCCGACTCCGCGCACGTTGTTCATCTCCCATCCCACGTATGACGGGTTGGGGAATATGTAGTTGCCGGGGCCGCGGTAGCAGTCGGTTCCGAAAGGCAGGCGGAACTGTCCTCCCTGGAGGGCGAGGGTCTGCCACAGGCGCAGTCTGCCCCATGCGTCGAAAATCTTCATTACCCCGCGGTCACACAGGTCGGCCTGCACGAAGTAGCTGATGGCAGGCGCGACGTTGCCCGACACGATCAATCGGGCATTCCTCACCTGGAATCTCTGGTTGCCCTCGGCAGTCGAATACTCGTAACGCGCCCTCAGAGCCCCGGATATAACGGGTCTGTAGTCGACCTTCGATTCTTCGGCGCGCAGGCACGGTATGGCTGCTATGACGAGGAGAATGATGGTGATGATGCGTGTCGGGAGTTTCATCTGTTTCGTGATTGTTGTATCGGGGGGATGTCCGTTTTACGGTGTTCGTTTCTTTTCGCGCGGGTCTCAGACGGCGAGGGCTATCTTCTTCTCGGCGGCTAGACGGCGGATGTTGAGGATGGCGTAGCGCATACGGCCGAGAGCGGTGTTGATGCTCACTCCTGTGGTCTCGGCGATCTCCTTGAACGACATATCGCGGTAGAAGCGGAGCACCACCACCTCGCGCTGAGGTTCGGGAAGCGACATCACAAGCGCGCGGATGTCTTCGTTGAGCTGGATCGACACAAGGTCGTCCTCGATGTTTCCGTCGCAGAGGTCGCGGCGGTTGAGAAGGTCAGTGTTCTCCTCGTCGCTCGATACGGTGTTCTCGACACGGTCCTGGCGGAACGAGTCGATGATCAGGTTGTGGGCTATGCGGGTGAGCCATGCGCTGAATTTGTTGCGCTCGGTATAGCGTCCCTGCTTGATGGTGACAATGACTTTGACAAACGTCTCTTGGAAGATGTCGTCGGCGAGTTCCTTATTCTTTACGATATGGAAGATATAAGAGTACACTTTCTGCTTGTGGCGTTCGAGCAGTATGTCGAAGGCCTCGTTGTTTCCGTTGGCATAAGCCTCGACCAGTTCGCGGTCGGTGAGCTTAGTCAGTTGCTGCATTGTTGTTTCCTTTGAATAGTTAGCGTAGGGGTGTTTCGATAGGCGGCTGGGGTTAAGATTGGTGAAGTTGTTAATATTCATTAAATCAAGATAGGCTTATACAATAATTGTGTTTTCAAGAGTACAAAGATAGCAATTTGTCATAGAATCTGCAATCTGGTTGACATTATTTAACTACCTTTTTACAATAAATCGCATCCGTAATCCCCTTCCCGATTGTTATAAAGACAGCATGGTGCCGTCCCTGAGCTGCGGAGGCGCCGCCGAATGAAAGTTAACTTCTTGATATAGATTGATTATTATGGATTCTGAGCTCTACATTATATCGGGCTGCAATGGAGCGGGCAAGACCACCGCGTCATTCACACTGCTTCCCGACGTTCTCGGCGTCGACGAGTTTGTCAATGCCGACGAGATAGCTGCGGGGCTTTCCCCGTTCAACCCGGCACAGGTGGCCATGGATGCCGGACGTCTGATGCTGAAGCGCATAGGCGAACTGATGGGAAAACACAAGACTTTCGCCATCGAGACCACGCTTGCCACCAGAAGCTACGGGGCGCTGATCGACAAGGCCCACAAGTTGGGCTATATCGTCCATCTCCTTTATATATGGCTCGCCTCCCCTCTCGAGGCTATCGAGAGGGTGGCGATGAGGGTGAGCGAGGGTGGCCATAACATTCCCCGCGATGTGATAATCCGCCGCTACTACCGTGGCAAGGATAACCTTAAGAATATATTCATGCCCAGGGTTGACTCCTGGATGCTTATCGACAATTCAATGGGCCGCAATCACGTGGTGGCCACCAACGAGGGAGTTATTGACAAAAAAATATATGACAGGATTCTGAATGATGAGTGACGCACAGCTTGAAATATTTCATGGCCGCATAGAGCGTGGCCTGCAGCTATCGGTGCTGCGCACACTCAGAAACAAGGCTATGCTGGGGCGCGACGTAGTGTATGCCCGTCCTGACGGACGGCCGTTCACCATGCCGGCGAGGGAGGCTCTGCGCATATATGAGGCTGCCTCCAATGAGCACAGGTAAATAGAAGAGTCAGGATATGAGCGAGAAGGGGGTCGGTCTGTCGCCCAGCGACGCTGTATCCTCCTCGAGCAGATTGAGGGCGTGGCGTATTCCCTGGACTGCCATCTGAGATCCGAAAGCGTCTACTGTTCCGGCAAGCCAGCCTTCGTCGAGCAGCGGGCGCATCACTGCGTCGTTGTCAAATCCCACCACTTTTATCTCGCCCGGTTTTCTTCCCGACTGTCTCAGCACGTCTATGACGCCGAGGGCCATGGCGTCGTTGCATGAGAACACAGCTTTGATCCCGGGGTGATCGCCGATTATTCCGGTGAACACCTCACGTGCCTTGTCTATCTCCCAGTCGGCCGGAGCGCTTGCCACACACTGCAGGCCGCGGTCGGCTATCGCTTTGTCGAATCCGGCCTTGCGCTGACGGGCATTGTCGGCCACGGAGAGACCTTCGATCATGGCCACCGGGGTGCCGGGAGCGAGGGTGACGGCGAGCGCGTTGCCCACGGCAAGGGAGGCCTGGTAGTTGTCGGGACCCACGAAGTCAACCTTCACTCCTTCGGCGGCGAGAAGGCTGTCGTCGAGCTTGATGTCGATGTTGACCACTTTCACTCCTGCCCTGACGGCGCGAGCCACCGGAGCCACGAGTGCCTTTGAGTCGATGGGCACCACCACAAGGGCGTCGACCCCCTCGGCCACGAGGCTGTCAACGATCTCGATCTGCCGTTCGATCTCGGTCTGTGTGTCTGTTCCTGCCGATATGAGCTGACAGCATTTTTCGGCATCGACATATTCCTCGGCGCCGCGCTGCATATCCTTGAAGAAGTCGGCCTGAAGCGATTTCATCACCAGGCCAACCTTTGGGTTGTTTACTTTCATGGTCTTTAAAAGGTAAGAGGTTATGGTGCAAAGATAACATTAAAAATCCTATCCGTCAAATATCGTGACGTATCAAAACAGACCTCGGATGAACCAAAGTAGCAAAATGTCACAAATCGGCCTTATTAACTATCATTTTGAAAGCAAAACCGAAAATTCTGTGGATGATTTATTTTTGGTAGAGCGGAATTAATTGTGTAAATTTGCAGTTCGAACATCTAATGAGACTGCGATGCAAATCCACCCGTCCACACAGTGCGCTGAATGCCTTGTGGTTATTCCGACATATAACGAGAAAGAAAATGTCAAGGCCATAATCGAGGCGGTCTATGCCCTGCCCCGCCGCTTCGACATACTTATAATCGACGACAATTCACCCGACGGCACCGCCGCGATAGTGCGCGGTATGATACCCGGTTCGGAGGGGCGTCTCCACCTGCTTGAGCGCAAGGGAAAGCTCGGTCTGGGCACGGCCTACATAGCCGGATTCAAATGGGCTCTCGAGCGCGGATATGAGTATATCTGCGAGATGGATGCCGACTTCTCCCACAATCCCAACGATCTGCCCCGTCTTGTCGAGGCGTGTGAGAACGGAGCGGGAGTGGCCATAGGCTCGCGTTATCTCACGGGCGTGAATGTGGTCAACTGGCCCATGGGCAGGGTGATGATGTCGTATTTCGCCTCGCGCTATGTGCGTGTCGTCACCGGGATGCCTGTCAATGACTCTACGGCCGGGTTCGTGTGCTACCGGCGCAAGGTGCTCGCCGCCCTTCCGCTCGACAGGATACGCTTCAAGGGCTATGCATTCCAGATAGAGATGAAATATCTGTCCTATAAATACGGCTTCAGGATAGTCGAGGTCCCCATCATATTTGTCAACCGTGTGCTTGGGGTATCGAAAATGAGCTCGGGAATATTCAGCGAGGGATTTTTCGGTGTGATGCGACTGAAATGGAGCAGCCTTTTCACAAAATATCCTGATTACAGCGAAAAATGAGAGAACTATTCACCAACGCCCTTATAGTCAACGAAGGAGCCGTCAGCCACGGATGGGTTCTGGTGGACGGCGACAGGATTGCCGCCACCGGCACCGGGGAATGTGACCTGAAGGCCGAGACTGTCACCGACTGCGAGGGTTGTTACCTGCTGCCCGGTGTGATAGACACCCACGTGCATTTCCGCGACCCGGGTCTGACCGAGAAGGCCACGATGGTCACCGAATCGAAAGCCGCCGTGGCCGGAGGTGTCACCTCGTTCATTGATATGCCCAACACAAAGCCCGCCACTGTCAGCATGGAGGCGGCGATGTATAAGATGGCCCGCGCGTCGAGGGTATCGGAGGCCAACTACGGATTCTTCATAGGCGCCACCAACGATAATTTCGATGAGCTTGCCGGTGCCGATTACACACGGCTTGCCGGTGTGAAACTCTTCCTCGGCTCCTCGACGGGCAATATGCTTGTCGACGACGAGAAGATGCTCGACAATCTATTCGGCAACGCCCCCTCCATCATAGCCGTCCATGCAGAGGACGAGAAGGTGATAGCCGAGGCCCGCGAGAGGCTCAAGGCCTTGTATCCCGGCGGGATACCGGTGGAGCTGCACCCCGACGTGCGTCCGCGCGAGGCTTGCATCCGGGCCACCTACCATGCCATCATGCTTGCTGAGCGCTATGGGGCGAGGGTGCATATATGCCACATCTCCACGGCCGAGGAGCTCGATATGATAGCCCGTGCCAAGGCGCGCGGAGTGAGGGTGACAGCCGAGACCTGTCCGCAATATCTGCTCTTTGACCGCAACGACTTCCTGAGGCTCGGCAGCCGGATCAAGTGCAATCCCGCCATCAAGGATCCGAGCGACCGTGTGGCATTGATCCGCGCACTGCGGAAAGGGGGTGTGATCGACACCATCGCCACTGACCATGCGCCCCATCTGCCCAAGGACAAGGATGGCGACGCGCTGACGGCGGCATCGGGTATGCCGATGGTGCAGTTCTCGCTTCCGGCCATGCTTGACCTGGCCGAATATGATCCGGATGCCGAGGATATAGGCATAGAACGTGTGGTGGAGCTGATGTGTCATGCTCCGGCCAGGATATTCGGCATAAAGGAGAGAGGGTTCATACGCCCCGGCTATTATGCCGATCTCGTGCTTGTGGAGAAGCTCCCGCTTCCGGGCTATAAGATCAAGAAGACGGATGTCAAGAGCAAATGCGGGTGGACTCCTCTGCTCGGACGCTCGCTCGGCTACCGGGTGAGACGCACCGTGGTCAACGGCGGAAGAGGTGCGCGCCCCCTCGAATTTGAATGAATTATCAACCATCATATAATATATAAAGGTATTATGACAGACAACGCTAATGTCAAGACCCTCGACAAAGTTGTGGTGCGTTTCTCGGGTGACTCGGGAGACGGAATGCAACTTGCCGGCAACATTTTCACGAATGTATCGGCCGGACTGGGCAACAAGGTGTCAACGTTCCCCGACTATCCTGCCGAGGTGCGCGCCCCCCAGGGCTCGCTCAGCGGCGTGTCGGGATTTCAGGTGAGTGTGGGTGTCGACGTCCACACCCCCGGCGACCAGTGTGATGTGCTCATCGCCATGAATCCGGCGGCGCTCAAGCAGAATGTGCGTTTCCTCAAGCCCGGTGGAGTGGCTATCGTGGACATAGACTCCTTCAAGGAGGCTGATCTCAAGAAGGCTCTCTTCACCACCTCCGATCCCTTCAAGGAACTCGATATCAAGGCCCAGGTGGTGGAGGTTCCGGTCACAAGCATGACCAAGGCCGCGCTGGCCGACTCCGGTCTCGACAACAAGAGTGTGCTCAAATGCCGCAATATATTCGCTCTCGGCCTGGTGTGCTGGCTCTTTGACCGTCCGCTCGAAGGGGCTCTCAATATGCTGCGTGGCAAGTTTGCCAAGAAACCCGCCATCTTCGAGGCCAACGCCAAGGTGATCGCCGCCGGCTATGATTACGGTCACAATATCCACGCATCGGTGTCGACCTACCGCATCGAGAGCGGCAAGGCCGAGCCGGGTGTGTATACCGACATCAACGGAAACACCGCCACCGCGTGGGGTTTCATCGCCGCTTCAGAGAAGAGCGGACGTCCGCTTTTCCTCGGCTCATATCCCATCACCCCTGCCACCGACATCCTTCATGAGCTTGCGAAACGCCGCGACCTTGGTGTGAAGGCTCTCCAGATGGAGGATGAGATTGCAGGTGTGTGCTCGGCCATAGGCGCATCGTTCGGCGGATCGCTCGCGGTGACATCGACATCCGGACCCGGTCTGGCTCTCAAGAGCGAGGGCATCGGTCTGGCGGTGATAGCCGAGCTTCCGCTCGTGGTGGTCGACGTGCAGCGCGGCGGACCCTCGACCGGTCTTCCCACCAAGACCGAGCAGACCGATCTGATGCAGGCTCTTTATGGCCGCAACGGCGAATCGCCCGTGGTGGTGCTTGCGGCAGCCACTCCCACCGACTGTTTCACGATGGCCTACGAGGCCTCGCGCATAGCCATGGAGCACATGACCCCGGTCATTCTCCTCACCGATGCTTTCATTGGCAACGGCTCGAGCGCATGGCGCATTCCCGAGCCCTCCGAACTTCCCGACATCAATCCTCCGCTGCTCACTCCCGAGCGTCTGGCAGAGCCGTGGCAGCCTTACAGCCGCAATGAGGAGACCGGTGTGCGCTACTGGGCCATCCCCGGCACTGAAGGCGCCGCCCACCGTGTGGGTGGTCTCGAGAAGGACTACAACACCGGAGCCATATCCATCGACCCCCTCAACCATGAGAAGATGGTGATGGCCCGCCGCGGCAAGATAGCCCGCATAGCCGACGATATCCCCGCCCTCGAAGTGATCGGGGCCGAGGGAGCCGACACCGTGCTCGTTGGCTGGGGCGGTACATACGGACATCTCCGCACCGCCGCTTCCGAGCTCTCTGCTGCCGGAACGCCCGTGGCATTCGCCCACTTCAACTACATCAACCCCCTTCCCGCCAACACCGCCGAGGTGCTCCGCCGGTTCAAGAGGGTGATCGTGGCCGAGCTCAACACCGGAATGTTCGCCGACTATCTGCAGAGCAAGTATCCCGATCTCGACATCAAGCGCATCAATAAAATCCAGGGCCAGCCCTTCCTCGTGAGCGAGGTGGTGGACCGCGTCAAGAGGGTGTTTAATCACAAATGTTAAAACCAGAGTCCAATCTCATGAGGTTGTTTACGTCATGAAAAGAGGGAGCATAGCTGTAGCTATGTGACCGATTTTCAAGGCGTAAACAGCCCATGAGATTGGATACTGACAAGGTAACTTAAATAGTGCTTATAAGATTATAATTTTAAATAGTGTAAATATTAAAATGTATGCTTTACCTCATGGATGTCTTTTTGGTTAAATTATCCCTAATCATCGGTCACATAGCTACA
>CAJUKP010000019.1 GCA_910587165.1 uncultured Duncaniella sp.
TGTTGAGGAAATGGATGGTCTTCAGGTCCTTGGGCGACATGATGTATTTGTTCTCCACCTCAAGCTCGTCGTTGGTCTCCAGATCGGTCACACGGTAGCCCCGGCGGCATATCTGGGTGCAGGCTCCGCGGTTGGCGCTCGAGTTCATCTCATGCAGGCTCAGATAGCACTTGCCCGAGACAGCCATGCAGAGAGCTCCGTGGCAGAACATCTCGAGGCGCACGAGATCGCCATGAGGGCCGCGGATATCGTCGCGCACGATGGCATCGCGTATGGCGGCTACCTGCTCCATATTGAGCTCACGGGCCAGCACCATCACGTCGGCCCACTGCGCGTAGAATCTCACCGCCTCGATATTGCTCACATTGACCTGAGTGGAGATATGCACCTCCACCCCTATCGAACGGGCATACATGATGGCCGCCACATCGCTGGCGATAATGGCCGAGATGCCGCTGTCGCGCACGGCACGGATCACCTCGCGGCATCTCTCGAGCTCGGAGTCATAGATAATGGTGTTGACCGTGAGATAGGTCTTCACTCCGGCCTCGCCGCATATCGAGGCGATGTTGCGGAGATCGTCGAGGGTGAAGTTGACCGACGAGCGCGACCTCATGTTGAGCCCCTCGACTCCGAAATATATCGCATCAGCCCCTGCCTCGATGGCGGCATGGAGCGACTCGTAGCTCCCGACGGGAGCCATGATCTCAAAATCTTTCCTGTTCATTGAAGAGGGTAAGAAGATGATGAATGTATGTATGTTTTTCTCAGATTGTCCTGCCGGGATAGGCCTTGAGAGCGGCGTCGAGCACCTTCATGGCCTTGGCGAGCTCCTCCTTGTTGAGCACGTAGGCCATTCTCACCTCATCCTTGCCCATGCCGGGGGTGGTGTAGAAACCTGAGGCGGGCGCCATGAACACAGTCTCGCCATCGAGATTGAAATCGCTCAGACACCACTCGCAGAAACGGTCGGCGTCGTCCACCGGAAGCTTCACCACAGTGTAGAACGCTCCCATCGGTATGGGGGTGTAGCAGCCGGGGATCTTGTTGAGCTGGTCGATGAGGAACTTGCGGCGCTCGACATACTCGTTGTATGTGGCGAGCATATACTCGGGAGAAGCGTCGATGCTCGCCTCGGCCACGATCTGACCCAGCAGCGGGGGACTGAGACGTGCCTGGCAGAACTTCATCACGTTCTTCTTGAGCTGGGGATGCTTCGTGATGAGCGCGCCGATGCGTATGCCGCACTCGTTGTAGCGCTTCGACACGGAGTCGACAAGCACCACCTGTTCCTCGATGCCCGGAAGATGGAAAGCCGAGATATAGGGCGCACCCGTGTAGCAGAACTCGCGGTAGACCTCGTCGGAGAACAGGAAGAGATCATATTTCTTCACCAGGTCGCGTATCTGCAGCATCTCCTTCATTGTATAGAGATATCCCGTGGGATTGTTGGGGTTGCAGATGAGTATGCCTTTGGTGCGCGGGGTGATGAGCTCCTCGAATTTCTCGACATTCGGCAGGGCGAAACCCTCGTCGATCGTGGAGGGGACGGTGACAATCTTGGCCCCGGCCGATATGGCGAAGGCCATATAGTTGGCGTAGGCCGGCTCGGGCACGATGATCTCGTCACCGGGGTCCAGACAGGCCATGAAGGCGAAAAGCACCGCCTCGGAGCCTCCGGAAGTCACGATGATATCATCGACATCCACGTCGATATTGAAACGCTTGTAATATTCCTTGAGCTTCTCGCGCAGCGAGAGCAGACCGTCCGACGGGCTGTATTCCAGCACCTGCCGGTCAATCTTCTTGAGCGCCTCGAGCCCCTCGGGAGGAGTGGGGACGTCGGGCTGGCCTATGTTGAGATGATAGACCTTGGTGCCCTTTGCCTTGGCGGCATTGGCGAGCGGCGCCAGGCGCCGTATGGGTGATGCGGGCATCAATGTGCCGCGCTCTGATACTTTTGGCATAGTTCGGTATATGGGAGTTAGAGAGAGTTCAGTGTGAGTGTGTCAGTTGCCGTCCCTGCTGTCGCGGATGTTCATGAGTATCTCCTTGTCGGCAGGTGTCAGCTCGACATGACGGCGGGCCATCATGCGTGTGGCTGTGTCGAAGAAACGGTCCATGTCGGCCTCGGCCATCCCGTGGGTCGTTCCCTCGTTGAACGACGGTATGAACGTGCGGGGAAATCCCGAGCCGTAGAAATTGACACCCACACCCACCACAGTGGCGGTGTTGAACATCGTGTTGATTCCGGCCTTGGAATGATCGCCCATTATGAGACCGCAGAACTGCAGGCCGGTCTTGACGAACCGGCCCTGGGCGATGCTCCACACCCTCACCGGACCGTAGGTGTTCTTGAGATTCGACGCCGTGCATCCGGCCCCGAGGTTACACCACTCGCCGATCACGGCATTGCCCAGGAAACCGTCGTGGGCCTTGTTGGAATAGCCCGTCATCACGACATTGTTGAGCTCGCCGCCCACCTTGCAGTAGGGGCCCAGCGTGGTGGCGCCATAGATCTTTCCACCCATGTTGACTACAGAGTGCTCGCACATGGCTATCGGACCGCGCAGACAGGCACCCTCCATCACCTCGGCATCACGGCCTATATAGACCGGACCTTTGCTGACGTTGATGATGGCGCCCTCCACCACGGCACCCTCCTCGATAAACAGTTGGGAGGGATCGCCTATGAGGCGGCAGGTGTCGCTGAGCGGACGCGACACCCGTCCGGCGGTGAGGCGGGCGAAATCGCGGCGCACGGCCTCGTCGTTGAGCATGAAGAGATCCCAGAGATGATCCACCTTGAGCACCTCGCCGGGATATGTGGCGGTTCCTTTCTCACCGTCGCCCCTGCGGGCCACGACCTCGCCCGATGCAAGCGCCAGGCTCTCGCCGGGAGCCAGAGCACAGATGGCCTCGACAAGCGCGGCATCCGGATGGACATTGCCGGCCACAAATAGATTGTCGCCATCCTCGGCAAGCACGGCGGGATACTTCTCCGCCAGATAATCCTGTGTCTCGAACGAATAGTTGCCGGGAAGGGCCGACTGCCATTTCTCGGCGAAAGTGGTGATGCCGTGACGCAACAGAGCCACCGGGCGCGTGTAGGTGAGAGGCAGAAGCTCTGCCCTCGCCCCGACGGGATCAAAAAGAACGATATTCTTCATTTCAGTCTTCAAATTTCCGCAAATATACGCAATATTCCCCACTTACCAAAATCCGCACAGGATCCCCTTTACCCCTTTTCCGATCAGGAAAAGGATACAAAAGACCAAATGGACAGAAGAAACAGATTTTATTGGATTCAGATTCATGAGACCGATTATATCTGAACAAAAAAAATAAAAAATTTGTTTCTTCTGTCCATTTGGTCTTTTGTATCCTTGTCCTGATCGGTAACTTTTTTTCTGACAAGCAATCCCTTCAGTGAGGGCATAAACGCATAAACCGAAAGCTTTCGAAATTTGTTCAAAAGGAAATATTAAAAAACATTAATTACCTCTCTGTTTCTTGGACAAAAATCCAAATATCCGTAACTTTGCATCGGAAAGAAACGCACCAAAGTTGCATCTTCCCTTGGACTTACAAGAATTTTACGCATTAATTTTCCTCAATGGACTAAGGACAAAGGCAACTTTCCCCCGGAGCGGTCGTGACGACATCTTCCCGGGAAGACAAATTGGTGTTGTGTAAGTATGATATAATCTCTACATTAAATTTGGATGATATCCCGCCCAGGCGGGGTGTTTTATCGCAAATGCCTTTTGGCTTTAGTCCGATTGCTCCTTGACGATAAGGGGTGACGGACATTTTTTTTGCCTCCATCTTCAACTGCAAAGGTTACCGGACAGGACAATTCTTTCTGACCGTTTTTTTGTTCAACCCACCACCGCCGGCGAGTTAAAGAATGTTAACGATCGGGGGGGTGATTATTTATCCGTCAAAAACAGTATCTTTGCAACATTGTGTCAGTTACGCCACATTTATGTGGCAGATAACACCACACCCATAGATTAACCTTAACACATAAAACCAATGAAAAAATTCATTCTGACTTTCATCATGCTGGCTTTAGGTGTGCTTATCGGACATCCAATCACCGTCGATGGCGTGAACTATTCCATCTCGGGCGGCGAGGCCACTGTCACCGGAGCCTCGAGCACATCAATCACACGCGTAGTCATCCCGGCTACCGTGACCACAGGCGGAAAAACCTACCCGGTGACACACATGAGCGGTACAGCCTTCAAAAACTTCCGGTCGCTCCATGAAGTGGTGATCGAAGATTCATCCGAACCGCTTCTCACCGACGACATAACGGTCAACGCAATCTCCAACATAGGAAATCCTTTCGAAGGATGTCCCATCGAAAGCTACTACATCGGACGTAACTTTTCCCGCAACCCATCATCCAATAAATATACCATGCCACTGCAGGTGGTATCCACCGCCCCCTCCTACGAGGTCACCGTTGGCGGTGAGGCCACATTTATCCCGGGTATCTTCAGTTTTGTCGGCCGGACAAACCTCACTTCCATCACCCTCGGCCCGAAAGTGAAGGATGTCTATTCCAAAGCCTTCGAAGGATGCACATCCCTGCGTAAGCTCACCATCGAACCTGGAGATGAAGATCTTAATATCCAGAATAATAATTCATTCGATACCTGTCCACTCGATACCATTGTGATGGGCAGGAGCATGAATTATGCTATTGTCCTGCAGGAATCGAAGGGCAATACCCCACGCTACGTCAGATTCCCGGCCGGATGCAAAACCCGTATCCAGGGATTTCAGTTCAAAGATTGTAATATCGAGGAGGTTTACATAGAGAATTCTCCGGAATTGTTCGATGTCTATGAGGTGATATTCCAGGAATGCAACATCGACAGGGTATATTACGGTCGCCCGATAAACGCGGGAGTCACAGCGATAAAGAATTCCTCCAGAATCCGTCACATCACATTTGGCCCCTGTGTGACAGACATTCATTCCGGTTACGGTAGCGAGCAGCCGGAACTGGAGAGCGTAGATTTCAAAGGTGATACAGCCTATCTGAACCTGAGCGCATTTGAAAAATGCCCGAAACTGAAATCTGTCCGGCTCCCTTCCGGAACCAAGGAGATTGGCACCTCTGCATTCTACGAATCAGGACTTCAGGAGATAATTCTGCCCGAGGGGCTTGAAAGAATTGGTATCTCCGCTTTCACAAGGACCCCGCTCAGAAGCGTCACACTTCCCGTTTCACTCACCATGATAGAACAATCAGCATTTGAGGGATGCGGTTCGCTAAAGACCGTCAGAATCGAAGACTCATCTACCGAACTGGAATTCAAAGCCGACGGATACGGCAACGGCCCGTTCACAGCTTGCGATATCGACAGCCTTTATATCGGGCGGAATACTGAGGCGAATTTTATCAACGGTTCCTCCGTCAAAGTCCTGGAATTCGGAAATCAAGTGACCGGACTTGATCGTACATTCGCCTTTGGGCAGAAGAATCTCCGGAGCGTATTGTTAGGTGAAAATATCACCGGGATAGGCTATTCGGCATTTGAAGGCTGTGACTCGCTGATGCAAGTGACCAGCCTCGCCAAGGTGCCTCCGGTGTGCGAGGCGGACTATACCTTCTCACAGAACACATACAACAACGCGACCTTGTTCGTCCCCACCGGTACAAAGAAACTTTACCGCGGGGCCGAGGTGTGGAAACTCTTTGGCAAGATACAGTCGGCAGACGGAGGCTTCACCGTCACCGCCACCTACGACATTACCATGGGCACCGTGAAACTCAACGGATCGGAATCGTCCCCGGTCAGCGTTGACGAGGATGAGCCTCTCTCAATCGAGATCATCCCCGCGGAAGGATACACGACCGGCACCGTGAAAGTGAACGGCGAAGATGTAACCGCCTCTTTGGCCGACGGACGCCTGTCCTACACCTCCATCAGTTCAAATATGGAGATTGAGGTGGAATTCATCAAGATAACATTCTCTATCAACGTGCCGGCATCCACACCGGGCGGGACACTGCTCATTAATGGCAAGACCTCGGAGCTTGCGGCTGTCGACTACGGATCGCGGTTGGAGATCAAGCCCGTTCCCTCCCGCGGCCATGAGATCACACTGTTCACCGTCAACGGTGAAGACTGTCTCACCAACCTCCCCGCCGACAGCACCGTAGTGATCGAGAAAGTCACATCCGACATAGCCGTCGACATCATGTTCGCACCGATAGTCTTCACAGTCACCGCATCTGGATCAGGGATATATGGACAACTGATCCTGAACGGCGAAGCCACTGACAGCTGCCGCGTGGCTTTCGGAAGTCCCCTTGTCATCAAGGCCGTACCTGCCGGAGAGGGATGCTATCTGGCATCACTTACAGTAGACGGTGTGGAGGTGACAGACAGTCTCCGGGACAATGAATACACCATAGCGGGCGTAGAGACCGATATGACCGTGGAAGCGCTCTTCGCAATCCACACCTATACGGTGACACTCGACTACAACTCCTCACAGGGCGAGATCGTGGCGCCTGACCTCCCGATGGAGGATGGCCGCGTGACCGTCGGACATGGATCTGACCTTCGTCTCACCATCATCCCCGCCGAAGGTTTCGAACTCCGGCGGCTCACCGTCGACGGACGAGACATGACCGCCTCAGTAGGAACAGACGGCACACTGACATTAAAGAATGTGACAGCCGACATTGCAGTCAGCGCCGAATTTGCTGTCCGCCGTGTACGTCTCAATATACTCGGACAGGGTGGACTCGTGGCCATGCGGTATGAGTATGGCTCGGAAGTGACACTCGTCATCGAGGCCGAGGAGGGATGGGAGTTCAGCACTCTCACCGTGGGCGAACGCATCGTGACCGAGCTTGATTCAGACAACACATTCACCACCGATCCGATCATGGACGATACCGATGTCAGCGTCGTGTTCCGCAAGGCAGGCGGGACAGGTATCGACAACACCGCTGCCAATGGCAGTGACGTGAAAGTGACCGCTTCCAACCGGACCATCACTGTCCTCGGTGCCATGGAAGGATCCGAGGTGGTCATAACCGACGTGTCAGGCATTACACTCTACCGCGGCACCGACCACACCATCAGTGTTGACCGGGGCGGCATAATGATTGTCTCCGTCGAAGGCAGAAGCTTCAAACTGATGCTGCGCTGACATCCGGAATACCGGTCAGGACAAGGATACAAAAGACCAAAAGGAAAGAAGGAACAGATTTTTATTTTTTGTTCAGATATAATCAGTCTGATGAATCTTAATCCAAAAATCTTTTTGTTCCTTTTTTCCTTTTGGCCTTTTGTATCCTTGTCCTGATAAGTATTGTGTATGTCGGGGAAAATCACTAACTTTGCAGCCGAAAATTCGCAATCTCTGGCGGGACGTGCAGCCCGCGAATATTGCGAGTATTGTTAACATTTTAATATACGTATAGAAAAATGGACTTAATCAAGGTCGTAGAGGAAGCTTTTGCAACAGGCAAGCAGCACCCTGACTTTAACCCCGGCGACACAATCACCGTGGCTTACCGCATCAAGGAAGGCAACAAGGAGCGTATCCAGCAGTATCGCGGTGTCGTCATCCGCATCTCCGGCGAAGGTGACAAGAAGCGTTTCACCGTCCGCAAGATCTCTGACAACATCGGCGTGGAGCGTATCTTCCCCCTCGAGTCACCCTTCATCGACTCGATCACCGTCAACAAGTATGGCAAGGTTCGCCGTGCCAAGCTCTACTACCTCCGTGGACTCACCGGCAAGAAGGCCCGTATCAAGGAGCGCCGCGTAGCCAAGAAGGACTAAGAGCAGAGCTTCACTTCATTCTTCGCGAGAAGAAAAATGAAAGTCTAAAAGAGGGACGACCCGCACGGGCCGTCCCTCTCGACGTTTTTCATGTTGCGATAAATAAGAAAGAAATCTATCAGTTTTAATATCCCTGCCGCCGGGAACGACGGCAGGGTGTCAGGTTTCAGCGTTTGTTGCGGTTTCTCCAGAGATCTGTCATATCCTCGAGGGTCTTGCCCTTGGTCTCGGGCACGAGGGTGTAGACAAACCATGCGGCCACGATACAGATGACGCCATAGAGGGCATAGGCGAACATATGGCCGAAGCGGTCGCCCATATCGCCGAGGCTCATGTTGTACATGGGCACGAAGGTCGACGACACTATGAAGTTGAATATCCACTGGAACGCCACGGCTATGGCCACAGCGGCCGAGCGGATGGTGTTGGGGAATATCTCGGCTATGAGCACCCAGCAGATCGGGCCCCATGAGAACATGAAGGAAGCCGAGTAGACCATGATGGAGATGACGGGGATGAGGGGATTGACATCGCCGACGAAGTTGCTCGCGGCCACTCCCATGGCACCGATGGCCATGCCTATCGAGCCCCAGATGAGCAGAGGTTTGCGGCCGAGCTTCTCGACTGTGAAGACTGCCACGAGTGTGAAGGTGATATTGACGATACCCATATATACGGTGTTCATCATCGGGTCGCTCATGCCCATCGACTCAAATATGCGGGGGGCATAGTAGAGCACGGCATTGATGCCGACAGCCTGCTGGAACACCGAGAGCATGACGCCCACGAAGATCACCATGACACCGAACGAGAAGAGCTTCTCGCTCTTGACCTCAACGGTGCTCTTGATCTCGGCGAGGATCTCCTTGGCTTTCTGATAGCCGTTGATATGAGCCAGCACACCGAGAGCCTTCTCATCCTTGCCTACGAGGGCGAGATAGCGGGGCGACTCGGGAACGAGACATACCAGTATGGTGAAGAGTCCGGCCACGAATGCCTCGGAGCCGAACATATAGCGCCATCCGAGGGCGATGGTCCACTGGTCGCTCGAATTGCTCACCTGATATATAGTCTCTGAGATCTTCTCTATGACGGGCTGGGTGTGCTCGCCGAGTATGAGGAAGTTGACGAAATAGACCACAAGCTGGCCGAATATGATGGCAAACTGGTTCCACGACACGAGGGTGCCGCGCATATTCGAGGGTGCCACCTCGGCGATATACATCGGACAGATGGCCGATGCGAGGCCCACGCCTACGCCGCCGAGAATGCGGTAGAGGTTGAAGGCGACCAACAGGGAGGCGGAGGGCACTCCGTGGTCGAACAATAGAAATTCGGGACAGTAGCTCCCGAGAGCCGACAGGAAGAAGAAGATACCGGCGATGGCCAGCGACTTCTTACGGCCGAAATAAGAGGCAAAGAAGCCCGAGAGAGCCGAGCCTATGATGCAGCCGAGCAGTGCGCTCGACGATGTGATGCCATGGATGGTGTCGGTGTAGACGAAGTCCTTGGCTCCGAGGAAGAAAGCCTGCAGGCCCTTCTCGGCGCCCGAGATCACGGCTGTGTCATAGCCGAACAGCAGACCGCCGAGCACTGCCACGAGCACGATGCTGAACAGGTAGAGCCGGCTTCCGTTCTGGGGATAATTCATGGTTGATAAGTTTGAAGATAAGAAAGAGACAGAGGTAAGGAGAGCGTGAGGGGAGTGAGTAAAAGAAGGTGCGTCTCTTTGGTGACGCACCTTCCTGTTTCCGGTAAGCCTATCAGCAGTACATATTGAGGATAGCCTCGTAGAGTTCCTGCTTGCCTGAGGTCTGCTTGGGTTCGGGCTGGGTCTTGGCGTAGGCCACGACATCCTCGAGGGTCATCTGGCCATCCTCGAACTTCTTGCCTTCACCCTTGTCGAACGAAGCATAGCGGTCGGCGAGCATGGTCTTGTAGGGCGACTCCTCGAGCAGGGCTGCAGCGCTCTCGAGTGCGCGGGCCATGGCGTCCATGCCGGCGATGTGGGCGATGAAGATGTCGTCCAGGTCGGTGGAGTTGCGGCGGGGCTTGGCGTCGAAGTTGGTACCGCCGTTGCCGAGACCACCGTTGCGGATGATCTGCATCATGGCCTGTGTGAGCTCATAGTTGTCGATGGGGAACTGGTCGGTGTCCCAGCCGTTCTGATAGTCGCCGCGGTTGGCGTCGATGGAGCCGAGCATACCGTTGTCGACAGCCACTGCGAGCTCATGCTCGAAGGTGTGGCCGGCGAGGGTGGCGTGGTTCACCTCGATGTTGAGCTTGAAATCCTTCTCGAGACCGTGGGCCTTGAGGAAGCCGATCACTGTCTCGGAATCCACGTCATACTGATGCTTGGTGGGCTCCATGGGCTTGGGCTCGATGAGGAATGTGCCGGTGAAGCCTTTCGAACGGGCATAGTCGCGGGCGATGGTGAGCATCTGTGCGAGGTGCTCTTTCTCACGCTTCTGGTCGGTGTTGAGGATGCTCATGTAGCCTTCGCGGCCTCCCCAGAACACATAGTTGGATCCGCCGAGGGCGATGGTGGCGTCGATGGCGTTCTTGATCTGCACGGCAGCGCGGGCCACTACGTCGAAATCGGGGTTAGTGGCGGCACCGTTCATGTAGCGGGCGTTGCCGAACACGTTTGCTGTGCCCCAGAGGTTCTTGATGCCGGTCTCGGCCTGCTTCTCCTTGAGGTAGGCCACGATCTCCTTCATGCGGTTCTCGTAGTCAGCGATGTCCTCGAGGTCGCCGATGAGGTCGGTGTCATGGAAGCAGAAGTACTCGATGCCCATCTTCTGCATGAACTCGAAGCCGGCGTCGACCTTCTGTTTTGCGATGGTCATAGCGTCGTCGCCCTGGTTCCAGGGGAACTTCTTGGTGGTTGTGCCGAACTGGTCGCCACCTTCGGCGCAGAGAGTGTGCCACCATGCCATGGCGAACTTGAGCCATTCCTTCATGGGTTTGCCGAGCACGATCTTCTCAGCGTCATAGTAACGGTAGGCCATGGGGTTCTTTGACTCCTTGCCTTCGAATTTGATTTTCCCGATACCGGGGAAATATTCCTTTACTGCCATAGTCGGTTAAATTGTTTAGGGGGTTGTTTTTGGTATTTATGTTAGTTCTGGATATTGTGAATGTCACTGGTTGGCCATCACCATGCTGAGACGGTCCTTCCAGAGCTCGTAGGCCTCGCGGTAGGCGGCGCGGTCAGCCTCGACCGGCTCGATCACCTCGATTTTCTCGAGCGAGGCAAATGCCTCGTTGTTGTCCTTGTAGATTCCGGCACCCATGCCTGCACCCTTGGCCGCACCCACCGACCCGTCGGTGTTGTAGAGCTCGATGGTGGCACCGCTCACTCCGGCGAGTGTGTTGCGGAACAGGGGGGAGAGGAACATATTGGCGTGGCCGGCGTGGATCTTGCTGAGTTTCATGCCCATCTGCTCCATGATCTCCATGCCATACATGAAGGAGAACACGATTCCTTCCTGCTCGGCGCGCAGAAGATGCGAGCGGTTATGGGTGAGGAAGTTGATGCCGTGGACCGATGCCCCCACCTCGCGGTTGCGGAGCACACGCTCGGCACCGTTGCCGAAGGGGATCACCGACACTCCCGCCGCTCCGATCGGAGCCTCGGCGGCCAGATCGTTGATGCCCGGATAGCTTATGCCGTCGGGGGCCATGCAACGTTTTGACCATGAGTTGAGGATACCGGTGCCGTTGATGCACAGGAGCACACCGAGACGCGTCTGATCGGGGGTGTGGTTGACGTGGGCGAATGTGTTGACACGGCTCAAGGGATCATAGTTCACCTCGCCGAGCACACCGTAGACCACTCCCGAGGTTCCGGCTGTGGATGCAACCTCTCCGGGATTGAACACATTGAGCGACAGGGCGTTGTTGGGCTGGTCGCCGGCGCGGTAGCTCACGGGGATACCCTCGGCGAGACCCAGCTCGGCGGCAGCCTCGGCTGTCACACGGCCCTGGATGGAGAATGTGGGCACCACTTCGGGAAGTATGTCGGCATCATAGCCGAAATAGTCGAGAAGGAACTGTGCGGGACGGCCTTCCTTGAAGTCCCAGAGCATCATCTCGCTCAGACCCGAGATGGTCGTGCACACTTTGCCTGTGAGACGCATGGCGGCATAGTCGCCGGGAAGCATGATCTTGTTTATGCGGCTGAATGTATCGGGCTCATGCTCCTTGACCCAGGCCAGCTTGGTGGCTGTGAAGTTGCCGGGAGAGTTGAGCAGATGTGCCAGACACCGGTCGTTTCCGAGGGTATCGAAGGCCTTCTCGCCGTATGGCACACCGCGCGAGTCGCACCAGATTATGGCCGGACGCAGGGGCTTGAGATCCTTGTCGACCATCACCAGGCCGTGCATCTGATATGAGATGCCGATCGCCTTGATCTCGCGTGGGGCAACCTTCGAGACAGCCATCACGCTCTCGGTGGCGTGTTTCATACATTCCCACCACTGTTCGGGACGCTGTTCGGCCCATCCCGGGCGCAAGGCTATTATCTCGGCCTCGGTCTTGGGATAGAAGTCACTCGCTACGGTCTTGCCGCTCGCGGCATCGACCAGACTCGCCTTGACCGACGAGCTGCCTATGTCATAGCCTAATAGATACATCTTATTATACTGTTTTCTGTTAGAGTTGTCGGGTAGTTCTCACCTCACGTTGTTGTAGGCCTTCTTGTCAAACCGGTAATATCTCGCCGCCCTGTGGGCCACCCCCTTCTGGCGTTCCTCAAGGGCCACGACGTAGGGGAGCTGGGAGAGTTTCTTATGGAAGTTTCTCACATCGAGCTTCTTGCCGAACACGATCTCGTTGATCATCCTGAGCTGTGCGGCCGTGAACTTCTTGGGCAGAAGGTCGTAGAGCAGGGAGCGGTTGTTGTCGGCCTCGCGGCGCACGGCCTTGAGGGCCTCCTCGATTATGAGGTTGTGGTCAAAGGCGAGTGTTCCCACCTCGTCCACGGCCACCCACTCCACATTGTCGCTACGGAGCGAGCGCAGCTGGGGAGCATCCATCTTCACGAAGGCGAAGTAGGCTATCGTGATGATGCGTTCCACTCTCTCGCCCTGGGCGCGCTCGAGCCACACGACGTCGCGCTCGTTGCTCGTTCTGTCCTTGGAGCTGAATGCCTTGAACTGCACAAGTGGCATTCCGGTGATGCCGGTGAGCTCCGACAGCACTCGGCCTGCTGCCTCGTCGAGGTTTTCATCAAGATAGATCAGGCTGCCGGGGAGCTTGCGGTCGTTGTATTTCCCTTTCTCGTCCTCACCGTTGCGCTTGACCAGAAGCACGTTGAGGCGGGATCCGTCGAAGCCGAACACCACACAGTCTACCGATATATGATTATTTGCAAGTGGGGCCATGATAATTAGATGGGGTTTCAGTTACCTTATCGCACTTTTGACAATAAGTATCACGCCGCAAAATTACAAATCTTTCGCGCAAATCTCCAAATATTTTTTTATGTTGTAAAACATTAAATTCTATCTCGTTAGTTTTCATATCATTAACAATATCCCTTTTTGTATTTTTAACAGTTAGACCGTTCCCGGCACCACCAAAGCGGCGTTACCGCACCTTTTGCGGGGGCCCGGCATACTAACTTTGCGGAAACAATCAACACATCCGCAAAGACTATGAAAACACCATCAGCCACCCGTCTCCGTTACCATCGTTCGCCCCTGACATCCGCACCCGCAAGCGCCCGCACCGTCAGTTTCCCCTTGGTCCCGCTCGTTCCGGGCGGGGATACGGGGGTCACCCTATGCCACAATCTGCGCCCCACCCCGGCAGGAACCCTCGAGGGGGTGGGACGACCCGCCGCCATGCCTGCCGGGGCCATGCCGGGATGCCGGTTCGTGCCAGGAAGCGCGTTCTCCCATACCGATGGCTCAGTCTCCGTGCTCCTCGCACGTGAGGCGACACTGTTTGTGACTGACGGAGACACCGTCGTCTCTCTCGGCGACCTTCCCTCCGCTCCGCTCACAGCCGTAGCCACGCCTGAGGGGCTGACCGTAATGACCGCCACCGGACCTGTCGATTTCCAATATTCCGGAGGTGAATGGAAGCGCCGGCCTGACGTGTCAGACCTGCCGCCACTCATGTTCGAGCGTATCGACGGCACACTCTTCACCACATCGACCCCTGCATTCAGGTCAGACAACAGTTATTCCGCATCCTCCACCCGTCCGGAGGGAACGGACGCCACCCGGCTGGGAAAAATGGCCGAGGAAGCCTATCTGCGCATCGCCGGACAGGCTCTATCCGCCCGCCAGTTCATCCAGCCGGTGATGGCCCGCTACCGTCTCATTGGGACTGACGGCGGCATACTGCACACCTCGGCTCCGGTGCTGATCTCACCGGCGGAGGGCCTGCAGCTCACTGAATTCGACCTGCCCATGACCGGAAGCGGGCTCAATGAATTCGGCGCGTGCGAGGTATCGGCCACGGGATTCAGCCTCGCCCTACGCCCCACACGTCCACCCGGCAAGGAGTGGGCCGAACTCGTGAGGAGCATAGAGATACTCATCTCTCCACAGCTCCATCCACTGACTCCGGGCGAGGCGTGTATCGGCAGGGTGATACGGTCGGCAGGGGGCACCCCGCTGATGCGCATACTGCTCCCCGGAGTGAGCGACCGGCGCAGAGCGGGCGAGCAAGGGGGCAACGCCTCCGATAGGATCGGAGCCCTCCTGAGCCGTGACACGGTGTCGTTCAAGGCCGTGGCATCGGCAGGCCCTCTCTCCGATCCCGCCACCAGGGTGGAGGTCTGCCCCGGCGACCCGGCCATGACATCGGCCACGGACGAGATCAAGGCCCTCCGGCGCATCATGGACTCGCGTGTCCCGGAACCCGATGTGTGCGCCCTGGCGCTCTGCCATCTCTCCCCGCCCCACACCTTTGCGGCCGCCTCAGGCTCACGCAACGGCAACTCACTCCTCTGGGGCGACATCACCGCCATCCCCTTCCGCGGCTATCCGCTCGGAGCCTTCGCCACCGCCGCCGGCCTGCTCACCGGAGGCGCCACCCCGACGGCTGTGAGGGTGGAGATGGCCGACGGCAGCTCGGTGGTGAGCGAGGGGGTGATGCACTCCCTGCGACCCTCGGCACTGTCGCCGCTCCTCGTCTACCCTTCAGGGGAGGCTCGATCCATCACCCTCATCACACCGCAATCAACGCTGACATTTCCACTCACCCCCGCGCCGGGAGGAAAATGGAGCTATTATCTCGATCCGGACATCGTCCCGATACCCCTCACGGCCGGAAGTGAGGGTGGATTCGCTGTCCCGGCGGCATCCCCTGCCCCGAAACGATGGCCGGGACTTGTGGCTCTGGCATCGGCGGCCGCTCCTCACGCGGTGACCGACGTGGCGTTTCCCGACACAGGCACCGTCATCGCCATCACACCTGTCCGGGCCTCCGGAAGCCAGCTCGATATGTCGAGGTGCAAGTATCACATATTCGGGCCCGGTGGAGTGGCCCGCATCTCATGCTCGCCCACAGCCATAAAATCCACCGGCACCCTGACCTCAGAAGGCATATCCTCTCCCCACGCCGTAGCCCTGACTCCACACGGGGCGGTGGCCATGGCAGGAAGGAAACCGGTGCTGATATCAGGCAACCGCGTCAAGCTTCTGCGCGAGGGTATCACAGGGGATATGGCCGGATGGAACGCCACGACCGGCGAGGTGTGGATATTCACTTCCGGGCATCCTGACGCGACGGTGATCGGCATGGAGTCCGGCGCCTGCTACACCCGTTCGCTCGAGCGCACCACGTCGCTCATAGCCACACCGTCGGGTCTATGGCTCACCAACGCATCGGGGCTGCTGCTCGACTGCTCATCGGAGGCCGACAGCAACACCGTGGCGGTCCACAAGGTGAGAATCCCGGTCGCATACGAACCGGGAAGCACACTCACACTGAAGGCCGGGCCGCTCGGAGAGATGGTGAGCGCCACCCTGTCGCTCCATACCGACAACGGCCTGCCCGACATAGCCGACAAAACCCCGCTGCTCGGGATACGGCTCGAAGGACACCGCTCACACCAATCTGTAACTTCCTTCAGGGCCATCCATGCCCACTATCTCACACTCGTGACTGAAATCCTCACATCACAACCATCAAAACTGACACTGCAATGACCACACCCATCGACCACATAATCAAAGAAAACAACATACGTAAATCAGCGCTTGCCTCCGCGGCCTACGACCCTCTCACAGGCAATCCACGATCGCCTCACCGCCGGCCTGTGGTGAGGGACGGGGCGAGACTGTGGCTCCCGGAGACCATGCTCAAGGATCCCGCCTACAACAGCTCCCTCTCACGCCATGACTTTGACACCCTCCGTTTCCGTCACGACTTCGAGTTCTGGGCGGCAACCTGCGTCAGCATCACCGACAAGCACACCGGCCACATAATCCCCTTCAGACTCAACGCGCCCCAGCGCCGTTTCGTCGAGCAGGTGGAGCAGGTGCGTCTCAACCATGCCCCTCTCCGGTTCATCATGCTCAAGGCCCGCCAATGGGGAGGATCGACCGTGGTTCAGGTCTATTTCGCATGGATCCAGATCATCCACCGCCGCAACTGGAACTCGCTGATATGCGCCCATATCAAGGATATCGCGGCCGGAATCAGAGGGATGTACACCAGGCTGCTTGCGTCATACCCCCCGGCCTTCTGGGAAGAGGAGGGGAAACCTGAGTTCCGACCATACGAACGCATGAACAGCACCCGCTACATCCCCGGACGGGACTGCAAGGTGACAGTGTGCTCGAGCGAGAGTCAGGAATCGGCCCGAGGGCTCGACTGCTCTCTGGTGCATCTGAGTGAGGTGGCCTATTGGAAAGACTCGCTTCTCCACAGGCCGGAGGATCTGATACGTTCAGTGGTGTCAGGCGTGGCCAGGAAGGAACTGTCGTTTGTGGTGATGGAAAGTACGGCCAACGGTGTGGGCAATTTCTTCCACCGTGAGTGGCTGCGGGCTGTCGCGGGGAAATCGGACAAGATCCCTTTCTTCGTGCCTTGGTTCGAGATACCCATCTATTCCGAAAAGGTGGACGATCCGGCCGCCCTGTGGGGCTCGCTCGACGACTATGAGCGCGACCTGTGGCACAACCACGGATGCACACTCGAGGCCATAGCATGGTATCACGCCAAGCGCATGGAGGCCGGAGAGCACCGCACGATGATGGCGGAATTTCCCTCGACGCCCGACGAGGCCTTCTGCGCCACAAGCGTCAATGTGTTCGCCACGGCCGACGTGGAGCGCATGAGGCGTGACGGCTGCAACATGGCCTGCGAGCGCGGAGAGGTGACGGGATGCCCGGGCGGACTTCCGTCCGACATATCCGCGCCCCGTTTCACAGCTGTGCCCGACGGAGGCTGCTCGGTGTGGAGCCGTCCGCGCGAGGGAGCGTCATATATAGCCGCCGTCGACATCGGAGGCCGCTCACGCCATTCCGACTGGTCGGTCATCTCCGTGATGGACCGCCACACCGACAGCGGATCCTCCGACGTGGAGCGGCCGGAGGTGGTGGCGCAATGGCGCGGCCATATTGACCATGACCTCCTGGCATGGAAAGCCGCGGCAATGGCTGCATGGTATAACGATGCACTGCTCGTGGTGGAAAGCAACACCTGGGAGACTGCATCGGAGGGACGCGGAAGATATATCCTGGATATGCTGGCCGAGAACTATGCCAACCTGTATTTCAGAGACGACGGCAGCCGTGACGGCCCCGGACGGCCGGGATTCCACACCAATGTGGCCACCAAGGCCGCGGTGATAGCCAACCTCATCGCACTCGTGCGCGACGACGGCTACATAGAGCGTTCATCCGAAGCCTGTGACGAACTGCTGGAATATGAATGCAATCCCGACGGATCTTACTCGGCCCGCCGCGACTGCCATGACGACATACTCATGACACGCGCCATAGCCCTGTGGGTCAATGCCTCACTGCCGCGCACCGAACCCGGCGAGGGGTTCGACTGCTCCTGTCTGGCAAGATATTACTGACCTCCGGCCGGCTGTCGGGAGGGAGCGTAGAAGAGTGTGCAGGCTTTCTGCGGATCAATGACCCTGCGGGCCGCCGCGGCGATATCGGCCGCTGTCACAGCCTCGTATGTGGCCGGGATGGAATTGATGTCCTCACCGTGCATCTCGGCCAGCGCAAGGGCCTGTGCCCTTCCGGTGAAACTCTGCGAACGGAATTCCGTCTGCGTCAGATAACAGTTGACCACGCGGCTCACCTCGTCGGGCGTCACTCCGTCCGGATGGGCCGGAGAGACCTCGAAATGAAGCTTCACAGCCTCCTCGATCAGCCGGTCGCGGGCGGTCTGCATGGCCTCGTCGGAGTCATCATTGAGACTTGCCTTGAGCATCAGGAATCCCCGCTCCTCGCTGCCCGATATCGACGCATCGGCCTCGGCTATGAGCGGATCGCCCATGGTGAGACGCCTGTAATAACGTGCCGCACGTCCCGACGAGAGTATGTCGGTGATCAGATCGCACTCCACATATCCCTCCTCGCCGTATGCCGGCATGAGGAAAGCCACCACCACCATGGCGCGCGGCACATCGCCTCTCACAGTGAGGCTTCTCGGCCCGGCGGGATCCTCCTCGGCGGCGTATGTCCGTGGCTTGATGTCGCGTCCGGGTATGTCGCCGAACCATCTCGACACCTTCTCCCTCACCTCCTCACAGGTCACATTGCCGCTGATCGCCAGGACAGCATTGTTGGGACCGTAGTGGTTGAAGAAGAAGCTGCGCACATCATCTATCGTCACCTTCTCGATATGGCCCGGTTCACGCCCGATAGTGGGATAGCGGTAGGGATGTGTCTGATAAAGCAACCGGCGGAGATGGTGCATGAGGTCACCGTATGGGCGGTTTAGGTGGGTCTGCTTGAACTCCTCGACCACCACCGACCGCTGCACCTCAAGCGACTCGGGCGAGAATGCCAGCGAGAGCATACGATCGCTCTCGAGCCAGAGCAAAGTGTCGAGATTGACCGCCGGGGCGATGTCATAGAAATTGGTGAAGTCATCAGAGGTCCAGGCATTGTTCATGCCACCGGCCCGCTCCATCTCGGCATCGAAATCGGATATATGGAGCGACCCGCCAAACATCAGATGCTCGAACAGATGGGCAAGACCGGTCAGCGACTCATCCTCGTCGCGCGAGCCCACATTATATAATATGTTGACACAGACCATCGCGGTCGATGAATCATGGTTGTGGATCACCCGAAGCCCGTTGTCGAGTGTGAATCTGTTATACTTTATCATTGATAATTTTCAAGTATTTCGGTGGCAAAGTTACGATAAAAATCCCTTAATTGCAGAAAAATACCTAAAAATGAGAATGATGACCAAAAAAACAGCACGAAAAATTTGTTAATTTGAGAAAAATGTATGTAAATTTGCAATTAGAGGGTACTCTACTGAAAATCAAAAGCCCTACAAACTATATATTTTAATTCATTACAAGTTTTATTTACACACTAACCCAATGAAAACTCTCGTTGAACAGATCTCAGCCGGTTTCGAATCCTTCGCCAAGGATGCCGCCGCACAGGTGGAAACAGGCAACAAGGCTGCCGGCGCCCGCGCCCGCAAGATTTCACTTGAGCTTGAGAAACTCCTCAAGCAGTTCCGCAAGGACTCCATCGCCGCAACAAAGTAAGTAGCGTCATTCAAGAGAAAAAGACATCGTGCCGCCTGAATCAGAGTTCAGGCGGCACGACTTTTATCTATTCTATCTCCCCGAGGCGATCAGTATTGTTCGGATTCGTTGGGGAAGTCGGATGATTTGACGTCGGTGATGTAGTTGCCGATGGCATCCTCGATCACGGTGGCGAGGTCGGCATAGCGGCGGAGGAATTTTGGGGAGAAGCCTTTGTTGATGCCGAGCATATCCTGGAGGACGAGCACCTGGCCGTCACATCCGGCGCCGGCGCCGATGCCGATGGTGGGGATTGTGAGTTCCTTGGAGACTCTTTCGGCAAGAGAGGCGGGAATTTTCTCGAGCACTATGGCGAAGCAACCGGCCTCCTCGAGCATCTTGGCGTCGGAGATGAGCTTGAGGGCCTCGGCCTCTTCGCGGGCACGCACGGCGTATGTGCCGAACTTGTTGATGGACTGTGGTGTGAGACCGAGATGTCCCATCACGGGGATTCCGGCGCTGATGATGCGGCGCACGGACTCGATGATCTCCTCGCCGCCTTCGAGCTTGACGGCCTCGGCGCCGCTCTCCTTCATGATGCGGATGGCCGAGCCGAGCGCCTCGAGGGGGTTGCCCTGATAGGAACCGAAAGGCATATCGCACACCACGAGCGCGCGGGTGGTGCCTTTGGTGACGCTCTTGGCATAGCCGATCATCTCGTCGAGGGTGATGGGGAGTGTGGTGGTGTTGCCCGCCATAACGTTTGAGGCGGAGTCGCCCACGAGGATGACATCCATTCCTGCCGCGTCGACCAGACGTGCCATGGAGTAATCATAGGCTGTGAGCATGGCTATCTTTTCACCTTTGGCTTTCATCTCGGCCAGACGGCGTGTGGTGACCTTGCGGGGGTCTTCTACGGTGTAGGTTGACATGATTTTTTTCTAATTTAATATTAGATATTGTTGAAACGGGTGCAAAGGTAGCAAATAATTCCGACATAGAAACACCCCCTCCCTCCGCGGGTGCGGAAAGAGGGGGGTTCGCTTATTGAGAGTTCCGTTGAGGGGGATTATTCTTCGAGGGTGCAGATGGAGACGCGGTTCCAGGATTCCTCGGTGAACATATGACCGATACCTTCACCCTTGGCAGAGATGCGGTCTGCGGGAATCTTGTATTTCTTCATGAGGGCGGTCTTCACGGCCTCGGCACGCTTGGCAGCGAGACGCTCGTTGAATTCGAGGTTACCGTCGGGAGAGGCGTAGCCACGGATCTCAACCTTAGCCTTGGGATGATTCTTGAGGTATGCGGCGATCATCTCCACGTTGGGCTGCTGGTCGGCGGTGATCACGCTCGAACCGATCTTGAAGAAGACGTAGCGGACGGAGTTGAGTGTGTTGGTGTTGACCACCTGCTTGGGCTGGTTCTGGCACTGGGCGAGGGCGGCAGCGAGAGCGGCATTGTCGGCCTGAGAGGCGGCAAGAGCTACGGCAGAAGCGTCGAGGTCGCCACGGAGAGCATTGACGCGGGCATTGAGGTCGGCGATCTTACCCGACTCGTCGGGGCAGCTCACGCACTTGAATCCGGGGTTGATGTTGTAGTTGAAACCTACCATCACCTGCATATCGGTTGTGCGGCGGGCGAATGACACACGGTTTTTCGAGGTCACGTTGAACACTACGGCTGGCTTGAGCGAGATGCTGAAGTTTTCGGTCACGCCGAAGTTGAAATTGAGTCCTGCCTTGAGTCCGAGATCGTTGCGGTCGGGAGCGTGGGCGATGTAGTGGTGGATCCAACCGGCACCGCCTACAAGGTCAACCGAGAACATACGGGGTTCGCAGGTGAAGCCGCAGAAGGCGTTTGTGAGGTTGAGTGCGCCGTAGGCACCTACATACTGACGGTCGAAAATATTGGCCGAAGGAGTTGTGTTGACATCCCATGTACCTTCCACACCGGCGGCGAAGAGAGGTGAGATCTGTTTCTGGAGATGCAATCCGCCGATGAAACGGGTGTGCTTCAGAATACCGTGTCCCTGGATGGGAGCTGTAGCGCCGGCGTCGAGGCCGATCTGCCAATTGTCACCGAAAGTAGGACGCTCGATGATGTCCTGTGCGTTAGCAGTGAAAAGACAGCCTGTCAAAGCTGCTGCGAGGATAATTTTCTTCATTTTTTTAAGCTTTAATTGCGTTAGATGATGTTGAGACGTGTTGTTTCCCGCTTGGCGGGTGGTCGTTTGTGCCGTCCGTAATTTTAACAACGCCGGAGTCCGATTGGTTTTCACCATCATGGCCGGAAAAGGCTCCCACGGGGGCCGGAAGGGCGAAAAAACAGTGCTAAAAAGGATGAAAAATCGACAAAACCGCCTTCAGAAAGGGGATTCAGGTTAAAAAAAGTGGCTTTCGTCCAAAAAAACCGATGTAACGTTAAAATTTGAGAATTGGATTGAAAAGCCCTGCCGAGGCCCCTTCCCTGTGATTATTTATCACAAAATGGCACAAAAAATCACAAAATACTGATTAGGCCGGCTTCTATTTTGCACATATTGAGAAAAAACGCTAACTTTGTGCATTGATAAAACCACAATACGACAAAGTCCACACACACTCCTCTGACTAATCTCCATGAAGGTAAAGATCCACAGCGAAGGCACCAACATCCTGATAGTCCTGCTGATAATATTGGTTGTTGTCAATCTGTCGGCATGGATGTTCATCCGCCCCGCGGGCATACCCGTCACATTCTCGGTGATCTCGGGTGTGCTTTATCTGCTTGTGGTCAATTTCTTCCGCTCTCCCCGCCGCACCTTCAAGGGTGACCGCGAGAAGGTGGTGGTATCGTCGGTCGACGGCACTGTGGTAGCGCTCGAGGAGGTTTTCGAACCCGAGGTGCTCAAACGCAAGGTCAGGATGCTGTCGGTGTTCATGTCGGTTTTCAATGTCCATGCCAACTGGTTTCCGGTTGACGGGGATGTGCTCATGGTGCGCCACCACAAGGGCCGCTTCCTGAGCGCCTACCTGCCCAAAGCGAGCATAGAGAACGAGCGTTCCACCGTGCTTATCCGCGCCGAGAACGGTCAGGAAATACTGATGCGCCAGATAGCCGGGGCTGTGGCCCGCCGTATAGTCACCTATGCCGAGCCGCGCGAGAAGGCCAATATCAACGAACACATGGGTTTCATCAAGTTCGGTTCGAGAGTAGACCTCTATCTCCCTCTCGACTGCGAGATATTTGTCAAGATAGGTGACAAGACAGTGGGAGGCGTCACCACTGTGGGGCGCCTCAGATGACAAGCCTCACCCCCGCTGCCCGGCACCTAATGTTACATCAATTCTTTCAAATCTCCCGATTTTGAAAAACATCAAGACCTATATACCCAACACAATCACCTGCCTCAACCTCCTCTGCGGGGCTTTGGCCTGTGTCGCGGCATTCAACACCGGCATGACCATGGCCGGAATCAGCGGGCTCCACTGGGCTTTCATACTCATCGGCGCCGCCTCGGTGTTCGACTTCTGCGACGGCCTCTCGGCACGTGCCCTCAAGGCTTACTCCCCCATGGGCAAGGAGCTGGACTCGCTCAGCGATCTGGTGTCGTTCGGACTCGCCCCCTCCTTCCTCGTACTCAACACCATGCTCTCCCAAGGGGATCACGTATGGATGTCGTTCCTTAGCCTCGTGATAGCTGTAGCCGGCGCCCTCAGGCTCGCCAAGTTCAACATCGACACCCGCCAGACCACATCGTTCATCGGACTGCCCATCCCTGCCAACGCCATCTTCTGGATCGGCACACTCGGATGGGTGGAGCAGCACGGCTATCCCGGCGATTGGGTGATGGCCGTCCTCATAGCGGCGATGTCGTTTCTCATGGTGAGCGAGGTGAGAATGTATTCGCTCAAATTCGCCGGACTTGGCTTCCGTGAGAACGCCAGGCGCTACATAATGCTCCTTGCCGCCCTGACATTCGTGCTGACATCCGGCATAGCAGGTCTGGCATGGGCCATCATTTTCTATATAATCAGCTCACTGCTCGGGAAACGCACCGACCCCGAGTCAGCCGAATAGCCCCCGCCAACCGACAATGCACACGGTCAAGCAATTAAGGATGTTGCTGGCGGTCGTGGCCGCCGCATTGACAGTGGCCTGCGCCAATATGGGCCGCCCTGAAGGGGGTCCGCGCGACGAAATGCCACCTGTATATACCGGCTCCAATCCGCGCATGGGACAGCTCAATGTCACCAACAACAAGGTCACAGTGACCTTCGATGAGAACATAGCCCTTGACGATCCCACCAACAAGATCGTGGTGTCACCGGCCCAGAAGACCCAGCCGTCCATCTCATCCAACGGGCGCCACGTCACAGTGGAGCTGCGCGACACTTTCCAGCCCAACACCACCTATATCATCGACTTCTCGGATGCCGTCAAGGATCTCAACGAGGGAAATGTGCTCGACGGACTGGCCATCGACTTCTCGACAGGCGAGACCATCGACTCGATGCGCATATCAGGCATGGTGTTCGAGGCCCGCAACCTCGAGCCCGCGCAAGGCATGATCGTAGGCGCATATTCCAACCTCTCCGACACAGCCATCACCACCATCCCGGTCGAGCGCATCACCAAAACCAACCAGCTCGGCCAGTTCGTGCTGCGCGGACTGAAGCCCGACACCCCTTACAGGATCTTCGCCATCAACGACGTCAACCGCGACTACCATTGGGACCGTTCGGAGGACATCGCTTTCTATGATGCCATAATAACCCCCACCTGCGAACCTACAGTGGTGACGGACACCCTGCGCACCTGGGATGACTCGGCCGACTCGATCGTGAGCCGTCCGGCCACCCGTTTCATGCCCGACGACATACTCCTGACATGGTTCAACGAAGGCTACGCCTCGCAATACCTGAAGGACTACAAGCGTGAGGTGAACAACCGGATCTTCATGCAGTTCGGCACAAAGGCCGATTCGCTCCCCGTCATGCGTCTGCTCAACACCCACCGCAAAGGTGACGAGATCTCCACCTGGAGTGTGCTCGACGCATCGGCCACACTCGACTCACTCACCTACTGGATCACCGACACCTCGCTCGTGGCCCTTGACTCGCTGCTCATCGAGGCACGGTATTACCGCACCGATACACTCGACAACCTTTCGCTGACCACCGATACGCTGAAGTTCTTCATGCGCGGCAACAAGAACAAGAAAAAGGAGGAGAAGAAAAAGAAAAAGGATGACGAGGAGACCGACACCCTCGCGCCCAAGATCCCCGCCATGGATTTCAAGGTAGCCTCGGGAACCACCGTCGACCTCAACAAACCTCTGGTTTTCAAAGCCGGAGTCCCGGTAAAAAGATTTGACCAGCGCGGCATACACCTCGAGATGCAGATTGACACGATCTGGTATCCGGTCAAGGCGCCGGTGGTGGAGCGCCCCGACCCGATGCACCCGATGGACTACATAGCCCCCTACGTATGGGACGAGGGGACAAAATACAAACTCACCATCGACTCGGCATCGGTGGAGGATATCTACGGACTTGTCAACGAGCCCGTGACCCACGAATTCACCACCAAGAAACGCGGCGACTACTCATCGCTCTCGTTCAACATATCGGGCCTCGACGGACGTCCGGCGATAGTGGAGATACTCGGCTCGGGCGAGAAGCCCGTGGCAGAGGCCCCCGTCAAAGACTCATACGTGAAGGTGGAATACCTGAATCCCGGCACATATTATGCCCGGTTGTTCATCGACGCCGACACCAACGGAATCTGGACCACCGGCAATCTGCTCGACTCGATCCAGCCCGAGGAGGTCTACTATTATCCCAAGAAACTCGTGCTGAAAAAGAACTGGGACATTGACCAGAGCTGGAATCTCTACGAGCTTCCCGTCGACCAGCAGAAGCCACGCGAGATAGTCAAGAACAAACCCAAGCGCAAGAAAGGGGAACGCGAGCGTCCCACCGGCGACGAAGAGGAGGAAGACGAATTCTTCGACGATCCCTTCATGAACAACTCCAACCGCAACAACGGACTGGGAACAGGCGGATTCCGCCGCAATCCCGGCAATCTCAGAGCCTATTGAAGCCTATGGACGGGAGTGTCAACACAAGACCACACAAGACAGGGCGTCCCGACATACTCGGGGCTCTGCTGAAATACGGGGTGCCTCCGGTGATCACCGTGGGACTCTGCCTGCTTCTGTTCAAGGATATCGACCCAGCGCGGATGTGGCACACCATCTGCACCGAGTGTGACTTCCGATGGATATGGGCCAACCTCGCCCTCAACGTGGCCGCCCATGTGGCGCGCGCCGCCCGCTGGCAGATCCAGCTCCGCGCCCTCGGCATACGCCCCACCCTATGGCAGCTCACCCTCAGCATTTTCGGCACATACGCTGTCAATCTGGTGTTTCCCCGTCTGGGAGAGGTGTGGCGCACGGGCTACATCTCCGAGCGGTGCAAGGCTCCGTTCACCCAGGTGTTCGGGTCGATGGTGGCCGAACGCCTGAGCGACACCGTAGTCGTAGGCACGATCTCCCTGCTGACATTCCTCATAGCCGGAAGCCAGTTCACAGCATATCTCGACCAATTTCCGTCAGCTGGCGAGAAGCTGGTGGGATTCATCACATCCCCGGTATTGTGGGGAGCGCTGATAGCCCTGCTCGTAGGAACGATATGGGTCTGGACCCGTTATCCCGACAACAAAGTCGTGGCAGCCATACGCCGGTTGTGGCTCGGACTATGGGAAGGGTTCTCAGTGATAGCCAGTATGCCCGGCAAAGGGAGATGGCTGCTGTTCACCGCCTGTCTCTGGAGCTGCTACTTCCTTGCCCTCGGATGCGCGTTCATGTCATTTCCTCTCACTGAGCGTGTGCTCACCGACCACGGACTCATGGCGCTCCTGATGTGCTTCGTGCTCACGAGCCTGTCAATGGGCGTACCCTCCAACGGAGGTATCGGCCCCTACCAATGGGCCATGGTGTTCGGACTGGGTCTCTACCCCGTGGCCGGACTGACAAGGGAATATGCAATGACTTTCGCCAACCTGGTGATGGGGGTATCGACAGCCGGACTCATTGCGCTCGGCATATTCACGTTCACCTGCATCGCTTTTGCAAAACGGAACGCACGATGAAACTGATCAACGACGACGAAGACCTGTTTCTCCACGATTTCAGCAACACGCGGAGCGGGGAGAAGGAACCCAAGGAGACCGAAGTGTCCGCCACACGTGAGTTTTCCTTCACGTCCGGACCGGCCGATGCTCCGCAAAGCTCCGGCAGACGCCGCCGGCGCGGCTGCTCGCTGCTTGTATGGACAACTGTCATCGCCCTCATCGCGGGAGGCATCGCATTCTACATACGTTACTTCATCCCCCACACCTCCGAGTCAAAGACCCGCGGCTATGTCACCGTGGTCGAGAAAAGAGGGATAATATTCAAGACCTTCGAGGGGGAGATGGTGTCCGAGACACGTCTCAGCGACACCACAAGAGTCTATTCGCGCGACTTCCAGTTCTCCATCCCCGACGATTCGCTCGGCCGGCTCCTGCAGGGCTTCCAGTCTACGGGGCGTCCGGTGGAGATAACCACCAAGAAATACTACGGCACCCTGCCTTGGCGCGGGGCCACCAACACCATACTCACAGACATCCGACCCCAATGAACCTCCGACTCCTACCTCCCGAAGATTTCCTGCAGGCACGGCTCATGCTCCCACTGAGCAAGAGCATGAGTGCCCGCGCCTTGATAATCAACACCCTCACCCCCGGGGCCGACCCGCTGGAACGAGTGGCCGCGTGTGATGACACCGATGCCATGCGCCACGCTCTCGCCGATCTGTCGCAGACAGAGGTCAACATCGGCGCCGCAGGCACAACCATGAGGTTTCTCACCGCCTTCTATTCATGCAGGCCGGGGATAGAGGTGACTCTCGACGGCTCGGAGCGTATGCGCCGCCGCCCCATAGGAGTGCTCGTCGACGCACTCCGCTCACTCGGAGCAGACATCGAGTATGCCGGGGAGGAGGGATTTCCTCCGCTCCACATACGCGGACGCGAACTGAAGGGGGGAGATCTCACACTTGATGCCTCGGTGAGCTCACAGTTCATCTCGGCACTGCTGATGATCGCCCCCGTCACCGCCAACGGACTCACTCTCCGGCTCGAAGGGGAGATAGTGTCGCGCCCCTACATACTGATGACACTGAAGATGATGGCCGATGCCGGGATAGAATGTGAGCTATACCGCGACACAGCCACAGTGAAACCGGGTGTCTACCGTAAAAGCGGTCAGCCGGTGGAGATCGAGGGTGACTGGAGCGCGGCTGCCGTATGGTATCAGATCACAGCCATATCGGGCGGCGTGGTGACGATAGACAATCTCGTGAAAGATTCATGCCAGGGCGACCGTGTGCTCGCCGACATATACTCACGCATGGGAGTGGACACCGAATGGTGCGGCGAGGAGGGGGGAACCGATCTCTGCGCTAATCCCGACGCCGACGCCCGCGCCGACCTTGACTTCTCGGAGTGTCCCGATCTGGCCCAATGTGTCACGGTCACCTGCGCCATGCTCGGCTATCCTTTCAGATTCACCGGACTCCAGACCCTTGCCATCAAGGAGACCGACCGCATCGAGGCCCTGCGGCGTGAACTGGCCAAAATAGGGGTGAACATAACTGTCGAGGGCCCCGGCACAATATCATGGGACGGCCGGAGGATGCCTGTCAACGAGCTCCCGGTGTTCGACACCTACGACGACCACCGCATGGCGCTCTGCCTCGCGCCCGTCTCACTCTTCATGCCCGGCATCATCATACGCGACGCCGGCGTGGTGAGCAAATCATATCCTGAATTCTGGGAACATCTGCGCGCGGCAGGATTCACCCTCCTCGACGGCGACGCACCTCTCCCCGAACCTGACACCGAGGCATGACAGGCGCCTTGATCATATTGGCGGTGACTCTGCTCACCGGGCTTCTGCTTTTCATCACTCACCGAAAGGATGCAGACACCGCCAACAGCACCACCGACACCGGAGGGGAATCGTCCGCGGAAGCGGAGGAATGCTGCGGCCGTCATGCCGTATGCGACAAAGTGATGCCCCTCACCGGACCTATATACTTCGACGACGAGGAACTCGACCGTTTCGCCGGACGTGAACCTGACTCTTACACGCCCGAGGAGACGGAAGAGTTCCGCAAGGTGCTCTACACTCTTCTCCCCTCCGATGTCTACCCCTGGGGTGCCTCGCTGACCGTGCGCGACATAGCGCTCCCCACCGAGCTGAGGGACGAATGGATAATGCTCTGCGATAATTGACTCTGCAAGATGGAGATACTTGAATATGACTTTTTCCGCAACGCACTGGCCGGGGTTGTGCTTCTGAGCATCGCATCGGCCATAATAGGCACCTACATAGTGTCGCGCCGCCTCGTGGCCATCTCGGGAGGCGTGACCCACGCCTGCTTCGGCGGTCTCGGCCTCGGCTACTTCCTGGGAATCAGCCCTGTCGCCACCGCCGCACTCTTCGCCATAGGCTCATCGCTCGGTGTCCAGTGGATGTCGAGCCGCCAGAAGGTGCGGGAAGACTCGGCGATAGCCGTGATATGGGCCATCGGAATGGCCGTCGGCACGCTCTTCATATTCCTCACCCCCGGCTATGTGCCCGAACTCAACTCATTTCTGTTCGGCAACATCATCACCATCACCGGTGCCGACCTGTGGTCGTTTGCCATCTTCACGGTCATACTCGTGGCGTTCATCGCGCTCAGATACACCCAGATCGTGATATGCGCATTCGATCCCGACTTCGCACGTGTGCGCCACCTCCCGGTGAGCTTCATCACCACAGTCATGACAATCTTTGTAGCCGTCTGCATCGTGCTCACCATCAGGCTTGTGGGAGTGATGCTGCTGATGTCAATGTTCGCCCTGCCGCAGATGACCGCCGAATGCTTCGCCCGCCGCTTCGGCCACATCATGCTCCTCTCGGCCGTCATCTCGCTCGTATGTTCAGTGGGCGGACTCTTCCTCTCCACCGTGGTCAACGTCCCCTGCTCCGCCCTCATCGTGCTCCTCATGGCCGGTGTCTACATTACAGGCCGCCTGGCCACAGTCAGCAGATGATTTCACATCCCCCGGGGGAAACCATCGGAAAGGTCGTGAAACTTGCAGGCAAATATTTTGAAATCAGAGGAAATAGTCGTATCTTTGTGCGTTAATTCCGCGCGCTGTGATGCGCGGCTGTACAAACCCACTGTCATTACCACAGAAAAAATCAAAAAAATCCATAAAACATAGAATGGCAACACTCGAAAAAATCCGCAGCAAGTCAGTGCTCTTGCTCATCATCGTAGGAGCCGCACTGCTGGCTTTTATCATCGGTGACTTCTTTACCTCGGGCCGCACATTTTTCGGCACCGGGACGACCATCGCCAAGGTAGGCGACCAGAAAATCGACGTACAGGAATTCCAGCGCCGCGTCCAGCAGGCCCAGCAGCAGATGCAGCAGAGCGGCCAGAAGGTGGACAACGCCATGCTGCAGCAGCAGGTGCTCGACGGCATGATAGCCGAGAAGCTCTTCGATCAGGAGATCGACAAACTCGGCCTCACCGTGACCGATGCGGAACTCAGCGAGGTCATGGTCGGCAAAAACTCCGGAATGGTTGACCGCATGATCCAGCAGCAGCTTCAGCTCCCCGACGCCGTCACCGCCCACGATATGGCATTCAACCCCACCAAATACGGCATTCCCCAGGAGCAGGCCATGCAGCTCCAGCAGTACTGGATGGATCTCGAGAAGAATGTCGAGAAGATGCTTCTCCAGCAGAAGTTCAACAATCTCTTCACCGGAGTGCTCACAGCCAACAACCTCGACGCCAAGGCTCTCTATGACGAGAACGCCGCCACAGCCAAGGTGGTGTATGCCAAGCAGGATCTCTCGAGCCTGAAGGACGATGAGTTCCCCGTGGAGAAGTCGGACATCGAGCGTCTGTACAACTCCGAGAAGAACCGCTATGCCATCGACGAGGAGCAGCGTCTTGCCAACTATATCTCAGTCAACATCATGCCCTCGTCAGAGGATATCCTCAACGGCCAGAAGAAAGTGGAGGAGGCCATCCTCGCCCTCAACAACCAGCCCGAGACCCAGGGCGTGGCCGAGATGACCGAATTTGTTGTCAACCGCGAGAAGATCGGTCAGCCTGCCGTTGACAAGCAGACCCGTCTCAAGGCAGCTCTTGACTCCCTCCAGGTGGGCCGCGCTACTCTCGTCAGCAAGGTCGGCAACGACTACACCATCGCCAAGCTCCTCGGCAAGACCACCGAGAGCGAGAATGTCAAGCTCGACTTCCTCGCCGTGCAGGGCACACGCGCCCAGGTAGACTCGCTCACCGCGCTGCTCAACGCAGGAGCCTCGTTTGACTCCATCGCCGCATCTCCCCTCGTGGCAGGCTCACAGAAGGCCACCGAGGTGTCGCTCATCGACGCCAACTCACAGATGGTCAAAGAGCTCATCGCCGGCCACGACACCGGTGTCTACTTCGCCCCCGACACCATGGCCCAGGGTGGCCGCATCATCCGTGTGGCTGAGCGCACCGCTCCTGTCACCATCTACGAGATTGCCAACGTGACTTTCACCACCGAGCCTTCAAACGCTACAATCAACAGCCTCGAGAGCCGTCTGCAGAGCTACGTGAACAACCACAAGACAGCCAAAGAATTCGTAGACAGCGCCCAGGCTGCCGGATTCACCACTTTCCCCGCCTACGTGAGCGAGTCGACCCCGATGCTCGGCAACCTCAACGACTCCCACAACGCCGTGGCATGGGTGATGGAAGCCAAGAAGGGTGAGGTATCGCCCGTGTTCGGCGACATCCAGACCGGACGTTTCATCGCCGTGGCTCTCGACGACATCTACGAGGACTACACCCCCGCCCGCGATCCGCAGCTCAACACCATGCTCACCGTCCGTGCCCGCAATGACAAGAAGGCTGCCAAACTCATCGCCGACTATCAGGGCAAAGCCAAGGATGTGGCAGGATATGCCAATCTCATGAAGGCATCCGTTGACACCACCACCGTCAACTTCGGCCAGTATTTCGTGCCCGGCATCGGAGCCAACGAGTCAGCCCTCCAGGGCAAGGTGGCCGCTGCTAAGAAAGGTGATCTCGTAGGTCCCATGCAGACCGGCAACGCCGTAGTGGTGCTCACCGTCACCGACATCAACACCGAGGGTCGCCCCTACAACTACGAGGAGAGCGCCGTGCGCTACAACCAGCAGCGCGGAGCCGCACGTCTCGGCAACTCCCTTGACCGTATCCTCCTCGGCAACAAGAAGGTGAAAAACAACATGACAACCTTCTACAAGTAAGACACAGCCATACCGGCAACATCATCACAGCCCCTGTGGACACACCATCAGTCCGCAGGGGCTGTCCGTATATATCATAGTGGCGTTACCGATCAGGACAAGGATACAAAATGACAAAAGTCCCTATAACCCGGTCAAAGGTGCGATATGCCACGTAGTGGCTGTTTACATAACATAGTCCGGTTCCGTAGCGGCGGGGCTGATGGTGTCCGGCAGGACACCGATTATGTCGTAGCCGGGCACACCGGAGTCTTGCGGAGGTGTGCCCGGGCAGAGATGATACAGATTTGAGGCGTCTGTAAGACGCCGGTTATCAGCAAGATCGTGCAATTGATGTTATGATAACTGGCGTCCTCCCGGACGCCCCATCCTATCCGCACTCACATCCGTGCACACCTACGCTCCGCTCCGGTGTACACGGCTACTACATAATCAGCGTCCTCCGGACGCCTGGCCAAACGACAATTGTTATATGATCGTTCAAAAGGAACATTTTTTTAATCAGTCTGATGAATCCTGATCCAAAGATATTTTGTTCCTTTTTTCCTTTTGGTCTTTTGTATCCTTGTCCTGATAAGTTGTTTTTTCTATTCCGATAATTTTTGTCGGTCGGGGGATTTTTGCTATTTTTGCAGATGATATGAAGGTGAAAAGTTCCAACAGAGGGGGCCTCGTGAAGCCCAAGAAAGCCTTAGGGCAACATTTCCTCACGGATGAGTCGGTGGCCGCCCGTATAGCCGCGACATTACAGCCATACGGCTCACTGCCCGTGCTCGAGGTGGGGCCCGGAATGGGTGTTCTCACCAAATATCTGATAGCCAACGGCCACGATGTGAAGGTGGCCGAGATAGACTCGGAGAGCATCGAATATCTGCGCTACAATTATCCGGAGCTTTCAGGCAGGATACTCGACGCCGATTTCCTCAAGCTCGATCTGGCCGGAGTGTTTGCCGGTGCCGGGAAAATAGCCGTCATAGGCAACTACCCCTACAATATATCATCACAGATCTTCTTTCATGTGCTTGACTACCGCGATCTGGTGGAGGTGTGCTCCGGTATGCTCCAGAAGGAGGTGGCCGAACGTCTCGCGGCCCGCGAGGGCACCAAGGCCCGCGGCATCCTGAGCGTGCTGCTCCAGGCCTGGTATGATGTGGAATATCTGTTCACCGTGGATGAACACGTGTTCAATCCGCCGCCAAAAGTCAAGAGCGGTGTAATCATAATGAAGCGCAACGGGGTGAAAGAACTCGGATGCGACGAGAAACTATTCAAAACCATTGTCAAGACCACCTTCGGCCAGCGCCGCAAGACACTGCGCAACTCCATGCGCGGGCTCTTCCCGGCCGGAGTGCCGTTGCCCGACGACCCTATGCTGTCACTGCGCCCCGAACAGCTGTCGGTGGCCCAGTTTGTGGAGCTTACAAAGCTCCTTGAACAGACCAAGGCATAAGATGTCAGAAACGAGCAAGAGACAATGAAAGAATTTACACCCGAATACCTGTCACATCTCCATAAGATCATAGAGGACCGGGCAGACGAGGCTGCCCGCGACGAACTCAGGGATCTGCATCCGGCCGACATAGCCGAACTTTACCGCGACCTTGACATAGATGAGGCCGAATATCTGTTCGTGCTGCTTGACGAGGACGCACAGGCCGACGTGCTCATGGAGCTCGACGAGGACGAACGTTCCCGCCTGCTCTCGCGCATGGATGCCGAGGATATCGCCAAACAGATCGAGCACCTTGATACCGACGACGCCGTCGACGTGATCCAGGAGCTCGACGAGGAGGAGCGCGAGAAGATTCTGTCACACATCGACGACGTGGAACAGGCCGGCGACATCATCGACCTTCTCAAATATGACGAGGACACCGCCGGCGGACTCATGGGCACCGAGATGATCGTGGTCAACGAGAACTGGAGTATGCCCGAATGCATCAGGCAGATGAGAATGCAGGCCGAGGAGATGGACGAGGTCTACTATGTCTACGTGGTCGACAACGAGGACCGTCTGCGCGGCACTCTTCCGCTCAAGAAACTCATCACCCACCCCAACGTCTCGAAGATAAAACACGTCATGGAGGACGATCCCGTGTCGGTCAAGGCCGATACGCCCATCGACGACGTGGCACTCGACTTTGAGAAATATGACCTTGTGGCAATGCCGGTGGTCGACTCGATCGGACGTCTGCTGGGACGCATCACCGTCGACGACGTGATGGACAAGGTGCGCGACTCGAGCGAGCGTGACTATCAGCTCGCATCAGGTCTCTCCGGCGATGTGGAAAGCGATGACAAACTCTTCGCCCAGACCAAAGCGCGCCTCCCCTGGCTGCTCATAGGCATGATAGGCGGTCTGTGCAACTCTTTCATCCTCGGAAAGTTCGAAGGTGGATTCGTGGTTGATCCGGCGTTGGCTCTGTTTATCCCCCTCATCGGCGGCACCGGAGGAAATGTCGGGACACAGTCATCGGCCATCGTGGTCCAGGGTCTGGCCAACGGATCGCTCGACATCAAGAAGTCAGGCAAACAGCTCGTCAAGGAGCTCGGCGTAGGTCTTCTGAATGGCTCGATCATCGCGATGCTTGTATTTCTCTACAATTTCCTCACCATCGGACAGGGGCATCAGGTCACCACATTCGCCGTGTCCATCTCCCTGTTCTGCGTGGTGATGTTCGCCTCGGTGTTCGGTACATTCGTACCCCTCATGCTCGAAAAGCTGAAGATTGACCCCGCACTCGCCACAGGCCCGTTCATATCCATCACCAACGACATCATCGGCATGGTGATCTACATGAGCATATCCTCCTGGCTCATCCTGGCATTCCACTGATTTCCACGGCCCTACAGATTCCTGACCTCCCCGATGAAGAGAATCAGGCCCGTGCTCCGTTCCCTTATGAGAAAAAATTACCGATCAGGGAAAGGATACAAAATGACAAAAGTTCAAAAAGGAACAGATTTTTTATCAGTCTGATGAATCTGAATCCAACAAAACCTTTTGTTTCTTTTGAGCTTTTGTCGTTTTGTATCCTTTTCCTAAGACGTAATTTTGTTCCACCAACCGCCCCTGTCCGCTGATCCAAAACTCCCCGCAAGGAGGAGGAGGGATATGAGGAAGCATCGGAGAGACATTATGGTCAGAGGGTTACGGTGAGCATGAGGCGTTGGTTGAACTGGAACGCGTCGGTTGTGACGTGGAAATCGAGCGCTCCGGTGAGGGTGACGTATTTCCTACGGAGGAAATAGACGTAGACATCGGTACGGTTATAGAATTTCGACTGATAGTAAGGCGAACCCTGATAGAGCAGCGAGCCGTAGCGCATATAGAGCGGACAGAGCCGTCCCCCGGCATAGAGCGTGTTCTTCAGCCCCAGCCATCTCCATCCTGCAGCGAGTTCAATCCGTCCGCCGAGCGCCGAGCGCCACGAGGATTCAAACTTGCGGTCGCGGTCAAGTCCGGCCACGACACCCACCCGGATCTGAAGCGAGTCGAGCGCGGTGGAGCGGCTGAGATCCAGACCGGCGTATGGGCTGACAATGAAATTATCCACCACACCGTCGAGATTGTCCACATCATCCTTGCGCCGGGCCAGATGGTTCATCATCAGATAGGCACCGGTGAAGAAGCTGCCGTTCCGCGGGCGCCACTGTCCGTGGGCCACCACGGCAAACGCCTCCCGCTGACGGCGGGTCTGCATCCCGCGCCAGTCGATATAGGCATCCACAAACCCCTTCTCCCCGCTCCACTGCAGGAGCGCTCCCCGGATATTCGCCTGGCAATAGTCAAGCGAATCACTCCACAGGAATCCCGGCAGTTGCTCACGGAGCTGAGTGCGCGGAAACATACCGCCGGAGAATTTCCATGAGGGTGACTCGAACCTGTAGTAGAGCGTCGGGGAGACGCGGTGGCCATCCCATTCGCAACCTATCGGCTGAAACCATACCACTCCTCCGGCTATGCGGCTCTCGGATGAGAGCCGAAGTCCCACCTCGGGCGAGAGGCGGGTGAAAAACCACGTCTTGGAGTCGGAATAGGAGGCATCTCCCTCCGAATTGTCGAACACCGATTCAAAATCGACGGCCCACGTGGGCGAAATGGCGTGGGAGGTCAGAGCCGCGAAAAGGAGCGATATGAGTATCAGATGGTTGCGCATGGGTGCTGTCAGATATTAGGTCGTGACCATGTGGTGGTGGATGTGCATCGCACGGGGAGCTCGAGAGAGCCTACCCGGAGCAGGAAATCACCCTCCTCGAGGCGCCACAGGCCATCGGCTCCCACAAACGCGAGATCGGTGGCGGGGATGTGGAACTCGACCTTGCGTGTCTCGCCGGGCATGAGCGCGAGCTTGGAGAAAGCACGGAGCCGCTTGTTGTCAGACACCACGGAGGCCACCGGATCAGACGAGTAGAGCAGCACGGCATCCTTTCCGTCAACCTTGCCGGTGTTGGTGACAAGCACCGACACCTTCAGCACGTCGGAGGCGTTGAACTCCTTCCTGTCAACCGTGAGCTGTGAATATTCAAACGTGGTATAGCTTTTGCCATAGCCGAAAGGCCACTGCACATTGACGCGGGCATCGTAGTCGTATGCTCCCTCCATACGCCCCACCTCCTCGGAGGTCTTGTAGTCGTAGGTCACAAGCGAATTGATCTCGCGGGGATATGTGAAGGGAAGGCGTCCGGAGAAGTTGGAATCGCCGGCGAGAAGCGAGGCAAGGGCGTCGCCGCCGAAGTTGCCCGGGAGCATGATGTCGACCACCGCCTGAGCCAGAGGTTCTATATCGGCGATGATGCGCGGACGCCCCTCGTTGAGAATCAATATCACCGGTTTTCCGGACTTGGCGAGGGCCTTGACCATATCACGCTGGTTGACCGACAGATGCAGGTCGGTGAGATTGCCCGGGGTCTCGCAATAGGAGTTCTCGCCTATGCAGGCCACTATGACATCATAGTCCTTGGCGGCGGCCACGGCATCGCCGAAGGGGCGCACCTGCTCGTCGGTCCATGACGCCGGGGGAGCCATATAGTCGACGGTCGGCATGAGGGTGACGTTGGTTTTCCCGAATTTATGCTGCAGTGCCTCGAATATGGTGTTGTAGTCTCCGGCATAGTCATCGGCGAGATGTCCCTGCCATGTATAGCTCCATCCGCCGTTGAGACAGCGCATGGCGTTGGCGTTGGGTCCGGTGACGAGTATTCTCGTCCCCCGGCGGAGCGGGAGGATGTCGCCGTCGTTCTTCAGGAGTACCATCGACTCGGTGGCCGACCTGAGCGCGGCCTCGCGGAACTCAGCCGAGGCAAATTTGGGATAGTCCTTGAGATATGTGTCGGGGCGGTCGAAGAGTCCGAGACGGTATTTGAGACGGATCACACGCGAGGCGGCATCGTCAATACGGCTCACAGGCACGAGACCCTCGCCCACCAGTTCCTTGAGGAGAGTGCAATAATCGGTGCTGTAAGGCTCCATGGCCATGTCGATGCCGGCATTTATGGCCATCCGGATGGCATCTTTCTTATCTTTGGCCACCTTCTCACGGGTATATAGATTATTGATGTCGGCCCAGTCGGTCACAATCAGTCCGTCCCACTGCAGGTCGTTCTTGAGCCAGCCGGTGAGCAGCTCGGCGTTGGCATGGACGGGTACACCGTTGATGGACGAGGAATTGACCATCACGGTGAGCGCACCGTTCTTTATTGTCTCCAGATAGGGCGCGAAATGCTTCTCGCGCAGATCGGAGGGAGAGATGTAGGCCGGAGTGCGGTCCTTGCCCGAGTAGGGGACACCGTAGCCCATATAGTGTTTCACCGACACGGCTATATGGTCGGAGTCCACATGGTTCGGATCATCACCTTGAAAACCCTTCACGGCCGCCGCACCCATCAGGGCATTGACAAGCGGGTCCTCGCCATAGTTCTCATAGAAACGTGGCCAGCGGGGATCGCGTGCCAGATCGAGGGTCGGCGAGAAAGTCCACGGGCAGTTGGATGCGCGGGTCTCGTAAGCGGTTATCTCGGCAGCCCGGCGGGCCAGCGAGGTGTCAAACGTGGCGGCCACGTTGAGATTCTGAGGGAAAAATATGCCGTCGGCCGTATATGTGGCCCCATGATTCTGGTCCAGGCCGTAGATTGTCGGGATCCCGATGAGTCTCATCGAGGCTTCCTGTATGCCGGCTATGATCGCGTCCCACTGTGCGGCGGTCTGCACCACTCCGCCCGGTGTATTGAGAAACGATCCCACTTTGTAGATACCTATCACAGTGTCGGCCTTCGCCTGCGAGAGATGAAACTCACCTTTTGAGTCGACAGACCCGAGTATGTCGACCTGCAGCTGGGTCATCTGTCCTATTTTCTCCTCAAGGGTCATGGATGCGACCTTGGAAGCCACCTTGGCCTCGAGTTGCGGATCGGGGGGAATCACCGGGAGAGTGACCGGAGTGTAGGCTCCGGCTGTGGCCGCCGAGATGGCCGCGGCGACAAGCGGAATAGCTATTCTACGCATGATAGGTAATGGTTTTTATGTGGTTTTTATATCATTGTCAGGCTGTTGGGGCTGTTGAGGCTGCTGTTTCAGCTCCGGATACGAGATGCGGGAGTGATACATGGTGCGCAGGCGCTGTATGAATGAATCCTTGATGAGGTTGACATCGCGGAATGAGATGGGCGACTGATTATGGAGCCCCTCGGCTATCTGTCCGTCTATGATCTTGTTGACAAGCGCCGAGATGGCCTCGGGCGAGTGATCGGTCATGGAGCGCGATGCGGCCTCGATGGCATCGGCCATCATGAGCAGGGAGGTCTCACGGCTCTGAGGATCGGGACCGGGATATGTGAAGGGACGATCGTCGACAGGCTCACCGGGATGGGCGTTGGCGTATGTGTTGTAGAAATAGCGCGCCTTGCCGGCTCCGTGGTGCTCGGCTATGAAATTGCGTATGGCCACAGGGAGCTTGGCTTTCTCGGCCATCGCGAGACCGTCGCGCACATGGTCGGTGACAATCCTCGCGCTCTGCATCGGGTCAAGCACGTCGTGGGGGTTGACTCCGTGCTGGTTCTCGGTGAAGAAGGCGGGATTCTTGATCTTGCCGATGTCATGATAGAGCGCACCGGTGCGGACAAGCTGCACATTGGCCCCGATCCTCACAGCCGCGGCTGATGCGAGATTGCTCACGGCCATGGAATGGTTGAATGTGCCGGGACACTTCTCGGACAGCTCGCGCAGGAGCGGATTGTTGGTGTCGGCAAGCTCAACGAGCGTGACGCGCGACGTGAATCCGAACACCCTCTCGAGCAGGAACATGAGCACATAGCTGAACGAGATGAGGATGGCGTTGACCGCAAGCGATCCGAACACCTTAGGCTCGGCATCGGCCAGTGTGCCGGTCTGCATCACCTCCACCGAGACATAGCAGAGCGAATAGGCCACGAAGATCAGCCCGGCCGTGCGCAGCAGCTGGCTACGCCGCGAGAGATCCTTGAGCGAGTCGATGGCCACTATGCCGGCCACAAACTGCATGAACACGAATTCGAGCGGTGAAGCAGCCACGAGGGCACACAGAAGCACCACAACGAGATGGCAGAAGTAGGCCGTGCGGGAGTCGAGGAACACCACTATCATGATGGGCACCATGGTGAAAGGCACAATATAGAGCCCGAGCCTGAATCCGGCCTCCATGGCGAACGCGAAGAGGGAGAACACCACCACGAACGACATGAGGAATATGGTGGTGCGGTCGTCATAGAAGAATTTCGGCCGGAAGAAATAGAGGTAGCCGTAGAGCGAGCCGAGAAGAATGATGAGATACAGGGTCTGTCCGGCCATGGGATAGTGGTGCTGGGTGAGATGGCCCGCATTGCGCTCCTCCGACATCTCCTCGTAGGTGTCGAGTATGGTGGCTATCATGGGGGTGACAAGCTCACCCTCGTCCACGATTCTCTCCCCCTGCTGCTTGACGTCGATCGGGGCCATCGCTTTCATGTAGCTCTCGTCGAGCAGACGCTTGGTGGTGACAGTGTCGAGAGAGATGTTGGGCTGCAGAAGCTCCGAGAGACGGGTGGTCGAGAGTGCCGAGCGGATCTCCTTGTCCTTGAACAGGGAGTCGAGATGCTCGTAGGCCTTGAAGGCCGAGAGATAGCGGTCGGTGGGGATGGATATGGCCACGTTGTCGTGGACAAACCTCACCGCAGGCATATCCCCCGCCACTATGCGGGCGTAGGTGTCGCCGCTCACTATACCGTTCTCATATATCTGGCGTATGGCCTTGATGATCTGATTCTTCTGCCCGGGAGTGATGGAGAGGTCACGCGCCGAATTGAGCCGCGTGGTATAGTCGGAGATCATGGTCTTCTCCATCGCGAGATCGCGCTTGAACACGGGCTCGAAATTGGCGTCTATCGAGTCTTTGACCTTCGCGGCACTCACCGAGTCGAGATGCACGGGGATGTCAAACGGTGCTGTCAGAAGTGCATATTTCCATGGGCGGTTCACCTCGTAGACAAAGTGGTTCTTATCGGTGCGCGGCAGAAAATATACCAGCAACGCCACTGACACAAGAAAAAGAATGACTCTCAGCGAAATGCCGCGTGTGAGATTGGTTTGGTTCATATATGCGCGATGTTTCTTACTATCGTCCAGATAATTATGATTGTGGTGACGGTGAGGATGAGAGGTCCTGAATTCAGTATGGCCCTGAGACGCGGCCGGCGGCGACGCATGATCCACGCCACGGCCAGGAGCCCCATGAACGGAAGCTCGATGAGCAGAAGGGCGTTCAGCCGCCAGGCCCCGGCAATGTCGCCGCGCAGCAGGGCGTGGATGGCCCGCTGTGACCCGCACCCGGGACACTGGAGCCCCGTGAGGGTGAGGAACGGACATCTCGGAAACCATCCGGAGCCGGCCGGGTCAAACATGAAATAGACCGCGGCAAGCACTGCCGCCACCGCCACACCTATTATATATAAGGGCCTGGGGGAGGTCACACGGAGGCGGAGAGCAGGGTGTAGAGTGTATAGAAGGGTGTCCAGATCAGACCGGCCACAAAGGTGATCACAACCCACCATCCGGCCTTCTCGGATGCCTTACGTGCCCCTTCGAAATCACCGCGGTTGAAGAGCGGCGACACCTTCGAGGCATAGTAGCAGGCCACGATGCCGGTGACAAGGCAGCAGCAGATGGTGGACAGTATGGCCCAGAGCAGATAAGTGGGGGGCATCTCGGGACGCTCTCCCGAGGGATCAGGCGCAGGGGCCGGCCGCGGTGTGGAGGCGGCCATGACGGGGCTGTCCTGACGGACTTCCTGAATCTCGACCACCGGCGACGGAGCGGGACCTGCCACGGGCCGGTGTCCGAATATCTCGGCGGCCTCGGGGAGCTGTCCGGCAGTGGTCCAGTCGGCCAGACCACGGCGCCATATCGGGGTAGAGGGGCCGAACTCGGGGAATATCCTGAGCTGATCGGTGGTGAAGGGCCCACGCTGCTCATTGTTGATTACTATCCAGTATTGCATAAACGGTGATTGTCTGGTGAATGCGGGCCTATCATGACTCAGGGAATCATGACGGGCCCACATTGTGATTTTATCTTAGAAGAACTTGGTCTCGGTTCCGAGGATGTCGCCCAGCAGATTGTTGGCCAGGCGCGAGGCTCCGATGCGGAAATACTCGTTGGTCTGCACCCACTTCTCGCCGAGCACCTCGCGCACCACGGTGTAGTACTTGAGTGCCTCCTCGGTGGTGGCCACTCCGCCGGCTACCTTGAAGCCCACCATGCGGCCGGTCTTCTCATAGTATTCCCTGATGCACTCACACATGATGTAAGCCGCCTCGAGCGATGCTCCGGGATTTTCCTTGCCGGTCGAGGTCTTGAGGAAATCGGCTCCCGAGTAGAGGGCGAGCACCGAGGCATTGCGGATATTCTCGGCGGTCTTGAGGGCGCCGGTCTCGAGTATCACCTTGCAGATGGCCTCGCGGCACGAGTGTTTCATCTCGGTGAGCTGGTCGCACACCTCCTCATAGTCCTTGTCAAAGAAATCTCCGAGCGGGAGCACCACGTCGATCTCGTCGGCCCCGGCCTCGACAGCCAGACCGATCTCGGCCACCTTGACCTCGATGAAGCTCTGGGCCGAGGGGAAGCATCCGGCCACGGCGGCGATGTCGACCTCGCTCACGTCGAGCACAGTGCGGACGATAGGCACGAAATTGGGGTAGACACAGATGGCGGCCACCGGGGGGAGGTCGGGATGCTCATGCTCGAAGGCATTCACACGCTCCACGAAATCGGCCACCGACCGCTGTGAGTCGGTAGTCTTCAATGTGGTGAGATCTATGGAGTTGAAGCACTGGCGGAGCACTTCGGGACGACGGTTTTCCTCGAGATGTTTCTCAAGTATCTCATTCACTTTTGCTGCCACCACAGCATCGTCGGTGGTGACGCCGCAGTCGGCGATAGCCTGATTGTATTTATCCATGGGACAATTTGGTTAAGATGATTATATCTCTTCCCTCGTCCCGGCAGGGGGTTCAAACCGCCGCCGGTCGCGGGTATATTTCTTCACGATATTCCTTCTGACAGCCTCGGTGAGATCCACACCTGTCTGGTTGGCGATGGCGGCCGCCACCCACACAAGGTCGGCCAGTTCGTCGGCCAGGGCATCCGTCCCGGTCTTGTCGCCGGGCTTGGGCTTCTGGTCGCCGTAAGTGCGGGCCATCACGCGGGCCACCTCGCCGGTCTCCTCGGCAAGGATCACCGCATTGGTGAGCGGAGAGAAATAGCCGTGGCCCACAGTGGTGATCCAGCCATGGACAGCGCGCTGAAGCTCTCCGAGCGTCTCGACGGATGGTATGTCAGGTTCTGTATTATTCACGTAGTCTTGAATCTATAACAATAGTGACCGGGCCATCGTTCACAAGCTCAACCTGCATATCGGCGCCGAAAACTCCGCGCGCCGTCTCCCGTCCGAGCAGGCGGGAACACTCCTCGCAGTAAAGCTCGTAGAGCGGCACAGCCACCTCATGACCCGCAGCATGGATATAGCTCGGACGGTTGCCCTTGCGGGTGGAGGCATTGAGCGTGAACTGGCTGACAGCGAGTATCTCGCCGCCGGCATCGGCCACCGAACGGTTCATCACCCCGGCGTCGTCAGGAAATATGCGCATGGCCACTGTCTTGGCCGCGAGCCACCGCGCATCGTCGGCAGTATCGCCCGTGGCGACCCCCACAAGCACCATAAGCCCGCTGCCTATCGCGCTGTGACACTCGCCGCCTATACTGACCGACGCCCGGCCCACTCGCTGTATAACAAGTCTCATAGACTGCAAATTTAGCATAAATAATACAAATAACAAAAAAGAGTTAGTTTAAAACCAACCTCCTGCCGGGGCCGGGACAACCGTAAATTGGCCCGACGCACCATCCCTCACCTATTCCGCCTACTTTTCAAAAGCTTTTTTCATTTTTTCTGATAAAACTCTTGCACAGTTCAAAAAAATACACTACTTTTGCAACGCAAAACAAAAAACCCGCTTCAGTAGCTCAGTTGGTTAGAGCACCTGACTGTTAATCAGGGGGTCGTTGG